>DIUW01000060.1 GCA_002423125.1 Legionellaceae bacterium UBA6148 | reverse complement strand
AGCGGGTTCTTAGCCCCGTCTACAAGCGGTTCATGATGAAGCAAAAACAGCAATTTATGAAAAAGAAAAGATGGCGCATCGCATGAATGCTTATCAATATAAAAGCGAATCCGACGTTTCTGAAACAATATCCATTCCATCTAAAACAATCACCACAACATTATTACCATTCGATAGAAATTCACTTTATTCTTTTTCAGACGAGGATTCTGCAGGGCTTAGTAATAGTAACAATACGTCTTCCGCCAGCTCCAGTTTCCTAGATGATTCTCTTCGAGACTCCGGTTCTTTCTTAATAACACCGATTGAATCAACGTTGAATCAACCCGATTTGTCCATTTCTCAAAATAAAATAGGCAGAGCAATTCAAGCGTTAAAAAAATTACAGGCGATCTATGGCCAGAATGATTTACTCGAGAATAAACTTTTAATCTTAAAAACAGATGCTCTTGAAATACAAAAGCAACTTCGTGTTCAGGTTGAAGCACTAACAACCTTGCTACAGGATAAAAAATTAACCAATGAAGCCGTTATCATGCATAATACAAACGAACTCATCATAGAAAGCAGTTATGCTATTCGCGATGCACTCACTACCCAAAGAATACAACTTAATCAACGATTTCAAGACTTACAAAAAAAATGTTATTCAGAAATTTGGGACCTTGAGAGCCCCTTTGAAGGAGAGTTTTTAATAGGACAAGAAACGCCCAATGAGCCACTTGCTCAATTTAGACAGCAATTACAAACAATTGAAAAATTACACCAAGACTTTGAGTCAAATTTTATAGCATGGGAAATATATTTAACGAATGAAATGCCTCCTCACCATAAGGTCGTTGACTATAACCACATTCAATGGCTAGATAACCTTCAGCGCGTATTTGATGAAAGCCAAGAAAACACGCTCCCCAATAGACTTGATGAAATTTTTGATAAAGTGATTGATTTGGAGTTTGAGTCAGGTTATCTGATTCACTATCAGAAGATCCTTAGTGAAACAACGGATTATGAAGATTCCATTATATTTATACAGCACATGCAAGAAAATATCGAGAGAATTCAACAAGAGAACAAACGAGGATCTGGCCTTAAAATCCAACCGCTCGAGAACGCTAAGAATGAACTGATAGACAATTTATCTCAATATGAAAAAGCCCTTTATAACATTATACAAGACCTTGATGGAGAAACACTCCAGCCATCGGAAGAAAAAATAGAATCGTTAAAATTAAATTTAAACCAAACCATCAAATATACTATCCAAAAAATGGCAACATGTGTAAGTAAAGACTTATTTGAACGAATAAAGCCTCGTATCTACAGTAGCTATACACAGACGTCGATCCATGAAAGAATCTCAAAGCCGACCCCAAATATCTCCCAAACAATGGGTATTCAACAACGCTTTAAAAATTTCGCATCAAGCCTTCGGAGCGCGCTAGGAGACACCTCCTCAAAAGAAGAAAAAAATGAGCATTCAACACTAAAAAAGAATAATCCTAGAAATGCAAGATAAGCAGCAGTTCTCAATAGGGCAGCCCCATCTAAATGTCGTCTTTGCGAACGCAGTGAAGCAATCTAGGGTTTAAAGCACGGAACCCTAGATTGCTTCACTGCGTTCGCAAAGACGACGGATTTTTTTTATGAGGTAGCCCTGCAGAGCACTCACTATAATTGTCTTCCACGCGCAGGCTGAGCATGTATCAAATCAAAAAACACATAGTAGAACTGCTGTGATGACCGGGCACATGTTTCTCCCGGTTAAATTTCTTGATAAAGCATTTTGGCACGATCAATGTCTATTTCGCCATGTTTAGGTATTTCTAAAAAAAACTCAAGTTGCCATTTTTGAGTTTTTTTAGCCTGACTATTGATTGTGACATCCCAGGGAGGATACACACGTATAGCCCTTTTACCACCTAGACCATTCATGGAAAAGACATCCCGCTGAACTAAAACAGACTTTGGAAATATAAATTGCCCGACGCGATCATCCTTGCGAGTATTAATGATAAAAAAATCGACTGCATCTGAAAAATCATAAGGTTGAATAGGCCCATTGCCAAGGCGTTTCCACATAGTAACAAATTGCCCGATCTTGGTGGGAGTAATCTTCGCATCACGAAATCGAACTGAAAAACCGTTCACATTAAAAGTATAGGCCGCATATTCAGAACTTTCTGGTTCCATTACGGGTTGAGAACACTCAAATCCAAACACATCATAAACACGATGTTTCAGATTCATAAGATCGTGATGAATGGCATCATCCTCAATCCAATGGATTTGTTTATTGCGAGGCGAGTTATGCTTTTCCAATGGGTATATCTCCTAAAACTTAAATTTAGTTCTGTTTAGGAAAAGTTGAATCGTTTTTAGGCATTAATGACTCACGCAATTCATCAACCGCACTCCGATACTTTGTTTGCGGGTCCTTTACGGTTTTATCTGACATTGATGCAGATTTTTTGACAGCTTCACCTATTGTTGTAGCTTTATCCGATAGTTCTGTTTGTGCTGTGGTCTTCTTATTTTTTGATTTCTTTGGATCTTTATTTTTAAAAAATGGCATCATCTCACGAACTGAATGTTCCGCAACCTCTTTCAACCAAGTTGCGGTATGCCGTGTCGATAATTCCTCGACTTGACTTAACTGATCCAGGGACTGGCGAGCAGCAGTAATAAATTTTGTTTTTTTTGCGATAGCTCCTACCACACGACCTGTCGGAGAGGATCCATTAGCATTACTTTTCATTTCCCATATTTCATGGTCCGATTCGCCTTTTAACTTAGGACGTATATTCTCTTCATTATAAAGCACTTCACCCTTTTCACCCATCTCATGATAATAACATTGGCAATGCAGTATTTCAGTAAAGATTTTGTTTATCCAATTAAACATTTGAACCAACGAGGTTCTGTTAAGAGAGGCCTCATCTGCCTGATCAAATACTGCGTATTTTTTAAATAAGTCCTGAACTGATAGTTGTTTCAAATCATGCGTAAACGATCGCAATAATGCCATTTTTTCACCATTAATGGTGAAATCACCAGCATTTGCTTTAACTTTTTCTTCCGGATAGACTGCATCCAAAACTCGAGTTAATTGATCATCACTGAGCGGCTTCAAGGTCGTCTCCATAAACTTCCTCAAAAAAGGTGATTTAAAATACGTCGAAAAACTATCAGCCAAATAATGACGCACAGCATCCGGGTTTACAATTTTCGCAAGATCCGTTTCAGGGAGAGCAATCGCATGATTCAAATAGGATTCTTCATGCAAAAAATTCCCATCATTAGCAGCCTTTACTGTTTTCGGCGGCAGCAATTGTTTGACTAATTTAACCATCGCGTTTAAATCCGAATTCATTGTTGGCAAGCCATTTTGCAAGAACGTCTTGATAGATTTTGGTGTAATCTCATGCGCATGCTTTGCAAAAAACTCAGCGTCGTTCGGATATAGCAATTTTTGAAAATGAGCCGTGAACTGATTAATCAGGTCTTGAGAAAGAGTATTAGCTCCCGGGCTGAAAAATATCTGTACACCAGTCTGCTCAAGATCCTTTTTAACGCTCTCCATCCGTTTCATATCTAGAGTAATTTCCTCATTTTTTAGATATGTGTCTATCTCAGGATTTGTTTTGATCATTTCAAAAAAGGTAGTCGCAACAGTATCTGGGTTACCATCCTTTAATTGCTCATACAGCGGAATGACTTGCTCAATCCAGTGCGCTTGTTGATTGATAAGCGTTTGCAACTGAATTTGCTGTTCGGTCGTGCCCATAAAACGCAACAATGATGGCGCAAGTTTTTCTTTAACCAATGCATCAACCGATTGAATGTAGTCTGGTTTTAAATAATCCATCGGTTGTTGTAGTACCTTGGTTTTTAACGTATCAATCGCCTTCTTTTTCACTTGATCAACGAGGATTTTAAACCGTTTTGCAGGAATTCCTGCTTTAATCAATTGTTTATAATCATAGTTTTTGACGATATGACCATATAACGCGGCATTTTGGGTTTCATCATCACGCGGCTCAATGCGTTTTGCTGCTTTCACAAATTGATAATATGATTTCGCTGTGACCAACTGGTAATAAAGACTCATAATAAAATTTAAGATGTGCCCAATAATTTTTGCCGCCATCGGCATACTATAACTGGACTTAAACATCTCACACTGAACATACAATGACTTATATACATCTTCCAATACCGTAGAAAAAATGATTTTAGTACGCTCAAAATCATGATCATTGTTATTATAAACCCGTTCAAGCTCGTCTAACACTAAGCGTTGAATTTCTGCATTCAATGCCGAGGTATCCAATTCACCTGTTGCAGAAGCGTTATTTTCTATCCAAAATTTAATAGACATCATTATGTTTTTACCAATATTACCCGCCATTTTTTTTCGATAAGCGTCCGTTGCTGAAAAGAAATCGGAATAATAATCTTTTTTATCTAAAACGCTGGGGGAAAGGCTCACTGCCGAGTTATCCGTGGCAAGGAAAAAAAACGGCTGTTTAATAGGATTTAATCCGCGATTACGTCCCGATCCTTGAATAATTTGTGCCGGTTCATTTAATCGATCTTCGTATGAGTCCATCACCAACGCTACATGATGTAAATCGGGATCATTAAACCCGGTCACACGCTCACTCGTCACATATGAACCAATCAAGCCGTGGCGAAAGAGATTATCGATTGTTTGTGCCGAATATTCATCTTGAACATGTTGGGGGAAATGTTGAGGAAGATAGGTACGCTGAGACGTCGTATCATCAAGCGCCTCAAGTGTGCTGTATTGATGTCGAAGCTTTGGATTGGCCCTTACCTCGTCTGAATCAAGCGATTCTTCTGTTTCATAAAGTTTATAAAAAGGACGATTCGATGGGATAGCAGAAGGAGATTGTTCTAACCCATTGACTAAAAAAACCGTTTTGTATCGTTGAAAATAACTTTGCGCATAATGTGAACATATATAATCTAAATGAAGTTGATGATCTAAAGACCAATTATCAATTAATCGTCTATTCGCTTCTTTTCTTATATTCTTGTTAAGTCTCATTTGGATGATAATCTCTCGCATACAGGGTATTAACTCTGCTCTTACACCGGATGGAATCCCTTCTTTTATCAACCAGGCCTCTATTTCATTAGTTGAAATCGCCCAGGGCGTTTCTTCATCACCCAAATCACTGATCTTCCTCAGAACAAGCGCCATTAATGGTTCTGGATTATGAAACCGCTCCTGATCCAATCGCTGACTGTCATATCCAGTCAAATACATTAACGTATTTTCAATCAAACCATGCAACACTCGATGTTTTAAATATTCATCCTCCCTTGAAAAATCAACCTGTTTATTTATAATTTCTTTTAATTGGTCTTCATTTTTATCTGGAAAATTAGCTTGCAAATGGGTCAATATATTTTGCTGACGCATGGCTAATTTTGCTTGCTCATACTTATCCTTCAAAAGGTCATCATCAACATTGGGTAATTGAAAAAAACGATATACATTTTCTCGTGGAACACGATTGCCTTGTCGATACGGATCATATCTTTCTCCATTGCTGAGTAGTCCATAATTGATCACCGTATCGTGTTGACTCATCAACACGAGTGCCTTATCACCAATTGGGCAATGAATATTCCAGCGAATAAACGCCCGAATATCCTCTTCTGAAGCACCCGCTGTAGGCTCTCGATAATACGCATCGTCTTTGTTACGAAAGGCAATGGCCAACTCGCATTTATCAACGTATTCATGGGCTGGACTAATTCGCTCATATTCCAATGCATTGACAAACGCCAAAATCATCCGTTGAAACACATTGATTTTGGCATGTTTTTTACTTTTTTGACTGACTAGTTTTTCGGCATGTAATTCATGGGATACTGCGGCCTTTGCGATCCCCATGGCCTCTTTTTCCTGACGTGACAACGTTGCAACCGATCGACCACCGCAGATGGCATACGCATCCTTCGTCGGTGTCGCGCTCAAAAACATGACCGGATAACGTTTGGCAAGTATTGCCATACGTTTTTTATACAACTCTTCCTTTGCTGCATCATGCTGCTCGTCAAAACACAGAAATCGTTCATTCCCATCTGCCTTCGCATTATCCAATAAGGGCCAATAATGGGTTAATACCCGTTGATGAGTTGCTAGCATCCATTTCGATAAATCCTTGGTTTCAGGCGTATCAATGGAACAATCTCCAACTATTTCATCGGGTAATAAACGTTTAAAATCATTGGCTAACTGTTGAACCAAGGAGTCTTGGGGGGCAGAAAATATACAAGGAATATTGACCAAATTTAAAATCAGGTACCACAACGCTTGAGTAAAGGATTTTCCAGATCCAGTGGCCATTGCAATGAGCATGTGAGGATCAACATGGTTATCCTGCATTTGCTGCAGCATGTTGTAAAGATTATTAATATGCAATTGATACAATGAAATTTTATTTTTCCCACCGATAGTAATCAAACGGCCTTGAATGGTACTTGTTGAGGCGAAAGAGTATTTATTTTTATCTCGACTCACGGTTAATGGACATTGTTGGCTCAGTGCGATCAAATCAGCCCCTTTATAATCACTGACCGGTTTAAACCCAACTGGGCTGGCAGCCTTATCACCGCCAATCGTCACGCTCCATTCATCATTCGCTCGTTTTTCTAATGAAAGGGTATACTTCGTATCGCCCATCGTCATTATCACCACTGTCGTCTCAACGCCATCAGGAAGTTTATCAAGGAGTGATCCGATGTAAGACTCAAGCGTTTGTTGAACACCGTTGATTGTAAATGACTTATCACGAGCCGCATAATAAGGATTCGTGACCATATTCAACAAGAGATACTGTAAATAAACCTGTTTCCCGGTATCAACCAATGCCGCTCGTTTGTCATCTGATAATATAGGCATAGACTCACTCCTCTAGTGAACCAAAAAATCATTTAAACCAATTATAGCTCATAAAGCATTAATGTGCGATTTAACATGCTTGAATGATCAAATAATCGCCCAAGAGAACGTTGTTTTACCGTCGGCTTTACGGAATCTCCTGCTTTGGGATCAATTGCGTTACTCTCCGAAGACTCATTAAACATCCGTAGTGATCGAGTGACATCTCGCTTCACCCATAGGCGATTAATATTGATTGCTTAATACTGAGTTCGTCACCTTCACGATAGTCAAGAAACTCTGTTTCAGACGGTATTCGACCAGTCTTTGAAAAATGGTTTTCTGCACGGGATAAAGCCTCAGATATTTTTTGTGATTTGTATTCTTTTTTTATTGTATAAAACACATGATGCAAATTATTTTTACATCGACGTGTCAGGGCCTACGCATAAAAATCAAATTTGAACATTATTGTATTAAAATGCCCTTTATCTCTACGTCCCGCGGTTTATCCGCGGGATCCATGCTTGGGCAAGATCGCTGGATTCCGCGGATAAACCGCGGAACGTAGGAGTCAAGAAATTTTTCATGCGTAGGCCCTGTGTGGGGTCGGGAGGCCGATTGATCTTTTAGCCTCCCCTAGCTAAAATGTGTTTTTAGATTAGGCAATTTACAATGAATACCCGAGACAATACAAGTCCGCTCGCTGAGTTATTAAGACCCAATAGTTTATTAGAAGTCATCGGACAACAACATTTGCTAGGACCAGGAAAACCGTTAAACATTGCATTGGATTCAGGTCAATTGCATTCCATGATTTTATGGGGTCCACCCGGTGTAGGGAAAACAAGTATTGCGCGGTTGGCTGCTCAGTCATTAAACTACGAATTTATTTCATTATCCGCTGTCTTTGCGGGTGTTAAAGAGATTCGATCGGCTATGGACAGTGCTGAAAAAAATCAATTATTGCAATTAAAGACAATATTATTCATCGATGAAATTCATCGCTTTAATAAAGCACAACAAGATGCTCTATTGCCTTATACGGAATCAGGATTAGTCACTCTTATCGGCGCAACAACCGAAAACCCATCGTTTGAAATCAATAAAGCGCTCTTATCTCGTACTCATGTGTATGTTTTACAGTTACTCAACCATGACGACCTGCGGCAGTTGCTACAACGTGCACAACAAAAGAAATTAACACATCTTCAGTTTAATGAAGATGCCGCTAACGTGCTGATTGATTATGCTGATGGGGATGGACGACGCTTATTAAACGTCCTAGAACAAATCAATGTTATTGTCACCACCCAAGGGATAGACGATATTTCTGTTGAATTACTTCAATCAATATTAACAATCAATACACGTCGCTTTGATAAATCTGGGGACTGTTTTTATGACCAAATATCCGCACTGCATAAATCAGTGCGTGGTTCAAACCCTGATGCAGCACTCTATTGGTTATGCCGAATGTTAGATGGTGGTGCCAATCCGACTTATCTTGTCAGGCGTATTATTAGAATGGCCTGGGAAGATATTGGCCTTGCTGACCCACGAGCAATGCAGATCGTCAATGATGCGGCTCAAACGTACGATCGACTGGGATCTCCCGAAGGAGAGTTAGCGTTAGCGCAAGCCGTTATTTATTTGTCAATTGCTCCAAAGAGTAATGCCGGATATAAAGCATACAATCAAGCCGCTGCTTTTGTGAAACAAGATAAATCACGCGATGTTCCTGTGCATTTACGTAACGCCCCTACTCAACTGATGAAACAATTGGGGCATGGAAAAGATTACCGATATGCGCATGATGAACCACAGGGATTCGCAGCTGGCGAACATTATTTTCCAAATGACATGGCAGAACCACACTGGTATCAACCCGTTCAGCGTGGTTTAGAAATTAAAATTGCTGAAAAACTGGCTTTATTGCGTAAGCTAAATGGCGAGCAGTCAACTTAAGAATTCGTTAAGCAATTACGATTATATTGAATTTCACAATTCATTAGGAATCAATTATGCTGCTCAAATTACAAAAATTACTGATTGGGATTCGACATTTTAAAAAACACTCCTATCAAGAAAAACAAAATATATTTAAAGCATTGAGTCAAGGACAAGCTCCTGATGTCTTATTTGTCACTTGTTCAGACTCACGAATTGACCCCCACCTTTTTACACACGCAGAACTGGGAGAGCTATTTGTATTACGCAACGCAGGTAATATTATTGCTCCTATTTCATCGACTCCCTCAGGCGAAGCCGCTACCATAGAGTTTGCTTTGGTGCAGTTGAATATTCAAGATATTGTTATTTGTGGACATTCAGATTGTGGTGCTATGAAAGGCCTGCTGGCATCTGATCTTGATAAAGCCCTTCCTCAAGTCAATGCTTGGTTAACCCACTCAAAAACTGCATTGGATAGGCTGCAAAAGAAATCCGAATCACCGCAAAATAATCAACAGATCAACTTACGCCAATTAGCGCAAGAAAATATTCTCTTGCAAATGGAACATTTAAGAACACATCCAGCCGTTAAAAGAAAAATGGCTGAAGGTAATTTGCGGATACATGGTTGGTACTATGAATTTGAAACAGGCGAAGTCTATCTATACAACGAACTAGAACACACCTTTATTGCATTTGAACAAACGGTCATCGATCTTTTGGATAAAGTGTTATATCGCATTATCGATCTGGTCGCACTAAACTATATCACTCAAGCGTATCATGCAGAAAATGATCCGGAACACACCAACTTAAAAAAAATTCTTTATGAAGTTAAACGATCAAACAGCGTGCAGCCAATCTGGAAAGAGATTCAATCAGCAGTGTCTCAAGCCATAGACAATGAAAGTAATGGATTGTTTAACTCAGAACAAGATACAAATCAGCACCGACAAGAATGTTTGGAAAAAAGCCCCCATATAAAACTACAAGACTTACCCAAATTACATAAAGTGATCAGTAAGGTACTCATTGAATTTAACTTACAGAGTACAAATATGTCACTTTTTTCTAAAAGCAAATCAAATCCTGCACCACGGTCTGCTGATAGTCCACAATTAACCGCGCATTTATAAACTATAGAGTTTTTGCATGATCCGTTCCGGCTGAGGAGGCGCAAACACCGTACTTGGGGCGTATCACATCGTGCTGCGCGCGGTCTCGAAGCCTGGGGAACTGTGCCAAGGCTTCGAGACCGCGCATCAGTGTACGTATTTACAACCACGCACTTGTGTATGCGCCTCCTCAGCCCGAAGGGATCTGGAGTTACACTAAAAACTGCGGAATCGTATAAACGAGTTTCACCCCTGCTAAAATTGTGCCATAAACTCAACCACAGGCATAGCTAAAAGCTGCTCATGATCCATCATCATGCGGGTGATCGCCTCAACTTTTTCTGAAGGAAATCGAGTGCTTACATTATGTTTGAATTTTGATAGCAATACAGGTTGCCCTTCTTTGCGACGTCGTTGATGGCCTATGGGATACTCAACAGTGACCCATTCACTCTCAGTGCCATCATTAAAAACAAGTTTTATACTATTGGCAATGGATCGTTTATTCGGATCAAGGTAATCGCGAGAAAAATCTGGATTTTCTGACACGTGCATTTTAGATCGCAATTGATCAATACGAGCATCTTGGGCGGCTTCATCCTCATAATGCTCCGCGCGTAAATCACCGTGCAATAATCCAATCGCAACCATGTATTGTAAACAATGATCGCGATCGGCGGGGTTATGCAATTCGCCCTCTTTGCTGATGATACGAATTGCAGACTCATGCGTTACTAATTCGATTTTTGCGAGATCATTAAAACGAGATTGAAGTAATGGATGCAATTTAACGGCGCACTCAACAGCCGTTTGAGCATGAAACTCCGCAGGATAGGATAGTTTAAATAACACTTCCTCCATGACGTAGCTGCCATATGGACGCTGAAACTTAAACGGTTTACCATTAAATAATACGTCATAAAATCCCCAGACCGGTGCGGTTAATGCACTGGGATATCCCATTTCCCCCGTAGCTGCAATCAATGCAAGACGCACAGCCCGTGATGTTGCATCACCTGCAGCCCATGATTTTCGTGAACCGGCATTGGGTGCGTGTCGATAGGTTCGTAAACTTTGCCCATCCACAAATACATGAGACAAGGTGCGAAGAATGGTGTCTTTATCTCCTCCCATCATTTGCGCAACTACTGCAGCACTGGCAACTTTAACCAACAATACGTGATCTAATCCGACTCGGTTGAAGCTATTTTCAAGTGCCAAACACCCTTGAATTTCATGCGCTTTAATCATCGAGGTTAATACATCACGCATCGTAAAATGAGCTTTGCCTTGTCGACTCAGATAGTCAGCAATAGCAAGTATCGCGCCTAAGTTATCCGACGGATGCCCCCACTCGGCAGCAAGCCAAGTGTCATTGAAATCAAGCCATCGAATCATGGTGCCAATATTAAAGGCGGCATGAACCGGATCCAGTTCATAATCGGTGCCTGGAACGCGCGCACCTCCGGGAAGAACCGCTCCAGGTACAATCGGCCCCATGAGTTTCACACACTGTGGAAAATTAAGTGCGAGTAACCCACAACCCAGTGTATCCATTAAGCATAAACGTGCCGTGTTGTAGGCTTCTTCGCTATCAATCGTCGTATTTAACACGTAATCAGCGATATCATTCATCACGGTGTCATAGTTTGGTTTTATATTCGTTTCAACGCAGTGTTGCATATATTCCTCAGGGTTATACTTCGATTCGGTAGAGGGGACNNGTCCCCTCTACCGAATCGAAGTATATATTGGCATCATTCAGAATGTTATCTCTCATCAATAGAAACAAACGATCGTGGCTCAGGGCCAGTATAACGGGACATAGGACGAATCAATCGATTATCAGCACGTTGCTCAATAATATGCGCAGACCATCCGGTAAGTCGCGACATGACAAAAATCGGCGTGAAGAGCGACGTTGGAATTCCAGCATAGTGATATGCAGACGCACTGTAAAAATCAAGATTCGGGAATAATTTTTTTTCACGCCACATCAGCGCTTCAATACGCTCAGACACATGATACAGCGCCAACCCGCTTGAGGAAGCTTCTCCTAATTGTTTTGACCAGACTTTAATTACATCCGATCGAGGATCAGACGTCGTATAAACACGATGTCCAAATCCCATAATTTTCGCCTTTGCAGCTAACATCTTGAGCAGCTCACGCTCAGCTTCTTCTGGCGTCGCAAATTGCTCGATCAACGCCATAGCTGCTTCGTTTGCACCACCATGTAATGGTCCACGTAATGTGCCAATAGCCGATGTAATCGCCGAATAAAAGTCAGATAAAGTCGCTGCGGTAACGCGCGCTGCGAATGTTGAGGCATTAAACTCGTGTTCTGCATACAAAATTAACGAGACGTTCATCATGTCTTGATGTAACGTTGATGATGCTTTGCCATGAAGCAATTCTAGGAAATGTCCACCTAAAGAGTGTGAGCTACTTTCACCATCAATCTCTCGACCTTGATGATGGTGTGCATACCAATAACACAACATCCCTGGTGTGACAGCCAAGAGCCTATCGGCAATTTGATACTGCATTGAAAAATCAACTTCAGGTTCGATAGTTCCCAAGAAAGAGCAGCCCGTACGCAATACATCCATAGGATGCGTGTTTGCAGGAATCATTTTTAACACTTTTTTGAGTGCCTCGGGCAATGGTCTCAAACTGATTAATTTATCAGTGTAAGCTGATAATTCTGCTCGCGTTGGAAGATCGCCATAATGCAGTAAAAAAGCAACTTCTTCAAACGTTGCATGCGCAGCCAAATCATCAATAGAGTAGCCTCTATAATTTAATCCCTTGCCTTGACCAACGGTTGCAATAGCGGATTCTCCTGCAACAATGCCTGCAAGACCTGCTGATGGTTCACTCATCTTGATTCTCCATTAATTGATCTAACGTCCGTTCAAATTCACGGTATTTTAAAACATCATACAATGCATCTCGAGTCTGCATGGTGTCAAGCAGATCCTGTTGAGATCCTTTTTGTAAAATCGTATGATATACATTCAAGGCCGCTTGCGACATCGCTCGAAACGCACTCAGTGGATATAAAATCAAACCGACACCGGCTTGTTTTAATTCATCACGGGTAAACATTGGAGTTAAACCAAATTCGGTAATATTGGCAAGCACGGGTACGCTAAGCGTCTGACTAAATTGTCGATATTGCTCAAGGGTGGTGAGTGCGTCGGGGAAAATCATATCCGCTCCCATTTCAATATAGTACGCCGATCGTTCGAGTGCGGCGCTCATTCCCTCGTTTGCAAAGGCATCGGTTCTTGCCATAATCACAAAATCCGAGTCAACTCGCGCATCAACGGCAGCTTTAATTCGATCTCCCATTTCATGTTTTGAGACAATACCTTTATTGGGTCGATGCCCACAGCGCTTCGCTGCACGTTGATCTTCAATATGAATCGCCGCAACGCCTGATTTTTCCATGAGTTTAACCGTACGCGCAATATTAAACGCATGCCCCCAACCGGTATCCACATCGACCAATAAAGGCAACGATGAGGCTTCAGTGACTCGTCGAGCATCTTCTAGGACGCATTCAAGGCTCGTCATGCCAAGATCAGGCAAACCATAAGATGCATTAGCAACACCTGCACCGGAAAGGTAAATTGCCTGAGCACCGGCGGATTCAGCAAGCATCGCCGAGTACGCATTGATTGTTCCAAGAATTTGCAACGGTGCATTATCCTGCACCAGCGTTTTAAATAAATGTTTACGCACGGCATCCTGCTTTAAAGAGTGATGAGTCTAGATGTTAAACGATTAACGATGGATTTAGCAATATTGAAAGCCAGGGGGGGTAGGTCCCATCTAAATGTCGTCTTTGCGAACGAAGTGAATCCAGGGTTCCGTGCTTTAAACCCTGGGTTGCTTCACTGCGTTCGCAAAGACGACATTTAGATGGGACAGCCCTACCAGGGGGCCCATTATTAATCCTCCCCCCTCTGCTAAGGAGTAGGAGTAGGAGTAGGAGTAGGAGTAGGATCAGGATCAGGATCAGGCTCAGGAGGAGGAGCAGGAGCAGGAGTAGGAGTAGGAGCATTCTCCTGAGTAGGAGCATAATCGCCAACTACCGATTCTTGAGTGTCCGTACCGGGGCTTGCCAAACCATCACCCTCACCCAATACCTTATTTATAGCTCCAGTACTCGAGCTTTCAGGAGTAAATTCATCAGTCCTTTTCTCATGGTGAGCCGATTGAACGCTCATTTCAGCACGTCTTAAAAATAAGGTCCTGACAGCAAAAACGACACCTCCTGCTTTTTGTTTAAACTTATCAAATCCATCATGAACCGCTTTCAAAGTCACATCACGACGCGCTGTAATTTGGTCCGCATCAGGCGCTTTTGCAAGCGAGTAATCTACATCCTTTGACTTATTTTTAAAATATTCAACAGCAGTAGATCGTCCCTCTGACATACTACGATGCGCGTCTTTCACTGACTGCACAACAGAGTTTCCTGGCAATAAACCACGTACGGCACCCACTAACCAACTTCCTGGAAATCCTAAAAGGCCTCCGACTTGTGTTACATATCGTCCAGCAACCCAAAACGGTTTTGTCAAAACACTCAAACCGGCTGGAAATCCGGCATTAACGGCTAAGCGAATATCCATTACTGCATCAACCATTCCCGTAACGGCACGCTGTATCGATCCGTAGGTTGCGATAGAGATGAATTTCACCCCTGCCCCAATTCCTATTGATCCTTTAACAAGAGCAACACCAAAATCCAACAATCGCTTCAATCCTGGACTTGCCATATCGCGTAGTATCCCAAGATAACTTTTTTTCTCTGGATTCAAAAATAGTCTAGCAATGAGTGCAGATAATGGGGAAATTAACATTCTAATGATATCCGTTACCGGAGTAATAACACTGCTCACCAATCCACGCACTATAGCTCTTCCTGCATTAAGCACTTTTCTAAAGGGTGATACATCCGGAACTCCAATTTCTCTAAAAAAGGCTTGCCCCAATTGAGATCTCATTTCAGGATGTCTTTCCAAAGCAAGCGATATATTGGCTTGAATGGCTTCAGATAAAGGATGCTCTGACATAAATGCCTTAAATTCCTCTGGCGTTTTTTGAATCGAATCGTCGTATAATGCGGCGACAATCAATAATGCTTCACGCTCATTATCTGGAGTGTTCTTATCAACCATATGATTAACAAGCAGCATTCCTTTACCGAGCAATAATCCGGCACTTTTTATGGTTAACACGGCGGCAGCAATGGCAACAATGTGCGCGCCAACACCGCTGGCATCTGGTATCGCTGCAAAAGCCTCTGTTGGAATATCAACTACAAAATTGACACCCCTGGCTAACGTTTTTGCAATACCTGCCCCATGCGTTGCAACATAACTTGCTCCTAAGCCCATTGCCACTGCCGATCCTAATATCGCTGATGCAGCAGCAACTTTAATCATCATGTCCTTCACTTTTTCACTGCGCTCTTTACCCTCTAAATTTTCTGGAACAAGTCGTTCACACAGTTTCGTCAACGTATCTTTATCCTCAAATCCATTGATTAATGTATCGAATGTTAAATAAGACATTTTAGGCAAGGCGAACATATCCATAATAATGGCGTGGAGGATATTTCCATTGCTATAGGTTAAATTTAACCACTCTTTACTAATGGCTTCGACACCGCCTTTTAATGCAGCAGGAAGGTGGTTCATTGCCGCTTTGGCCATTGCCACATGCATAGTTGCAAGGCCTGCAGCACCAAACGTCACAGAGCTGAGTAAGAAAAATGCCCCTGACATTGCGGGATGTGTAGCGGCCATTTTGCCTTCAAAATACTTACCAAAATCAGCAAGTGCACACCCGAAGGCAGATAAAACGTCATTTGCACGATAAAGAGTAAGCTCTTGTTCTCTGGGAAGCCTGACTGTGTTATTGGTGAATTCGAGATCTTTTTGAACTGGTGAGCTCTCCTTATTTTCGGTGGTATTTTTTTCTTTATTATCAAGCAGTAACCTCGTGAGTTCGTCCAGACTTTTAATTGGCGCTCTGATCGATTCTGAAGAAACGGTCGTTGTGGTAAGTTTACTTTGTCCTTTTTCTTGCCTTTTTCGTTCTAAACTAGCCTCTTTAACTTTTTGTATTTTTTCAAGATAGTCCGCTAAATTAGCATTTTCTTTCTTGGTGATAAGCTCATTACTCCATAACGCGGCCGCTTTATTCATTGAGGGATAACGCCTGGTATCAATTAAAATTTCGCCTTTATCTTTATCAGTATTGAACTGCCAAAGCTGTTCGTTTTTTGGCTTTTCCAGGCTGAATATATGCCCTTCCATAGTATAGGATGCCTCTTGATAGGCTTCGGTGGCGCTTTGATTTGCTGTAACACCTTGGTAGATGCTAATCAAGCGCTGCTCATCAGAAAATCGATCCATCACTCCGCGATAAATGGTTTGTAGGTTTATCCCGGTAGACTCTAGAGAAGTTGCGTCTAGTGATTCACTAAATTCTTTGTGATTTTTTTCATATAACGTGATTAATCTAGTTATTCTAGATTGTTGTATTATGGTACTGTTGGCTTTTATACTATTTAGATAAGTGATTCTATTCTTATGATGTTCATTTAATTGCTCTCTTGCCTTATCTACTACCCTTTCTTTTTCTGCACCATCTCCAAATCTAGCTTGTTCCAAAGGCGCCAAAATAGAGAGCAACCCTGAGGTATTTGCCCCACATTCTTTTTCTAATTCTAGATTAAATCGCTCGTCGTTTTGACGTGCTTGACTGACGCTTGAACGAGCAACCAATACTCGTGATCGTTTCTCTAGACTTAAGAGATTATGCCCAACAGAATTGATTAATTTATTGACTAAAACGCCGTTGTCAGGCAAACAGCCATGACGCCTAAACACTTCCAACTCCGTCAGAGTTTGACCATAAAAAGATATTGTATTTGAAGGTGAAAATTTAATATAAAAATGACCTTTCGTATCAGCAGTAATCGGTTGAAATTCAGACATCACCAATCTCCTCTTAAGGAAAGTTATTGTTGTTTATGCATCTCATAGATTTATTATAGACCACGTTGGTGATTGTATAGCTTGAGTAGATGTCGCAAATCGATCGCTATACTTCGCGTTAAGCTACAATGTGGGTAAGGCGAATAGAATAAAGACTGCAAATTCATTTTTTCAAAAAAGATTCGCAAGAGCTGGCTACCTCATGAATCTGCTTATTTTAAAATTTACACAAATTCGTCATTGCGAACGCAGTGAAGCAACCCAGGGTTTAAAGCGCGGGACCCTAGATTGCTTCACTGCGTTCGCAATGACGGCGGATTTTTTTCATGAGGTCGCCCTGTCCCGAACGGAATAAACCGCTCTTCGCCCAGGATTTACTCTGCCCTGCGTTAAGCCTGCTGCCAACTTGCTTTTGTCCGAAATAATCCTGGCAAATCATCAACCGTTTTATTCACTTTCGCCTGCAAATGAAATACAGATCGTGGCTTTTGATAATAAACGCCGAGAGGCACTGGAAAATCTGGAAATTGCAATGTAGCGAGTCTCATTGCGGCAAGGAAATTGCTTGTGTCATGGTATAAGACATCATCAGCAGTACTCGGAACCCGTGCTAAATGTTCGTCTTGTTGTGCTAAGGCCCATTGATTTTCAGCACCATAAACTAAGGGTTTGCCATTTTCTAATGCAATTGTTTTTTCTGGACGGTTGGCTTTCAATGTAAACGCATCAAATGCTCCATCATTAAAAATATGACAATCCTGATATATCTCAACTAATGCGCACCCAGGATGTTCATATGCCGCTTTAATCACAGAAATCAAATGATTAGGATCTTTATCAACCGCTCGCGCTACAAAACTTGCGCCTGCTGCCAAGGCGAGCGTCAAAGGATTCATTGGTTCAACCGCGACACCATCCGGCGATGTTTTGGTGACTTGACCTTTGGGCGATGTTGGCGAAAATTGACCCTTGGTTAATCCATAAACTTGATTATTCACTAAGAGAATCTTGACGTTCACATTTCGACGCAGACAGTGAATCAAATGGTTACCACCGATACTCAGCGCATCACCATCCCCTGTTACAACCCATACACATAAGTCATCTCTCATGGCTTTTAATCCGGTAGCAACCGCCGTTGCACGACCGTGAATCGTATGAAAGCCATAGGTATTCATATAATACGGAAAACGCCCCGCGCACCCTATTCCAGAGACAACTACGTGTTGCTCAGGAGCCAAACCTAATTGCGGTAAAAGACGTTGAAAAGCGGCTAATATCGCATAATCACCACATCCAGGACACCAGCGCACTTCGTTTTTATTGGTAAAATCGTCACGCGTATATTTTATTTCATCAACCATGACAAACCTCCATATGAGTGGCGCTCTTAATTGCATTGACAATGAAACTCGTCGAAAACGGCTGACCTGAACACTGGCTGATTGACTTTGCATCCACTAAATAGTTTGCGCGAATCAATTGGCAAAGTTGGCCTGAATTGAGCTCAGCAACGAAGATGTTATCAAACGCCGATAACAAGTGACCTAAATCATTGGGCAATGGATTAACATGGCGCAAATGTATGAGTGCAATTGGCAGCCCCTCAATTGCCGTTCGCAAACTGCCATATGTGCTTCCAAAACCGATTAACAAAGTACGAGCCGTTGTGTCGCCTTCGACCTGTAATGCAGGGTAATCGTTCGCAATGGACGCAATTTTTTTCGCACGAAGTGACACCATCTGTTGATGATTTGAAGCATCATAACTGACCCGCCCTTCATCTCCTTGCTTTTCCAATCCACCAATTTGATGAATGAATCCCGGAGTTCCTGGAATATTCCAACTTCGACTATGATTTTCATCACGCTGGTAAGGTTTAGGAAAGCGATTAAACTCAATTTTTGGCAATGTCAGATCCTGGAGATTCGGAATAGCCCATGGCTCTGCCGCTGTCACTAGATACGCATCCAGTAAAACGGTCACTGGCGTCATATAGCGAATAGCGATACTGAACGCTTCGATAATGGTTGCAAAACAATCGGCTGGTGATTTTGCTGCAATCACTGGCATCGGCGCTTCACCATGACGGCCATACAGCGCTTGTTGCAAATCACTTTGGCCCGTTTTTGTTGGCAAGCCTGTTGAGCCTCCGCCCCGCATCACATCAATCAGCACCAATGGCAACTCAGAAATCACTGCAAGCCCAAGCCCCTCACTTTTTAAATCAAGCCCTGGCCCTGATGTGCATGACATGGCAAGCCGACCACCAAATGCCGCACCAATACAACTGCAAATTGCTGCAATTTCATCTTCAGCTTGCAATAGATCAACGCCGTATTCTTTTAATTGAGCACAGGCTTGTAAAATTGCCGACGATGGCGTTATCGGATACCCTGCAACCAACATTGGAACACCGGTTGATGTTGTGACTGCAGCAACGGCCATCGCCACTGCCTCAACGCCCGTAATCTGCCGATAATCACCCTTTTCGCGACTTACTTTACCCATCATATAATGTTGTCGTGTAAGCTCAAGTGTCATTGCGTAATTAAAACCAGCCAATAAGGCACGACGATTTGCTTCAATAAAAACGGGTTTTGATTTGAATTTTTTCGCAATAAAAGTAATGCAATTTTCCGTTGGTAAATCAAATAACCATAACACCATACCGAGCACATAAAAATTTTTGGATTTTTTAGCTTGCGAATGCGTAATATCTAAACCGTTTAACGCCGCAAGTGTATGGGTAATAAGTGGCACAGAAACGACTTGGTGGTGTTCAAGCGCGTCATTGAGTAAATCGGGGGAACAACCTGCTTTCTCCCAATCTTTAGGCTGCATACTGTCTTCGTTGACGATGAGCAGTCCACCCTGACTCAAGTACTCTAATGACGTTTTGAGCGCAGCAGGGTTCATTGCAACCAAAACATCAAGGCTTTCACCCGCAGTAAAAATTGCCCCCTCCGACATTGCAAGTTGAAATCCAGAAACGCCAGCAACTGTTCCTGCGGGCGCTCGAATTTCAGCCGGAAAATCAGGTAAGGTACGAACATCTCGACCGGTTAGCGCTGCCGTTATAGTAAGCTGTTCGCCCACCAACTGCACTCCGTCACCAGAGTCCCCTGTAAAACGAATAACAATTTCATCTGTGATTGCCATAATGTCTCGCTTCCTGCATTAATTGACGCATTTGTTGAACGGCTGTCGCTAAACCACAAAATAACGCTCTCGCTATAATAGCGTGTCCTATGTTTAACTCATGTAGCGCACGAATACGCGCAATCGGTTGAACGTTATGATAATGCAACCCATGCCCTGCATTAACGATCAATCCTTTGTTCGCGGCATATTCAGCCGCTTCTTGAATTCGTTTCAGTTCGCGCAATTGCTCGCCTTCGGTACGTGCATCAGCATAGCACCCGGTATGCAACTCAATAACCGGTGCGCCCATTTCGATCGTAGCATCAATTTGACGCAGGTCAGGATCAATAAATAAAGAGACTTCACTGCCTATCGCTTTTAAGCGTTGCACCGCATTTGCTACGGTTTCATAATGATGAATAACGTCCAGACCACCCTCGGTGGTTAATTCTTCACGCTTTTCAGGCACTAAACAAGTATGCTCCGGTTTAATTTCTTCGGCAAAATCGAGCATCGCATTCGTCACGGCCATTTCAAAATTCATTCGTGTTTGCAATACTTCTTTAATTAGGCGCACATCACGTACTTGAATGTGGCGTAGATCCTCGCGTAAGTGTAGGGTAATTCCATCAGCTCCCGCAGCTTCGGCCTCGATGGCAGCTTGCACAGGGTCAGGATATCGCGTGCCACGTGCTTGGCGCAAGGTGGCAACGTGGTCGATGTTTACGCCTAGTAATATTTCATGACTCATTGTGTTTATACTCTCTAAAAAAATTGATAATTTACAAATTTATAAAATAACGACCATACACCCCATTTTTATGGCTCTACCGGACTTCGCGGGAATGACAAAAAATGGCTCATACCTTAAGAGTTCCGGTAGAACCATTTTTATTTACCCCGTTTTCGCATTAATGCAGAAAAAAATTCAGGTTTATTCAAATCCAACGCTGCAAAAATTTGGGGAACTTTATCCCAGCTGTTTTCTTGATCGATACTTTCAATAATATACCCTAAGCCTTTATCTTGATCGACAGGAACACCCCAATTTTTAATATAACAAAGGCCATATAATCGCTTAGCCTGAATATGATTCATTTCTGAAGCGGTCTTTAAGTGAGCAAAGATTTCTTCATAAAGCTGATTCATTTGACGCTCATTACTTGGACTCGATAAAAATCTCTCGTTTTTTATTAACTCTCTCGCCTTGGCTTCGTCTATCAACGTTTTTGCAACGATATAGTGAGCCTCTGCATCTTCAATATCTGCTGAAGCTCGATAACATTCAAGCGCATTGATACGGGCATAAGCCCATTTTTTTTTATTTTGAAGTGCGAGATAGATTTTTGCTAATTGATGGTACAACGCCTGTTCTTTTTTTAAAGCCTCGGCATTGGGTTGATTATGTAATCGTTGAGCTTGCAGAGATTTTATTTTTTTAATCAGCCGTTTCATTTTAAATTTTTTGAAAAAAATCATAATAACTCCTTAAGAGGCGGAACGGAGAGTAACCACTGAAATGCAAATGTCGCAATATATGCAAGTATAACAAATCCCATCACTTTCCAAAAAAAGTAGGTTGAATCCTTTAAGCCTTTTGTTTTCTTTTTCGATTGAACCGTAACCGCTTGTGTTTTCATGGGATAAATCGCATTTTCTATTCGAGTGGATGTAACATAGGCCACAATCCCAAACACAACAGCAAGGACCACAAAAAACGCAGCAATTATCCATGATGAATAGTTGACACTCATCCCGTACGTTTCGATGATCCACTCTCGCCAAAACGATATAAACTCAGGCACATTATAATGCCATCCAAGCAATAAATGGGGCAAAATAAATATTAAAAATAACAATGTGCCTAGACTTATTAATAGACAGACCATTCCTAAAATATAGAGCGAATGACTCTGCTGATAGCGATCCGGTTCCATAGAGGCCTCATATCGTTGCGTGACGTTTAACTTTTTGAAGATCAACTTGTATGAGTATAGCCCTAATAAACAATAAATTGTAAGTTTGTGATTGAGTGAGGTGATTTAAGCGGGGATGCGAAGGGGCGAACAGCCGTCCGCCCCAATATATACCCATCAGAAATGAGTATATACCTTAATGCTGGACTAACTCGGCTTTTGCTTTTGCATTTAAGTAATCTGCGATACGGATTGTTGATTCTCGTCTTGTGTAAGCTGAATACAGTGTGTAACCATAATATGAGTCAATGTATAGATCCATACCATAATGACAGTAGCCATAATAAAACAATGAAATATAATGTGGTGCTTCGTAACTATAAACCGTAAACGGGTATAAAGGCGCGCCATCATCAAATGTACCGCTTACGCGTACATCATCAGAGCTTTGATTAACGATTTCAATTTCACAAAAACCTGCGTATTTTGCTTGTACTGCAGGAGCAGCTGCAGAAGCGGCCGCCTCTTTTGTCTTATCTTCTGGATGAACATGTGTATTCACTGCATAAGCGCTTGAACATAAAGCAACCAAGCAACCCATGGCGATTGATTTTAACTTCATTACGATCTCTCCTTTGTCAAAAAATTGATCATACCAGGGCCGATGAAATAGTCAATGAGAAAGATTATTTGCCACGACGCTTTTCACGCTTCATTAAGCGCGCGCGTTGCTTCACTTGACGATCAGTCAGTACATTTTTCTTACCTTGAAATGGATTGTCACCCCCTCTAAATTCCATTTTTAATGGTGTCCCAACAAGTTTCAAATGATCAGAAAATGCATTCATCAAATACCGTTTATACGACTCAGGTAACGAGCCTACCTGATTACCATGAATAATAATAAGCGGTGGATTTTGCCCACCCGCGTGCGCATAACGCAACTTGATCCGACGCCCACCAACCAGTGGAGGTGCGTGTTTGAGAACCAATTCTTGCAGCAAGCGAGTTAATTGTGGGGTTGAGAGAGACTGAGTCGCCGATGCATACGCTTGATTAATGTCTTTGAATAAACCACCAACACCGCTGCCATGTAATGCGGAAATAAATCGAATTTGAGCAAAATCAGCAAACAAGAGTCGACGAGAGATCTCCTGCCGAACGCTTTCTTTATGTTCTTCTGTCAAACCATCCCATTTATTAATAACAATCACTAATGCTTTTCCAGATTCAATAATAAATCCAATTAAATGCAAATCTTGATCGGTTATTCCTTCCTGAGCATCCAACAGCATCAAACAAACATGGGATTCTTTAATGGCCTGCAGGGTTTTAATCACTGAAAATTTTTCAATCGCTATATCCACTCGTGAGCGACGGCGCACCCCCGCCGTGTCGATCAATACATAATGATGTCGATCACGAGTAAATGGAATTGAAATGCTATCTCGCGTAGTTCCTGGCATATCATAAACGACGACACGATCTTCGCCAAGAATACGGTTAATTAATGTAGACTTACCGACGTTAGGACGTCCCGCAAATGCGATTTTTATCGCACTAGTTTCAGCTTCAGGGGCCTCAAGAGGAGGAAACGTGTCAGTAACCGTTTGCAGCAATTCCTGCATCCCATGACCATGAGTGGCTGATATGCCGTAAACTTCAGTAAATCCAAGTGATTGAAATTCAGCAAGTGCACAGTCGTCATCTAGGCCATCGGTCTTATTGACAATCAGATACACGTGTTTACCTGTTTTTCTTAAATGCGTTGCAACCGTCTGATCAACAGAGGTAAGTCCCGCGCGAGCATCCACTAAAAAGAAAACAATATCGGATTCAATTAACGCAACAGCAGATTGCTTGGACATTAAAGCGTCCACCGCTAAGTCATCAACCCCTATCCCGCCGGTATCGATAACAATAAATGTCTTTTTATCAAATTCGGCTTCACCATATTGTCGATCACGCGTTAACCCAGGAAAATCTGCAACAAGCGCGTCTTGAGTTCGAGTAATTCGATTAAATAGCGTTGACTTACCCACATTGGGGCGTCCAACTAATGCAATAACAGGAACCATTATCTTAACTCACTTATATTGTTGATGGGTCTATCTATAGGACAAACCGACTTAATTGACCGTTTGTCGTTAAAACGTAAACACTTGATCCTGAAACCACTGGTGCGGCAAACGTAGGGCTGCTGAGCTGAGTGCGCGACACCAATTCACCATTATTTGCACTCAGTCCATGCAATAGACCACTTCTATCACCCACTAATAACCGATTCCCCATCAATACAGGATCTGTTAAATTACGTGCTTTCAAGGCTTCTTGTTTCCACTTTACTTGGCCAGTGATTCGATTAAGTGCCCACACTACGCTTTCGCTATCGACGTAATATAGATTATCACCGTGAATCACGAAGTTTTTATAAATTGATGCAGGGTTACGCCATGTAAATTCACCATTGCTCATTGACAGCGCGCCGATATAACCTTGATAGCTGGCCAAGTAGATCTGATCACCACGAACAACAGGATCGGCATCAATGTCAATAAGTCGTTCAACGTCACTTGCACCATTGGCATAAGCAATGTTTCGCTGCCAAACTACTCGCCCTGTTTTTCGTTCTATCGCATCCAATTTTCCATCAGAGAAGCCCACTAAAACCAGCTTATCCATAATAACCGGTGCTGAGCTCGCTTTAAGAATTAAGTTCGGTGACCCGTGATCCACAACCCACAGCTTCTCACCTGTACTTAGATCAAAAGCATACAAATTTCCATCAATTGTTTTTACAAAAACTTGCATATCGGCAATAACGGGCTTTGCAAGGGCGTCACTCGAAAGATTGGCCTTCCAGAGTACCTTTCCATTCGTCCGCTCCAGAACAAGGAGCGTTGAGGCGTTTGTGGCTACCGCAATATGATTTCTCGCCACCGATGGCCCACTCACTAAATGATGATGCAGTTCCACTGACCACAACACTTTGCCATGCGCATCGTCAGTCGCTTGAACCGTACCACCAACACTTGCCGTGTAAATAACCCCACCGACAAGCACGGGATCCAATTTCAAATAGCTATTGGCTTTGCCAGACTTTCCTGTAGAAACCGACCATTTCTGAACCAGACTCATTTTTGCTTTAATCGATGTCAACTGGGCAGGTTGCACCGTATTGTCCGTCCCAAACATATAATCATCCACTTGAGTACAAGCGGCTAATGTTACAATGCCTGCAAGTGTCAGTATTGTTCTACAAGTACGGAATGACATTTTATTCTCCTCTATCCAACATTAACCAACTTGCGAAGTCGCTCGTGAAGCAAGCTTCGGATCGATCATCATCGCTACCGCATCATGTTTCATGACCAAAAAGCGATTATAAACTCCTTTTAATTGCCCGTCTTTGACGGCCGTTTCATAGGAAGCTTCCGCTTTGGCATACTCCCCTTTCGCAGAAAAAATATCACCTTTTAGCTCATTAATAACTGGCGCATACGTAGGGCTGTCGAGAGATGCTAACTCAGTTAAAGCATTATCGTAGTGCTGTTCTGACAACAACAATCGTGCTAAACGGATTGTACCCACTGCTTTGAGTGACGCATTTTTTGAATGATGCGCGACATGCTCAAGCTCTTCACGAGCCTTTGGATAATTTTTTGCAGACACATACACTTTCGCTAAGGTCAAGTGCGCAGCAGTGGCATACATCGTATGCTCATGATTTTTGACTAATTGATTAGCATAGGATTGTGTGCTTTTATCATCATGTGTAGAAACAGAGATCATCATATTTTCATATGCAATGGACGCTTGTTGTGTTGTTTTCTCCACATGCCAGTTCCAGTAGCGGTATCCTGCGACGACGATCAGCACGACCGATAAGATGGTGGTAATAACGGATTGATGCCGCTTCCACCACTTTTTGATATTTTCTAATTGCTCCTCTTCTGTCATATATACTGACATCGTTTCTATCTCCTAATAATATGTTCGTAAATATTCGATGAGCTGGTCTTGTGGCAGCGTGACTTGTTCATTATCAGCACGCAGATCTTTAATACTAATAGACCCGGCAGCGAATTCTTCCTCACCCAAAATTAATGCGAGCCGTGCGCCACTTTTATCTGCTTTTTTAAATTGACTTTTAAAACCACCCATCGCCACATTCACAATCACGGGAGCATTTGGATATGCATTGCGTATTGTTTCCGCTAAAACAATAAGCCGGTCAAGCGCTTCATTACCTGTGGCAATCATAAACACAACAGGTAACACTTGAGTCAACTCTTTGTTTTGAAGATATTCTATCAACAGAATGAGTCGCTCGACTCCGAGTGCAAAGCCAATTGCCGGTGTTGCGTTACCACCAAATTGCTCAACCAGTTTATCAAATCGACCACCCGCACAGACGGTTGCCTGACTGCCAAGATGCTCTGTAACCCATTCGAAAACAACCCCGCCATAATAGTCCAAACCACGAACAAGAGAGGGATTAATCGTATATGGAATGCCCAAAGTCTCTAAACCATTACATAATGCATGAAATTGATTTCGACTTTCTACGCCAATCTCGTCGATTAATTTTGGAGCGGCAGCAATAATTGACTGAAGTTCAGGATTTTTACTATCTAAAATACGTAAAGGATTTTTAGTTAAACGCCGTTTACTGTCTTCATCCAAAACATCAAAATGTGATTTAAAATAGTCAATCAAACGTAAACGATAGGCTTGACGTTCAGAAAGCTCACCGAGCGTATTAATCTGCAGATGCACAACATCGGCGACACCGAGCATCTTCCATAAGCGCTGGCCAATAGCAAGAAGTTCAAGCTCAATCGCAACGCCTGAAAAACCAAACGCTTCCACACCCATTTGTGTAAATTGTCGATACCGCCCTTTTTGTGGTTTTTCATGACGAAACACCGGGCCCGCGTACCATAGTTTTTGTTGTTGATTATGTAACAGTCCATGCTCAATGCATGCACGGACACAGCCCGCTGTTCCTTCAGGTCGTAATGTCAGGCTATCACCGTTTCGATCCTCGAACGTGTACATTTCTTTTTCGACAATATCCGTCTCATCGCCAATAGAACGTTTAAAGAGCGCTGTGCTTTCAACGAGTGGAAATCGAATTTCTTGATATCCATACTGAAATAAACAATGTTCAACTATCCGCTCAACATGCCTCCAAAAAGGCACTTGTTCAGGCAAAATATCATTCATGCCTCGAACTGCTTGAATTCGCTCAGTCACCTTTTTTCTCCATGGGGCTATATTGGTTTTCTGAAGACAATAATGAACGCATTTTTGACAAATCCGTGAGTCGAATGTCAACTTGAGCATGCTCCGAGAGCTCTTGTGCTTTCGTTGTCGTTGTTGCATTGGCAAATACATTTTCGTTGTCTTTACTTTTACTCCACCAAATCGCAATGGCTATCAGTACCACAACCCCGAACAGTGTCGTTAACCAACGAATAGCTCGCTCCGCACCACTAGTGTCACGACGAGATTGCCATAACGGCGCTTTTTCATGTTTTCGCTCAATCATGAAATTACGATTAAATATTTCTAGCAATGGATCGGCATTAAGATCCACTAATTTTGCGTAAGCACGCAAATAACCTTTCACAAAAACAGGCGTAGGCATGTTTTTATAATCATCCGCTTCCAATAGTTCAATGATACGAACGCGTAAATGCAATTTGCTCGCTACATATTCTACCGTGTACCCTTTGGCTGTTCTAATAGCAGCCAGCTGAGCACCAGGTCTTTCTTCAATTCGTTTGCCGACTTCATCCATTGTTGTTGACGTCATGATGTTTTACTCCAGAAGGTTCCAATAAATGCTGCCAATTTTTATATTCTGCTTCAATGTCCAATTTTCCTAACTGATGCGATGCAGTGACTGCAAGAGCAAGCATGTCAGGAGAATGCAGTACCAAATCAGGATACTTTTGTAAATTCACCAATGCCTCATTAAAATGTGAGTCCTTCATTTCAAGTTGCACGAGCTCAGCAAGCGACTGTTTACGTGACGGGTCGTGCTTCAATGCTTTTGAAAAAAACTGTTCTGCTTTTTTTACATTGGGAATCGCCAATGCACACAATCCTGCATTTTCATAAGCACCAGCGGTATGCTCATATTGAGGATCGTCCACTGCTTTTAAAAAATAAACTTCAGCTTCGGCATAAGATCCTTGCCGACATAAAAATGTTCCATAATTATTAAGTTGTGTTCCTCGACCAGGTGCTGCAGACATCGCTTTTTTATAATATGTTTTAGCAATTTCCGGAGTCCCTGTTTTTTCCATAAAATAAGCCATCGCTGCATTCGCGTCAGGGGAGTTTGGTGCTTGTTCCAAGGCTAGCAATAGTTTTCGCTTTGCTCGTGGAATATTACCCTGATTGAGATATCCTAAGCCCAATTGGACATTGTAACCTGCTGCTTCACTGCGATGTTTCTTTTTTTCATTCGCTTCATCGTTGGTATGTTGACACGCTTGCAGAAAGGTCATACTCGTCAAGGCAATTAAACCACACCATTTCAAAAAAAAACTCACCACTGACACTCCAAAA
The DNA here is from genome assembly GCA_002423125.1 of Legionellaceae bacterium UBA6148. Taxonomy (GTDB): domain Bacteria; phylum Pseudomonadota; class Gammaproteobacteria; order Legionellales; family Legionellaceae; genus UBA11403. Next base: position 32,159 of record DIUW01000060.1, on the reverse strand, counting down.
TTTGCACAAAATTTACTTCTGAAGCCGATGTTCATTCAAACTATTTTCAATGGGTATAAACGAGCGCTTATGATACCACGTGATCTAGTGCTTTAAAATGTAACTTTTGCCATTGCTTCGATCGACTTGTTTTATCATCAACTTGCCCAGCTAACTGACCGCAAGCCGCATCAATATCATCCCCACGTGTTTTACGGGTAATCGTATTGATCTCTTTTGCAATTAATATATCTCTAAATGCATTAATTGCAGTCAATGAGGATCGCTCATACTGAGCCATTGGAAATGGATTAAATGGAATTAAATTTACTTTGCAAGGAACATCGCGCAATAGTTTGATCAACTGTTTGGCATGCTCGGGTTGGTCATTAATTCCCTTTAACATCACATACTCAAACGTCACCACACGCCTTGGTTCATCTGCAAAATATCGCATGCAGATATCCATTAACTGAACTAATGGGTATTTTTTGTTAATGGGTACTAATTCGTTGCGTAACTCATCCGTCGGTGCATGGAGTGAAACAGCCAGAGATACGGAGCATCGCTCTCTTAAACGCTCCATTTCAGGAATAATACCCGATGTACTGAGTGTGACTCGACGCTTAGACATGCCGTAAGCATAGTCATCCATCATGATATCCATAGCCGCAACGACATTATCAAAATTCAACAACGGCTCGCCCATCCCCATCATCACGACATTAGTGACCCGTTTATCATGAGCCCCCTGCTGACGTGAGAGCTCGCGAACCGCGAACCAAACTTGGCCAATAATTTCGGCTATTGATAGATTTCGGTTAAACCCTTGCTTTCCTGTAGAGCAAAAACTACAGTTCAGTGCACATCCTACCTGTGATGAAACACAAAGCGTACCACGAGTGGCTTCAGGGATGTACACCGTTTCAATACAATTACCGCAATCGAGTTTGAGTAACCACTTATGTGTTCCATCGGCAGATTTTTGGCAATCAGCCATTTCGGGAAGACGAATTTCGGCAAGTTCAGCCAACCGCTCACGGAATACCTTGCCTAAATTTGTCATGCCTGAAAAATCACGGCATCCGACTTGATGAATCCATTTCATCAACTGCTGGGCACGAAACGGTTTTTCGCCACACTGTTCGACAAAATCGCGCATACCTTGAGTGTTGAAGTTTAATAGATTAACACGTGACTGCATTACAAAAACTCCTAAAACAACTCATTAAGCACGTTCACAAATTTCGCTTGGCTCAAAGAAATAAGCAATTTCTTGCATTGCTGTTTCAGCAGCATCTGAACCATGAACGGCATTTGCATCAATACTATCGGCAAAATCAGCACGAATTGTTCCTGGCGCAGCCTCTTTCGGATTAGTTGCTCCCATAAGGTCACGGTGTTTCATAATTGCATTTTCACCTTTCAGTGCTTGAATCATCACAGGACCTGAAATCATAAAAGACACGAGATCATTAAAAAACGGACGATCTTTATGAACTGCATAAAAACCTTCTGCTTGTTGACGAGATAAGTGTGTCATTTTAGCGGCAACAATATCCAATCCCGCTTGTTCAAAACGTGTGTAAATTTGCCCAATGACTGATTTGGCAACGGCATCCGGTTTAATAATTGATAAGGTATATTCAACAGACATGAAAAACTCCAGATTGAGTGAAATAAGGTCGCAGATTATACAATAGATAAGATAGAATAGATAGAAAAAAATTACCCCAACTGATCATCAAACTGCAATGAGTTTCGGTTGATCGCTTCCTGCTCTGGATTTTCATGATAATCGGGCAGTAATTGAATTAATCGCAGGGTATCAAATATCAGTGTTTTAAACTCAACTCGATAATTTCGAAACCCTTGGGCAATATCATTCGCGCGTTCTCGAAACGGTGCGATCGATTCCTTTATATGGTCACTGGTTTCAGCTGTATCATGCAATGGAAGTAAATTTTTAACCAATCGTTTAATGGAATCCTGGCTTTCACTGATCAACGTCATGTGAGTAAATTTATCCTGCTCAAATAATGAGCTCATTTCAACTAATTTAAGCCGATTTTGCTCCAAATCAGCGCGCAGAGACGCACCAGGAGTTTCTTCGTTATCATTTCCACTCCCCGAAACCAAGTAATCAATGAATATTTTTTGCAGGTAAACTTGATAATCGCACGCTTGTTGCAAGATGATTCCATTAATAATATTACTAAAGGGCACAACCAATAATTGAAAATAAGTACTATTCGAATTTTTAATAATTTTAGATAATTCATCTTGACCTAAACGCACGCCGTATCCAGCGAGTATTCGATCGGCAGTGAGTATGCTGTAAGTTGAAGGTAGTGCTTGAATATCGCTTTCCATTGATTCTTTGTCCATTGATCCATTGTCCATTATTATTATTTTTCCTCTGATGACTATACACACGGTTCCGCAGTTTTTGGATGGCATCTGTGATTGACTATACACTCGGTTCCGCATTATAAATCAGAACGTACGATGTAGCAGCTCTCAAGATGGAATTACACAAGGATCGCCTCTAACCCCGTACTGCCTTACCCCGCAGGCGCGGGGAAGACAATGCTGTTGTTCAAACTATGTTCCATATTGAGAACTGCTGCGTACGATGCCCTTATCGCTGCCCTGGTCTTGGAGCGTGATCCTCAGCTTCATCCTGAGCGTCATCGGGACTTTCGTCTCGATCTCGTTTCTTTGCTTCTTTCTTAGGGGCAGGCTCTACTTTAGGGGCTTCTACTCGAGCTTTTTCCTGCTTAACATTTTCCATTTTCCATTCATCTTTTAAATAACGCGTCAAGCCATTCGCGGGATCATCACGAAGCGCTTCAAACGCTTCTTTTTTAATCACTGCTTGAGTTTGAACATTGACAACCTGACCCGTTTTATTTTCTTCATATCCATTCTTCAGGAGCCACTTCCTAAAATCGACATTAAAAAGATCCTCTTGTGCTTGAGTAACAAAAATATCGGAGTCAAATCGAAGGGGTGCTTTTTTTATTTTAGAGTTCTCATCTAACTCAACGTAATGAATGACTTGAGGCAAGTAAACATCGGGGTCGGTCAAGCTATCTTTCGCTGCCTGAACGATTTGTTTAAAAAGCATATTACTAATGCTCATAATGTGTTTTCTCACATTGAGGCCATTTTTACTTCCGGTTGTATCCTTGAGCTTTTCTTCAATTCGATATTGCATGACCTTTTTTAACGCTTCGGCTTGCGATCCAATTGCAAATAAAATGGTAGACAATGAATCCATAGCGGTAAGCGTTCTTTTCATTTCAGAACTCAAATGATCATATTTGTCCTTATCTTTTTTATATTGCTCTTTCCTGACGATCTGCTTATGATGCTCTTTGCGCCTATCTTTTTCCAGAGTCAGTTGTTGCCTTTGCTTTCGATGGGCATCAGTAACCGTATCAAACAGCAATTGCTGCATAGGAGTACTGCTTTTTTTCAGCTTTTTATTCAGCACATCTTTTTTTTGTTCAGGTTTGGACATTACATCTCTCCTCAAAAGGATTAAAACAAAAACCGCTTGCTTTATTATAGCACAAAACAAATGGGTCGTCATCCCAATCACTCAATACGTATTGCTGATAATTTTTTGAATGCACCGTCAAGCCTGGTTTATGAATATGTCCATGAATAACGACGTTAACACCCAGCTTCTGCATATGCGATAACATGACCGAGGGAACAACATCCATTGTCCACTGCGGCTTACGCTTATTTCCCTGGCTATACGTTCGTATTTGAGAGACTAACCGCATGCGAATACGATAAGGAATAGACAAGAACAGCTTCGGAAACAATCGATTACGGGTGAGTCGACGTAACCATTGGTGACTGCGATCATTGACGCAATAACTATCACCATGAGTCAATAGAATGCGGCGACCGTCCAATTGAATCACCGACGGATCGGGTAAAATATACAATGACGCGAGCGTTGCAAATTGCTGGCCTAACAAAAAGTCGCGATTTCCATGCATATAATGGAGTGTCACTCCTTGATCGGCTAACCAAGAAAGTTGTGAGGCAATCGACTTGCTCCAAACATCTAAAGAGTCATCTCCTGCCCACACATGAAAAAAATCACCTAAAATATACACGGCTCGCGTATTTTCAGCTGCCCACTGCACAAAGCGAGTAAAACGTTCGCTTATAGCAGGAATATTGGGATGCAAATGAAGATCTGAAATAAATACCGCGTCAATCATATCATTTCAATGATGATATGATCGTTTTTAAGAAATATTTGACAAGGACCAGGAGGCGGTTCAATCGCATCACGCAAACGATAAATTCCAGCTATCGATACAAGCTCAGCATCCAATAAGTTGCAAAAAATACGTGCGTCCTTATTACCACCAATTCCAGCTAATGCACGTCCACGTAAAGCACCATACACATGAATATGGCCATCCGATAAAAGCTCAGCGCCATGCCCAACCGATGAAACAACAACTAAGTCGCCTCCTTTGGCCACAATTTGCTGCCCCGATCGAATCGGCGAGGTGATCATTTTTGATTTATATGTTTCAGGCAACGGTTCACGCCCTACATCATCCGGTACTGTGCTAACGTCAAGCGCATCGTCGCTAACTCGGGATGATCCAGAGACACCGATCAACGCCAGCCCATTTGCGATAGCCAATGCTTGAAGCTGAGCGTCAGCACCTTGAACAGCGACCGGGATAATGCCTCGATCACGCAATTGAAAACAAAGGCGTTGTAAATCAATCAAATCACATTGAACTTCTGAAAAATCCAATACAACTGGTGTTTTTTCAAACATACGAGGGGCTTTTGCAATCACCTCTGTTAAATATGCTTCAAAGTTACGTTCATCCACATCTAATACACATAAAACAGTTAAGGTGTAAAGCCTACCTTTTAATTTAAATGCTTGTGATTTCAATAGATTATCTGTTATCAATGCGATATCCATCTGGTTTATTTTGGTTTACAATACTAGCATGGTTCATCTAATAATAACAGAAGGAAGGCTCTGAGCAATGGAGAAAATATGGTTAAAACACTATCAAAAAGGCGTGCCTGCTGAAATTTCAACAACCGAATGCTCATCACTGACTCAGCTATTTGAAGACTCATGTCGTAAGTACCGTGGCAATACGGCATACATCAACATGGGCAGTAAAATAAATTACGGAGAGTTGGACATACTGACTCGAAATTTAGCCATTTTTTTACAACAATTAGGGCTTAAGAAAGGCAGTCGAGTCGCAATCATGATGCCGAATTTACTCCAATATCCCGTTGCACTCTTTGCAATACTGCGCGCGGGGCTCATTGTTGTGAATACAAACCCACTCTACACCGCGGACGAATTGACCCATCAAATGAATGACTCAGGTGCTGAGGTTATTATTGTATTGGCGAATTTTATAAAAACGGTGGAAACATCGTTACCTAAAATGCCTGCTATCAAACATATCATTGTTACAGAATTAGGTGATCTCTTTCCTTGGATGAAGCGCATTACGGTCAATTTTGTCGTCCAATATATCAAGAAAATGGTCCCCTCTTATAACCTCCCTAACGCTATCTCTTGGCAACACGCGCTCACATCCGGTGCCAAAGGATCTCTAGAACCCGTCGTTCTCCAGCACGACGATATCGCGTTTCTCCAATATACCGGAGGAACAACAGGCATAGCGAAAGGAGCAATGCTCTCCCATGGCAATATGATTGCCAACGTGCTACAAGCCTCTGCATGGTTAGCGCCTCTCGATGTGAGTTCTAGCGAACTCATCGTCACCGCTCTTCCGCTTTACCATATTTTTTCACTTACGGCCAATTGCCTTACTTTTATAAGAGCAGGAGCCAGCAATCTTTTGATCACCAATCCGCGTGACTTGCCTAGGTTCATCGATGACATCAAGCACACTCAATTTACCGCCATTACAGGCGTGAACACTCTCTTTAATGCACTGCTCAATCATCCTAAATTTTCTGAAATTGATTTTTCCAAGCTCAAATTAGCACTGTCAGGTGGTATGGCATTACAACGAACTGTCTCCATGAGATGGCACGAAAAAACTCATGCGCGAGTACTTGAAGCCTATGGGTTATCAGAAACAAGTCCCGCAGTAACAATTAATCCCATGTATTTGGAAGAATATAACGGGAGTATTGGCCTTCCAATTTCTTCTACCGAATTATCGATCCGTGATGACAATGGTCACGAGCTACCAATGGGTGAAAAAGGAGAGTTGTGTATCAAAGGACCTCAAGTGATGGCTGGATATTGGCAAAAACCAGAAGAAACTAAGCTGATGTTTTGGCCGGATGGTTTTCTTCGAACAGGCGATATCGCGATATACGATGACAAGGGATTTTTCTACATCGTCGATCGTAAAAAAGACATGATTCTTGTCTCTGGATTCAACGTTTACCCCAATGAAATTGAACAAGTCATTGGCATGATGCCTGGAGTTTTAGAGGTAGGGGTTATTGGCGTGGATAGTGGCGAATCCGGTGAAAAAATTAAGGCATGCATTGTTAAACGAGATGAGTCGTTAACAAAAGAGCAAATCATCGCTCATGCTCGTCAGCACCTGACCGCGTACAAGATCCCCAAAATTATTGAATTTTATACCGAGTTACCTAAAAGCAATGTTGGGAAAATATTGAGACGTTCGTTGCGGTGACAAAACTAAGGAACGTGACCGGAATAACTTCCTGTTTTAGTGCGAAGCTGGCCATCATCTTGGCGTGTTCAATTTTGAAAAAAGCGCAGGTGTACTGGTGTCCATCGAGCATTTTTTTAAAATTGAACACGCCAAGATGGTGGTCAGATTTGATGCTAAAACAGGAAGTTATTTCGGTCACATTCCTAAGAAATGGACGCCACAATTGCATTAATTTTTGTAAAGCACTCACGGTATTCATCGTCCCAACGTGAGTCAACAACAATTCCCCCTCCTGCTCCTAGAATGAGTCTATCTTGAGTCGCGGTAAGCGTCCGTATCGCAATATTGCAATCAAATCGTCCATGCGATGAAAAATAGCCAATACTTCCACAATAGACCCCTCGAGCAACGGTCTCATGCTCAGCAATCATCCGCATTGCTTCGCGTTTTGGTGCCCCAGTAATGGAGCCACCAGGAAAACACGCTGCAAAAACGTCCATCGGAGTAACATTTTTATCAAAATCAGCTTCAACATCACTCACTAAATGATGCACTCCGTTAAAACTTTGCACCTCACATAGAGCCGTTACAGTAACCGTACCTGGTTTTGCAAGCTTCCCTAAATCATTCCGCATCAAATCAACAATCATCACATTCTCGGCTCTATTTTTATCGCTAGACATCAACTCAGCACGAAGACGATCATCTAAATCAATTTGATCGGATCGCCGGATGGTGCCTTTAATCGGCGACGTCAACACACGACCATTATCCATTAATAAAAACCGTTCGGGAGAAAAACTCAAGACATCCACGTTCACGCCGCGCCAATAAGCCGCATAAGGCACTGGATTTTTTCGCCGATTTTGTTTATAAATTTCCCATGTATCTCCCGTATAGTGAGCAACAAACGATTGAGTTAAATTCACTTGGTATGCGCGACCATGACATAAATCATAATGGATTGCATCAAACGCTTGATGATACTCATCCATTGTCATTAAGGGTTTAAAATCAGACTGTAATGCAAAGACATTATTCGGGCGAGGTATATGCCAACGTCGTTTGATGTCTTGGAGTATATCCTGCGTATCGGAGTGTTGATGCGCCCCCAGTAAGTGAACTGTTTTTTGTTGATGATCAACGATAATGGCCCAGTCATAAAAAGCGAGATCGACCAATGGCATATCGGATAACGCTGGATGTGGATTTTGATGATGAATACCCGCAAGTAAAGCACCAAAATCATACGACATATAACCAATCGCCCCACCTTGAAATGGAAAGTCATGCGTCGTTACGGTATTTGACAAACGTTGCTGAATCATCTCATACACCATCGCAACATCTGATCCATCACGCATAATAGTCAGCCTGTCATAAGGCAATGCGCTCAGAATATCAAAGCGGCCACGTACTTGATCCGTGCTTTCGAGCAATACAAAACCGGGTAAGTCATTGAGTGCTTGATAATGATGTATCATCTCGTGATGATAGGATAGGTGTTCAATGGTTAATGGGCTCAAGGAATTTCTCTTGGTTAGACTAAATGAGTTATAATTTCATCTTATAATTTTACTGCGATTTTTTCAAAACCACTATGCTACTTATTATCGATAATTACGACTCATTTACTTATAACTTATCTCAATACTTCCAATGCATTGGTCAAGAAGTACGGGTTATATCCAACGACGCCATTGATATTCAAACCATCAAACAACTCAACCCTAACTACATCGTGATTTCTCCAGGCCCCAAAGGCCCTGAGGGCTCTGGGATCTCGCTTGATGTTATTCGACAACTCCATCGTGACTATCCAATTTTAGGCATTTGTCTAGGGCATCAATGTCTCGCGTATGCTTTTGGCGGCAGTATCATTCAAGCACAGCAAATCATTCATGGTAAAACCTCAACGATTACGCATTATAACCGAGGACTCTTTCGCAATATCCCCAACTCATTTCAAGTAACACGTTACCACTCACTGGCAGTCGATCCAGCACAACTCCCCTCTTGTTTTACCATTGATGCCTGGGCTGGGGAAACCATTATGGCGATTTCACATCGTCAATATCCTGTTTTTGGCCTGCAATTCCATCCGGAGGCCATTTTAACAGAACACGGCATGCACCTACTGAAGAATTATATCCAATAATATCCAACGAGACTCATCCACATCACCAATCCATACCCTATACTCCATTGGAACGCTTTAAAACAATCGCGAGGATTACGATAACGAATTAAATAATATTGATAGAGCAATATGAATGCACCTATTGCAAATCCAATCAAAAACAATTCCGTGTCCGCGACAAAAAGCCACATACCATGCATTATCAGCATCATCAAGCCAATGATCAGTCTGTCATATTGCCCAAATAAAATCGCCGTAGATTGAACTCCCAACTGAAGATCATCTTCACGATCAACCATTGCATACATCGTGTCATAGACAATGACCCATAACAGATTAATCATCACCAGCAACCCCATACTCCGATCAAATGCTATAAAAGAAGCAGCGTATACCATCGGAATACTGACTGAAAAAGCGATACTTAACACCAGTTGAGGTGCTTGAATCCATCGTTTACAAAAAGGATAAACAACCGTCACAGACAAGCCTAAAAAAGCATAATAAAGGCAGGCTATAGGCAATTGAATGACAATGAATAAAGCAAGAAACAATAGAACCATAAACAAAACGATCGATCCACGAACACTCACTTCGCCCGTTGTCAGTGGGCGATTGCGAGTCCTATGCACATGTTTATCAATATGTCGGTCGGCAAAATCATTCACAACACAACCGGCCGATCGCATCACAATGGTCCCTAATAAAAAATAAACCATCAGCACGACAGGAGGCTGTCCATGATTAGCCACCCATAACGCCCAGGCGGTAGGAAACCACAACAGTAAAATACCCACCGGTTTGTCCAATCGCATTAATCGACTATATGCATCCCATTTCAAGAGTTGTACCTCGCTGCAGCAGGTAATAGTATTTCAACCAAATAAAAAGGAAATTGCTCATGCAACATCAAATGAGATAAGCGCACCGATAATGGTTGAGCGGGAGATGGCTTAACCGATTCGGGGAGCCATTGATACTCAGGCATCGTCTCATCAATCACATATGAGGATAAAGACATGCGTCGAGCTATGGAGGAGTTAAAAATAAGTGATCCAAGAGACACTGTTTTTAACTGTTCAAAAAAATCTTGATTATTTTTGTAAGTGAGCTCAGGAACAATCGTTCGGGCATACCAACATACTTCTCCTTGTGCCAGCATGAGAATTTCACGACGCCACACACGGGCATCATCTATTATTTTTTTATCCCAAGCACAGATAAGATCCCATCCTTGCGTGAGTACCATCAATGACGCTTCACCGGCTTTTTCAACTAATCGATCAGTAATCGAATAAGGGTGAACTAGCCAATTTTGTACGCTGTCTTTCATCAAAAATGCATCCATGAACGAGTAGAATGAGGAATGGAGCAAGAAGCCAATTGCGCGCGATAGATTTTTTCTCTAGCACTCACCTTATGTGCAACAGTGATTAACCATGGTTTTCTCAAATAAGATCGTTGTAGATATCCACCCACACCTTCGTGATAAGCTAAGTATAATTCGTATGTGTTTCCACGTGAAATTCTTGCTCGTCTATAGGCCTCTTCCGCGTACCAGCCAATAAAATCAACTCCGTCCTCAAAGTCATCCCGTGACGCAAAAACACCCCCCCGAGAGTGCCTATACTCCGCCCATGTGCCTCGTAACGCTTGTGAATATCCATAAGCTGATGAAGGTCTTTTCCATGGGATTATCCATAATAACGTAGTCCGTGGAGGCATCGCATTTCCATCAAATTTGGATTCCTGATGAATAATCGCCATTTGAACCGTAACAGGGACTCCCCAGCGTCGTTGCACATCTTTCGACGCACGATACCAATCGGGGTACTGTTTGAAAATACTACAGACATTATTCACATCACGAGGCGGAGGCAGTGTTGCACAACTCGTCAATAATAATATCGCTGCAACAATCCAATATCTCATGTGTTTTTTTCTCGTGAATTAAATCATTATTTTAACGAATTACAACTTGATTTGTAACTGCATTCGTTCAAAATAGTAAGATCGGTTAAGAAGGCTTTTCGGAAATTTAATTATGACTATTCTCGTATTTGACATCGAAACAATTCCTGACGTTGAAGCAGGACGAAAACTATATGATCTACATGGACTCTCTGATGAAGACACCGCTCAAGCTTTATTTGCTTTACGTCGAGCAAAAGTCGGGAATGACTTTCTTCCCCACTACCTTCAAAAAATCGTTGCCATTTCCTTGGTGATCAGTAACGCAAAACAACTCAAGGTTTGGTCACTTGGTGATGAAGCATCTGATGAAAAAGAACTAATCACACGATTTTTTAGTGGCATTGATAAACATACACCAACGCTCGTGAGCTGGAATGGCAGCGGATTTGATTTGCCCGTATTACATTATAGAGCCCTGCTGCATGGCGTTCCTGCACCACTTTACTGGGAAACGGGCGATCATCAGCAAGCCTTTCGCTGGAATAATTATTTAAATCGCTTTCACTACCGCCATTTAGATCTCATGGACGTTTTAGCCGCCTATCAAAATAAAGCCTTTGCTCCTCTGGATCAAATCGCTTCGATGTTAGGATTTCCAGGAAAAATGGGAATGAGTGGTGATAAAGTATGGGGTGAGTATTTAGCAGGAAATATTAGTGGTATTCGACATTATTGCGAAACCGATGTCCTTAATACATATTGTGTCTATCAACGATTTGAATTAATTCGCGGAACAATAAACCAATCAGAATACGACGAAGCAATCAAACGTCTCCAACTTTATTTGCACGAAGAAGACAAACCTCATTTAACTGAATTTTTGAGTCACCTTTAAATGAGCAACGCCCTGCCCTAGCAGCAGATCAGAAATGCTCGCCGATAATGACTATCATCCCGGAATTTAGCGCGACTTGGCGAGCCTGCGAGCTTAGTCGCGCTAAATTCCGGGATCCATTTCTCAAGTACTCGTTATTCTGTAATAACACACTCACGATGCCCACCTCCAACAACCGGGTCGTTTTTCAACATTAAACGTCTAACAATACTCAAAAACGGAATGAAGCCTAGTGCGAATAAAAACGACAATTGAAAAAGACCGACCCAACCAAACCACGATTGAATCATAGCTGCCATAGGACCTGACAGAATTCGAGGTAATGATGCGAAAGCGACAAAGATGGAAAATTGCGTTGCGGTGTAACGCTTATCCACTAGACGCATAATCAGTGCTACAAGTGCCGTTGTGCCCATTCCTGCCGCAATGTTATCACTGACAACCGCTAGTGCGAATAATGATAGATTTTGGCCGGTCATGGCAAGTGCAACAAAAAGCAGATTCGTTATTGATTGCAGTATACCAAAACATAACAACGCCTTAGAATGCGACCAACGCATTAATAAAAGACCTGAAAGTAGCCCTCCCAACAAAAGAGAAATGACGCCAATGACTTTATTTACGATCCCCACGGTCTCCAACGAAAACCCTAATCCCTGAATCAAAAAAGGCATCATGACGCCACTGGTTGATGCGGTAAACGCTTCACCTAATTTATAAAAAAAGATGAACAGCAATAGCGATACAATCCCTTTGCGAGAAAGTAACTCTTTCACTGGATCACAAAACGTATCAATGAGATTAGCTGGCTTAGCTGTCTCTTGCGATGGCTCTGGACTCAATAACGTCATTAATATCCCAGGAATCATTAATAACCCCATCAAACGATACGTCCACGCCCAACCAAAATGATGAGCCATCACCAACGCAAATCCCCCTGACACAACAAGAGCAAGCCGATATCCAAAAACCGCCATGGATGCACCAATGCCATGCTCAGAAAAAGGTAAATATTCAGTACGATGTGCGTCAATAGCAATATCTTGCGTAGCAGAACAACAGGCCAACGCGAAGGCGATAAAAACCATCCAACTTGGATTCTCTGTTGGTGAACACCACGCGAGAACATTAAGACCAACTAACAATAATAGCTGTGTTATCAACATCCAACTGCGTCGTTTACCAATGCTTAATAATGAATAGTGATCAACTACAGGAGCCCAGAGCATTCTATAAACATAGGGCAAGCTCAATAAACTCAGCATCCCAGTTGCCATCACTGACATACCGGTATTAGCAAACCAAGCTTGAAGTGTGCTGCTAATAAGCGCCATCGGAAGCCCAGATGAAAATCCGAGAATAAAAATAATAATAAGGCGTTTATTCATATCATTTTTTAGACCAAAAGGAAAAACCGAAAACTCATAAGCGGAGAGCATATCTGAAAATACGGGTTCTATGCTTATACGATCTCGACGTCCCGAAGGGACGTCGACGTTTTAAGCAATCAAGCATTAAAAACTGCGGAATCGAGTTTACATATTATGCTTTGCTTTTTTCTACAGAGATTAAATGGATATTAAAAATCAATGTTTCATTGGGGCCAATCGGACCACCCACACTACGATCGCCATAAGCTAAAGTAGCTGGAACATAAATTTCCCAGGTCGAACCTGCAGGCATTAACTGCAGTGCTTCAGTCCATCCAGGAATCACTTGTGAAAGCTTAAATGTGGCAGGCTTTCCTGTTTTTTCTGTACTATCAAACACTTCACCACTAATCAAATGGCCAGTGTACTCAACAGTAACGGTATCTTCTTTAGTTGGCTTAGCACCTGTTCCATTTTTAATGATTTTATATTGCAAGCCACTTGGAAGTGCAACAACCCCTTCTTTAGCTTTATTCTCAGTTAAAAACTTCGTTCCAACCGCTAAATTTTCAGCTGATTTTTTTCCCATTTCAGTGGCTCGTTTTGCCATGATATCTTTTTGGAATTTGGTTAATACTTCTTTCATTTGATCATCAGTCAATAGCGGTTTTCCGTGACCCATTGCGTCACTAATACCCTGCGCCATTACTGTCGGATTAATGTCAATTGATTGACGTTTGAAATTTTTTCCCAAATCACTACCGATACTATAGGACAACTTGTCTGTGTCATTTTTTAATGATGTAACATTCGCTGTTGCCATTGTTGATGATACCATCAACCCTACGGCCGCTACAGCGGCTAATTTCATTTTCATAAACAATCCCCTTGTTAATCTTTTTAAAATTCAAACAAATCAAACCACCCCAAAATGCTCATCTATTCTGCCTAATTTCAAATAGAATTACTATAGATGATATGCTACTATTATAAGATTATTTCATTGATTATCCCATCAAATTAAACACTTGGAATTCATCTATATGGCAATTAGTATAAAAACAGCTTCTGAAATTGAAAAAATGCGCGTTGCTGGTCGATTAGCAGCTGAAGTCCTTGAAATGATTGGGCCCTACGTTCAACCGGGAATAACCACTGAAGAATTAAACACCATTTGTCATGATTACATCGTCAATGTTCAAAACGCTATTCCTGCACCCTTAAATTATAATGGCTTCCCGAAATCGATATGTACCTCAGTGAACCACGTGGTTTGCCATGGAATTCCTGGAAAAAAAGTGTTAAAAGATGGGGATATTATTAATATCGACATTACGGTTATCAAAGACTCATATCATGGTGACACGAGTAAGATGTTTTGTGTTGGGACTCCATCCATTCAAGCACGTCACGTGGTTAAAATCGCACAAGAATGTTTAAATATCGGTATTGGATTAGTAAAGCCAGGCGTTCATCTCGGCACGATTGGTCACGCAATTCAACAGCACGCAGAAAAAAATCGATGCTCCGTTGTTCGTGATTATTGTGGTCATGGTATTGGTCGCGTGTTCCACGAAGATCCTCAAGTCCTTCACTACGGCATCCCAAATACACGCGAAGTGCTAGTTGAAGGAATGACATTCACAATTGAACCAATGGTCAATATCGGTAAACATCAAACACGTTTATTACCCGATCAATGGACGGTTGTCACCAAGGATCACAGTCTTTCAGCGCAGTGGGAGCATACATTGCTGGTTACGAGTGATGGGGTTGAAATATTAACCATCCGCAATGAAGAACGTAAATAAGGGATCTCGGGGTCAAGCAAGTACGTACTCTCCTTGATAACTGATCAACGCGCTTGCCACTACACGATAATAATCATCACCCAAACAACAATAATCAACGACCTCACCAACAACCGAAAGCCCATCATCACTGTACAACGCTAACTCAGGTTGAGGAACAATGCTTGTTTGGATATCAAAACAAACTAAGAAATGCTTTTGTGTTGCACGATAATGCATTCGCGCAATAATTTCCTGTCCTTTGTAACACCCTTTATTAAAATTAATATAACCGGTTTGATGCATATTCAATCGATGCGGCAAAAACATTCCGCGTGACTCGGGATAAATTTCTGTTCGCAGATGCTGTAATTGAAGGGCATGCCAAGCGAGGGATCCTCGATATTGATGATGCATCATAAACGGATCACATAAGTCATCACTCGCGTCAGGTTGAACCATCAGAATATAAAACGACTCATCAATTTTGTAACAACAACTATTTTCTTGGCACACAACACCGTAGCGATCAGCCGGTAACTCCATGCCTAATGGTTTCAGATCGTCTTGATTTTGCACATACAAACCGAATAGTTTGATTGGATTTTGATGAAGTTGGACACGTGAAAAAAGTGCTGTTTTTGCAAGTGATGCTTGTGTAGCAGCGCACAAATCTTCGGGAACGACAAGGTAAAGCCCGTGCTTCATCCAAGAAACAACGTCTAAGATCGCAAGAACCCTACCTTTAAGGTTACACATCAATCCTTGCCGCATTTGCTGAGTCGTTACGTCACGGACATCACAACTTAATTGCCCCTGAAGAAACTCACTTGCATTATCCCCCTCTACCGCAATCGTGGTGAGATAATCCAAATCAAATAGATAATTTTTGGCAGGGGTATACGCTAATTCAACGTCCAGTGGTTGCTGGGCTGAATACTGTCTTGAATTAATCAGGTAGCTCATCGTTGTCTCTCGTTTTATCATCATGCATCATAACTTGATTTAAACTCATCCTCAATGACTGAGGTTTGACTGGAATTTGCCTCAATCCAAATGAATTACTTCGAATTTAATGCAGACCATGGTATTCTGCACATCATTTACCAAAAGAGAATCTTCATGAGTCAAACTGAGCCTGAAAACTTATCCCAATCCCTTAACTCTTTTTCCGAATTGCCACTACGATCCGCATTAATTGATAACCTCACTTCGCTTGGTTATGAAACAATGACTCCTATTCAGGCGCAAAGCCTACCCATTATGCTCAACTGCGAAGACGTGATAGCAAGAGCTAAAACAGGTAGCGGTAAAACGGCCGCATTTGGGCTTTCTTTATTACATCACTTGAATGCAGACTATTTCGCAGTGCAAGCCCTCGTATTATGCCCAACACGTGAATTAGCGGAGCAAGTCTGTCAAACGTTACGTCGTTTAGCGCGCCTGATGCAGAATGTTAAAATTTTAAATTTATCGGGCGGCACTCCGATGAAGCCTCAATTAGATTCCTTACGACATGGCGCACATATCATTGTTGGAACGCCAGGACGCGTACAAAAGCATCTCAACAAAGCGACACTTTCCGTGAGTAAACTCAGCGCGCTTGTTCTCGATGAAGCCGATCGCATGCTCGATATGGGATTTTTCGATACTATAAAGGAAATTATCTCAGTCTGTCCTAAAAAACGACAAACATTATTGTTTTCTGCGACATATCCTCCAGAAATCAAAACGTTAAGTCAGCAATTCATGCAACATCCCAAAGAAGTCGTTATTGAAACGGCCCACACCCCCTTTGACATCGATCAACGTTTTTATGAAGTAACAACTAATGCCAGTAAATTTCCGTTACTCAAAGCATTATTACTGCATTACAAACCGCGTTCGGCACTGATTTTTTGCAATAAAAAACAACAAACAACGGAACTGGTTGAATCATTAACCTATGCCGGCTTCAGTGCAATCGCATTAAATGGGGACATGGAACAAGCGGAGCGTGACCAAGCCATTGTGAGATTTATCAATCAAAGTATCTCGATTCTAGTTGCCACAGATGTTGCCGCTCGAGGGCTTGATATCAAAGAACTCCCCGTTGTCATTAATTATGATTTAGCCTTTGAAAGTGACGTCCACACTCACCGGATTGGTCGAACTGGACGAGCTGGACATCAAGGACTCGCTCTCAGCTTTGTTCTTCCAACTGATGCAGCGCGCGTTTGCCTGATCGAAGATCATCTAACTCATCCGATCGTTTGGAATCACATGAGTTCATTAAATACGAGTGATGCGACCATCACACCCCCAGAAATGGTCACCGTGTGTTTGGATGCTGGCAAAAAAGAAAAAATTCGAGCGGGTGATATTTTGGGTGCTTTAACAAAAGATGCCGAGTTACCTGCTGATGCGATTGGTAAAATAGACATCAGTGCGCTATGTTCCTATGTTGCAATACATCAAAACTATGCGGATAAAGCATTTCGTTATTTTCAAAATGGGAAACTAAAGGGTCGGACAGTCAAAGTGAAAAAATTACGGTAATATCCCCTTTTTTTCTATTGAGGCTGCCGGGCTTTCATCGTCTTTACCCCCCATTTCTTGCATCTGTTTCTTAAAATGCGATACGGATTCCTTTGCCGGAATAAGCATCGATAATTGGTGATGTTCTCTATATTTTTTTAGAGTGGCCGCAGATAAATTATCCATCGCCATTTGGGGCTTAGTCTCTTGAAAAACGGGATCTGACGTTTTTTCAGTTGATTTCTTCTGAGCACGATCGTGCTCGGCTTCTTTTTCTTCAATATAAGATTGAACTTGATCTTGAGCCATTTTAAGAAGATCGGGGGGTATAGAATAATGTACGCATACAGAGGCATCTACAGTGATATCCTCTCCTTGTTCTTTACGATGCCCCTTCTCTCCATAAGCAATATGTACGCTAGAATGGACTCCTAACTCACCAAAAAGGTCATTTAATCGTTCTTCAACTGCTGCGTTAACATCTTCTGGATCTAAATTCCAATCCCCAACAAGAATCTGTGTATCGTTCAATCTTCCTTTCAGAATGGAATTCATTAAATTTGCGACAAATTTATCGGAAACGACATTTAATGCATCTTGTGTTTTCTCTGCATCCGCTTCTGTATCAGGGTGAGGCAAATGGACGTTAAATAAGTGAGCCGAGCACTCATTAGCAACTTTAAATTCGAACTCTGCAATTCGAGTATCGATTTGACTTTCTGTATTCGTCGATGGACCATGAACTTTAAATATCGCCGGTACCAAGGTCGGATCAACGAAAGTCAATATACCCCAAGCAGTACTATCAATTATTTTATATTTAGAATCGCCTTGATTTATACCATCCATAAGTGCTTTTTTCCCCTCTTCGGTAATAGGCGCTTCTTCTAAACAGCCTATCGAGATAGGACTTGCTCCATTAGCCTCTCTTTCTTTCACTAGTTGCCTAATAAAGATCCCAATTTGGGATAAACGTTCAATGTAGTCTTCTTTTGTTTCAACAATCCCAAATCCATTGTTATATCCATGAGCCGTTTTACGGCATTGTTTTAAAATATTCCAATGTAAACAAGAAAACGAAGCTGCTGGCGGCTCTCCTTTTTTTTGCCATGGCGCAAGCATTTGTTGAGAGCTTGTTTTTGATTTTTCAGTAACAAAATGCGAAATCGCAAAACGATGATCGGATAATTTAAAGTTTTCTTCAGGAGCTACCGAATTGTCATGAAAGTAATTCAGCCTAGTACTCTTATTTGAGGCTTCAAACGCATTTTTTGCAAGCCGCTGAACTTGCCTCTTTGTAGTATAATTCAACCGCGTAATGGTTCCTTTAAATAACATACGTTTCTCGCCTCAAATTTCTCTTATCCTAAGCGTAGCACAAGCCACTTATTTCTTCAATAAGTCTTTATTTTTAACACCCGTATCTATACCCATCGGAACGGCGCAGGCCCGACGTGTTCGTCTTTGTCTTTTTTGTTGGTGACTTATATTTATAATTGTGTTAATATTGTCCCAGACAACCTTTTTGGAGGCTTTAAAGTGAGAAGATTTCTTCAAACCTTATCAAAAAACACCCAATCTCGTGAATTATTTTATACCAGTCGAATAATCCCAATTAAATATCCTGATTTAGATAACAACCCACCGAATAGAGTTATAAAAAATAATAAATTCTTTAACCAAGGAAAAGATGTTGTAGGTGAAATGAGGAAAGAAGAGGTACAAAATACGGCTCTAATGTCGCAAATAACTCAACCAACTCGATCTAGATCATCATGAGGCTGTTATTTCTTTGGCCTCGACAATTTAAATGTCACTAGGGTATGTTGACAATTGCTCCCCAGCGCCTACGTGCCCTTGCCCGATCAGTTGAAATTCCAGGCAGAGGCACGGGCACGGGCACGAAAGTTAAGAATGGCTTGAGTTCTATGGTCTCAATATTTTATCTTTAGCCTTGACTACCTCCTGAACATGATCAGCGAAGGTGTTAAATCAGCGAGATGAAAAGCATGGCGAGAACCATTGTGGTCAACATTCTGCGTTTAATGTTTTTTTGTCGTTGTTATACTCGAAAGGCCAGATCACCCTCGTGCAATATGAGCAGTATCTAATAGAACTTATATCTTAGAAGGATTGGAAGGGCGATTCGGTGCCCTTCTCAACACAAAAGAGCATTTTGATATGATATGGAGCCTTTCAGAGGAACAACTGGATGCCAGTCATCGAGCGAGGATATTAGCGGACACGAGTGCTAACCAATGGATTAATTCCAGCGGTGATCGTGCATATGGCCTCTTCTCAAGGCTATTGCTCGACTTTTTTTAAAAAACAGTGTCCAACGGATTCTGCTAAGAAAGTCGAGGCAGTTGATCATGCTATAGAGGCGTTAAAGCCGCCTGGGTCAACGAATTAAAAAAATCCGTCGTCTTTGCGAACGCAGTGACGAATTTTGGTGTACATTTAGGGAATTCCGATAAATCCAAAAAATCATCGCGCGCAACATACTGCATTCAATCACGAGATGATGCTCTTTCTTATAGCATTAAATATTTTTTTGTGTATAATACGGACGAACTAATTAAATAAGAGAACTTAACATGAGCCCAAAAAAAATGACGACGAACAAAAAATTCCTTGAAAAACCAAAACAAACACCACCCGCTCCACGTCTTCGTCCCGCTATAGAATCTAATATGGAAGATAAATTTTTTATTGATAATGGTTCTTTTACTTTGCCCCCTTCAACAGAAGAAAAATCACTAGTACACCCCCATCTTTTCAACCTCTCTCCCAACGATACGAGTGAGAGTGAGAGTGAGGAAGTGAATAGTCCTTTGTCTACTGCATGCCGCATGTCCTAAGGGTATGATCATCCTAACGCCATTCTCAATTTTCGTGCCCGATCCCGAAAGTTGAGAATGGCGTACTGCTTGTTCTAGGATTATCCGCAGTTTTAATCACTCCCCATTCCTAACTCATCATTAATTTTTTCGATGGCAGGTCTTCCAGGTGTTGTTCAACTTTAAAACTGATCGCTTTCATCTTGTTGCGATTACTCTGTATATAAGCATGAAACCTTTTAAAATCACATTCCGGGTTATAATTTTGGAGTGGAAAATTTATCACGCTAGGATGCTCTTTCGACAAAAAATCCGATAAAGTCCATTGACCTGTCTCTCTAGTGTCTTTACTCATATACATTAAAATGTGCCTCGGGAGCCCGCACGATACTTTATCGATGGTACCCAAGAAATCCTGGTTACGCTTCTCCAACTCTACCTTCTCAAACGCCAGCCTCTCCATATCCCGATCATCGATCGGCTTCATCCATGAAGGGTTGGCCCATCATTAACAATTGCACATTGTTGGCGACGCTGTTTGTGACGTTCTTATATTCCGCATTAAAGACCTGATTTGCGAAAATGTTTCATAATTCTTCTGCCGATAGCTGTTCTATAGGTACGCTTGGCGCAGATTGATTTACAAATGAAACTCTCTTGAAAATTCGTTGATTTTGTCCCAGCCGTTCTCTTTCTAAACTTGGGCGCGCAACACGTCTGAAATGAACCACAAGGTCCCATCTGTACAGACATGAGCGAACAGTGTACAATAAATGTTTATCATAGTAACTCTGTCAACATGGCAAAACCATTAATTCCTATATCCTACCGACAAGCATCAATTTTTGCTTTATTCCTCGTTCTGTATGAGTTTTTGACCTATATTGCAAACGATATGATCATGCCGGGAATGATCAAAGTTGTTGCCTCTTTTAATGGACGTGAGTCCGATATTGCCAATTCACTCACCTACTACCTTCTTGGTGGCGCTAGTTTACAATTAATCTTAGGTCCTATTTCGGACCGATATGGACGACGCGTCGTCATGCTTTCAGGGGCTGTATTATTTTTTTGTTGCACTATTGGTATTGCGTGCTCTAACTCAATGAGTCAATTCATGTTCGGACGTTTCTTTCAAGGAATGGGCTTATGTTTTATTAGCGTTGTTGGTTATGCAGCCTTACAAGAAATTTTTGCTGAAATGGATGCCATCCGCATGGTGGCATTAATGGCAAATGTTTCAACGATTGCACCATTGGTAGGCCCTTTTTTTGGCGCTCTCGTTGTTTATTATACTTCTTGGCGCTTTATTTTTATAGGTATTAGCTTCTTTACATGCCTCGCTTGGTGGGGTTTATGGAAATATATGCCAGAAACCGTGGGAGTATCAAGACTGGATAAGACAACATTGCATAGTGTGCCTCTTTCACCCAAAACGATTATTTCAAACTATTGGGCATTATGCATTAATCCAACATTTATGTTCAGTTGTATTGCATTAGGTCTTATAGGATCACCTTGCCTTATTTGGATTGCTTTGTCTCCCGTACTACTCGTGAAAATGGCCCACCTTTCCATTATTCAATATGGAATATGGCAAATTCCAGTTTTTGGCGCTTGTATCCTAGGAAGCCTATTTCTGCAACGGATGACGCACCGTCATATTATTCGAAGTCTGATTTTTAAAGGAACATTTTTTGTGATCGTCGGTGTATTTTTAATGTTTGCCATGACCGCTTATTTCGGAGAAGCTTATTATTTTATTTTACCTGGAATCCTTCTTTATTTTTTTGGTATTGGTTTTGTTACAGCGCCTTTGTCACGTTATATTTTGTTTTCAACACCCATCATGAAAGGAACCGCATCTGCTGTAATGAGCATGATGCAAATGTCGATACAAGCACTCGGCTTACTTTTAGCAACATTTGTTTATCAAACCCATCATAACTTCATTTTAGCGATGGATTGCCTTATCACGGGTCTTGTTGCGCTTTTCTTTCTAGGCCTTGCTTTTTACTTTTGCTCTGCCTCTAAAGCCATAAAGCGTTAGCGCACATTAAATCCTGGTTGCTTGATGGGATTCAACATATCCTGCAAGTGTTGGAACGCAGGTAACTCGAGATCGACGCCTTCTATCAACTGCCGATGTTGAACCATGATATCCTGCACCCGAGTCATGTACTCATGGCTCCGAGTCGCATCAAAATACAACGCCTGACTCAACGTTATCGACATCAATTGCACGGCAATATCATACAACCGGCTGTATCCTTTACTGTTTCGCTTGCTGTGTTTGCTGTCCATCTTCACAACGCCATCCATAACTCGGTGCAATGCCTCAAACACCGTATCATAAGAAGTTCCTTCTTTTTTCAATAAAGAAAATAATTCATCATAGGCAAGTTTTTTTCTATCTCCGCTCTTCCACCAGGAGGCGCTGTAAGACGACTGATAGTTTTCCAGATGTTGTTTCAGTTGGTCAGAAATAAATCTTGAATCCTTGTTGCTGGGCGCAACAATGGCATGCAACTCTTCGGAAGCAAAGGCCACGCACGATAATGATTGAATGGCTTGAACATGATGCTTTTGATTCAATTTAGTCTTAGGTTCAGTACTAATCCCCTTATTAACCCACTCAGACAAGGCTCTCAAGTACTTCTCCCACCAAGCCTCCCCCTTCTCTTTAGGGAGTACAATTTCTTTATGATAGACACAATGAAGTAATCTTCTTCGCTTATCTGTCTTGGCTTGGTCATCAAAATCAAGTAGATCATCAAACCCTTTATCAGTGAGTTGTACGACTTGTTTCTGCAACTCCATCACTTGATGTAAATAAAGTGGGTCTTGTAGTGCCTGATGCGTATTGATTTTACTCCACCATGCGGCGACGTCTTTACCAGGCATTTGACGGTTCAACAGTTGCTGTTGCACTAACTCTTTCTTTTGTTGTGGTGCATTGACTATCTCTTGTAACACGCCAGCATTAAGTCTGGGCAACTGATTTTGTATCTTCAAAGAAAAGGCCATTTTTTCTTTAAGTTCAATCATGGAGCAATAAGGTTTTTTGTGCCACAAAGCATATGCATTTTTTAAATAGTCATGGTTTAAGTTTGGAACGTCATTAAATAGTTGTAAAAAATCTTTATCTCTCAATAATTGCACATCGTCAGAACATTGTTTATCAAATAATTGTATAAAAGCATCACGTCCTTGCTCTGGCAAATTTAGATACAATTGCTGTAATTCAGATATCGCTTGTAAATAAGGCAAAGGCTCTTCCAGACGACTCGCTCGCTCTAACATAACAGAATGGGCAACTAACGGTTGGGTCATCTTGGCCAAAATAGTCAGATATTCTCGACCTTTGTCTTCATCAGAGCACTGCATATAGATCTTCATTGCACGTAATGCATCCTCATCACTCAACGTGGCCAGGACATCCGCTTGCAATGTATTAATCGTACGAAAACGCATCATCCAAGCGTCTTCAAAGAAACGTGGTTTCTCTTGTTGTGCTATAATAGCGCATTGATTGCGTAAAGACTCTGGCGTAAGTGATTTTAAAAAATCGAGCAACGTTATTCCTATAGACCACTTTTCTGCAGATATATTGGCATCAATACCCGCTTGAATCATCGTATCAATTAATTCAACCGTGCCGGGATGTTCTTTAACATCATGCACATGAAGTACTGTTTTTAGCGCCTGCGAGGCTAGCTCAACAGGCACGTGATCGAATTCTGCAAAGCTCCACCACTTCCTCAACAACTTAAATTGCTCGTGAAAAAGAGGTAACAACTGTGCTTGCACACTCGCGAGTAATGACAGCAGGCGTTCTAACTTTTTGATGGGTACGTTATTATTCTTTGCGTCTACTATCAACGGCAAAATCATCTGTTGTAGCTCAGGATCAACATGCTGATAATGCTCAATAAAACCGACTAACACGGGAAGCTCTTCTGCTCGATTGACATATAAATGTCGAGACGGTGATTTTTTTTCTGGCTTGGAAAGAAATACCTCCATCAGATCGTCATTAACCGTAGAAATGTTTTTTTCCAGCAAATATCCAAAAAATGCAGATGCCTGTTGTATCGATGCCATGCTTTCAAATCGATCTATCCAAGGATGTCTTTCGGCACTTGTTCGTTCTTTTAACTGTAACCACTTTAAAAAAGGCATTGTGATTTCGGATAAAGAAGCAACAAGCGCTTGCTCTTGCGGCACAAGATGGTTATACAACGGCTGCTGACTTTGCAAAAAACGTAAAATAAATTGACTGGACAGCCCCTGTTTTAGTCCGTCACTAAGATCATCGAGTATTTTTTTGAAGACGTCAGGGTGGCACTGAATTAATAATAGCTGTTCAATAACTCCAAGACGCTCAACTAACGCATTATCGGCGTCGAGTTGAGGACGACGCCCACTGTCATGAATGGGCTGCGTCCAGGTATTAGATTCGTCATGTATAATCATGCTGCTTACTCCTCATTGGCGCCTAGAGATGGGCCTTTTTTTAATGCTGCAATTGCATCATCCAAATAACGTAATGCTGGATGTTGCCGCGTTTTTTCGTCAGTAAATAGTCCATACTGTTGTCCCACACGATTGTGTGCACGCAATGAATCGCTTAACAATGCTTGCAAAGCAACTGCACGCTCGTTTTTAGCGCTTAGATCAGCGCTGTTATCGTTCAAGTAATCAACAGAAACTTCAACCAACATTTTTGCACTCAAATCATACAATCGACTGTACCCTTTTTTATTCCGTTGTATGAACGATTTCTGATCACTTGTAATAATGTCTTTTTGAGTTGCAATAATGCACTGCATTACGGTCATATAATACTCTTCGCGAGTAAGGGCCTTATTCACATTCTTAATACCACCAAATAATTCACTGGCCTGACGTCGGCGATCGCTGTTTTTCCACCAAGCACCATCATAACTGCGTTTTAATGCACTAAAGGTCACGTCATAATTCGGCATAGCTTCATTTCCCGCCGGCTTAGGTCGTACCACTTTTTTATCAAAGCCAGGAATTTTAGTCATATCATGCAACTCTTCTAAAACACTCGAGATACGTCCTAATCCCTCCATCGCACTTCGATGATAGCGAGCGCCAAAATGCTTAGGGAAATAAGATAATCCTTTACGAATCATGCTGGTGAAATAATGCCAGCACGAGTTATCGTTCTTGGCGCCTAAAGATAAATATCCATGATGTAAACCACGCATCAATTCAGTACGATGCGATCGTTGATCTAACGTAGTAAACCAAGAAGCCTGAAGTTGATTGGCATTTGCTTTCATCACGCCTTCTCGAGTCAGATGAATTGCACGATGTAACGAACGAGGACTGTCATAATCATCGAAGCTCAAAATATGTTCAGAAACACCTCGCCATAATGCTTGATAGGATTCTTTAGGCAACTCATTCGGTACGATCAGAATAAAGCGTTTCAACAACGCCATTTGATAGGGATTATTTGTGGACAAATACTGTTTGTATTGCTCCGTAAAGAACTCTTCTTTGGCTGTCGTTACTGATTCGTCGCTTAAATACTGCAGCACATTCAAATCATCTTGTATTTTGTTTTTTAATAACGTCCGTTCTTCAGGAAGCGGTTCCTTGACCATATTGTTCCATACAGT
Source organism: Legionellaceae bacterium UBA6148 (assembly GCA_002423125.1). Classification (GTDB taxonomy): domain Bacteria; phylum Pseudomonadota; class Gammaproteobacteria; order Legionellales; family Legionellaceae; genus UBA11403. Next base: position 6,377 of record DIUW01000060.1, on the reverse strand, counting down.
ATCCGATGTAGATTGCCCCAGCGGAGAGGATGCTGAAAGTGATTCACTTAATACGTTTAAAAACATCTTTCTTTTTTGAATCAACACGATATCTTCTGAATCGAGAGCAGCCTTAGTATCCTTATCTAACAAAGGCTTCCATGAGCTAGGAAGAGCAGAGAACAAATCCAACAACTGCTCTTGATGACGCAACAGCTCGAAGCGATCTGCAAGTGGCTTTTCTTCCTTCGACAAATAAGCAGTGATTATCTCGAGACCCCAATCACTCAAAGAGGGATGTGCAGCAAGATTCAATACTAATTGTACTCCATCAATTCTAAGCTTCTGATCCTCGCCAACTGTATCCATCCAATAAGCAAGTAATAACGGCGCAATAATACTCGTATTCGACATTCCATGCTTAGGAATATGACATATGATCGTGTCAAAAAAGGAGGGGAACGCTTCAACCGAAGCGGCGTCCGTCAGCGACATTTTCTTCAGAACATCGCTCAATGGTTGATACCAATCAGCAGGTAGTTCGCAAAATTTGTTCACCCATTGCGTTGTTTCTTGCACAGAATCAATCCACTTTTCCGGAGTCTTCTTCTCATCATGCTGTAACAACTGTTCTAATGCTTGAGTAATAATCGGTGTACGCGCATCAGAATCACCGAGACTGAGGCCACGATGATACAAATTTATGAGCGAAGAATGTTCTTTTTGAGTATAAAATCCTTTCTCCCAAGATTTATAATAATTGAGAGGGAATGACTTAAATAATTTTGGTAAAAAATCACTTTTCTGTAAAGCATCTGCGGTCTGCTGCAGAAAGAGACTGCGCGAGACTGCTTGCTGCTCATCCTGTTTTGACAGTGTACTTAAACAAGGACTGAGTGCATCGCGCCATGCTACAGGCATTGTCAATAAAACCATCAGGTCTTGATCATACTTTTGCCATGCATCGGTATCTAAAGGCAAGGCACTGTCAGTCATTAATTGCTCTAATTGAGTGAACAACCGATCCGGCAGATAGCCCGGGATATGCTGTTTATTCAGCATTGCGAATAAACAGGCCGATTTGGCTGAGGGCAAACTCTCAAAAAGAGTTTGCCAACGATTGGCTAATTGCTTTAAAGATGCTGAATAAACAAACGCATTATCAATGAATCCTTGGGATGCCATCCATTGATTTAAACCGTGTCCAGCAGCAGTCAGTTCCTGAATACGAGTCATTACAGTACCTTCTTGCTTTTCCGCTATTGCCATATTCATTTGTTTTTGAATATGCGCTAAAGACAAATAAGGAGGAAGTTGCAGTAAGGCAAGAGCCTCGTTCATCGTACATTCTGTTTGTATGAGTTGATGAAACTGCGTTATTTCTTCATGCGTTAAAGGACGTCTTTGGCTTAAAAATATCCAGAAGTCGTAATTAAATTGCACCTGATTTTCTTTAGACAACACATTAAAATCGGTACAAAATGCACTTGTTTTTTCGCCAACACTCCAATCCATGAACATATCAGGCTTAGGTAGCTCATTCATTACTGAACGACGCTCTCCCAAAGTCAAATCAAGAATCACAGGCAATACAGCGCTATATTCATCCCCTGCTAATACAGCCGCATGCGCATCGACATAAGCGTGAAATGCTTCAACATGCACAGAAGTTAACTCGGCGTTTCGAATTAAATGGAGGAATGTCTTAACGCTATCTTGTGTTGGAAGCGCTTTTGCCAGCAACTCAATATTATACGCAAAAGCAGGGCGATCGGATGGTAATAGCAAAAATTGACGTATTCGTTGCAAGAATTGCTCGTCATGTAATTCAGACCAATATTCATTTGTTAAAGAATGGCCTATGTGTTCCAGAAAATGTTGCATTCTAGAATCATCCTTCCTCTCAAACCATTTATTCCAAGATTCTTCACTCACAGAAAATGTCATTTGTGTCAGTAGATCTAACAGATTGGCATAACGCGTAGGTGCTGTTAGTCCAAAGGAATTAAGACGATTCTGACCTAACCAACTGGGGAATGCTCTAAGTGCTTCGATTAGAACATGCAGCGGGTACAGCCGCTGAGCAATTTGGGTGTCATTACACTTATCAGTCAGCTTATCTAACAAACCATTCGCTTTATCCATCCATTGAAATAAAATTTGTCCCGCGCGTCGGCTTGGAATCATAAAGAACAAATCACTGATTAATGCATCATAAATTTGGTTAAATAACAACGTAAATATTGATTCGGCTTCTTGAGCGTCTTTGCCAGATAACACACCGAGATCATTTTGTCGCATGCGACACAACCGTAAGAATAATTCATTGAATCCACGCAAGCCGACCTCATCAAACTCATGTTTTAGCGAGGTCAACGAAGATGAATCAGCACGACTCAAGCAGTCTTTTCGACAAGCCACCGCATGCTCCATCCATTTTTGATGAAAATTAATGAACTGGATCATATGAGGCACTGATTTTAATATTTTAGCTGGCCGTTGCGTTAAATCCGCATCGTATGCGTGTATTAAATCTATATTATATGCATTGAATAAGACCGTTTCAGAATGAATTTCTGCCCATTTCTTGACTTGACTATCAGAACATGCTCTTGCTGAATCAACCTGTTGTTTCCAGACCATGCTCACTTGATTGACAAATTGACGCCAGTCCTCATTACTCTCGTTTTGAGTCGTCAAATGTATTTGCCACAGCCCCTCAATCGACTCACGTCGCAATTTCCACTTGAATTTCAGATTCTTACACCATTCTAGCCCGTCTCTTTTCTCAGAACCACACAAAGCGGTTTCCGTGGCCGTACTCATCCAGGCAATCATGGCTTCATAACGACGTAATTTAACATTCTGCTTTTGCTGCAATTGATGACGGAACTGAATACAGACTCTTGATTTTAAATACGCTTCTCGTTCCGAAGCATGGTGTTTATCAAACGCATCAAATTTACTACTGCCTTTCTTTTTGTGTTTTTCAATCTTCGCATCCAAATGATCGGCTTCATAATTCAGTAGTCTATTGAGTACTTCTTGACCGCCATCTAATTTCCCATAAGCAAGGTATTCAGCATTAAGATCTTCCACATTGATAATTGTCTGGCACACCCCAGGTCGACCATTACGCCCTTGACGCCCAAGCTCTTGTTTAGTCACGCGTGCTGAAGCAAGATAAGTACGTAACACAAATAAACCTTCTTGACCTTCAGGTTTAATGTCTGTGCCTCGCCCCATTCGTGAACTGAACACCACACAACCGATCCGTCCCGCAAGAGGAACGATATCCGCTTCACTTTTTCCACTGTCATTAGTATCGCGTATCAACATTAAACCCAAGGGTTGCGATGATTTTATTTTTTGTTGAACCATTCTATACAGTTCTTTTACTTCAATATCGTCTTTACAGGTGACTAGCATTGGCTGACTTTTCGATCGGCCATGAATGACCTCAATGATCGCATCAACCTGCTTATCGAGATTGTTTTCGTACAAAGCAGGTAGAAATTTAGTCTTAATTTGCTCATGCGGTGGTAACTTGAGCACATGCTCAATACCAAACACCTCTTTACACTCGTTCAACTCTTCTGAGTTTCCCGAAGTACCAGTACATCCTTCAATGTGTTTAAAATGTTTTAATAATACGGATCGACAATTTTGTGATAACACAATTTTTGAATCTGGATCGACGAAATAATTAGGCGTTTGCCCCTTTTGTGCAGACTCTTCATTCATACGCACGCACAGCATTTGCTGCACCCCTTCACTGTAGGTTGCGCCCTCCTGCACTTGATTGCTGATCATTACTTGTAGAATACGTACCGAAACGACTTGTCCCGATAACATCCGTTGATCCTCGCTAGAGCAAAAATCAACACCTTCTTTCAGGTGATGTGCTGCATAAGCTGCTTTGAGGAGATAAATAAGCGCCTTATCACGCTTTGCCAGGGACTCTTCGCGTTCAGGACCTTTTGCCGTCATTGCAGGTAACAAGTAAGCACCGAAAAATTTGGAATCTGCTGGTGCCATCGTACTTAATTCAACTAATTTTTGACTGAGTTGATCAAGATGATGTTGACGCGATACTTTTAAGCATGCAAGAAAATCAGGATCACCCATGATTTGATCACGGTAATATTGGTAAATAATCCGATATGCCCATTCATCAAAATTATAAGCCTCGCGCTCAGCAACAGGATCAGGGAAGTTAAACTGCGTTTGATCATCGAGTAAAATATGATCAGCCTCATCCAAAAATGCAACACAACGCTTGGGATCCAGCTTGACTTTATCAGAGTCCATCCATGCATTACGTGATAAAAACAAGCTAAAGTTACCCAAAGTGGCAAAGTTGATTGCCCCTATCCTGGGTGTCCACCGCTTATACTCAGTTGTTTTGGAATTTGGAGTAATATAGCCACATGGAATACCCATCGCATCAAAGACTGATTTTGCTTCAAGAAAATCGCGAGAAGATAAACTTTCTTTCGCACTAAATACATCAACTTCTGTTCCAGTTAATGCCAAATAAGAGGCTCGCATCAAGGTTAAAATACTCTTACCTTGTCCTGTACGGACTTGATACAACAAGCTCTCATCATTATGACAGGCCGAATACAACAAGGTCAGCATTTGCGTATGATTGGCCCATTTACCACTTCGTCGTAAATATATTTCACGCATACAAGCAAGTAGACGCGCAGAAACCTGTTGTGCCTCAAAAGATTTGGGCGCTTTGTGCGCAATTAGCTCATCTTTAGCTTGGCCCAACGTGGCTTGTAACTCGCTAAAGCTCATCGTAGCCAAATCAGTCAACTGACTGTATTGATTCATATAATAGAATAAATTAATCAACTGCTGTTGTTCTGAATCGGAAGAAGGACCGACTCTTTTTTGTTCAAAACCACTGATCACGCGCAGCAATTCTTCAGTATTCGATGCTGAATAAATACGCTTTGGCGTGCCATCAGGCTTAGTTCCTTGCACTACAGTTTCATAATGATGTAAGCGTTGGAGCATTTGTTGTCGTGTATAACAAGCAATGATCTCCTTTCCAACTTCAGTATCGCGTTCAGAAGGAGCCGCAGGAGGAGATTCATCTGACGGAGTTACCGCTTCATCCTCCGAAGAGCTGTCTGCGACCGCTAAAGGAGAGAGAGACAATAGCCTCATCAATTCAACTAAAGAAAGCTGTGCACCTGATTGGTAATAACCAATGACGACCTCTAATGCATCCGCATCCATTTTTTGCCATAAAGCCCCTACATTAGAAGGAAGCTTAAATTTTCCTTGCGTCGCATAAGCTAAGATAATCAATTTTTTTTGTGCTAGCGCTTGATTACGCCAACCACCCGATATTAACTTGTCATAGCGAACCTGAAACCACACATCATCAATAGACTTTATTGGAAACGTCCAGTTACTATCTACCGCACCAGCAAGATCACGTTTTGGGGTTGATTGTGTCTCAAGATAAGCCGTCAATTGCAGCAATGCTTGTTGATACATCTTTTGATCAATACCGGAGGCAACGGGTCGTATTAGATAAGAAAACCATTGCCTCACAGAATCAGTAGAAAACCGTCCATCAAGCACGGAGGGTTGCTGTAATAAGCCATAAAGCGCCTCTAAAAATCGTGGTGATTGATCAGATATCTCGAAGAATGCTTTTACATCAATTGCCAACTCTCTTAATCGTTCAGAATGAACCATCAATCGTGCAATGAGTGCACTGTATTGATTCGGTAAAGCAGATTGACACAATTGGAGCCAATTACGACGCACTAGAGTATCAATACTTGCCGATTCACATTCTTGCAACCGATTAAATGGCTTCAACAAACCCTTACTTATTAATTCTTGATCGTTAGGCGCGTGCAGTAACTCTTTGAAAAGATGCACAGGACAATGCTTTTCAATATGCGCAATAGTCGCGCTCTCTAAACGATTTATCCACTCGTTCAATTGTGGTAAAGAGTAATAATGAGCGGGATGAGGACCGTCAGTTGCAACAGCATCCAGCATCACACCTAATACTTGGCCTAATTCGTTATAATAATTTTTATTATGAATCGCAACCAACGCATCGATGAAACGAGTAAACAAGGCACGTACTTCTGCTGGTTGTTTATCGGGGATCACGAAGTGTTGCGCTACTTGATGGAATAAGGACTCATTCATCGAGAAATAAGCCGATTTTCCCAGACGTCGTTGAAACTCGGCTTCAATGAATGTTTTTTCATCCTCAATCAGTACTCGAAATCCTTTACCTTGGTCGATGATCCGACATCCTTTATTACAAGCGTCAGTAATAAAACGTTCTCGCGTCTCCGCACTCAAACTTTTCCAGAGCAACACTACATTTAAACTCGATTCCGTAGTTTTCAGCG
>DIUW01000006.1 GCA_002423125.1 Legionellaceae bacterium UBA6148 | reverse complement strand
GAAGGTTTTGGTGATCTTACCCTGCGGTGTCTGTAGGATGAGATGAGATTTTTGAGGGGTACTATTGACCTGCGCCATTTATTAGCGGGTTCTTAGCCCCGTCTACACCCCAAGAATGACTCCTCAAACATTATATCGAGCTCTTCTTAAAACACATGAGGAAGCGGTTATAAATAATGAATATCGAAAACCTTTTGATACTCAACCATAAATGTAACGGCTTTTTAACCACGATCCAGTATCTTCATTTCCGATGGGTATATTGCTATTGCGAGAAAATATTATGGTTATTAAACCTGGAAAAAGCAGTTGAAGGCTACTACGATGGCCTATTGCACTGAAATTTAAGGATTTCTTGGCCGTTTTTAAGTTCACCGTACGGGTGAATACGCTTTCACTTAAAAACGGCCAAGAAAACCTTAAATTTCAGCACACTAGACCATCTCGCTACGCCTCCAACGGCTTTTTCCAGGTTAAAGTAGAAAAATGTTGAATATGAAGCAATTTTGGACAAAATCGCATGAGGCCTTTTTCATGCGGTTTTGTCCAGACTCCAATTATGAAGCAGTAATGGGTAAAGTCGCTTTATTACGAGGGTGCCAATTTAATACGAGCGAAGCAATGATTCCTGCAACCAGTCCCCAGAATGCAGCACCAATACCAAATAAAGACAAACCTGAAGCGGATACTAAAATTGTGATAATGGCGGGTTCTCGGTGGTCTTTGTCTTCGAGAGCGCTTTGCATGCCGCTTGTCATGGTGCTAATTAATGCTAAACCTGCAATTGCGATGATGAGTTCTTTTGGAAATGCTGAAAATAAGGTGACGACAGTTGCACCGAATATGCCGATCGTTAGCCAACAAAAACCACCAAAAATGGTTGATTTGTAACGACTTGCGGGATTAGTGTCGGCTTCTTTGCTAGCACAAATAGCAGCGGTCATGGCGGTTAAACTGATGGAATAGCAGCCAAAAGGGGCAAAAAGCAGCGTTGAAAGTCCTGTCCAGCTAATCAATGATGAGATGGGCGGGTGATAGCCTGATGCGTTTAAAATGACAATGCCAGGCATGTTTTGAGACGTCATCGTGACGATAAATAAGGGAATGCCAATACTGAATAGGGAAGAAAATGTAAATGCTGGAAACGTAAAAATAGGTGAGGCTAACGCAAACTCGACATGCTCTAAATGGAATAACCCCGTTATTTTTGCAGCAATAATTCCAACAACTAAAACTAAAAGAATGACATAACGAGCGAAGTACCGTTTTCCTATCAAATACGTCATTAACATGGCGAAGACTAATGGGAACTCTTGCCCCATGGCGGCAAAAACGTTGGCGCAAAAATGAAAAAGAATACCGACCAGCATGGCCGACGTTAATGATTTTGGTATATGAGTAATAATTTTTTCAAAAAAACCAGTCACCCCGGATAAAATGGTCAGCAATGCCGCAAAAATAAAGGCCCCAATTGCTTCGGGCATGGAGACTCCAGCCAGGCTGGTGGCAAGTAAAGCGGCTCCAGGGGTTGACCAACCAATCAATATTGGCATGCGATAATAAAAAGAAAGACCAATGCATGGGAGTGCGATACTGAAACCTAGTGCAAAAAGCCATGAACTTATTTCAGCAGGGGAGGCACCAGCTGCGCTTGCTGCTTGAAATACGATGACTGCCGAACTGGTAAAACCAACCATAACCGCAATAAATCCAGTGGTTATATTAGATAACGATAAAAAATTTTTCATGATGTTCCTAATGTAATTATTTTGTAAGATGCCACAATCGCCGGATCACGTTGTCTTTTTGAAACACGCGATACGCATCCATGGCCGACAACGGTTTCAAAAAGACAACGTGCTCCTGCGATTGTCACATGATACATTATTTTCACTTCATCGTTGCACTATCGTCATAATCAATTGTCCATACTGCTTGTAGACCGACTAACTGTGCATGAACTTTTGCTGTTGCATCAACATGATACGATGAGGTTGTGTCCAAAATAGTAGTATTGTTAATAATGGGGTCGTCTTGAGCCCACAAGTAGGTGTAGCCTAGATCAAATCCAAGATAGGGGCGCATTTGGTAATGGCCACCCACGCTCAGCGCCCAGCGATTGGCATCGGGCAAACGAATATCACGGTGGGCATTTATTGTTGGTGTTTGATCATAGCCACCGCCAACGCGTAACATCCATTGATTGTTGAAGTGGTAATTGGCCCCTAGTGCAAAACGCCATGTGTTTCTATAATCTTGAATAGCGGTTGAATTGAGCAGTACACTGTCTGATGTTTCACTTGAATAAGCCGCCACTTGATTGAGCTGAATGGTTTTAAATGAATTCCAACCGGTATAAACCGCACTGCCAAGAAGTGCAAGACGGGTATTTACATCTTGGTAAATACTCACGGTAGTGATATCGGGCAGGCTAATCTCATTACTTGTAAGGGTGTCATTTTGAAAGCGAGCGCTTGCATCGGTAAGCGCGGTATCAGCAAGGCGACCCGTCAAGATGCTACGTCCATTAAATTGCTGTTTTATTGGAGATTGATAATTCAATCCTATGCGTGTGTGGTTTTCGTTGAACATTCCTAGAATGCCGCCATGGGCCCCAACTCCAAATGAATGCCCTTGATTAAAGCTTAGAGAGTCCAATGTGGTTGCTGTTATATCAGTGCCTGTTGCTTGTAAAAATTGCGATACGGCAGGCGTTCCTATGATTTGATTAAACTTTACTTGCGCCCATTGAAGATCTAAGCCAGCGCCTATGGCCCAATGTTCGGTTAATCGGCCGCCAATTTCAGGTGATACGTTTGCGGTCATTAATTCAGTCAGTGTTCCCGCGTAGCGTACGGGAGACTCCTCGCCCCAGTCTGTGGACAGACCAAATGGAGAATAAAGACTAATTCCAAATGTTGCACGGTCTCCTAAGGGTTGGGCATAATGTAGCGCAGGAACGACGGCTTTTTTTGCACCTTGTAAATTAGAAAAAGATTGGATATAGGGGGGAATAAACGGCTCACCTTCAATTTCAGTTGTGTATGTACTCGTGCCAGTTAATTTAGAGCTAGGAAGAACACCTACTCCACTGAGAACGACTTGCTTTTGATGAAGCAATACTAAACCCGCGGGGTTATAATACCCAATTGATGCGTCTGCGCCCTCAGCGGCAACACCTGCTGCAAAATTTCCGATCTCGGCCGCACTTCCTTCGGTATATAATGAAAAACTACCGGCAAAAGTCGTTTGATTGACTATAATCCCGACAACAGCAATGCCGATTGTTGTTTTTATTGGTTTAAGCATTGTGTTAAAATTCCTGTAAAAAATTTATAGATATAGGGGCTGGGACTAGACCCAACAGAATTAAGGCCCTATCGAAATTCCCGAGAATGACAAAAAATCGCTCATGTCCCAGGAGTTCCGGCAGAACCAGAATTAATCGCACTGATCACGTGTTGGGCCGAAGCCCAACTTCCCCCTATCTAAAAAGCTAGGAGTCGCGTGAAAAAAGAGCTTGAAATAATAAATGAATATCAGCGTATTTCAATCAAATTTTTAAAAAATTTATGGATTTGATTTCGTTATCGTTGTTTCGCCTAGACCTACGGCTGTTAAGGTATAGCCGTTAGCGGAGATTTGAGAGGGGTAAATTTGCCCTGTTTCTAAATCGATACTGACTTGTCCTATTTCGATTGGGTTGTTCGTATCCGTTGCCATTTTAATTGTTGCCCAACATTTTCCTCCAGTGGTATGACCAAAACAGGCCATTCGGACTGATGCCCATATGACCTTACTATCGCTGTGAGCCTTAGTTGGGTGTTGCGATGGAATGGTTCCAGCAATGAAGGCGTTGGATTCAACGTCGGTTTGGTTATGAGTGATGAGTTGCCGTGGTGATGCTGCCATGGCAATACTTGTAGCGAGTCCGATTGTTGTGGCGACAATTGTTTTGATGAATCGATTCATTATATTGTGTTCCTTTTGTGATGATTAATTGGATTAATCTGCGTACTATAAAATATTTTATTGTTTTAAACAAATACAAAATTACCATAGGTATGGTAACATGCTGTTTTTTTCTCACGACATTGGGAGTTATTGTGAGTCGTCAATTAGCACCAGTGGATAAATGGATCGCTGCTTTTGATGTAGCATTGAGGTCGTTATGCGTACCAAAAAATCGACAAACACAACGATGCAGCCCTGCGCATGGGATATCTGAGCCTGAATTGAGTGCCGAAGAAAAGCGTCACGTTGCAGGATTGATGCGAGTGAATCATGCGGGCGAGGTTTGTGCTCAAGCCTTGTATCAAGGACAAGCCTTGACGGCACAATTAGCGACCGTGAAAGATCAGATGACTGCGGCCGCATTGGAGGAAGTCGATCATTTGGCTTGGTGTGAAGAGCGTCTTCATGATTTGCATTATGCACCAGGGTTATTGAATCCTATATGGTACAGTGGTTCCTTTATGATAGGGCTGTTGGCAGGTTGCCTCGGTGATCGATGGAGCCTGGGGTTTGTTGCTGAAACTGAGCGACAGGTTACCGCGCATTTAAAAAAGCATTTAGAGCATATTCCTTCACAGGATAAAAAAACGCATGCGATTCTTTCTCAAATGCAGCAAGATGAAACACAACACGCTGAAACTGCGCAACGCGCGGGTGCAGTTGAATTACCTTTTTTGGTTAGGAAATGCATGAGTGTTGTGTCTAAGATAATGACAAAAACGAGCTATTATTTTTAATTATGAAACGACAAGATTTTAATTTTGAACTCCCGCCCGAACTTATCGCTCAATTCCCATTGGCCAATCGTAGTGACTCTCGGTTGCTAAAATATGATAGAAAAACGGGCCTACATGAACATCACGCGTTTAAATCAATCAGTGATTTTTTAGATCCCGGCGACCTTCTTGTGATGAATGATAGTAAAGTCATCCCTGCACGACTTTATGGTACGAAATCGACAGGAGGGAAGGTCGAGTTTTTGGTTGAGCGAATTCTGAATGATGATACATTCTTAGCACATATCAAAACAAGTAAATCACTCAAGCCTGGTGCGCAGATTCGCTTAGATAACGATTGGTATGTTGAGATGCTGGGCAGACAAGATGATTTGTTCCACTGTCGATTAAACGGTTGTATTGACACAATGCTGCATCAAATTGGGCATATCCCTTTACCACCTTATATTACTCGAGATGATGAACAGCATGATCTGGAACGCTATCAAACTATTTATGCTCGTCATAAGGGATCGGTTGCTGCCCCAACGGCGGGGTTACATTTCGATGATGTTGTGTTACAAACCTTGAAAGCGAAAGGTATTCGACTGGCTTATGCAACGCTTCATGTTGGCGCGGGTACGTTTCGCCCCGTTCGTTGCGATGCTATTCTTGAACACAAAATGCATTTAGAACGCTTTACGATTAGTGAAGCGTTAAGCCAAGCGGTGAAAGAAACAAAAGCATTGGGTAAACGAGTGATTGCTGTTGGAACGACGGCACTTCGCAGTCTTGAAAGTGCGGCTCGTCTTGGAGAATTTGCGGCGTGTAGTGGTGAGACGGATATTTTTATCTATCCCGGTTATCGTTTCCAAATTTGTGATGGCTTGTTGACTAATTTTCATCTACCAGAGTCTACTCTCATGATGTTGGTGTCAGCGTTTATTGGTCATGCAGAGACAATGGCCTTGTATCAAGTGGCCATTGAACATCGTTATCGTTTTTTTAGTTATGGGGATGTGAGTTTGCTTTTATGACAATCAAGAAATATAACCTAATTCCTACCTTAACAACGCCAGCAGGTCGCTGTTTGACGGCCAAAAATTGGCAGGAGACCGGTATCGATTGCGTGTCTTATTCACTTGTATCTTTATTGATTAAACCAGGCATGATTTATCTTAATTCATTGTCGGATTGGACAAAATATACGGGATGGTCGGGTGATTGGGTCTTGAACGCCTCAATGGAAAAAGCGCCTTCGGAGGATCGCAGGTATCAATTTCGATCGCCTTATGATGGTGCACGATTATCGTGTTCAATGGATGATCTAGCCGCAATTATTACGCATCTGAAACCAGTACGTGTTATTTTGCCCATTGGATTTCACTCTGTTGGCGATGATGTTTTATGTGCACTTTCAAACATTACGACGCTGTTTGTTCCAGTAAACGATCTGGCATACTATCCGAGCCATTGTGTTTATGGTTTATATTATGAATGTGAGAACACCAACGATATGTTGGACCTGATTGCGCAGCATCAGATGCAATTTTCTAATTATAGATGTTATATGCTTGGGAAAGAGTGTGGACCTGTCGCGGCGTTTACCCAGACCGACATTTTTTTTGAATCAAACACTCCTGCAGAGGATGCCTATTTTGGCAAAGTATATACGCATGAAGGCGTTATTGAGTTACCGAATAACATCTATGCAACGCAGTTTGAGCCTATTGACTCAACGTGCCATTGTCCAACCTGTACGCAAAAATTGACCCGAGCCTATTTACACCATTTGCTTGAACACACGCCTTTACTATGTCAGCGGTTATTGATCCAGCATAATGTCACGCAATGCCTGATTTCTCACTGAACGCTACGTGCCCGTGCCCTATTTGGGTATAAAACATAGTATTTTGAATCAGTTCGAGTATCGCTTCATTTACGCACGCTTAATTTCCCGATATCATGTTCCGCTGTTATGTCAGATTTTTATTAATTCAGGAGAACAAAATGAGTTTTTTTATGAGTGATGCTGTTGCTGCGGCTGTAGAGGGAGCTCAACCGGCGCATGCTGATGGGTCGTTTTCATTGATCATGATCGTTGCTATTTTTGTATTATTTTATTTCATGTTAATTCGTCCGCAAAATAAGCGAGCAAAAGAACATCGGGCATTGATTAATGAGGTAAAGGTTGGTGATGAAATTGTGACTCTCGGTGGCATGCTTGCTAAAGTGTTAAGTGTTGATGAAAATTATCTTAAAGTTGGCCTTGCAGAAGGGGTTGAAATTCATTTGCAACGTAGTGCCATTAGTTCGGTATTACCCAAAGGAACTTTAAAATCGCTTTAAGTTGTTCGGCTTGTTAACGGGAAAGATCATGCAAAACAAATATCCACTATGGAAAAATTTATCACTCATTGCGATCGTGTTTATTGGCTTGATATATGCCATTCCTAATCTATACAGCGAACATCCAGTCGTGCAAATCTCATCGGATACTATCGTTGATCCTGCTGCGCTAGAAAGTGAAGTACGTGGTTTGCTTTCGGCTTCAAAACTTCAGTTTGGCGCAATGACGTCAACGCATGATGGTATAGAAATTCGATTTGCTTCACCGGATGTTCAGCTATTGGCGCGAGACGTGCTCAAGCATAGCTTGGGATCGCAGTATACCGTTGCGTTAAACCTTGCTCCTTCTACACCGGCTTGGTTAAGCGCAATTCGTGCTGAACCGATGAAGCAGGGACTGGATCTTCGAGGCGGGGTGCATTTCCTCTTAGAAGTGGATATTGAAAGTGTGATTAATCGTCGTTATGAAGGCGTTGTGAAAAACATTGGGCAAGATCTTCATGAGGCTAGAATTCGATACTCTGGCATTCGGTATGTTACGAGCAAAGGTGTTCAAGTCCAGTTTAGAACAGCAGAAGATCTGACCGCTGCATCGAGTACATTGCGAGCGAATTATCCGGGACTTATATTAGTGCAACCAGCCGATACACTGACCTTGCTTGTGACATTATCGCCAGTAGAGTTGAATCTGATTCGGCAAAATACCATTGAGCAAACAATGGGTATTTTACGAAATCGCGTCAATGAGTTGGGAGTAGGTGAAGCGGTTGTTCAACAACAAGGTAGTACGCGTGTTGCTGTTGATTTGCCGGGTATTCAAGATGCGGCTCGTGCAAAGCAAATTCTGGGCGGTACCGCAACGCTCCAATTTCATTTGGTCGATCAAGAAAGTGATGCGTTGATAGCGAAGCGTACTGGCGCAGTTCCGATGGGCAGTAAATTGTATATGATGGACGGCCAACCCATTTTATTAAAACGCCAGGTGGTATTAAGCGGTGATTCAATTACTAGTGCAAGTTCAATGTTTGATCAACAAAGTGCAACACCTGCGGTTCAGATTCAATTAGGTGGTGGCGGCGAGGCTTTTTTTACTAAAATTACTCGTGAAAATATTGGTAAACGCATGGCTATCGTGTTTGTTGAAACTAAAACAACCATGGAGAAAGAGGGCGATACGGCTAACCGTGTGACGAAACGAGAAGAGCGTGTTATCAGTGCTCCGGTGATTCAAAGCGCATTGGGGAGTAATTTTCAAATTACAGGCCTTACGGGAAATAAAGAAGCAGCTAATCTTGCTTTGCTGTTGCGAGCAGGTGCTTTGCCAGCCGCTATTTATACTGTCGAAGAGCGAACCGTTGGACCATCTTTAGGGAAAGAAAATATTCGTAGGGGAATCGTTTCTCTTGAAGTAGGGATGGGTTTAATTCTTGTTCTTATGCTAGTGTATTATCGATTTTTCGGTGTGGTTGCGAACATTGCTTTGCTGTTGAACCTGATTTTACTCTGTGCGTTGTTATCCATGATTGGTGCGACATTGACCTTGCCTGGGATTGCGGGGATTGTATTAACCGTTGGAATGGCGGTTGATGCCAATGTCTTGATTTACGAGCGTATTCGAGAAGAGTTGCGGCATGGTTTATCCCCCCAAGCGGCCATTTATGCGGGTTATGATCGAGCGTTTGCAACAATTCTTGATGCTAATATCACCACATTTATTGTGGCCATCGTCTTGTTTTCGATTGGAACTGGTGCCATACGCGGGTTTGCAGTGACCTTATCATTAGGGTTGTTAACATCGATGTTAACAGGTGTGACTTATACACGAGCTATTGTAAATTGGTTTTACGGAAGCCGTAACGTTAAGAAATTATCAATCGGTATTTAATGCGAGGGTATGATGGAATTTTTTAATCCAAATTCAAATGTTGATTTTATGGGCGCCCGTAAATGGACGGCGTTTTTTTCTGCATTGGTTTTTTTAATATCGATTGGTTCACTACTGGTGAATGGCCTGAAATGGGGACTCGATTTTACGGGTGGTACTCAGATTGAAGTGGCTTATGCATCTGCGGCTGATTTGTCTAATATTCGTAATAGTCTTTATCAAGCGGGTTTTAAAGAAGCTCAAGTTGTGAGTTATGGGACGTCGAAGGATGTGTTAATTAGTATCGCTCCTCGCGAGGGTAGTGAGCAAACGATACTCGTTGACAAAATAATGCAAGCGTTACCCGGGGCGATGAAGCAGCGAGTGGATTTTGTCGGGCCTCAAGTCGGGAATGAAATGGCAACGAAAGGTGCTTTGGCGATTGTTGTTTCATTATTGGCAACCATGATTTATATTGCAATGCGCTTTGAGTATCGACTCGCGGTAAGTTCAGTTGTAGCGTTAGTACACGATCCCATATTAATTCTTGGTATCTTCTCACTCTTTGGTATTGAGTTTGATTTAAAAGCGCTAGCTGGCTTACTTGCTGTGATTGGGTATTCCTTGAATGACACGATTGTAGTGTTTGATAGAGTTCGTGAAAATTTCATAAAAATACGGCGATCAACTTCTCTGGAAATCATGAATATATCGATTAACCAAACACTGTCCAGAACCATTATGACCTCTGTATTGACCTTGTTTGTTGTGGTTTCATTGTTTGTTTACGGCGGGGAAACCATTCATGGATTTTCATTGGCGTTGATCATCGGTATTTTAATTGGTACCTACTCATCGATCTATGTTGCCGGTGCTTTAGCGGTTGCTATGGGATTAGATCGAAAAGATTTCTTGCCTGCGCAACGTAAAGAATTGGATGATAGACCCTGAGGAGTCCTATCATGGCCATTTTTATTAAACACCATAAACAACTGATGCAGGAAGCAGACGCTTGTTTGACGAAAATTCAAGACAACCTGCAACAGATTGTTGATTCGCCGATGAGTGAAGAAGGGGAGTCTGAAATTGACGGTCTGCGTACACTTCAACTCGTTCTGCAGTTTCGACTAGATACTCAAGATGCGTTACAGAAATTATTTCAATTTAACCAAGGTATTTGGCAAGTTTTAGGTGTTTCTCCACAAAACTCAAGCTCAGCCAATCTAGAGCGTCTTGCATTTGCTTTAGGGAAAAGTGATCTTCAGCATGCTTTGTCGATGTTGAATCGACTCATTGACTCATTGTTACGTATTCTACAACGCTATCATTTGAAGCAATCAGGGCCAACGAATCGCAGGCCAGCCTTGATGAAGCGACCTGCTAATACGTCTTGTCGGTATACCAAAATGGTGCTGTTAGCTGAACAGCAGAAATCATTTACCTTTATTTTGAATCAATTAACCAATAGCTTAGAATCCTTAGCAGGTGAACCCGTTGTTGGTCCTGTTTTGGATTATATTTGTAAATTGGAAGGACCAATTTCTCACTTTTATCAAGCATTGCAAAATGGCTTAGTATTAAGCGAAGGATTGTATAACCAGTTGGAAGAAACCTGTCAATTGACAAAACAAATGGATGAATTCATTCATCAAGCGAATCTTGTTTTAGAACAATCCCATCAACTATTTGAGACTCCGAAATCGTTTTATCCCACGAAAAAAATATCCTCTTCCCAAGAGCTCGAGGATCGCGCAGCTGAAAAACGATTGGGACACTTCTTTAGACCCTATTAAGACCTTCTGAATAACGTCCTTCAATTTTTCCTTCCCCCCAGACATGGGGAGAAAGTGCCCGTAGGGCGGGTTATTTGATGTTGCGGGGTACCGAGATACCTGAGGTGCTATTATAAATAAGCATCGATTTGTGGTAACATTGCTAATCAAGACCAAACCGGTACTAGATTATTTTGTATGAGGATGGTATGCTTCGCATCAGTAAATTGACCGATTATGGAACAGTTGTAATGGTATGCCTTGCTAAACACGCACCAGCGCTTTGCAGTGCGCGTGATATAGCGGAGATGACCTATTTGACAGTCCCTACGGTGAGTAAATTATTAAAACGCTTAACGGCCGCGGGGTTGTTAAATTCAATGCGGGGAATGTCGGGTGGATATCGATTACAACGCCCTGCAGCAGATATCTCTGTTGCGCAGATTATCTATGCATTGGATGAGCAACGTGGGCTTACGGAATGCAGTCATCATGTGAGTGACTGCGCATTGCATCGCGTGTGCCATATTAAAAATAATTGGCAATCAATCAGTGCAGCTATTGAGTCTGCATTAGATAGTGTCAGCCTTGAAGCATTGGCCATGCCCGCTTTACCCGAAGCTAATCTTGCACGCGTTAAGCAGTTGGCAATTGGAGTTCGTCATGGTTAAAAATGAGTTAAACTCTCTTCTTGAACGAGAGTATCAACATGGGTTTGTGACAGACATTGAGGTCGACACGTTTGAACCTGGTTTGAATGAAGACGTGATTCGTCGCCTGTCAGCGATTAAAGGTGAGCCTGAGTTTCTATTGGAATGGCGATTGACCGCATTTCGTCACTGGTTGACCTTGCCGCATCCTGAATGGTCTAGTGTGCATTATCCCCCGATTGATTATCAATCAATCGCTTATTATTCTGCACCGAAGCTTAAAGGTGATGCCCCTAAATCGCTTGATGAGATTGACCCTGAATTACTACGGACCTATGAAAAATTAGGTATTCCGCTTCGTGAGCAAGAAATGCTCGCAGGTATAGCGGTAGACGCCGTATTTGATAGCGTTTCTGTTGCCACAACGTTCAAAGCAAAATTGGCAGAGAAAGGCATTATATTTTGTCCGTTTTCAGAAGCGGTTCATGAGCATCCAGAATTGCTACGTAAGTATTTAGGTTCAGTTGTGCCTTATCGGGACAATTTTTACGCAGCGTTAAATTCAGCTGTATTTAGTGACGGCTCATTCGTTTATATTCCAAAAGGCGTACGTTGTCCGATGGAGTTATCCACTTATTTTCGTATTAATGCAGCGTCAACGGGACAGTTTGAACGTACACTAATTGTTGCCGATGTTGACAGCCATGTCTCATACCTTGAGGGATGCACCGCTCCGATGCGTGATGAAAATCAATTGCATGCAGCCGTTGTTGAGCTGGTAGCCCTTGATGGAGCCCAGATCAAATACTCTACCGTGCAAAATTGGTACCCTGGAGATAAAGAGGGGAAAGGTGGGATTTATAATTTTGTGACGAAGCGCGGGATATGTCGAGGTAAACGCTCAAAAATTTCGTGGACGCAAATTGAAACAGGTTCGGCAATTACTTGGAAATATCCAAGTGTTATCTTGCTCGGTGATGATTCTGTTGGGGAGTTTTATTCAGTCGCGGTTACTAACAATTATCAGCAAGCCGACACCGGTACTAAAATGATTCATTTGGGTAAAAATACACGATCGACCATTATTTCTAAGGGCATTAGCGCCGGGCATGCTCACAATGCCTATCGTGGTTTAGTTCGAATAGCACCTACCGCAGTGAATGCTCGCAATTACACGCAGTGTGATTCAATGTTAATGGGATCCTTGTGCTCAGCGCATACGTTTCCCTACATTGAAGTTCGGCATCCATCAGCACAAATTGAGCATGAAGCAACGACTTCAAAAATTAGCGAAGAGCAATTGTTTTATTGTCAACAGCGCGGCATTGGTGTAGAGGACGCAGTATCGATGATTGTGAATGGGTTCTGCAAACAAGTATTAAAAGAATTACCGATGGAGTTTGCAGTAGAAGCGACAAAATTATTGGGTATCAGTTTAGAAGGGGCGGTAGGATAATATGTTAACGATTAATCAACTTCACGTTGCCGTCAATGAGCAACCAATACTAAAAGGCATCGATCTTCATGTGAAAGCAGGTGAAGTACATGCCATCATGGGTCCAAATGGATCGGGAAAAAGTACACTATCGAAAGTACTTGCGGGGCATCCAGCCTATGAGGTGACTTCGGGTACTGTAGCGTATTTGGAAGAAAATTTATTACTCTTAACTCCAGAAAATCGTGCGCGTGCGGGCATATTTCTGTCGTTTCAATATCCACTGGAAATCCCTGGCGTAACCAATATTAATTTTTTAAAAGCATCCGTGAATGCTGTACGAAAAGACCAAGGTAAAACACCAATGGATGCAATGGAGTTTTTAACGTTTATTCGTGAAAAATGTAAATTAGTCGATATGGATGAAAGCTTATTATATCGCGGGATCAATGAAGGTTTTTCTGGTGGTGAAAAAAAGCGGAATGAAATTTTGCAAATGGCTGCTCTTGAACCAAAACTTGCCATTTTAGATGAGACTGATTCGGGTTTAGATATTGATGCATTACGGATTGTATCTGAAGGCGTAAATGCAATGCGCGCACCTGATCGAGCAATTATTTTAGTCACACATTACCAGCGTCTATTGAATTACGTCGAACCCGATTATGTACACGTACTTTTGGATGGGCGAATTGTTAAATCCGGTGATAAATCATTAGCTTTGGAATTGGAAGATAGAGGTTATAACTGGCTTGAGGAAAAAGCATGATGAGCGATTGCGTTGATTTCTATCAAAAGCAAGCGTGTGCAGGTATTTCAACTATCCCATGGCTTGCGCGTCTTCAAGAGCAAGCTTGTCAAGAATTGACGCGAGTGGGTTTTCCAACGCGTCATCATGAAGATTGGAAATACACCTCTGTTGACGCATTTTTGAAGCATCGTTTTATAGCTAATCGTACACCAGGAAGCGATCATGCTGCGCATAAATTAGATGCCCCTATTGCAAGCACTTCATTTGCAATTGTGAATGGCACCGTTACTACTATCGATATGACGATGCCGTCAGGTGTGGTTGTTTTACCCATCTCCGAAGCACTTGAACGCATGCCGGAAAAAATCAAGCCTTACTTAGGTCAAATTTTGAAACAGGAGCATGCTTTTCATGCCATGAACACGGCGATGCTGCATCAAGGGTTGTTTATTTATATTCCAGAAAATGTATGTATGGATAAGCCGTTATGGTTGAGCCATTGGCAAGATAAAGCCGATCAAGCGGTGAATCTTCGCCACATTGTGGCTGCTGAACCTGGCAGTCGAGTGACACTGATCGAAGACTATGCAGGACTAGATGCAACGTGTTATTTCACCAATACGATTACTGAAATTCATTTAGCCCCACAATCAACCGTCACGCATTACAAAATTCAGCGCGAAAGTAAGCTTGCTTATCACACAGGGCACCTCGCCGTTCAACAGGCTGCACAAAGTCAATTTGAGAGCCATTCTATTAGTATCGGCAGTCAGTGGATGCGCAGCGATATCACCATTAATCTTGATGAACCGAATGCTCGATGCTTGATGAATGGAATTTATGTGCCTGGCGAAGGTCAACATATGGATCATCATACACTTGTGCATCATGCCGCACCGGACTGTCAAAGCGCTCAAGACTATAAAGGTATTCTTAAGGGAAAATCTCGTGCTGTATTTAATGGCCAAGTTTTGGTTGCAGAAGGCGCTCAACATACGGAAGCGAAGCAGCAGAATAAAAATCTTCTTTTATCCTCGAATGCAGAAATTGACACGAAGCCTCAATTAGGGATTTTTGCAAATGACGTCATTTGTACCCACGGCGCTACGGTCGGGCAGTTGGATGAGGACGCGCTATTTTACCTTGCTACTCGTGGAATTGCGCGTGAAGAAGCGTGCCGTTATTTGATGAGTGCATTTATGAATGAAAATATGCGCTTACTCGCCAATGAAAAATTGGCGACATGGGTTGGCATTTTATTAAGTGAGCAGCTAGGGTGATATTATGACGAAAGAAAGCACGTTTATAAATAGGCTTGATCAACTCAAGGTGCGATCTGATTTTCCAATTCTGCATCAGATGGTTAATGAGCATCCGTTGGTCTATTTTGACAACGCAGCGACGACTCAAAAACCACAATCAGTCATTGATGCGCTAGTGAATTATTATACGCATGACAACGCCAACGTCCATCGAGGGGTTCATGCCTTGAGCGCGCGAGCCACGATAAATTATGAGGCTGCGCGTGAAAAAGTAAAGCGATTTATTCATGCTCGATTTGCACGTGAATGTATTTTTGTTCGAGGTACGACAGAAGCCATTAATCTCGTTGCTCAAAGTTTTTTAGCACCGCGCATTGCGTTGGGTGAAGAAATTTTAGTGACACAAATGGAACATCATTCAAATATTGTGCCTTGGCAAATGGTTTGCAAAAAGACTGGCGCTCAATTAAAAGTCGCACCGATTTCGTTTTCGGGTGAAATATTATTAGATGAATATGAGAAAATGTTATCAAGCAATACGAAATTTGTAGCCATTACGGCTGCTTCAAATGCGCTTGGTACGATTAATCCTGTTAAAAAAATGATTGAAATGGCGCATGCTGTGGGTGCGCTGGTTCTGCTTGATGGTGCGCAAGCAACACCGCATTTCCCAATTGACGTCCAAGATTTGAATTGTGATTTTTATGCTTTTTCTGGTCATAAAATGTATGCGCCGACGGGGATTGGAGTCTTATGGGGACGAGAGTCACTCTTGGAGATGATGACGCCTTATCAAGGCGGTGGTGAAATGATTAATTACGTGACCTTTGAAAAGACAGAGTATGCTGGTTTGCCGTTTAAATTTGAGGCCGGAACACCGAACGTTGCAGGTGCCATTGGTTTGGCTGCGGCAATTGATTATTTAGGTTCGCTTGATTTAGAGAGTATTCTCGCTTACGAAGCCTATTTGTTGGAGTACGCAACGACCGCCATTCGATCCGTGAAGGGCTATAATATCGTTGGAACCGCAGCAGAAAAAGTGCCCGTCATCTCGTTTGTGCACGGCAAAATTCATGCGCATGATATTGGAACGATATTAGACAGCGAAGGAATTGCTATTCGTAGTGGACATCATTGTGCAATGCCTTTGATGGACTTTTTAAATCTTGCTGCGACCTCTCGTGTATCGCTGTCGTTTTACAATACGACGGAAGAAGTGGATAAACTGGTTGAAGCTTTGCAAAAAGCGAAGGAGATCTTTGCCTAATGATGGATTTACGTGAGCTGTATCAAGAAATCATTATTGACCATAACCGAAACCCGCGTAATTTCCGCGAGATGCAACATCCTACGGTCCAAGCTAAAGGGTATAATCCCTTGTGTGGTGATAAATTAACAGTATATCTATTACTCGCAAATGGGATCGTCGAGGATATTAGCTTCATTGGCTGCGGTTGTGCGATTTCTCAAGCTTCGGCATCCTTGATGACCGATGCACTCAAAGGTAAAACCATCGAAAAAGCACACGCGCTGTTTGAGCAATTCCATCATATGCTTACATCAGATGATGACATTCAAGCAATGAATGTTGATAAATTAACCGTTCTCGCCGGTGTTCGCGCTTACCCCACCCGAGTTAAATGCGCGACTCTCGCGTGGCATGCTCTAGAAGCGGCATTAAAAAAAGAGAACTTAGTCGTATCGACCGAGTAGCATGCAGATTGACTCGTTTGAGGAATAACCCCATGTTTGGAATGAAAAAAAAATCGGATACAGACGCTTTAAAAGAAGCGGTCATCACTGGACTTAAAACGGTATTTGATCCAGAAATCCCCGTAAATATTTACGATTTAGGATTGATTTACGATATTGCTATCAATGAAGAACAACATGTGCATATACAAATGACCCTGACTTCCCCTGGTTGTCCTGTTGCGCAGACCTTTCCGGGCACAGTAGAACAAGCTGTTAATCAAGTCGAAGGGGTGAATGATTGTACCGTCGAATTGGTTTGGGAACCGTCTTGGACTCAAGAGCGCATGAGTGAAGTGGCTCGTTTGGAATTGGGAATTTTTTATTAATGCTTTCTGTCGAACACTATAATGAGAGCTGGCCTCCTTCCGCTTCATTGAACACGTTGCGTCAACGAGCAGATATACTGGCCCGTATCCGTGCGTTTTTTAATGCGCGAGGCTATTTGGAAGTTGATACTCCTATTATGACTCGGTTTGGTGTATCGGATGTTTATTTAAGTAACATTAAAGCCCAATTCCGTGGTGAGTCGTTTTGTTTACAAACCTCACCTGAATATCACATGAAACGTCTTCTGGCGGCAGGTAGCGGGTCTATTTTTCAATTGGCGCGCGTGTTTCGTGATGATGAATTAGGACGATGGCATAATCCAGAATTTACTTTACTCGAATGGTATCGCTTGAATATTTCCCATCATGAACTGATGGATGAGGTGGATGAGTTTTTGCAACTCATTCTTAAAACGAAACCGATGATCCGCAAAACCTATCAGCAAGTGTTTCTTGAGGCATGTGATCTTGATCCATTTAATACGAGCATCAACGATCTTCAAGCATGCCTAGCACGATGGGATTTAGCATATGTTTTGCCTGCTGATGAAGTGGATCCCGATCAATACTTGTTTTTATTAATGAGTCATGTTGTCGAGCCTGCTTTAGCGAAAACGCCTGTTCCTGTTGCGGTTTATGATTTTCCAATATCGCAAGCCTCGCTTGCTCAAACACGAGATGGTTTTGCTGAGCGGTTTGAAGTGTATTATCGTGGTGTGGAATTGGCCAACGGTTTTCATGAGTTAACCGATCCGAAGGCGCAACGAGAACGGTTTAACCAGGATAATAAAACGCGTCATCTACGAGGACTACCGTCTAGCTCGCCTGATGAGTATTTATTAAGTGCTCTGAACCATGGACTACCTGCGTGCAGTGGGGTTGCTTTAGGAATCGATCGGTTGATTGCGCTAGCACTAGGACAATTATCGATATCGAATACACTATCATTTGATTTTTCAAGAAGTTGAAAAAATGACCCTAATGGTTTAAAATGTTTGACCCATCAATCTGGGGAGCCCATCGAGAGTTTGAATAAGAGTAGTTTATGTGTTTAACCTCGGGTTTCGCTAATTAGGCTTTGGTCCAACCATGACTATTGAAAAAGTTATTATTATTATTCCTACATATAATGAAGCACTTGTTATTGAAGATACGCTTATACAGGTGTTTCAAGCGACATCCGCAATTTCTGCCATGGATATCCATGTATTGGTTTTTGACAGCAATTCAACAGACACGACTCCAGCGATTGTTTCCCGTCTACAAGCGGTCTATAAGAACTTACATTTACAAACAGAACCCTACAAAACAGGATTGGGGGCAGCGTATTTGCAAGCGATGCGTTATGCCTTAAATGAATTAGCAGCAGATATTATTATCGAATTTGATTCGGATTGCTCGCATCAACCGAAATATATTGCGCCAATCTTAAAAACATTAAAAACAGTTGATGTTGTGGTTGGTAGTCGTTATCTCCCTGGTGGAAGTATTCCCCGCAATTGGGGCTTTTATCGAAAATTTCTTTCGGTTCTTGGCAATACGATTGCTCGACTCCTTCTGACACGTAGGTACCATGATTTTACAAGTGGTTTCAGAGCAACACGTCGGCAGGCTGCATTGCAAGCACTCCCTACAAAGTTTTTATCAGATAACTATGCTTATAAATTAGAATTTCTATGGTTATTGCATAAAAATAATTCACGTATTGAGGAGTATCCTATTGAATTTGTCGATAGGGAAAAAGGTCAGAGTAAACTCCCAAGGAATAGCATCATTGATTCACTTCGAGTGCTTTTAACGCTACGGTTTCGAGAATCGAGGCAATATGTGAACATGTGTTTTGTTGGTGTCTCGGGGGCGATGCTGCAGTGCTTCATCTATAATGTATTGCGGCAATCAATGACCCCTTTCAGTGCCTCACAATTTTCTGTTGTTGCGGCCATGTGCAGTAATTTTACTGTGAATAACTGTCTTGTATTTAAAAGAAAACTACGCACCAATATGATTCAAAAGCTAACGTCCTTAGGGCTGTTTATTAGTTATTCTGCATTGATGGTTAATCTGCAAAGTTACTGGCTCAGCATGGGAATACGAATCTTAGGACAAGGTTATTTAAAAGAAAATATTATTGTGATAATAGGCATTATTTTGGGGTCATTTTTAAATTATAGATCCTACTCTCGTATTATTTGGAAATCGGCATAAATCTTTAAATTCACATGTTAAACAGGTACTGTTGCGCTGAGGCATCGGTACGCAATGGCCTTCGCGAAATTCGATGGCAAGTGTTGTCAGCCGTTCATGCCATTCAGCCCGTTTTTCAGTCCATGTTTCGTCTTTTTTAAGGGCGGATAGCCCGTTGATGTCTTGTTTTTCCTGACTAATCCCGTTACATGCAATTTGACCTGTTTTGAGTTGTAAAAATAATAGTACATTGATGCTTGTATCAAGTAGTGCATAAAGTAGGAGTTGAGGTGCCTCAGGACGTACTTCATTCCACGGCTTGTTGATTGGAAGACTGCTTTTGTAATCAATAACCCAAGTCTCACCCTCTGATAACATGTCTAACCGATCAACACGCACATTAAAATTAAGACCTGCTAAAGGTAGTGTGAAGGCTTGCTCAATGGCTTTAACTACAAATGGAGCGCGTTGCTTTTCCCACGCTAAACTGGCAAGAACAAGGCATTTAAGACGCTGGTGTTCAATTAATTGAATCAGTGGTGAGAAAGAGATCGACCGCTGTTGAGCGATCGGTGTAAGTGTCGTGTGAATCGTGCTCTCAATCAGTATATCTAGATTGTCCGATGTGCAATTGAGTAGTCCGGCTTGGCTACCCAATGTTGTCCAAATAACCTCTAAAATCTTATGTATCACTTGTCCACGTTCGGCATTATTCAAACCCGTTGACTGCTTTAAACCTTCTCGTGTATGCAAGCGATGAGCTGCAAATGCGCGAAAAGGGCACTTAGCTTGGTTCGCAAGTAAAGCGGTTCCTCCTGAAAATGCTTCGTTCTCTGTGAGGGGATAGGCATAGTGCTCTTGGTATTCTTTAAGAAGTGAATCCCTGCATAATGCTGGGGGCGAGAGAGTTTTATATAGAGGCAGATCTCGAACCAATGGACTTGGTAAATTAGGCGTGTCCCCAGTCAGTTGAGGATAGCTGAATACGCACTCTTTGCAGCCATGATGCAAGCGGTCGAGTAATTGCTTGGCTAATTGCAACTCACGTTCTGGAAGAGCGTGGGGCATGTGCCTATCACGCTGAATCGATAAGGGTATAAAGGGTGTTAATCGAACTTTTTGTGGTAAACATTGATCCGTCAATCCCATCACCCAAATGCTATCAAATTCACATCCCGAGGCTTCCAATAAACCGAGCACTTGAATAGGACGTGGTATCTTACGTACCTGAAATACTGTTTTTTTTGCAATATTACAAAATTCATTTAGAGCCTGATGGTGTGTCATGCGTTCATGCACAAGTGCTAAAGGTAAAAAATCATCAAAGAGTGTTTGTAAGCGTTGAAACGTTTGAAAAGCAGATGAATTGAGTGTGTACTCACCTGGGAACTCAAGTTGGCTTAAGCGTTTTTTAAATGCTGCAATCCACTCAAAAGGTGTTGCCTCGCTTGGGTAATTGGATAGTTGCTCTAGCAGGTCATGCAATTGTGGCGATGCTTTTTGAAGTATTGAGAGTAAAAGGGGGTAGGGAATCATTGCTTCTTGTAGCATGTGACTCTCTTCAAGTAATTTTGATCGCGCTGTAAATTCAGAAAGAGCGCCACCGAGATAAGGTGAATGTAAGAGTAATCGTACTTGATGATTGCTCAACATTGTTTTATCGAGCGCCAACCAATGAAGTGCGTGAGAGACTAAAGGGTAATCGGTAAATGAGTTTCCTAACGAAAGCTCAAATTGGCTTGCCGGAATACGTTGCAGCAAACGTCGTTGTAAGGTGGTTGATTGTTGCTGTAAATCGGGAACAATCACTGCAATACGTGGTGTTTTGGCATCCAATTGTGCGGTTAGCCACAGAATGAGCTGATCCAGTTCATCTCGCGCGTCATTAGCTGCACAAAGTTGAGTTGTTTGAGGACGTATTTTGATATCATAATCATGCCCCAGTGTAGCCAATGCCGCCCGAAGCTGTTGTTGCTGTGGAGTGAAATCGTCAAACGATACCCAGATCATTCGATTAGATAGCATATCAAGAGGAAAACTCAGTAAGTAAGGAACGAGTTGCGCTTCGGTGATGGCATTTTTTTGTTTTAAATGATTAAGAAAATGGTGATGCCATTGTTGAAATTGTTGTGTCTGCGGTGTTGCTAAAAAATCATCGGATTCAATATCAATCCCCCAAAGTTGGCAACGCATCCAAGCATCGTGTACTTCCTGCAATAAGCCGTCTGTACACGGATAAGTATCGTTATTACTGATAACCGACTGCCACAGAACGCGCTCTTGATGCGAACTGAATAAAATGGGATGAGGCAGATGGGTGTGATGGTGTTGCACCTGGTTGAAACAATCCCGTATAAATGTAGGATAAGGCAGACAGCGCGGTTTATCATGCACGGTGTTTGTGGTTGTATGAATAAAATCACGTAATAACTGATTGCTCAAGCGATTATTGGGTGTGATAATCGTCGTGCCACGTGCCATTTCTGAAAATAAATCAGATCGATTGTTCAAAATAATACTTAATGTAATGGTTTATTCTCGTAGTTTAACTAAACTTTGAGTCGAGTGGAAATAAACATGGACAAGACGCTAGGGCTGTCCCATCTAAATGTCGTCTTTGCGAACGCAGTGAAGCAATCTAGGGTTTAAAGCACGGAACCCTGGATTCACTTCGTTCGCAAAGACTACGTCTAGGTGGGACAGCCCTGGACAAGACGCTAGAGCAAATCCAGTATCTTCACTTCCGATGGTATAGCTTAAAAAAAACACCACTCGTTAGTAATAATATCCATGGCGATAATATCCATAACGATAATATCGTCGATCTTGTGATTGGCCAATTTGATGACCAACTAATGCCCCTGCGCCCGCACCAACGACAGTGCCTAACGCGCTACCGCCACTGACTGCGTAACCAAGGCCTGCTCCAGCGGCTGCACCTGTCGTTGTGCCAACTTGCGTAGAGGTGCAACCACCCAAGGCTAACGTAGCACCTAAGATGACTCCTGTTATAATGGTTGTCTTCATGATCGCATTCCTTATTAATATAATTGCTTCAGTTATATTGTAGACCATTTATGTTTCAACGTGTGGCTTAATAACACATATTTGTGCTTCCATATCGTTAGCGAGTAAGATAACTACAAAATCAACCACTCAAGTGAATATTATGTTTAAAGGAAGCATTGTTGCATTAGTCACCCCGATGCAAAATGGTCAAGTTGACGTAGTGCGATTGCGCAAGTTGGTTGACGCGCATATCCAGTCTGGAACGCATGCCCTTGTTGCGGCAGGAACAACCGGTGAATCGGGGACCTTAACGCATGAAGAAAAACTACTCGTCATTAAAACAGTCATCGAGGAAGCTGCCGAGCGAATTCCGGTGATTGCTGGGACTGCCGCGAATGCAACCGATGAGTGTATTGCTCTCACAAAGCAAGCCATGGGGCTCGGAGCAGATGCCGTTCTCATTATGACGCCGGCGTATATTAGACCCACTCAAGAGGGACTATTTCAACATTACAATAAAATAGCGCATGAAGTGCCTATACCGATTATTTTATATAATGTTCCTAGCCGAACTGCGTGTGATTTATTACCAGAAACCGTTGGGCGATTAATGCACCGCTCAAATATTATCGGTATTAAAGACGCAACAGGAAGTTTAGATCGATTACATCAGTTGTTGCGAGCCTCTGAGGGTCGTATTGATATATACAGTGGTGATGATTTGACGGCTTCCGAATGGATGCTGGCTGGTGCTCGAGGTGTTATTTCCGTCACTGCGAATGTTGCTGCTAAACTGATGGCTAAGCTAGCTGATGCTGCCCTCGACGGTGATAAAGCCACATGCTTTAGCTTGCACGAACAATTAATGCCATTACATGAATTGATGTTCATTGAGTCAAACCCAATTCCTGCAAAATGGGCGTTGTACCGTATTGGATTAATCGAGGACGAACTTCGATTGCCTTTAACATCATTATCGCTCAATCATCATACACCATTGGAAGAAGTATTGCGTCGCTTGAATTTGGTGTAATATCACACGCTTTAAAATTATAAGGTATTTGTCGTGAAAAAATTTGTCGCTCTAATGATCATACCAACCCTGATTACAGCATGCAGTTCACGTTACGCCAGTAATGGTGAAAACCTCTATCAACGAAGTCAAAATGGCCCCAACCTTGTCATTCCACGGCCACTAACCTCCGAAATGATCAGCCACTTTTACGATCTTCCTCAACCCACTCAAAGCTCAAGTGTGAGTATTGCACCACCGGTTGTGTAATCACAGCAGTTCTCAATATGGAGCTTATAAATTACACAAGGATCGCCTCCAACCCAGTACTGTCATCCCAGCCTGCGCGGGGATGACAATGATGCAGTTCAAATCATGATCTCCATATTGAGAACTTCTGGTGTAATCAATATGATCAGTAAATAAACTAATTTTATGCTATAGTTAATTCAAGAATGCCGATCCACTCTCTTCGGCAGACGAAAATTAATTAAACCTGGAGAAAGCTTCAACTGCTTTTTCCAGGTTAAAGATCAATCGTCTTCATGAAGTGTTTAGGCAACGAATTTGAATCGCGGAGATTGAAATGCCTTATAAGAATATAGATGACTTTATCAATTTTATTAATCGGATTGATACCCACGGCCATGCAGAAGTAGTAAAGAAAAAAATGGCTGCATTGCAATTAATTCAGGAGCAATTGTCTGTTATTTGGAACGCCCCTTTATTAGATGATACAGATAATAAGATAGTTGCCAAAAACCTTACTAGTTTTTGTGAAAATATCAACAAGACATTGATTGAATACGGGGCTATTTTTGCTGAACAAATCGATACAGTTGAATTCGATCGTACTGCGTCCACTACCTTTCAAGGCCAAATAACCCGCCTTGCTACCTCGATTGCAAAAAAACAGGCTATTTTATTAGAAAAGACTGCATTATATTTCCTAGATGAAAAAAATATTGATACGGTGAGGGACGCTGTAGACAAAGATTGCGTTGCAGCACAAGCGGCATTGAATACTGCGACAGCACAAATTCCCCAACCCGATCGAGAGCACTTACAAACCAAGCTCGATGAGTTGAAAGGCCTAATCGATATAGTCGATAGAATAAGAGCTGAAGCTCAAAGGATGAGTCAGTGTAGAAAAGAGCTACAGAAGACGATTGCAGCAGAGTCAGCCGGGCCAGGTGATCTAAAAAAAGCGATGACCGATTACAATGCCGCCGTAACACTATTGAATAAATCATTATCTGACTACAATCGCCAGGCACGCAATGATTATAAAATATTCCCACCGGTCTCACCTCCTACAAGAGAACTTTCAACCGCACGTATAGCCGCGAATTGGAGTGTACAGATAGGCGTTGACGGTAACGGTATTGGACATGGAATATGTACAGACAAAGAGCAAATTAATCGATTGACTCTATTGGCAGGAAAAGCTTCTCCTGTACCGTCAACACTCATGAATGGTGGCACTGATCCAGTAAAAAGTAGTGGCGCTGATGCAGCACCTATCCGTCGTGCTGCCTTATTAGAAACAGAGATCCCTTATTCTGTTCGGAATTATGAATTCGGTAAAGATAAGAACAAGCCAGCATTGTTATTAGTGATTCAGCATCGAGAGCATAATAAAGTAACGGATTGTTCCACGAATCTAGACCTCGATCAGAAACGAACGGCTGCACTAGAAATGGCAAAAATGTATGCAATAAATTATCAGGAAGGTCCTGTCCAAATCAGAGGAGAAGATCCTGAAATGGCCGCAATGCTGCATGCTGCTTTATTGGTGCTGCTCCCTGGGGTGGAAATTAAAAATTACGTAGAATGTGATAGACCATCATGGAGCAATAGTCGCTTTATCAATAGTCATTTTCCAGGAGCGAAAGCCAAGTATACGTTTGACGATGCGATAATAGCAGTTAAATCTGAAAGGGCTAACACAAAAAAACGAACTGAAAAAATTGCAGCGATACATAAAAAATATAATAGCCAGCTTGGAGAGGGTTTCTTTGATCATAATCGCATAACGGAACTGCGTAAGAGCATAGAAAGGGCGCCAGATCAGCCAACATACGAACGTCTGCTGCAGGATCTACGGCAGGAAAAGGCTAGGATAGAGAAGGGCAGAGAAGAGGAGCTAAAAAGAGCGGCCTTGGATGATCCAGAGGAGTCTCCGGGACCGGGATCACAACATGGCTAATCAAATCCAAACGATCACTCACCTCCCCATTGGAGTCTTCGACTCAGGTATGGGAGGCTTAGCCGTCCTTCGGGCATTGCGAAAAGCACTTCCGCAGGAGTCGTTCATCTACTTAGGCGATACTGCTAGGCTGCCTTATGGCACGAAAAGTCCTGACACCGTTCAACAGTATGCAATTCAAATGACACGGATATTAGTTGAGCGACGCGTTAAAGCAATCGTTATCGCGTGTAACACGGCAACCACGGCAGCTCTTCCCCACTTACAAGCCATTTTACCTGATATGCTCGTCATGGGGGTTGTTGATCCCGGATCCCAAGCGGCGGTTAGTGCTACAAAAAACCAACATATCGCCGTTTTTGCAACTGAAACAACCATTGCATCCAATGCATACCAAAATCTGATTCACATGCGACTTCCTCAATCCACCGTTCGTGCCCGCGCATGTAGCTTGTTGGTTGCACTCGCGGAAGAGGGTATGGTCAATAATGCCGTGACGCGCGAAGCCTTACATTATTATTTAGATGATTTTTCAACAGAAGACACTCTCTTATTAGGTTGTACGCACTTCCCTGTTTTTAAACCCGCTCTATCATTGCTCCTTCCTCCGTCTGTTACCATGGTCGATTCTGGCGAAGCTACTGCATCTGCTCTATATCAACAATTAGCTGAAAAGCAACTATTAACAACGGTTGAAGCTGAGCGAGGCAACGTCAGTTATCTTGTTACCGACTCATCGCCACGCTTCCAATCCGTTGGTGAAATATTCCTAGGTGAACCACTCAATATAAACGACATTGAATTGATTGACGCTTAAACCTGGAAAAAGCAGTTGAAGGCTACTACGATGGCCTATTGCACTGAAATTTAATTAATTTGAAAATAATTTAAAAAAAAGTAAAAAAACGTTTGACAA
>DIUW01000004.1 GCA_002423125.1 Legionellaceae bacterium UBA6148 | reverse complement strand
AAAAACTTGAGGATCGAGTTTTAGCAAAATGGCTAGATTTTTTTCCCGAAAAACCGCGGCGCTATCACGAAGATAAATACGTAGTAAGTAAGGTATTTCACCACCACTCTTAACCTGAACTTTATAGTTCAGGTTGGCACATCCCCCAAAAATCAATTCACAGGACAACAACTCCTTGTTAGGAAATGCCATTTTAAGCATTGCTTTGATTGTTTTTGTGGGCAATTGTATTTGTGAGTTAGGTTTTTCCCAGTTTTGCTTGAAGGTCAACGTATGACTCCCAGACTTAATGAATACAATCGTTCGGCATAAGCCGTGAGCTGACTCGCTTTTTCAAGCATAGTATCCTCAACATACCAACAAACACATAAAATGGCTTGAATAATACACCAGCTTAAGACGCGTTCTCGATTAAATGCGGTCAAATCAATGACCCAATCCAGGTTGCGTGCTAGTGCTTTGGTTTCAAGCGGATCTTCAACTACGCAGAACGGATTTCTTAAAAATGCACCGATTTCAAATTCTCTTTCGCCCATAATTCCCTTAGGATCGATTGCCAGCCATTCTGATTGATGCTGTAAAATATTGTAGTGATGCAGATCACCATGCAACAGAACCGGCTCGCCTTGACTTGATATGAGCTCTTTTGCACGACTGATGACAAAATCCCTGAGTTTTTTGCTGATCAATTGTTGTAATGATGCTTGAGTATCAAGCTGTTCCAAACTTCGGAGCCATTCTTCTAATGAAATAAACAGCTGTGGTTCTCTAACTGGCGCCCACAAACGCTGCATGACACTAACTGCAATGGGGATAGCTTGTTGCTCATCAAGAACATCAACCAATCGTGTTCCTGGCAATAGGCGATCAATGAGCATCCAGCCTTCTTCAGGGTTCGCATCTATTAAGCGAGCGGAAGCTCTCTCATTAAAATGCCTTAATGCATAAATTTCTCTTGAGAACTCATCATGAGGAAGACTGACTTTTAAAACCCACTCCTCTTTTTTTGGACCTAAAACTGGCAGCACGTAGTTAAAACTTAGATGCTCAAATGGAGGTAATAAAGTAAGTCCTTGCGTGCGAGCAAGATGTTCAAGAAGTTGAGGGAGATCCTGCCACCATTGTTTTCCCACATCACCATGTACTAACGATATGTTGTTTTTAAGCGTGTTGAGGTGATTAGTGGTCATGACGCTCGTCCTTTTTTGCGATTAACCATCGCTCATTGCTTTCTTTTTTTGTTAAGCAGGAAATAAATCCTGCTCTTTTATAACAGGCGATTGCATCGTGATTCTTAATGTCTGGTGTGACTAGAGCATCGTCAAATTGATTAAACACCTTATCATTCATCAATTGCAATAATGCTTTCGAGCCAACCCCTTTTTTTAAAGCCGATTGCTCTCCAATATACAGGTCTATAGAAGCGGTGTTTTCAGGAATAGAACACCCCTCTGGAATAGTAAGAAAGTCCCGCGCATCATAATATTGTATATAACCAACAGCGGCACCCTCTAATTCAATGATATAAGCAAAAATGGATTTTTTTTCACCTTTTTCTATTTTGTAGTGGAACACATAGTCAAGGTATTTCTTTTCAACCTTGTCGATACTCCATAACACATCCTTATCCCACCAAGCTTTGACATGAGGCGTTTCGAGCCATTTTAAAAGAAGTGGAAAATCGCTTTCAGACAGGCTTCGAAATGAGATAATCATGAGCCACCCCATGAAACACCACCATCGACAGTCAAGCAAGTTCCTGTGACGTATCGAGAAGCATCATTCGACGCGAGATATAGAATAGTACTGTCCAGATCGGATACATCAGCCACAAACCGCAAAGGAATTTTCTTTGACATTTCTTCTCTTGCCGCTTCTGTATGGAGTTTATAATCCGTTAAAGGCGTATGAAAAAGACCAGGGGCTATACAATTAATTCGAATATTTGCTTTAGAGAGCTCACCAACCAAGGCTTTAGTCATTTGAATGACGGCCGCTTTTGATGCAGCATATCCGCTTAGTTCTTCTCGTAGTCGATTAGCGCCGTTAACACTTGCAATATTGATGATAGAACCCGAGAGGCTATATTTTTTCATATGATTTGCAATGGCGTGGGTGACGTACCAAGTGCCCATTACATTGGTTTGCATGATGCGCTCAAAGTCATGATAATCAGTCGCATTAAATATAGGTGTTAGTTTCGCGATACCAGCAGCATTGATGCAAATATCAATTTTCTCTTCTTGTGTTTCAAGTTCTGCTATCGTTTTTTGTACGGAGTCGCTATCTGAGACATCCATTGTCATCCAAATGCTTTGTTTGATTTGCCCAGAAAGAAATTTTAATGGCTCTGATCGTCGCGCACTTAAAATAACACGAGCTCCCGCATTTGCAAGACAGATAGCAAATTGCTTGCCAAGTTCACTTGAGGCACCTGTAATTAAAGCGGTTTTGCCTTGCAGATTAAAGTAATTCATTGATGCTCCAAACAGATTCCGACTTAAAGTAGCACATAGTTTAACCTATATTTTTGGGCAGATATTGGGTACTTTTCCAAAAATTTTGGGCATTTTTTGGGTGTTTTTTGAGCCAACAACAGACCACAAAAGACAACTTTAAGAGTGGATTATTTAGCTCAAAGCCCTTGATTTACAAGAGTTTGTGATGGTCTTTGGTGGTCTGGAATGGTTTAAAAAATTGGTGGAGGCGGCGGGAATCGAACCCGCGACAATTTTTCGTAACTCTTTGACTTATTTATTTTAAATGTAAGGGTACCTGATTTTGGGGCATAAATGGGGCATTTTTGATGCTTTTTATCTATCATTTGAATTGCCACTTGTGATTGTGCATTTAACCATTATTGCCACGCCATCAATTGATAGCCATAATCTTTATGATATGGACGTTTGGCTTTGAAAAATTCCTTCAAACGATAGATTAAGTATATTATTATTTGCGTTAAAATATTTAATGATAAAGATAGTATACATTAATTTATAAACACTGGCATTTTGACGTAATGTATCATATTATATGCATAATACAGTATAAGGTAAAATATAGAACACATTATGGTTGAAATATGAGTAAAAAAACACATTTGCCCATTCCAGTGCAGAAAGGTTTAAGACGGTTGGGCAAGAATATTAGTGATGCGCGCCGCCGCCGTCGTATACCCATGGAGCTTATGTCTGAGCGTTCAGGATTTTCTCGAATCACTTTATCTAAAATTGAAAAAGGGGATCCAAGCGTATCCATGGGCGCCTATGCGTCTGCTCTTTTTGTTTTAGGGATGACTGATCATTTGGCACATGTTGCAGATGCTTCTCACGATATTGTCGGACGTGAACTTGAAGAAGAAAATCTCCCGAAAAGAATTAGAACGCCACATGGGGATAAGGGGGATGCAAATGAGTAGCCAACAAATTTATGTTTCGATTGAGCTTGGTAAAGAAACACACAAGATTGGAAAGCTCTGGTTTCATCAGCGTGGCGCTCGACAAAGTGCATCCTTTGAATATGATCCGGACTGGCTGAAGCATTCGGAAAAATTTGCTCTTGATCCAGCTCTTCAGTTAACCTCAGGAGCATTTCATACAACACCAGACCAGATATTATTCGGTGCTATTGGTGATTCTGCGCCAGATCGCTGGGGTCGGGTGTTGATGCGCCGAGCAGAAAGTGTGCGGGCTAAATCGGCGGGAGAAGCAGCAAGAACACTGTCAGAAGCAGATTATCTGTTAGGCGTTAATGATGAAGCTCGTCAAGGCGCTTTACGTTTTTCGTTAGAAGATGGCGGACCTTATTTCAGCTCCAAAGATAAAGAAAGCATTCCACCTTTAATCGATCTACCTAGACTCCTTTCAGCAACTGAACGATATCTGAATGACGATGAAACAGCTGAAGATTTGAAAATATTATTGGCACCTGGGTCATCTCTTGGTGGAGCGCGTCCAAAAGCATCCGTTAGAGATAAAGACGGTCATCTTGCGATCGCTAAGTTTCCCAAAAATGATGACGAATTTAACGTGGTTGTCTGGGAAGCCGTTGCGCTGAATCTTGCGCAAAAAGCGAATATTAAAACAGCAGAATGGCGTTTGGAATCAATCATGAACAAACCGGTACTGATCTTGCGCCGTTTTGACCGTCAGTCAGCCCAACGTGTTCCATTCTTATCTGCAATGAGCATGTTGGGCGCAAAAGATAATGATCCTCACAGCTATCTTGAAATTGCTTATGCCATTACACAAAACGGTGCAAGTCCTAACAGTGATTTAGAAGAACTGTGGCGGCGTATTATTTTTACCGTGCTGATATCAAACACAGATGATCATTTAAGGAATCATGGTTTTTTATATGAACGCCATAAAGGTTGGCGATTGTCGCCTGCCTATGATGTCAATCCTACCCCAGTGGAAATCAAATCACGCATGTTATCAACTTCGATAGATTATGATGACTCAACGGCTTCTATTGATTTGGCGCTTTCCGTCATTGATGAGTTTCGGATAAAAAAAACAAGAGCGCTTGAAATTATAAAAGAAGTTACGCTAGCCGTGAGTGAATGGCGATCTGTTGCTACCCAATTTGGTTTAATAAAAAGTGAAATTGACCGCATGGCTTCAGCTTTTGAACATGAAGAGCTGAAGAAAACAAAACGTTAGCTGGACTTTAGGCATTTTTGAAAACAGGTAGAAAATGCCCGTCTTTGCGAACGAAGTGAAGCAATCCAGATCAATTTTCAATTTAAATTCCTCTTGCAAACCGGTAGGGTCCATATATGCTTCGCTAACGCTCGCAAAGACGGATTATGAATCAAGTCTATAAAAATGGCTAAAGTCCAGGTTAGATAATATCAATCATTTGCTCTCACAATTCTTTAAGAGACATATGTAAGAGACATAACAATCCCTTCCACTCTTGTCCGATAAGTGTATACTTTTTTCGGACAAAAAGCCTAGTCGAGTATAGGTGGCAGTAAATTTCGTCACAAACCTTGTGACGAATTCAATCTTGGGAAGTTAAACAAATTGACGGATGTACGATTTTAGTTGAACCCGCTGATTTTCAATTTGGAAATTGGAAATCATAACAAAGTAGCGATTTTGCAATTTTTTTATTTACACACAGCAGTCAGCGGGGAGACCCACTCATTCACCGTTGTATAACCTGTCACAGTAGATTTATCAGGAATCCACCGACCATAATTTTTAATAATCATCTCGGTATCTCGATGCCCCATTTGCTTGGCAACCCATAAAGCGTTCTCTCCGGCAGAAAGCATCATTGAAGCATAAGTATGGCGCGTCTGATAGGGGTTACGATAGCGCACCCCAGCCTTTCTCAGAATGTGAGTCCAGCAAGTCTTTCGAATTTGACCGTCTGTCTCCCAAGGCGTATTTGTACGAGGATTAAAGAAAACGCGTTGCCCCTCTAAAAAGGTATATGCTTTTTGATTTTGGAGCGCCTCCAGTGCAGGGGGGAGTAAAAGCACATCTCGCTGTCCTGATTTGGTTTTTGTGCCCTTTTCTTGTTTGAGAACAACGGCTCTGGACACTCTCAGCATTCCTTTTAACCAATCAATATCACCCCATTCCAAAGCAATAAGCTCTGAGGTGCGCAGGCCACTATAAAAGGCAAATTCGAACAAGTTTCTAGCCTGCTCTTTTGCTTCTGAAAGTATGGCTTTGATTTCATCCAGATCAAATGGATCGACCTGCCAATCACTGGTGCGAGTTTTCTTGTCGACTAACTTGGATAAAACCAATCTGTCTAAAGGGTTGGATGTAATCAGTCCATCATTTAAAGCCTGATCTAACATGTTTCGTAATGGCGTTAAAATATTTCGTATCGTTTTAAGGGTCACTTCAAGTCTTGTTACATAATTACGAATGGTTATGGGTGAGAAGTCTCTTACTTGAATGTCACCAAACGCTTGGTATAAATGCGCGTCACACGCTTTTCTATAGCCATTATAGGTGCTTGGCTCAAGCGTTTTTTCAGCGATTGCCATATATTCTTTTAGCAATTCACCTACTGTCGCCTTAACTACTGAATAGCCAAACAGTTTTGATCTTTTAGAGTCAGGGAAATAATCTGGATAATTAAACGTACCCAGACTAATTGCATTTAATATTTCTCCCCTTAACCGCTCAGCATATTTGAGGTTTGCCTTAGTTGGTTCAATTTTTAAAGTTTCACGACACCGTACCCCTCGATATATAAAATCAATTCTTATGTTCTTACTAGAGTCCAATTCCCTGACACTTATCCCGCGTGCAACTGGATATTCATTACCTTGCTTCTGCTTTTCAGCCATCGTTCAACCTCAATTAACTTGATCCATATGTTGTCATCTGGGTCTATCTTACCCCATTTTGAGACTTCTCGCTGTCGCTTGATTGCCGTGTTCCACCCATTTTTCAACCTCCATTAAATTCACCCATAAATTACCATCCGGCCCAAGTCTGCAATGCAGCCCATCGAGCCACATGCCGCGCTTGCGTTTGCAATGCACTGCATTGGATGTATCGCCTGACGCCTCGCAATATTTTTTCAATTTCACCCATTTGATCATTCACCTACTCCTTTGTTATACGATATTTATGCTGACTGGTTGTCCGATCTCCCGTTGGATGCGGCACCTCAACCAATTACTTTTATTCATATTGACCTCAAGTACCATTTGATAAAGTTTGATCAGTTGTAACTCAGATACAAAAACTGACGGCATGAGGCCATCACAATGAATCGAGCGAATGTTTTTCATTGAAGAGTTAGTCAAGTCAGCAATATTTTTTAACGTGTATTGGGTTGACTCTAATAAATACTGAATCATTCCCTGATAAATTTGTACTTTTGGATTCTGTTGCATGGATTCATACCCCTTACGTCTGTTGTGTCGTTCATCATGATCATTTTAAAAAAACCGCTTTCCCTGTATAGTTATACAGATATGCCCGGCATTCTTTACTTTAGTAAAGGCAATGATAATGCAACTATTTAATTTTTACAATAGTAAAAACAATTGACGAGTACGTATGACAACCACTGAAAACTTAGGGATTAGTCGCTTAAAGAGTTCTGAATATCTGATGTTTGGTCAGAGGGTTGCCTACGTCATTGAAACGAATGGTCTATCTAAGGCTTGGATAGCTGAAAAATTAGGGATATCTAAACAAGCTTTGAACTACCTATTAAAGCACTCGGCCAATCCAAAATTTGTTGATGAGTTTGCTGAATTATTAAAATTAGATCCTCATTGGCTTGAAACAGGCGAGGGAAGCCCGTCAATTAGAGCGAAAGAAAATCAGCAATCCACTGCAACAACTCTTTCCGTCATCACTAAAGTAGAGTTGCTGGCTCATACGAGGAGCTCCGGTAACAACAGAGAAACCATTGAGTTCTCACGAGGTAACGCCGATGAATTTACCGCTTATAAATTAGAGGATGATTCCAACTTCCCTCCATTCATTGAAGGATCGATACTCATTTTTGATACCAAACAGCAACCTAAGAATGAAGATTTTGTTCTACTGATCATTGAAAATAATGTTTTTGTCAGGCAGTACTTAGTCGATGGCGATAACATTTGCTACAAGGCAGGGAATGGTGGGCATAAGACATTTATTAATCCAACAGCACAACTGCTTGGGGTACTTGTTGAAGCGCGGTATCAAGTTAGTTAATTTGAGCCTTGAGCTGTTGCTGTTGCTGCTGCTTCATGTGTGATCTCACAGAAGCAACTCTGACAATAACGCTCATTATCGTTGCGAAGACTGCGGATAAGACAATTTTAGCCAGCGCAGAGGCGATAAACATGTGCACAGTCTCTTCAAGAGATGAAAATTTATAAAAGCACAAAAAGGTAAAGACCAACGAAAATACCAGCTCGCCGGGGATGGTTGAGAAAAAGTAGCGTCTAAATACAGATGTGCCTTGGTAGACGCCCATTTTCATGTAACTCATGAGGGAGCTCATGACATGAAATCCTACATAAGTTGATACAAGCCCAGCCGCGACCACCCAGGGCGACTTATGAAGCACCATTGCAAGCTGCGTGTCTTCAAGCCCGTAAACTGCAATGGCGATGTTCCCCAATATGAGAAAGAGCGATTGGCTGAATAATTTATAAAAAATGAATTGATTGGCTTCGGCAGGAGAGAATTTGTCCGCTACAACATCAACCACAAAAAAACCAAGACAGAAAAAAACAATGCTGAAATTAAACATATATTCAAGGCCGGCGATATCCATTTTTATAAAGTAAAAGTTGAACACCATCGACAGAAGCTCAACGACGACAAAAATGATAATGAGATAATTTTTTATTTCATCTTTACGCACGTTTTTCCTTCAATCGGTTTGAACAAGCAGTCACGAACTCCAGATAGGTTTTGGTTTGTTCTTTGCAATTAAAATCCAGCGTTCTTTCCAGTGTGTCGATACCAATAATCATTCGGGCATGGTCAGGCTTGAATTTTCTACAGACAATTTCATCATTGAGTTCTGACGCCCAATTTTTGAATGGTCTATAGCAACCAACCGGGTTATAATTGATTTTCGTTTTAATCGATACACCCTGATAGGTGATATCAAATTTCTCGACCACAAAAGAATATCTGGGTGTTTGAATACGAGAAACTTCCAGAAAACCATGAACGTAGTCGCGAATACGAGCAAAAAACTTGAGTATATCCATGTCAACCATCATATTGAATCACAAAATAGTTTCTGCCGAAAATCCATGCATTCATTATAATGACCGTGGATTTACATTAGGCCATGGGCTTTTTGAAACTATTTTAGTTAAAAAAAGCGCAATTCCGGCATTAGATTATCACTGGCAACGATTAAAAACAAGCGCGCCTATCATTGGTATTACTATCCCCTTTACCCGCCAAGAGCTAGAGTCAATGCTCACAGAATTAATCATCAGCAATCATTTACAGGACAAGATTGCCGGCGCAAGAGTGACCATCACGCATGGCGAATCGGAGCGGGGCATACTCCCGTTAAAGGCACCACAACCCAACTTTTTGATTTCTGTATTTGAGTGCGCGAGTCCTATAGACAGACCTTATTCAGCATGCATCGTAAACACTCGTAAAAATGAGCATACCGCCTCTGCAAGGATTAAATCCATCAGTTACCTTGATAACATTCTCGCGAAGCAGGAGGCCATGAGCCGCGGCTATGATGAGGCCTTTTTATTGAATACTGCCTCAAACCTGGCGGATGGTTCGATTTCCAATATTTATATTGTTAAAAATGGAAAAATATTTACACCGCCTGTTGTTGATGGCGCTCTGCCGGGGGTAGTTAGAAGTATTTTGCTGGCTGAGTTTAATCACCTTTTTCAGATCATAGAAAAGACCATATCGCCAGCGGAGCTGATGGAGGCGGATGAGGTGTTTTTGACGAATGCGTTAATGGGTGTGAAATCTGTTGGGAAGGTGGATGAGAAAGAGTTTAGTTCATTTGCTGTGGCGAGTAGTATTGTGGATGCATTACGTGGAATGAAAAATTATATTTAGTTTGCTGTGACAGCGATTATAAATCGGTCGAATACATTCAATAGGCAATCAGGAGACTGTTGTATGATTGAACAAATCGTTTCAGGAGGTCAAACAGGTGTTGATCAAGCCACCCTTGCAATGGCATCAGAGGCAGGTTTGGCCATCGGTGGCTGGTGTCCAAAGGGGGGATTAGATGCCAATGGCGTTTGTGTATTACATACCTATCCAACATTAAAGCAGGCGAGCACGCCCGACCCGAATGAAAGAACTATGTTAAATATAGATCACTCTGATGGAACGCTTATTATTGTTCTCCGTTATCCATTGCCGGAATCGATAGTTGATGGTACCAGACTAACGATAGATTATGCTGTGCAAGAAAAGAAGCCCCATTTAATTATCAGTTTATCAGATAAAGAAAAAGCGGTTGAAACAATATTATACTGGGTAGACCAAAACAACATTCGCGTTTTAAACATTGGTGGCCCGAGAGAATCTAGCTCCCCTGGGATTCATCAGGAAACGTGTGATCTATTTCGAGAATTATTTGCGACTTTAAGACCTAGATCGCATCTGTAAGTCTTAGTGAGGCAAGTGTAGCTATGATTGAAAATGACAGTCTAAATGAAAAAATTATCCAATGGGCTTGCCAATACCTTTCATCTCATGGGTATAAGTTGAAAAGCAAGCTACCAGAAAAGGTGCTAAACACACCTTGGTCTGATGTGGTTCGTTTTGCAACATCGGAGGGCACTATTTATTTGAAACACACGGCAGCACTGCTTGCATTGGAAGCGCCCATTATTCAGATTTTGCATGATCAATTTTATGCTTCTGTTCCAATAGTTATCGCCCACAATACTGAGTTCAATTGTTTTTTAATGAAAGATGCTGGTCGGCCATTACGAGAAATTCTAAAGCAGCAATTCGATACAGCGTTATTTTGCAGAGCCATTGATCAATTCACATCACTTCAGTTAGCCACTGCAGATCACGTTGATGTTTTTCTTGATATTGGTGTTCCTGATTGGCGATTGAGTAAACTGCCTGATTTATACAAGGAGCTGCTTTCACAAAAAGATATATTGATAAAGGATGGACTGTCAGAAATAGAACACGTGAATTTAGAAAAATTGCTTCCAACGGTTTCCAATTTATGTAAAAAATTATCGGATTACTCGATCAGACAAACGATTGTACAGCCTGATTTTAATGATAATAACACTCTCATTGACGTTACATCACAAGAGATCACAATTATTGATTTGGGCGAAATAGTGATCTCTCACCCGTTTTTTTCATTGGTGAATTGTTTGCATCAAATAAAAAAACACCATGGACTTACCGATAAAGATGATACGTATTTACGAATCATAGATGCTTGTCTTAAAAATTACAGGAATATTGACTCTAATAAACATATATTAGATGCTTTCGGGATAGCACAGATACTATGGTTTATCTATTGGGCATTGGCCAACTATAGGTTAAGGATCGCATGTGACCAAGCAAAATTTATGTCATTTCAAATGCATGGAAGACTCCGTGATTCATTGAAAGAATTTATGACCGCATGCATTGCGATTGACTAGGGATTGTCTGATTTGAGTGAAGATGGACTGAGAAAAAAACTTAGATCTCTTTCATATGAAAATCGAACACATGTGGGTAGTGGAGCATTAAAATGTCCCACTACCTTATATAATCAGCCGTTAATCGCTTCTTTTAATTTAGAGCCAACTTTAAAGCCGACTGTTTTACTGGCAGGTATATTTAGTGGTGCACCTGTTGATGGGTTACGTCCTGTTCGCGCGGCACGTTCTTTCACTGAAATGCTGGCAAAGCCGGGTAGAATAATAGAATCACCCTTTGCAAGCAGGTCGGTTAGGCAGCTGATAACGGCGTTTAATGCGGTTTCTG
Organism: Legionellaceae bacterium UBA6148; assembly: GCA_002423125.1. Taxonomy (GTDB): domain Bacteria; phylum Pseudomonadota; class Gammaproteobacteria; order Legionellales; family Legionellaceae; genus UBA11403. Next base: position 8,741 of record DIUW01000004.1, on the reverse strand, counting down.
AGTCGGTTTTAGTGAGATTCGATGTTGCGCTGATAGCATCAATCAATTCTTTTTTATTCATTTTTAGTCCTTGTTTATAGGTTTTTTTTGATGGGACGTAGCACACCCACCCTTTAAATATACGTCGATAGCCACTATACATTAATATCGATCATGAGAACTACATGATGAATTGTTATAATTGCTGTGGGGGTTGTTGTAGTTATTGATCGAGTTGTAATAGTCTCGATTTCGGTAGTCATCATCTGATGACGAACGACGGTGATAATCATCATGATAGGCGCCATAAGTATTACCAGCGGCATCAACTGAGCCACTGATAGGTAAGCCTGTGGTGGGGTTGATGTACGTCTTATAATAGTTCGGATGATTGGGATCGCAACTTGGGCCCATAACCTGATACGATGTTGCTAATTCGATCTTGACGTATTTCAAGTATCTATTTAAAAAATGAATGATCTTAATCATATGAGCACGCGCCTACAGGGTAATGAATTTTAATTATGGCATGTAACGCAATAATCACAACCCTCAACCAATAAATCACATACACGCGATTAACCGCGCTTTCATGGCAAGCAGAAAACCACAGTAAAATAACACCCCTAGAAATAAAACAGGCCGAGGCAGACATAAGGTAAGATCAAAGAGAGTAGCACACCCCTCGCAAGGGTATTGCAACCCATTAAAACCATTCTAAATCAGCGTGTTGCATGGAATTATGGATTTTAAAACTATCAAAAAAGCTGGTTTTATATGGGTGTGCATCCACTCTTTTATATAAAACATGGTGTTACAGGTAATTTACCCCTGATTTACAACCCACTCAAAGATGGCTTAAGCCCTTTACACACCTAATCCACACCTCATATAATACGGTCTATATTCACTTTAAATGATAGAGCCATGCCTAAATCGTATTGTTACCTCAGTCAAAAAACCATCCTTCAACTGGAGCAAATCAAACAAGATGAAGGCTATGATTCGACCTCACAAGTCATGAAGGAAATGATTGCGTTGGGCATTCAGATCTATGAGCGTAACAAAGGGGCAGCGAGCCTGAGCGATCAAGAAAAGATGCGGCTTGATAAGGAAGAGGAATTGAAAGTCCAGCACACGACTTATTTGCTAAGACTGCTGGGTTTTAGTACGGACATTTTGCGTTGCGTTTATGATAAAGAAAAACTCAATGCTCAGCATGACAACGCGGAAGACCACATCTCTAATATTAAGAAAAAAGTCGATAATTTTATTGATGGGTATATCCACAATTAGTTCATGAAGTCACATGCGGTAAAATGGAAGCATAAGACTATGGTGCTGCCTTAAGAGCACCGTAATTTTCTGAGTTACCGAACATTTGATATATAATTTTCATATTGAATTTGATAAGGCATGTCATTTATGGCGAGAGAAAGTAAAACACAGTATGCGATATTAGGTTGTCTATTAATAAAACCAATGACTGCTTATGAAATAAAACAGTTCATGAGTCAATATACAAATCATTTTTGGACTGAGCGTGAGGGACAACTATATCCGGCATTCAAGCAGTTACTTGAGGTCGGCTTTGTTAACTGTACTGAAGAAGTTTCACAAAAAAGTGGTACAAAAAAAGTGTATTGCATTACAACGAAAGGAACGATGCACTTTAATCATTGGTTTGATGCGGTAACTGAAATTCCGATCGAAAGGAATGCCACGCTGTTAAAGTTATTTTTTGGTCGGTCTCAACCGGTAGAGAAAACCATCAGTATGTTAGAGCAGTCCCTAAACATGGTTAGAAGCAAGCAATCCACTTTGCTGATTCTTCAAGGTGTATTAAAGCATAAGCTTCAAGATGATATTGATGTGTCTTATTATCAACTCGCATTGGATTACGGTTTAAAACTAGGTTCTGCGGAAATCCATTGGTATGAAAATACCATTGAGCAACTAAAGAAGGCATAGCTTTCAGAGTGATAGAAAATAAACTTGAAGATGCCATCTTAAAGATGTATAATTAAGTCTCAATGATGTAATCTGTGAGGTTTAATATGAAAAGTTCAAGAGTAGAGCAAAGCCATTCAGTACGAAAAGAGGTTAAGGTCCATTTATTAAAACAAAACGAAGTTGATCAAGCGGCAGAAGTTTTAAAGCAGGCATTTCTAACGGATGCATTAATGCTTTGGATGTTTGGATCATCCATGGCATATTCCAAATATAGTCAAACCGTTTTTAGTACATGGGTTCGGTATTGCTTATTGTATGGCGTTGTCTATCGCACGGAAGATTTTAGTTCCGTTGCAATTTTAAAAAAACCTGGTTTTACTGAATTTACATTGTGGGGAATCATCCGATCTGGAATGATATTCAATATTTGGTCATTGGGGATCGGTGGCTGGCTACGCTTATTACAATATGACACGCTGTCCTCAGAGAACGCCCAATCTAATATGGCAAGCAAAGATTATTGGTATCTGTGGATGTTAGGGACAAAACCTGACTCACAAGGACAAGGCTTAGGAACGAAGATACTAAAAAATATAGATGAGACATTAAAAACTAGCACAGGGATGAGCTGTTATCTTGAGGCCACAAGTGCCTCCTCCGCATCTCTCTATCGTCACAATGGTTATGCAGGATTAAATTTCTTTACCATACCCCATAGCAACATCAAAATAGAGTGTATGGAAAAAAGAGTTGAGTCAGGGGTATTGAATTAAGGGGGGGGGATGAATATTGCATTTATTGGTCTTGGTGCTATGGGCAGTGCAATGGTAGAGCGGCTTTTGTTGGCGAATTATAAGGTCACTGTCTTTAATCGAACGCATGAAAAAGCCGTGCCGCTGGTAACACTTGGTGCGCAAGATGCACCATCCATAGCAGAGGCAGTTACTAATGCCGATGTTGTAATGACCAGTTTATTGGATGATGAGGCTGTTTTGACCGTTGCACATGCTATGATCTCGCATATGAAACAAGGGGCTATTCACGTCGGATTATCGACGATATTGCCCGTTACTTCTGAAACGTTATTTGATATTCATCAGAAAGCCCATACACATTATATATCGGCGGTGGTTTTAGGTGTGCCCGCTGTGGCTTGTGAAGGTACGCTGACGGCGTTTCTTGCGGGAAACAAATCATCGGTTGAGAAAGCAAAACCCCTATTATCCACATTCTCCGCGCATGTGATTCCATTGGGTGATGAGACAGATATTAAAGCGCCCAATTTAATGAAAATTTGCATGAATTTTAGCTTGATGACCGCACTTGAGTTAATGAGCGAGCTTTATGTGTTTGCCGAAAAAAGTGGCTTGGATAAAGAAATTGTCAAAAGGGGATTATATCAAATTTATGGTCATCCGGCTTTTAAACGCTATATTGATAAAATTGCTGAACGAGATTTTGATAAAGTAAACTTCTCCATGACTGGTGGCCAAAAAGATGCGTATATTTTCCAACGTGCATTTTTAGAGGCCGGTGTTACTCCAGAACTTTGTAATTTACTCAATAATCGATATGAAACGGCAATCTCTCTCGGTATGCACGATAAAGACTGGAGCGGGATTTATGAGGTAGTCAGAATGAAATCTGACTTGGTTGATTAGTTTAAAGGAGCTTATTGTGCAACAGTATTTAGAAATAGCTATTAGCGAAGCGACTATTGGCGTACAAACAGGAGATGGTGCTCCATTTGGCGCTTGCATTGTAAAGGAAGGAGAAGTTATTGCGAAGTCACATGATACCGTTCTTAAAGATCAAGACGCCACATGCCATGCTGAAATGAATGTCATTCGTATGGCCTCACAGCAAATAGACAGTTATAAACTCACGGATTGTGTTATTTATTGTACATCGGAGCCGTGCCCAATGTGTTTATCGGCTATTTATTGGTCGGGCATCAGAGAGTGTCACTATATCTCTGATAGAGATATGACTCATCGCTATGGATTTGACGATGATGTCTTATATCAAGAATTAAACAATGTTGGCTCTCAGCGCAAAGTTCAGCTACATGTTCAAAGCGAGCTACAGCAACAGGTGGAAAATATTTTTCTAATATGGCAAGCCAAAGGTCTTCCCCCATTTTAATGATGCGTTAACACTGATCCGACCGCGACCTGTCAATACGCCATAATGATGCAACTGATAGACAATCCAATCTCATCAGGATTATCCATGATTGCAAGCAACCAGGTTACTTATTGCTTATATGGAGGCTTCGGTCCACTAATGAAGGCTTCTAAAACTTTAGTATTAGGAGCTGGATTATCAACACTAAAAAAAGCGATTGGCCTGTTGGGTGGTTGAGTCAATAATACAGAAGAAATCAAAATAGTGTCAGGACCGCTGGCTTCGTAACCTACAAACCGGTGGTATGAAGATACATAATCCGGCTTTTTCCATGCAGTGGTTAATAAAGGTACTTTCCGTAGGTCTCCATTCGAATACGCACTGCTATAATTAGCTTCTAAAAGTTGTGTGATGATGCTTTTTTCCTGAAGAGATGTCCTAAATGGAAGACTATCGAGTTGCACGCTTAATGTGTTAAACAACACACCCGCTACAATTTTTATTTCAAGATTTCTGCCTTGTTCTTTTTCTATGAAACCGTTAGATCGCTTGTGCTTATAAATATAATTGATATGCTTATTAAGTATGGCAAGCGCATAAATCGACAGTCGGCCAAATAGTAATGTAATGTGGACTTTTTTCTCAGTTTTATTAACGAGATAGAGATCATCTATAATCTTATCAAGATACCTTGTGGCTTGGGTACCTGTATAACAAATATCATCACATAGTAGAAAGTTATAACTTTGGCTCTGACGAGCATCGTCTAATTTCCTGATTTCTAACGGTTCTTTTGGCATAATCCGATACATGAGACTACCAATCCATTGCTGACTCTTATCTTTAAGGTAAAGTAGCGTATAATTTCCCTGAAAAAAAGATTGTGACTCTAACTGCTCACATGCATGAAGAAGGTTTTTTAACAATTCAATTGTGCTTATAGAATTTTTTCTTAACATACTTATTAGCACGTTCGCAAATAGGTGGTAATTCTTATAATGAGCCAAATACCCCAGATATTCTTCAAAAGCTGCTGTATTAATAAATTCATCAGCGGCAGCAATAGGCAGAGGGTTTCTTTCAAAAGATAAATCAGTTCCTACGAGTAGCGCTTGTTTATTTGAAAAACGCGACACAATAGCTGAATCTATTATCATTAATGTTGATTTATTTGAGGACCATTTTTTTAGAAAAATTAGATTCCGAAGCCACTGCCATCTCCTTTTAGCAGACATCTTGTGAATATCCGTCTCGGATGGTGCTGGATTTGCTTGAGCACTTTTATCAGGATGGGCTGAGGTGGTTGCTGAATAATTAAAACTTGCTTGCATCCATGCCCAAAAATTCCTAAACTTCAACTGGCACCAACTCCCTATGGATGAAAGCTGTCTATTTAACCATTCGAACATGGGCTACACCTATAACAACAGTATTTATGTCAACATTGTATCTTAATTGCCCAATAAAGGCTATTTTTAAAAAATTAACAGGCAGAGGAGGACTTCATCAACCTATTTCCATTTCGGCCCGTTGTAATGTTTTCGCTTGATTAATAGCCGGTGATTTTATTAGCACATAATCTAATTTATTTTCGCTTGAAATACGCTCAATAGATTCTTTAAGCTGTCCATCTGTCATTGAAATTTTATGCGGTTTGTGTTGAATATACTCTGGTTTAAGCGATTGATTTAATACCTCAACTACACCCGAAACCCCACGAGCGGTTAATACATCATTAAAATCACCTTTCCTGCTTGGTAGGGCAATTTCAACCGCTTTGCCATGAAGTTTTAGCCGCTCAATGGTTTGCTGGATAATCTTATCATACTGAATTGACTTTCCATCGTTATCGAGACAAAGAACCACTTGATTCGTTACAAGGCTCAAATCAATCGACGCCATGTTTTGCTTGCCAAGAACGGCGACAACTCGTTCATGCTGAACGGCATCACGGATGCTTAATCCCGTTTCAACTCCTTCGGTGATATAGGTTACTGCGTTCTCTTTCAGGCCTTGATTGATCATGACTCCCGCGCTGGCAATGGCACCAAACGTTTTCTTTTGAACGGTCAGTTTCGCTTTATTTGAGGTATTTTTATCAAGATAAATCGCCTGAATCGACTGTACTTGCTGTTCTTTGTTACGCGCGATACACAGGAGTGCAGGCATGTATTTTACCGCTTCATCTTTGCCGGTAAACACGTTTGCGTGAAAACGTATGTCTTGACCTGAAATGTTGGTGATAGCACGTATTTCTTTCAAATAAATTTCAGCTAGGGTACCAGCAATGGGTGTTGATTCCTTTACCAATTGTTGTGCGTAGCGTTGTGTTTTAGTCGGCGTACTCTCGGTTTTTTTATGTGATGGATGGATTTTTTGCAGTGGTGAACGAACGATTTCTTTTAAATCATCATCGGTCATTTTGGCGGCATATTCAAGACTCGATTTAAAATCAAGGTTCAGTGAGGTTTGAATTAAATGCAGTAAATTTCCTTTCTCGCCTGTTTCAAAATTAAACCATGTTCCGCGTTTATCGCCCGTCAAGCAAATACTCAAGCTGCCTTTTGATCCATAGCGCATTTCTTTTTTAGACGACATTGCTGCATTTGATGCGCCAAGTAGTGACTGAACCACGCCCTCCGTATTTAATGACAAATTTCTTACCACATCCTGTACATCGTAGTGTTGTTTTTTCACTATTGGAGGCGTGAGTTCAGGCGTTTTTTGCGGTGGATGGCTTTGTCCTAATGCTTCAAGCGCAGATGTTTTATTCGGCGTGACGCGCAACTGTGATTTTAATTTGTCGTAATTATCCGTGTAAATCATGGCGTGGAGTGAGCCACGAGAGACCATGATATAAAAACTTCTAAAATGGTTGGTCTTTTTATTTTTGGTGTCTGCAACACCAATAACGAAGGGGGATGAGCTTCCCTGAACTGAATAACTGGTGGACGTGTAGCTGTAATCCCAATGACTGTCTTTTAATTCATTTTTATGAAGGGTTTGCCTTTGACCGGATGCATCTTCCACACAAAAGGAATCATCAGACACTTCGGTCACCACCAGACGTTCATTTGCAAAGCGTGCTGCTGTTTTGTCTGATTTTTTGAAATGGATTTTCTCTCCAACCGATATGTGGCCTTCTGCTGCCTTAAACAGTTCGATTTTCCAGTCTTGGCTTTCTTTTTCTGGCATGAAAATGGATTTATCACCTTGTGGGTGTTGAAGCTCGACCACTCGGGAGCTCTCATCAATCCCTGTTACCTTGTAGTATTGATTGTTCCTTTTTAGAAAATACGTGCTGGGACTTTTCAGGATTTCAGCAAAGGTTTCTATCTGATAAAGTGCTGCAGTGGTGTAGTTGGTACTTAAGAGCCTGCCAAACGATTTGTTTTCGGATCCCAACTCTAATTTAGTGATTAAACCGGCACGAATTAAATGGTTAACTTTCTCTCGGTGCTTATTTTCATGAATAACGACAAGGGTATTGTCACGGCAGTCACGGGTTCTCGAAAGGTAGTCCATCACCGCCATGGATAAGGGCGTTTCATTTTTAACGACATCAACCTGTTTTTGAGAATCAATCACGGTGGCATCATCGGCAGGAAGTACTTCAACGACCGAGGTCGTAATCTGTTGAAACGCAGGATATGAACCGTCTCGCTCGATAGCTTGTAAGGGCAATGCTGACAATTGGCTGAGTGCCTTATCGGTATTGCCTTGAATCAACGTTTGAACCGCTTCCCTATAATTCTCCACTTTCTGGCGAACCAAATCACACATATTGGCGACCCGAATGCTTCCCTCGTGCAGTAAAATCGCAGATGGCTTACCACTTTCAATCGCTTGATGCTGGCTGATGTCTCCCAGCAACACGCAGCGACTAGCGGCATTATGGATATGACCGACAAGCCTTGCTACATCACGGTTGGAAACCATCGACGACTCATCAAGTAACACCAGTGATTGACTCGTTAACGTTGGCTGTTGCTCTTGTTCAATGAGAAAACTTTTAAGCGTTTGTGCTTGAATGCCTAATGCCCTCATTTCTTTGACGGCTTGATGGGTTGGCGCTACCGCGATGATATCCAGTGGCTCGTTGCTCAAGGTATTTGCACTTTGAACCACCTCAATGGCTGATTTGGTCATCGTGGTTTTCCCTGTGCCCGCAAACCCTTGAATCATGATAAAGCGATCACTGGTTGTCGCCATTAAAAGACAGGCGTCTTTTTGTCCTTGGGTGAGCCGATGTGCATTCAATTTTTCTTCAGCACTCTTGATATCAAGCGTTGGTGTGACTGCATTTTTGCCCGCCCTAACCGTTGAGAGGATTTGTTCTTCAAATTCCTTGGCCTCAATGGTCATCAGCCTGTTATTTGGCGCTCTTAAGAGTTGACCATCCTGAATGCTACGACTTAACTTTAATGAGAGCTCGTCCACATTCGCCACACCGATTGCTTTTTGCAGGGCAACAGTGAGTAACTCATTTTGAGAAAACACCGCCTCACGCTCAGACAAATGCGAAATGGCGAAATTCAACGCTTTCTCACTTTCCGTGATCATGGGTTTAGTCCGCGTAAGCTCTGCAAGGGCGTTGTCTAAATGTCGCAATAAATCCATCGTGGTTGCGTTGTCAAGAACCTTAATGGCACTTGATGCCTCAAGCGTGATGGAAATGGCGG
>DIUW01000027.1 GCA_002423125.1 Legionellaceae bacterium UBA6148 | reverse complement strand
ACGAATTGATGCTGCGGGATGTAGGGTGCTGCATTCAAAAATAGTGCTGGGAGGGTCCAGCAAAGTGCTCCAACAATTTCGGGGACGTAGTGAAAATGCCGTGCTAAGCCCCACCATCCCGATGCAAGTAAGATGTTTTCTTTCACATCACCGAGTAACGTGGTGTATGTTGCGCGCATCATGGTGGGTTTTTTACCCCATATTTTACACTGTCCATCCATCGCTCTAATTCGTAGGCGTTGTTTATCGGCCATGAAGTTAATCAGTATACTGGCAGCTCCTACACTAAATATAATAAGTGCCAAGAAGTTATTCAAATGTATAGGATGTAACACCAAATACATGCTCGGAGAGGTATAAATACAGGGCACCCAAACCAAGCATCCCCAGCAAATATAAAACCCGGCCCTATCATGCATGATGTCTAATGAGCGAAAATAACCCGTTTCCCAAATGAAAAATTTAGTAATATAAATCAACTGTAGTGCAACAGAGATGAGCATGGAATTACTTAAGCCAGATAATTCCTGTTGTTTTGCAGCATAGGATAATAAAAATAAGCTCCAGCTCATCATGCCAAAACGGCAGTTGATGAATTGCTTGATGTTCCAGCCCAATAAAACGGGATATAACTCTGTCCCCCAATAGTAATCAAAAATAGGATTCCCTGTGATGCCTGAATCGGTTGAGGACGGGGCGAAGCGTCCTTTGAGGTAGAGTAGTGCACAGATGATTAAGCTGGCAATATTGAGTGCACCAAACAATGCGCCCAAGTTATCATAAATAATACTTGCTGGAAATATACGCAACCAGAAGGTGCAAATACAAAATACTGAAAGGGTTATTGCGTAGGCCATGACGCCATTTGCTTTGTATATGGGAACATTACCTTTTGGTGTAATGGGGCCTAGAAATCGCTTACCGGGTAATCGTTTCATTAATATCAGTTCAAATGCGGCAAAACTGACGATCATAAGCCACGCAGTAGGAGTGCCCCAAAAAACTGGCTCCCATATCATATAGAGTGTACTGATGAATCCTGTTTGCACGATGAGATCGAGCAGGCGGGAAAACGAACCGCCCAACATTGTATTGGTATACCACATGAGCATGACAAAAGGTGGGCAAGCCATAATAAGAAAAATAGGGCCGAGTGAGTTCCGTAGTTTTTGTAGCATTGTAATATCCCTGAAAGTAGTTTCGTAACGGCGTCCCTCAACTGCTCCAGCAGTTGCTATACTTCGCGCGGTCATAATTGGTGGTTTTTTGACGACGTTAAATGTGCGCGAAAAGAACAAGTCAAAAACCGCAAATTGTGACCGCGCGAAGTATAAGGAACGTGACCGGAGGTTATTCCGGTCATTGTTCCTTAATTTCTATATTTACATGTGAAGGGATGAATTACAACTGATTGATAGGCAGGAATTATTTTACGATTGAATTTTTAATGTGAATGAAAATTATTCTGTAAACATTGAGCTCACAGATTCCTCAATATTAACTCGTTTAATTGCCTGCGCTAGCATTTCGGCAAGACTGACGACTCTAATTTTGGAACATTTTTGACCTGCTTCGGATAATGGGATAGTGTCTGTTACCACGACTTCATCTAATGATGATTGTGAGATATTTTCTAACGCGCAACCAGAGAGAACGGGGTGTGTAACATAAGCTCGAACACTGATAGCGCCACTATTTTTCAGTTCATAAGCGGCTGAAACTAGCGTTCCTGCGGTATCAACGATGTCATCAATAATAATACAATGACGCCCTTTGGGTTCGCCGATAATATGCATTACTTCTGATTTATTCGGTCCACTACGGCGTTTGTCGATAATGGATAATTCGGCATGATTGAGTCGTTTTGCCATGGCTCGTGCTCGAACTACGCCACCTACATCCGGTGAAATGACCATCATATGGTCAAGATGTTTTTGTTGGATATCTTCTAGCAAAATTCGTGTGGAATAAACATTATCCACGGGCATATAGAAAAAACCTTGAATTTGATCGGCATGAAGATCAACGGTTAATACTCGACAAATTCCGACTGACGCCATCATATCTGCGACGACTTTCGCTGTAATTGGAACGCGCGCAGATCGAACACGCCGGTCTTGGCGTGCATAGCCGAAATAAGGCACGACTGCTGTAATGCGTGAGGCGGATGATCGACGCATCGCGTCAGCCATAGTGAGAAGTTCCATGAGATGATCATTGGCGGGTGCGCACGTGGACTGAATTAAAAAAACGTCTTTACCACGAACGTTTTCAAGAATTTCAATCATCGTTTCTCCGTCGCTAAATGTGCCGACGGTTGCTTTTCCAATAGGGAGTTTTAAACAAGAAGAAATATTACGTGCTAACTCTGGATTTGCCGATCCAGTAAAAATCATCATATTCGACATGCACAAGCCTTTAAGTGTGATTGAGTAGTAAAGATACACCGAGGGCAGTTATACCCGAATTGATTCGGGTATAAAATCCCTAAACACATAGCAGAAGACAGTCAGAAAGAAATTATTATTATTTGAGCGATCCGTCGAACGCAACCTTCCTGGTATCTTCTGCCGTCTGTTTGCTTGAATCAATAAGAATTTGGCTGGGGTGCTAGGATTCGAACCTAGGTATGCAGGGATCAAAACCCTGTGCCTTACCGCTTGGCGACACCCCAGTAACATTGTTCTTCGGGAGTTAAAAAATATCTCCCTGGAACAGGCGGGTATTCTGCAATGGTTCGAGTGAGTTGTCAATACTTACCTTCACATTATGTTGTGCATCGTGTTAGTCTAATTATAAATTAATGGGTCGGGTGTGGTGTGGGGGCACAATGAATCGGTTTACATTTATTGTATTTATAGCTTGCATTTGCCTATCTCTTCCAACAATGAGCGCCGCCAATCATGACGAATGTGTCATCTTACTACATGGTTTGGCGCGAACCAGTCACTCTATGCTCAAGCTAGAATCAGTATTGAAAAAGGATCATTATGTTGTTGTGAACCATAGTTATCCGTCGACCCAAAAATCAATTAAAACACTTGCGGATCAAGTCATCCCCCCCATGATGAATGAATGCTTAAATCGGCAGGCCAAACGTATACATTTCGTGACTCATTCACTGGGAGGCGTCATTTTACAACAGTATTTACACAAAAATAGGAACCCAAAAATTGATTATATTGTGATGCTTGCACCACCCAATCATGGTAGTCAGTTGGCGGATCTTTTGCATAAAAAATGGTTTTTCCGGCGAGTCTTAGGGCCAACTATTGGGGAGTTAACAACAAAAAAAAGTGACATTCCGATGCTTCCCGGTCAATACAAAATAGGGATTATTGCGGGGAACTATAATTTAAATCCGATAGTCAGTAAGATTTTTGCTGAACCTAATGATGGTAAAGTCGCGGTGTCCAGTACTAAACTAGACCAAATGAGTGATTTTATTGTTATGCCAGTTACGCACACGTTTATTATGCAAAACCCTTTAGTTGAAAAACAGATTTTGTGTTTTTTAAGTTACGGACGTTTTTTACATTAAACTTATACTTCGCGTGGTCATAATTTGTGGTTTTTTGACGACGTTAAATGTGCGCGAAAAGAACAAGTCAAAAACCGCAAATTGTGGCCGCGCGAAGTATAGAACACCCATCAACTACTTTTTGTCACTTTAGAGAGAGAGCAGCAAGGCCTTTGTTAAAGGTATTCACCGATTCTGTTGGAATAAGAAGTTTATAGGAATGAGATGGTTTTTCGGACCAGTCTTTGAAGCCTGGATTGAGCTTATAAAGGGCGCGCGAAGGAATTTTAGCGAGCTTTGCTGCCTTATTTAAATTGATATGATGACTGACTTCAACTTCTTGAAGGTATGGTTTTTGAGGTAGCATGGGTAGTTGAATATGGTAGCGTTTAGGATTTTGAAACACTTCAGCAAGCGCCAATAATCGCGGTATGTATTGCTTCGTTTCTTGGGGAAGTCGTAAAGACCAAAATTGACTTTTATGATTTCTTCGTATGGCTTTTTTAACCGTCCCTTCACCGGAGTTATAGGCGGCAACAGCTAGTATCCAATTACCATTAAAAAATTGATGTAAATGGCTTAGGTAATTGAGGGCAGCATTGGTTGAAGGCGTAAAGTTCTTACGTCCATCAACCCAGTGGTTTCTTTTTAAGCCCAGGTCTCTCGCGGTTTGTGGCATAATTTGCCATATGCCAGCCGCGCCCTTATTCGAAGATGAAAATGGGTCATATTCACTTTCAATCATTGGAATTAATGCAAGTTCTCCAGGAAGATTGCGTTTTTTGAGTTCATCATAGACGTGAAAAAGATACGGTTGTGATTGCTTTGTTAATGTTTTGATATAGTCGGGATGATTTTCAATCCACTTGAGTTGCTTGCGTACTTCGGGATGATTGACTTGATGGTTGAGTGAAAAGTGATGAATTAAATCTTCCCATAGCCCTATTTTTTTCTCTCCCACGGAGGGGGAGTGATTAAAATACGATAATAAATCGGGCAATTGGCTATGTTGCTGAGTTAACGCGATATTGTAGGTTGTATGTTTGCGATAGGTCGCTATTTTGCTGGGGAGTGTCAGTAAGGTGGTATACGTCTCTACACGCGGCAAGTTATCATTTGTGATTAGAACCATTATAAAAATGATAAAAAAAACACGAATCGCAAGTTTTGTAGCGCTCATTTTAAACGTATTCATCGTGTTGATAATCGATAAATATAAGCTATTTGCTTTCCAAAATTGTTGCAAAACCAACCTCGAGAATGACAGAAAACCAGCAATTGTACACTAAAGCATCCTGATGTTCAATCCATTCTCTTTTTCCATGTAGGGCCCCCATCTAAATGCCGTCATTGCGAACGCAGTGAAGCAACCCAGGGTTTAAAGCACGGAACCTTGCGTTCGCAAAGACGACGGATTTTTTTCATGAGGTAGCCCTGTTTTTCCATGACTGATAAATATAGTGTTTCAAGTACGTAAATATTGATAAAGAGTTTCACGACTAATTCCATATTTTCTAGCCAGTTGAGCTTTCTTTTCGCCAGCTAAAATGTATGTTTTTAGTTCATTTATCTGTTCGGGAGATAATGCCTTTTTACGTCCCTTATAAGCCCCTTTTAATTTAGCAATTGCAATCCCTTCTCGTTGACGCTCTTTGATTAATGAGCGCTCAAATTCAGCAAATGCGCCCATAACCGATAACATTAAATTAGCCATTGGCGTTGCTTCACTGGTAAATGTGAGGTGCTCTTTAACAAATTCAATAACCACACCTTTTTTAGTTAAGCGTGAAACTATCCCACGCAAATCATCCAGATTTCTAGCCAATCTATCCATACTGTGGATAACTAGGGTATCTCCTTCTCGAATAAACTCCATGAGGGCTGTTCGTTGCGGTCGGTGCGTATCCTTTCCAGATGCTTTGTCGGTAAAGACCTTATTCACGTTGATGTTCTCAAGCTGCCTTTCTGTGTTTTGATCAAAACTACTGACGCGAATGTATCCAATACGTTGACCTGTCATGATGCTTGCACCATTACTTTTTTATAAATAGCCTGAATTTTCTCTTCTAATACAGGTAGATCTTGTTCAATCGTTTTCCATATAATTTCAAAGTCGATGCTAAAATAGCCGTGGGAAATGCGATTTCGCATCCAGTACATGTCCTCCCAAGGTACATCAGGGTATTGTTTAATAAATTCATCATGGTAACGAACCAGTTTATTGGACGCTTCACCAATAATTTCTAAATTTCGAAGAACCGCATCTTGAACTAGAGCATTTGTTAAAAAGCCTACTTTACCTATGTCCTCAACATAATCAAATATTCTTTTGAGCGCTTCCAGTATATGCTCTAAATAATCAGGGATCCGCATGGCGTCTTTTTTTGTCATACAGGATCAGCCTCTCGTAATATTTTTGCGCGGAAACGCTCGGGCAGTCCTTTCGGTGTTAATACGTCCACAGAGACGTGAAGAAGTTTTTGTAATTGATTTTGTATTTTTGCAATGTCAAACAACGTCGTTTGCTCCGTTGTATCCACTAACAGATCCAAGTCACTAAATTCTGTATCCTCACCATCTAATACGGATCCAAACACTCTTGCATTTTTGGCATGATGCTGCGCAACAATAAAACGGATCTCTTTGCGATGTAATTGTAATGCTTCTGAGGGTCTCATAAGCTATCCTTTTCATATTCTGTCAGGTTGAAGTCTATTACCTTATGATTGATCTGTCAATAAACTTAAAAACAAACTTTATCTTGACGCTTTTCAATATACTTCGCGCGCGGTATAGGTGACCACAATGCGTCACCCATTCTCTTTTCGTCTAAACCGCCTGGATTCAAAAATTAATTGCTTGGTCTACATGAATTTTGAGCATATAATACGCAAACAAAATTCTATCCCCAGAGAAATTGCATCATGTTAACACAGACAGCCTCTTATCCGAGCAAGGCAGCAGAGTTAGATACGTTTTTAGCAAATCATCCCGTGGTTGTGACACTACAACCCGCTGTACACCCTGAGCAAATAACCCATACTATTGATGCCACCAACCTTCCTCTCGGATCTTCTATGCCATCCAGCGGCATCATTACCTTTCACCTTCGCCTGCTCCCAAAAGAAACCCCATTTATTATCGGAACAGGGTACTCATGTATTACAGAAATTACTCTAGCAGATCACGCTCTACGCTATGACGTGCTGACCAATGAAACGACCATCCACGGTGATTCAACACTCCTTAACTTCTTATTGAATCTATGCGAACATCTTTGTCGTAAGCGATCGAACGATTTTCTGTCTCACGCAACAATCAGAGAAAGAACGCGCTTCTTTGAACAACACGCGCTCACCTCCAATATCATGCTACGTAAGCATCTCTCACCCGCATTTCTAATTCCCGATATGGATTATTTTCATAACAACAGGACGCAGGATGATATGAATGGGCAAGTCCTATATACAGGCACGCGTTCTCATTTCCATCAAGAAGAATTCGAAATAATCAATGAGGTGGAGAGGAGGCTCCACTCAACAACGCGAATACAGGTAACTCGTCGTTATTTAGGTGTATACAATGAAACCATCGGTACATTTTCTTGTGCTGTTGATCCCGCGACTGCCGTTTCAGATTTTCTCCCCAGCACAATAGAACAAGGACTTTATACACGAGCCGTCTATTGTGTCGATGATTCTAACTGGGCATCTCTAGATAAAGTTCGCCAAACCCGATGCATCAATCAGACGTTAGTAACCATTGATCAAATGACCCGTTACTATCCAATAATGCCAGCTTATCTTGAAGGTGAACGAGTATGGAGTCAATGTATTCAAGGCACGTTTGAAAACGATAGCATCAATCCAGAGCAACCCTATAGCATCGTGACTACGTTCGTAAGCGGCGGCAAACAGCTGTTCCATTCTCATCCGGTAAAAGGAAGCTTTACTATCACCTACTTGAATGCGGCCAATCCCTCTCAGTTTACACTGCGTATCGGTGAGTTTTATGTTGACCCAGATATGCTTGTCCGCTTGAATACCCCAGCGTGTAACCAATTAGATCTCAAGCTAGTGAGTCGTCCTCATGCTACAGAAGCGAATACGAGTCTTGTGCTATTAGAAGCAGGCCTCTTTGATGCACAAGAGTGTTTGCATGGCATGAAAGGAAGCACTCGAGTAGAATATAGGCTTTCTGCTTACACAGCAGAAAACTTTTTTGATGCACTGATAGCCAAAAATTGTTATGATTTTGAATCAGTTACGTCTTGCATCGGATCATATCAGGGTGAAATGCTCCTCGATACTACGGGACCTTTTATAAAAGGTCATCCGCATGGCCCAACTTGCCAATCTTATTATGAAATACAAAACGGCGTACGCGTTCATTTCGTCATTGAAGCCATATTCGTACTTGGCAAAAAACAGGGGCCAGGCCATGTTGCTAGGCATTACCCTGCGAATGATGCGGTGGGGCCACCCTTACACTTCAAGACAGTCATAATACAAGACTGTTATTTCAACAATGATGAAGTAGCCACAGAGAAAATGGCAATATTCCAACTTTGGCGTACATCCTCTGTTCCTGGACATGACGGCGGTATCTACGTTAAAGAAATGCAATATAATCCAAAAGAATTACTCCGTTATGACAGAGAAACGCGCGTCATGCAGAGTGTTGGTGATCATCGCGCCATGCTTCATGCGCTTCGTGCAGGCGAACGTGCTTTCAAATTAATCTACCCTAATCTGCAAGAAGTGGTGATTGGAAAAAGACAACAATTTACTAACCTGCGTGAGTTACAACACGCAAAAAATGCTGTTGCAGCAGTGAAGCTAGACAGCACACCTGATGACAATGAGGCGCCACCAGCAGTACCTGCCGCCGCTGTGCGAACTTCTCAATCTCAAGACAGGATTGGACAACAGGGTGCTCGTCATCGCATCTTAAAAGAAAATTTGTGCGTTCAGGAGACTCGATATCAACAGCAAGAAAATAGACATCGAACACTTCAAGAACAACCTTCTACATTGAAGAAGACACAATCAAAAAATATACACCAAATACTGAATAAACTGATTGCCGAAACTAAAGAAAAAGCAGATCGCTCTAAAGCCTTATTTGATAAGGTTTCTCAAGATCTCCAACAAGCAAGTGCGACAAAAAAACAAAATGAAAAAGATCAGCTAACATCAAGAGCAAAACAACGCTTAGATGAAGTAGGTCTTTTAATCCAACAAATCAATACCAACTGCAGCGCAATCGAGACACCTCTCAAAAAACTAAGTGACTCGGTGCTCGTCACTCCTGAGGTTGCAATCACTGAGACGCCTGCATTACCAACAGCGGCGGCAGCAATGCATCAGCCAACAGTACCAGAAATAAAAACGTCAACCCCCACAACGTTGCCTCCTGAAGTCATGACTTATTGTGACGAATTACGTCGCCATTATCAGGATTGCTTGAGGCTCACTGCTCAGACGAGAGATCAGACGATGTGGCAAGATAAGATCGAGTATCTAGAGGAAGTACTTATCGCTAACGCAGAATATACAGCAAATACAGATCCTGAGGCTTACACTGCATCGATTAAGGCGATTGAAAAAAGGTGGAAAAACATAGCGTCGGAAAAAAATAGTCTTGAAAGAACGCTTAGAAATTTAGAACATCCCCCTCGATCGGTTGCTGCACTAGGCATATTTTCTCGTTGCGTTGAGCCAGAACAAGCTCCTGTGCGTCGTCAATTTGGTTTATAAACTGAATAAAAGATCGAATAATCTGGATTGGCGCACACTCCAGATTATGCTTAGGAACGTGCACGAAATAACTCCTGCAACTAGCATCCCATCTTGCCATCATCTTGGCCCGATCGGATCTTCGAAAAAGCTCGATGGACAATAAGTACACCTGCGCTTTTTCAAAGATCCAATCGGGCCAAGCTAATAGCAATCTGGGCGCTACTTGCAGGAGTTATTTCGTGCACGTTCCTTACCGAAGTTTCTTCAATAAAAAGTACTCTAAAGATTCAATGGCTTTATTGCTATTTTGTTTTTTGAGTAATGATATTGGGATGTCTGCTAAAGGGGGTAGGGTTTTATTTTCTAGCTGTTTTAAATAGTCTGGAATCATTGTTTCTTGAATCATCGTAATACCTAAACCCGCTTTAACCGCAGCCATCTTGCCCGCATAACTTGGACTCGTGTAAGCAAGGCGCCATTTTATCCCCGCTTTTTCTAAAGCATGAATCGCGCTCTCTCTATATACACATGGTTTTGGGGATAGAACCAACGGTACAACCGTATTTTCATTTATTACAGGAAGTAGTTCAGGCTTGCCTATCCATTTTACAGGTTCTTTCCAAAGCGTAGTTTGTTCCAAAAATGTTTTAGGAGGCGTCATCTTTATTAATATTAAATCAAATTTTCCTGCTTTAAATCCATCAAGTACGTTGATTGTTAAATCACACTCAACATTTAAGAGAATACGCGGGTGAAGTCTTGAAAAATCGACTAATACATCCGACAAAATCACGGTCGCAAAATCTTCTGGTAACCCAAAACGAATTTCACCCTGTAGATCAGGCTCTTTGAATCGATCTAATGACTCTCGATGTAGTAAATACATTTGCTTGGCATACCCAAGAAAAATCTCACCCTCGGTTGTGAGTGAAAATTCCTTGCCTCGATTAAATAAAGGTTTCCCAACTAAGTTTTCAAGTTTAGCGATTTGTTGGCTAATGGCCGATTGCGTTCGCCCTACACGATCGGCCGCTTTGGTAAAGCTCCCAGTATCCGCAACGGCAAGAAAGCATTGCAAGGTGACGGTATCCAGTGACATTAGAACTCCTAATAAGAACTATAAGAATTTTTAAGTTTACTTATATTAGCATGTCTACTATATTTCAACAACATTAACAGAAAAACTAATCCGGAGTCCCGTAATGACCAATAGCACGATGACGTATTTATCACTGATGCTTACAACAATCCCTATCATGGGCTTAATATTGAATGTGTTATCTAATAGAAATCCAAAAATGGGTGCGCAATTAGCGACGATGGCAATTGGCATAGGATTAACACTAAGTCTCATCTTACTGGGATATTGTTATGCAGACAAAGCATCCTTTTATTTTCTTGGATTTAAAGCAGATGGCTTAGGCTTTTTGATGACCTCCCTCATTTTTTTTGTAAGCACCGTTGTTCACCAGTTCTCGATTCGCTATATGGCTGGGGACCGAAATTATCAATCCTATTATTATAAATTATCATTGATGACTGCCAGTGCAGCGATCATGGCACTTGCTGACCAATCGATGTTGTTTTTTACAGCATGGTGCATGAGTAACGTTTTATTGATTTCATTGATGATTCATAAACAAAAGTGGAGTGCCGCGGCCTACTCAGGAAAACTTGCTTTCAAATCGCTTTTTGTCGGGGCAGCTTTACTGATGATAGCGATTATTTTGATGTATCTTGAAGCCGGTAGTCTGTCAATATCGACAATCACGCAACAAGCCAGTCACTCCCCCCTCATGCTGACCGCGCTTATTTTGTGCATTATTACCGCGATGACGCAATCTGCACTCTGGCCTTTTCATCGATGGTTAACCAGCTCATTGAACTCACCTACACCTGTTTCTGCGATTATGCATGCTGGTTTGGTCAATGGCGGTGGGTTTCTTTTAGTACGGTTTGCACCACTGCTTTCTGAGCATCACTTACTACTTAATTTCATTTTTTTTATCGGGGTTATTTCAGCAGTGCTTGGGACACTATGGAAACTCGTCCAAACTGATGTGAAGCGGATGTTAGCTTGTTCCACGATGGGGCAAATGGGATTCATGATGATTCAATGTGGGCTCGGCCTTTTCCCTGCCGCCATTGCTCATCTTATTTGGCATGGTTTATTTAAAGCCTTCCTCTTTTTAAGCGCGGGGTCTGCGGTCATCAGCAAAAAAGCGGATAGTCAAAGTCGCACGAGCACATGGAGTGCCTTTATTCTCTCATGCGGATACGGGTTATTCGGTGCGTATAGTTTTGCCTGGTTTAGTGATAAATCGTTCTTTTCAATGAATACAACTGCTTTTTTGGTCGGCTTTGCTTTTCTTGCCTCAACTCAAGTCGCTCATGCCGTATTAAGAAACAACATCACCTTCTCAAAGAATCTCTTGGCAATGATCGTAGCAAGCCTTTCTGGTGCGGTATATGGATGCAGTATTCATCTTATTGAAGCAGCAATTCCATCCATCATAACAGCGCATCGTTCTATTAATGCCCTGCATCTTATTGCATTCACAGGATTCATGATGATATGGCTGGTTTTAAATTTAGAGTGTTTACGCCCTATTCAGAAAACACGCTTTTGGAAACGCAGTTACATTGCCTTATTGAATGGCAGCCAACCGCATCCGAAAACAATCACATCAGTCCGTCAGTCTTATCAATATTAGGAGCGTTCAGAATGACTATTCAGTGTAGTGAAAAAATGAGTTCTGTAAAAACAACCAGGACAGGTAAAAAGCGCATATCCAGTGCTCTTGATATTCGAACGATGGTGCACCTAGCTGCTAAATCGATAGCGCCTGTGTGGCCTTTAAAAACCTTTATTGCATGCAACTCACTTCAAGGTTTTGAATCGCAACCTTTTGATATTGCGTTGACGGAGGCACAATTTTTATTTAAAAGCCGTCCCCTTGATTATCAGCATATTAACCGAGAAACCATTAAATGGTGCGCGGCTTATTTTGATGAAGGTCAACGTGTTATTGATATGCCTGTTGGTGATAGAGATTTTTATTCGGCGTTCAAGGATCTCTCCAAATACGACAGAATGCTTCATCAAGGATCAAAGCAAAATAAGCAATGGTTAAATCAATTACCGGACAATGCAGAAGACGCCATTATTCAATGTTTAGAGTGTCTACAAATTTCTGACGAAGAACATCGATCGTTTTTAAAAATATCATTGGCACAATTGTCTGGGTGGTCGGGTTATATCAAGTGGCAAACCGAGTGGCAATGCACGCCAAATCACCCTGATAAACATTCAAATATGCTTATTGATTTCATGGCGGTTCGGTTGATTATTACGGTATTACTTCACCCGGAAATTAATTTTTCCAAAAATACGTTCAACAATGAAAATGCTCATCAACACTTGATAATAGACAATATAAAAAAACTTGAGGAAGAGTACCAATCCCATTTGATTCCTTCCCTGTTAACCGAAGCAAAGACAATCAAACCATTCACTACAAAATCTGCAGAGGTTCAGTTAGTTTTCTGTATTGATGTTCGCTCGGAGCCGTTCCGCCGTCATCTTGAATCGTTAGGCTCTTATGAAACGTTGGGGTTTGCAGGATTTTTTGGGCTTCCCATTCGTCTGCATGATTATAATACGGGGAAAGTAACCGACTCTTGTCCGGTTTTGTTAAAGCCACGATATGACATTCATGATTGCCCTAGTGAAAAAAACACCCGTACTGAAAAACAGCATGAGCAGGGTAAGAAAATGCTTAATGGGCTGACGGAGATGTATCAACAATTAAAATATAATTTTGCAACGCCGTTTGCGTTGGTTGAGGCATTAGGCGCTTGGTGTGGTCTACTCATGCTCTCTAAAACGATTAAACCCATGTTGACGATATCCACTCTCAACAAATGGATTGAAAAAATTATGCCAACAGTGAGTACAAAGCCTCTTGTTGATATGACGTCTACCGATAGCAGCAACGGCATTTCGCCAGCAGATCAAGCGCTTTATGCAGAAGCAGTCCTTCGTATCATGGGATTAACAGAGCATTTTGGAAAGTTTGTCATTTTTTGTGGCCATGGTAGCAGTACGCAAAATAATCCTTATGCCTCGGGTTTAGATTGTGGCGCATGCGGCGGTCATCACGGCGGGGGTAATGCCAAAGTGTTAGCGGCTATCTTGAACAAAGAGTCAATTCGAGCCTCGTTAGCGCTGCGTGGTATTCATATCCCGCAGGATACCCAGTTTTTATCCGCCGAACACAATACCACAACGGATGAGATGCTCATATTTGAAGAGAACGTCCCGTCATTGCAGCATGAAAAAGTGTTACGTCTGCTACAAGAAAACCTGATAAAGGCCAAAGCGAAAAATGCAGCCTCGCGCCTCAACCATTTTGATGTCGGTGGCCAAGTTAACCCTATCGAAGAAACGGGCAGACGAAGTCAAGATTGGTCTGAAGTCAGACCGGAGTGGGGATTGGCACGTAATGCTGCCTTTATCATTGGGCCTCGAAAATTAACTCAAGCCCTGGACTTAGAGGGGCGCTGTTTCCTTCATTCGTATGACTGGACTAAGGATGAACAATTAACTTCCCTTGAAACCATATTAACCGCTCCAATGGTCGTCGCGGAGTGGATTAACACACAATATTTGTTTTCTACAATCGATAATGTGACGTATGGCAGTGGTAGTAAAGTCACGCATAATGTGACCGGGAAAATTGGCGTCATGCAAGGGAATGCCAGTGATTTGATGCATGGCTTACCCTTGCAATCAGTAAAATCGACCGACGCGCTCAACTTCCATCAACCGCAAAGACTACTGACGGTTATTTATGCACCTAGAGAAAACGTCAGCATGATCATTAATCGCCAAGAAATTTTGAAAACTTTATTTTTTAATGCTTGGGTTCATTTGATTGTGATAGAGCCAACAGAAAATAAAGCCTATCAACTTCAAACGACAGGGGAATGGTATTTATATAATCACTATTGTAATCCCTAATTCAAATGAGGCTTTATGACAACTATTACAACTGATGTTAATCTCGCTTTAGCGCGGCTTGAGCAAGGAGGTGTCGTTGCTATACCAACTGAGACGGTATATGGACTAGCCGCTGATGCAACGAATGAAGCGGCGATAAAAAAAATATTTTCCATTAAAAATCGGCCTCTAAATCATCCGCTTATTATGCACGTTTGCCATGATTGGGACCTCAGTCAATGGGTCACCGATATTCCTGAATATGCACAAAAAATGATGGTTTCTTTTTGGCCAGGACCATTAACTCTCGTCTTGAATAGCAAGGAAAAAACAGTCAATCCTTTAGTGAATGGAGGGCAAAATAGTATCGCTATTCGTGCACCAAAGCATGAGTTAACGCAACATATTTTGAGACAATTAAATCGACCGTTGGTAGCTCCATCAGCGAATCCATTCGGTCAAATAAGCCCAACAACGGCATTACATGTTGCCATAAGTTTTCCTAATGAGGATTTTTTGATTTTAGATGGAGGTCGTTGTGATGTGGGTATAGAGTCATCGATTATTCAAGCAACGAATCATAATGAATATTTTGTTTTACGTCCTGGTATGATTGATTTGCAAACCATTGAAGGTCGCCTTCCAACTCAACGATCGTTAAATCAATCGACACCAAGAGTGTCCGGGCAATTAGAGAGTCATTACAAACCGCAAAAAAAGCTTTATTATATAGATGATTGGCGGCAACTTGATAACTATTCACATGTATTAAAAGGCAAAATTTATACGATTAGTCTTTCAGATCATACTCCACAAGAGGAAACATTTCATCATCAATTACCCAATGATGAGCAAACTGTAGCCTATCAACTGTATGATGAATTAAGGTATGCTGATCAATCTGAAGCAGAAGTAATTGTTATTGAGTTGCCGCCCAATCAGCTAAAGTGGTCTGCCATTCGAGAAAAAATATTGAAAGCGGGGCAGCGAATAAATTCAATCATCGAGTAAAAAATATGAATCAAAATGATAGCTTAGAAAATCAGCCTGAATATGATAGTTTTTTAAAAAGTGCCTTGGCATTGAAAGGCTCTGTCACACCTAAAGTTATGAAAAAAGTAAGCCTCATTATTATATACGCTAGCTTAGTGTCGTACCTCTGTTATTTATTCCCATGGGCCGTCTTACCTATTGGTCCTTTTGAATATGGCGGGCTCATCATGGGCTTAATCCTTGTCTTTAGAGTCAATGCAGGCTATGACCGGTGGTGGGAGGCAAGAAAATTATGGGGTAATGTTGTGAATCAATGCAGGAACCTGGCTATGATTTTAGTTAATTACGCCAATCAAGGTCCGCAGGAATGGATATTTAAAATCACCAATATGATTTCGGCCTTGCCCTATCTTATGAAAGATAATTTAAGAGAACATACTCATTTACAATACCTTTGTCATCTTATTGATGTAGAAAATATTCAGCAGTTAAATGCGTCTAAGCATCGCCCAATTGTCCTGGCCTCTATGATTGAACAGGAGTTACAAATTGCGCGAAATCATTATGGCTTGGATCCCTTTTCATTTCTTCATGCACAAGAACAAATAGAACATATTATTGACGCTCAAGGAGCATGTGAGCGGATTTTAAAAACACCGATGCCTTTTGTTATGGCTATAAAATCACGGCGCTTTATTTTATTCTTTTTATTAATGCTACCCTTTGCGTTAGCCGACGTTTCTTTATTTATCAGCCCATTTATTGTTGGGATAGTCTCCTATGCACTTTTTTCACTCGATCAAATCGGTATCGAATTACAAAATCCATTTTCTGAAAAAAATTTAAGCCACCTACCACTAGATAATATTTGTAAGACCATTGATGCCAATATTAAAGAAATTCGATGCACGAGTAATTGCTCGGGATCACAATTAAAAATAATCTAAGCGAACCGATGATGTAATTACTTGATTTTCTTATTGAATCAAAAACGGGCGTTATAACAAAGCTAAACTCTCAGCAGAGGCCGTTATCTTGGGAAAAGTTACCAGTGAGGAAATATCGTGTTGCTTTTCTCATACCACGGCGTTGCAAGATACCGTTGAACACTAAATCATTCAAATCTCGAGTCGTTGTTGGTACAGATGCACCGGTTATGGTGATGTATTTCGCGGCACTCAGATCGCCTTTAAATCCCTCAGGTCCTTCTCGTAATATTCTTAAGACAACTTTTTCTTGCCGAGGATTTAGCAGATGAAGCACCTTCTCCATTAACCTTGTTTTATAGAGAATAAAATCAATATAAGACAGTGTTTGTTTTTGGGCTTCGAGCACCTGATGAGAGAACCATAAGAGCCAATTGCTAATATCCAATGCACAACTGGCGGCAGCCAATACTGCATAATAATCTTTTCGACGTTTTAATAAACAATGTGACAGCAACGTGATGATAGGCTTTTCATAGCGTTTGCATAATATTTTTTCAGCTATCGCTCTTCCGAACCCATTTATTCGACCCCGTTCGTGCTGAGGAGGCGCGTCACTGATGATCCAGGTTGGTAGGTAGGTCAACGCGCCGTCTCGAAGCATGTGCAGATAGTGCCTGCCAGTCTCCCTTAATGAGAGCATCTTTTTTTCTGCGGTTCCACCCCTGTATTTGTTTTTCAGCAGCAAGTGCTTCTTCTCGCGTAGAAAATTTTTGTGAGTACATCAATTGAACAGGCAGTCGTGTACATGTGTAACAACTCGAGATCATTTTATTTTGATGCTGTGCAAATCGATTTTCTAAATTATCGGTGTGATCCGTGTAATCGCTTTTATCATTACATTGAAGAATCTAAACCCAAAACATAACATAACTCCGTTGGGTGCCGTCTGTGTGCATGCTTCGAGACGGCGCGTTGGACTCTCTACCACTCGATCGGTCCGTATTCGCGCCTCCTCAGCACGAACGGGATCGAGATAATTTTAAACATTTTTTTTGAATCGTAGTCAACTATTTTAATGAGACCAATATCCGAATTTTCTCCGATGGCAAAAGATCTGCATTGATATTTTTTCTTCTTCGCGGGTCTACTCACCATTAAAAATTTGGCTTTTTATCATTTTTACAAGTCCTTCGACCCAAGTGGGATGAGTATTAATGCAGGGAATAAAAACAAAATCACGTCCTCCAAGATCAAGCCATTGAGCCCTCGCGCGAATGTTAATTTCTTCCAGAGTTTCCAAACAATCAGAAACAAATGACGGGCAAACTATAGCGATATTTTCGACCTTCTTTTGCCTTAGATCCTCTAAAATCAAGTCAGTATAGGGTTTAATCCACGGTGTTTTACCAAGCCGGGATTGAAAAGAAACCACATAGTCTGATGAACTTAAATTTAACTCTTTTGCAATAAGACGGGAGGTTTCATAGCATTGCGCTCGATAACAATAGGTGTTCAGTTGATCGGGTTTGGGACAAGGTTCTAATCTTGAACATACCGAACGACATGCACTTTTATCAATATGTCGTTCTGGTAATCCATGAAAGCTAAAAATAAGGGCATCCATTTTTTTATCATTTAAATGTTCTTTAATAATGCTCGCATAAGCAGCAATAAAATCAGGGTTGTTGAAAAAATCCCTTTTTACGCTTATTTCCGGAATATTCCATTGGTCACCAAGCACTCTTAATAACTCTTGTGTTGCAGATCCGGTTGCTGCTGATGAATATTGAGGAAATAGGGGGATAGCAATGATTTTTTTACAATCTTTAAGTGCACTAAAAGCTGAATCAATACTAGGATTTCCATATCGCATGCCTAATTCAATTTGTACTGATGTATCAAATTCTTTTCTGACCGCATTCACCAAATCCTGGCTATGGGTTAATAATGGGGAGCCTTTATTACTCCATATTTGTTGATACGCATGAGCAGATTGCTTATATCGAAAAGGTATGATGATCCAATTAACTAAAACGTAACGTATGATAGCGGGCAAATCAATGACGCGAGGATCATTTAAAAACTGCTTCAAATAAACATAGACAGATTTTGGATCACAGTTATCAGGAGTGCCTAGATTGATTAATAGAACACCTACTTTTGACCTATTCATTAAAACTCCTGTTCCGATGGGTATATCATGCTGATGATACCCTTAATGAAATCTCAAGAGAACAATTTACTGATTGATTGGGATCGATGTATGGGCTGTGAAGCAAGCACTAGTAATCCATCTCGCTACGCCTCCAACTGCTTTTTCCAGGATAATTATTCCCATAAATTACTTGAAAATATTAAAAATACAATCAAATTGAAATTAAAACTTATGAAATAAGAAATTTATTTAAAAAAATATCATGGTATTATTTTCACCAAGCAAATAGATCTTATAGACTTGTAGGACTTAGGGGAAATAATTGATGAGACTAAATGAAAAATTATCCATTATCGGTGACGGTCCTGTCGCCTACTTCATTGCATACATGTTGTATTTAGAGTCTAAACAAGCAGGCGATCGACGTATCACGATTTACGGAAAACCGCTTGAAAATACAAAGCCATTGGCTGAAAATCTCTTCCCAAGTTTATCTCCTAATGAATTATCGGTTATTCCCGTTGGTAAACAGTTAATCAATGCACTTCAGCACCCTTATTACAAATTAAATGGTGGATTGGGTATTGATCTGCCCGAGATTAATGACGCGAAAACGACGGAAGAATTTATTAATGAGGTTCTAAAATCCAGTTTAGATAATGAAAAATATCGCTATCGAGCGAGGGTTTTAGATGATTTTGGCCAGTATGCAATGTGGGTTTGGTCTCATTTATACCAACAGGCCGATCCAAGACTCAGGCAAATTCTTGATGATTGTCAGTTTATTGCGTGCCCCAAAACAGCCGAAGGTGTCAAAAATGGCTATCGTATGAATGTCTATTATAATACCAGCGGAATTGAAAAAAGCTTGGCGAGTGTTGTTACCCACTTTCAGTCATTAGGCTATACCAGTACGGCCGTGTTAACACCGAATGAAGTCATGGAAAAAGATCCCTTATTAACCGATTTTTGTAATGATTATTCTAAATTAAATGATCAAAATGTAAGAGTTTGGACAAAGGGCGCCTCGGTTTTATGGAAGCCAGGCGGCAGTATTGATACGCATAAATTCATGCCTCTATTTGCTGAATACCTTAAAGCGGTCATGGGGAGCTATACCAACGATCAAGGCCTTCAAAAAAAATGCTTTAGAGTGAAACGCAGAGAAGTAACTGGGTTAGCATTTGATCCACTCCAGCATAATAAATTAATCGGACTAACGTTCTCTCCTAATAAAAATCACGATAAAAAACATTACAAGCATCATGAATTTATATTATGCCCCGGGTCAGCAGTAGGTACACTACGACGATTTGGCTTATATGAACCAGCTGCAGCGCGCTTTGTGGGTAGCTCACTAAAATTGCAACTTCCATTGTCGAGAGTAAAAGATGCTGATCTATCTACCTATCAAATGCATCTAGCCTTGTCATCAAATCAATGTGCATCTGTCTGTCGTGCTGGCGTTGACGGTAAGAATTGTTTTATTGGGATTGCAGGGACAACAACATTTTATGGAGAAACAGAGCCAAAAATGACAGATTCATTTGCACAAATTCAGCAAGTGTTTCAGCTTAATCTGCTCAATAGAGTTTTCCCACGTTTTATCTCGATCTGTTTGGGCGAGAACACAAGAAATAAAACCCTCACTGTCATACACTTACAGCGATTAATTGACGAACAAATAATTTTTCGAGCCGTGGGGTCAAGAGCAGTATCATTTGATGGTGCTCCAACCATTGATTCGGGGATACGACGTCCATCGGGCGAAAAAATTACCAACCTTTGCGTGATAACACATTTAAGCTCCGCTGGTGTATCCAATGCACCAGCAGCAGTTGCAACAAGTATATTTTTAAAGGGAAGACAACATCCTATCTTTCATGTACCTAAAGAACTCGGACAACGCGTGTTAGAAGTTTCTCGTTCGACAAGAGCTGACATTCATTACCAACAACCATCTACCATGCAATCTAAATTGTAATTGGGGTAGTCAAATGATAAAAAGTGAGAATATATATGACTAAAATAATGATTATTGGTGGAGGGCCAGCGGCCGTTTCGACTTGCCTTCATATGGTTGAAGAATATCAGCAGCAAAAATTGAGTGAGCCGTTAGAAATTCTTGTCATTGAAAAAGGTGATAAAATTGGTCCAGGGCTCGCCTTCTCAAAGTCAAACGCAGAAAGCATACTGAATATACATAAAGATAAAATGGAACCGATCTTTGGAACTAAAGGTCGCTTTACAGAGTGGCTAAAATCAAGAGCAGGCGCCCCGCAAGATACAAATTTTCCCCCAAGACAATTTTTTGGAGAATATTTAGAGTTCCTTGCCCAAAAAGTTCAACGTGATGCTGCCAGTCTTGGCATATCCATTCAATACAAAACCAATTGCGTAGTAACTGATGTTGACATGCAAGGAAGTTCCATTAAAGTTTTTACCGATCAAGGCAACCTTATAGGCGATTATTTGATTTTATGTACAGGTACTATGCCATCCTCATCTTACAGTCATTTAATTAGCAAAGCAGGCTATTTTCATACTCCATATGAAGAAAAATTAGATGAAAAAATGGATAGAAATAGTGACATTGCCGTTATCGGCACTCGTCTTACCGCAATTGATGCCGTACTTAAACTTTTAGCTGCGGGTCACCGTGGCAAAATAACGATGGTTTCTCGCAGTGGGTTATTGCCTGCAGTTGCATCTAAGGATATTCCTGAATACCGTCTAAAACACCTAACCGCTGATAATTTTCATCGATTAACAGATGGTGGTTCACGTTATCTTTCATTAAATGATTTGGCTAAATTAGCGTTCAATGAAATCAATGAAGCAGAGGGTAAAGTATTACTGCCTCACAATATAGTACGATCTTATCAAGATTTATTACCTGAAAAATGGTTAATACAACAAATTGCAAGGGCTGAATATGGTCCTAAACCTTGGCAACAAGTTCTTACTGCATCCTACTCTTTAGCCCCTGATATATGGTCAATGTTAAGCTTGAATGACAAAAAGAAATTCATCCATTGTTATAAAGGGACTTATATGACTTATTTAGCCTCTTTCCCGCTAGAGAATGCTTACAAAATTCGAAACTATCTTGCATCCGGACAACTTAATGTTCGAGGGGGAATGGGGAAAATTACTGAGTTAGATGAAGGAGGATTTTTAATGTCTTTTGATGAGGGACAGCCTCTCACAATCAAAAATATAATTAACGCGACAGGTCCTGGATCTAATCCTAGGGGAACTCAACCCTATAGACGAATGATACAAAGAAAACTTCTTCAACCACATGAATTAGCCGGTATTGTCGTTGATTTCAGGACACTTCAAGTCATTTCTCCTAAAACGGGTAAAAACCCAAAAATCTTTGCGTTAGGTGGTGTAACTGCTGGTGATTATTTAGCTACAGAACATATCGTAATGGTGGCCCGACAAGCCTCAGAAGTATCTAAATTAATAGTGTCGAAGATATGTTCAGCATCCAATCACGCGCAATTTTCGGGATATAGGATGTTCTCTAATCCAAGGATGGTCGCGATTACGTGCGCAGTTGGTTTAGGCGCAATGGCAGCGAATCGTTATGGTTATGAGGTCACAAAATCTCACTCTTTTTGATGGCCTATTTTAGATCACATATGTTTTGGACCTGGGGTAATATATGATTCCAATGTTTATAGATGAGCCACATGCAATCATTACGGGTGGAGAGAGCCAGGCGAGTGAAAGTCAAGCTCAGGTAATACAACACGAAATTTCTAATTCATTTATATTGCAAATTTTGCTTCATCCAACTGCAAAAAAAATAATGATTTACTTATTATTGCTTGGTACTTCTGCTGTATTATTCGGAGTATTTAATCTTGCAGGATTGAGAGAGGGAAAGCAGCAAACACAAATGCCGCAAATTTCAAAGACTGCTGCTGCATATCTTGTTGGGCTTGGAGGATCTGCAACGCTTATCGGTGCGTATGGATTTTTCTTTTCAATTAAGTATGCACGATCACCTGTTATTATTTCAGCTGATGAAGCACCGGTACAATCAAGAACGTTGGATTAAAAACGTGAGGGAGGGAATAGAATATGTCAGTAATAGTTAATAAAATTGGGATTTTTGCTGGGAGTGATTTATCTACCGCGATGCTACTTAAAAAGTTTTCAGAAAAAGTCATTAATAAGGGATGGTCAATTACTGTATTTTATACACCGAATTTACAAAGTATTAAAAAAGCGCATTCTAGGTTAGGAAAATTTTATTTATATGAGCGAATGATTTTACCAGATGTTCATCACGTTCTTGATCAATATCCTATTGTAGAAAATGCCTCATGTTTCAGTCCAAATGGTTTATCTAAAAAATACGGTTTTGGGGTTGAAGAGATAAACGATATAAATTCGCCTGAGTTTTTAAAAAGATTAGATACAGAAAATTTTAATGGTGCATTGTCGTTAAGATGCTTACAAAAATTCAGCACTCAATTCATACAAAGATTTTCTAAAGATGAAGGTAAATTTTTATGGAACTTGCACTCTGGAGCACTACCTGAATGCAGGGGCTATATGCCCTTGTTTCGAACAATGTTAAATGGTCAACGTAAAGCAACTTTGACCTTGCATGAAATTGATAAAGAAATTGATACAGGCGACATTGTTGGCTCCACTACATTAGATATTGATCGCTCTCTTCTTGAGATGACGTGTTCTTCGGTTGATTGTGCCTCATCATTGATACTAGATGCTTTAGAAAAACAAGTACATGGCCGTGTTAAACCAATACAACAGAAACTTGGATCAGTAAACCGTTATTTTTCTCCATTGCCAACGGAAGTAGAGAAGTTTGAGAAATTAGGATTAGAATTGTTTCCTTCAAATGCTACCGAAATGATAGCTCGCGCATATGCGGGAAAGGAGGAAAATTTATTTAAGGCTTTACAGCGCAAACTGGAAATGCGAGCCACTGCATTCGATGCGAATGTTCATTCCATAAAGCCAAGTCACTCATTTTTTTCGCCAGTAGGATGTAATCCTTTATTAGAGAATCGTGCTGCTACGCGCGCTTCCGAGACCTCCTTGTTAAATCCACCGTCAATTAATTAATCAATTTTGACTTTCTTGGCAAATTTAAATTGAAATGTATCGCTGTAAATCTTAAGCCTGCTAAAAATGAGCAGGCCAACACTATTGCCCACGTAGTACTATAATGATCAACGGCAATATAAACCGTACTTCCAAGAGCAACGGATGTTGCATAAAGTTCATTTTTAAAAACCATGGGTGTTTCGCCACAAATAATGTCTCGTAGAACACCACCTCCAATACACGTGATTACACTTAATACAATTGATGTTATTGGAGGTTGATGATTAAGTTGTGTAGTAGAAACGCTTATTACCATAAATGATGCCGATCCCAAAACATCAAAGAGAACGAGCATCCTTTCAAAAAACAAGCGAGAGATGTGTTTTTTGAGAGGATGATAAAAACAGAATGTAATAACACCAATCATTACTGCAAGATAGATATATCCGTTATATTGCATCCAAAAAATAGGTGATTTCAGCAATATGTCACGTATGGTCCCTCCTCCTAGTCCTGTGATCGCTGACAAAAATACCACACCTCCAAGATCCATTTTATTATTAATGGCGACTAAAGCGCCAGAAAACATAAATGCAACAAGGCCCAAGATACTAAAAACAAATATAACACTCACATGAATCACGCCTCTTTTAAGAGAATCGACGTGTCGTATTTGACACGGCTTAAACAAAAACTGCTTCTAAACGATTTTATGTTAGGGATATTTACGAAAACACGTCGAATAAATTCATTGTACATAGCAATATCTTCAACATGAATCATCAACAAATAATCAACTTCTCCGGAAATAAAATAGCATTGCTTTACCTCCGGGCACTCATTCATTTTTCGTTCGAAATTAGCCAAAAAGTCATCCCCTTGTTTTTCCAAAGAAACACTGACGAAACTAATAAGATGTTGCTTTACTTTAAATGGATCGATCAATGACACATCATTGGTTATAAAGCCACACTCCCTCAATCTTCGTACTCTTCGCAAACAGGGTGGGGGGGATAAATTAATAAGCTCGGCTAACTCTAGGTTAGTGAGCTGGTTGTTTTTTTGGAGCAAGTTAAGAATTTTTATATCCGTTTTATCCATCAACAGGCCTTCAGCATCTTCATTTTTAGAACCCATTGTGTTTTTTTTCATATATTGCTCCAGAAACCATAAATCAAAGTTTTTTTGAAATTTAATGCAATAAAATAAGAAATTTATTTTTCAATTGAACATGATAGCATTTTTATCTTAAGTTCAATAAATAATAAGAGGTTCATAATGAAAGTTTTCGGTATACATGGTGGTGGAAATATTGGTTTAGGATTAATGGCAGATGTTATTAACCGATCTAATGGTCTTGAACCCTATCAAATTATTGCGACATCCAGTGATATTACTTTCAATGCGTTAATAAATGGCAATCATCAGTTTTGCTTGCAACATATTGGTGCAGTTGAAGGTGATGTTACGGTTGTTCGTCATGTAACGATGATTCAACGAAACCATTCAGACATAGTCAAATTATATACTGATTCAACTGAAATCATAGCGATGTGCTTAACGCAAAATGCATTTGAAGAATCCACAGAAAGCATTGCTCAAGGGCTCATTAATCGGTATGAGCAATCGAAATCAAAATTAACAATTTTAGTTTTAATGAACCGCCATCATTGTGATGAATACGTTAGAGAGTTTATTTCATTTAAAATAGGCGAATTAATTACCGATGATACAAAAAGAAGTAAAATTTTGGAGTATGTAGAGTTTGTCCCTACTGTTTCTGATAGGATTGTGAGTAAAATCCCCATTGAAGTGGTAAAAAACGAATTAAAAAAGCAACTTTTTATG
Source organism: Legionellaceae bacterium UBA6148 (assembly GCA_002423125.1). GTDB lineage: Bacteria > Pseudomonadota > Gammaproteobacteria > Legionellales > Legionellaceae > UBA11403. Next base: position 44,606 of record DIUW01000027.1, on the reverse strand, counting down.
GTTATGAAATCGGAAGATTTTGATGTTCCTGGAACATTAGAAACTGAGATCAACGAAATAATAGAGGATCCCCATAAAATTTTTTCTGTTATGAGCAGATATCAATTGTCATTGAAACTTTTTAATGCGGAAATACCTTTTAAACTTTATGCTCCTCAAAAATTTGTCAATCGTTATCCGGAGCTCTCTTCAATCAATGGGGTGGACGATTTAGATATTTTTGCTGTAGTAAAAGATAAGTATATTAATGGTCCACATGCCATTCTAGCCTGGGTAAGTGCATTGTTTAATTGTATTACGATTGCTCAAGGAATCAACTATCCAGGGATGGTAAACTATATTGCCTGTCTAATGGATATTGAAATTGCACCAATTTTAAAAAAAAACTTCCCTACGTTAAAGGCAGGTACTTTAGAAGATATTAAAAACATATTTCTTGAACGTTGTTTAATGAGCAACAACGATCCGGTTATTCGAGTTGGCCGAGATCCATTGCGAAAACTAAGCCCAGATGGAAGAATTTTTGGTATGCTTCGTCTAAAAAAACAACAGGGATTTGTTGAAAACTCTCCGGGGATAGAACGAGGGATTGCTGCGGGTGTGCTCTATGCTTTAAAAGATAAAGATCCACTGAACCCGGAGTGTATAAAAATGAAAGAAATATATAATATGAGACAATCTTATGCTGATGTTTTATGCGCCCAAGATGTCGATCTTAGTCAAGCTCATCAAAGACTAAATCCTGTTTCAGATAGCGATCTTATTCATCGAATATTAATACAAATTCGGTTATTAGATAAGGAAATGACATGTCAATCAACACAAATAATTCCTCGAACAATGAACTTTTTTGCAACTAAGGGGTATCTGCTTACTCAGGCTTTAAGAAATATTGGAATACGTGTTGATACTCATTCGGGGAATATTTTTTACGCATCAAATTTTGAACCTATGCGTTTAGATTTTGAATTGGTTTTTGTTCGGCATGGAGAAACATTTGGAAATGCTGGTTTAATTAAAAGTGATGGCTCTATTGATGACAATGCGCTGAGATTGAATCAAAAAAATCATGAAAATCGTATTTTTCAAGGCAATGTGGATACACCGATCAATCAACTAACGGACTTTGGAAAGCAACAAGCTATTGATGCTGCAATTAAATTAGAAAATGAGCTGTTACATCAAGGGTGGATTCCAGATATTATTTTTCATAGCCCGCTTGAACGATCCAGAGCAACAGGACTTCCCTTCGTGAAACGTAACGGTTTCGAAGAAAAATATCATGAGTTATCAAGTATTACTGAAATGTCTTTTGGTTCTTTAGAAAACCGTCGTGTTTGTGATATACCCCCAGAAAATCAAGCTCATTCTTTTTATAAGAAACAACATGCTTTGGTCAAATGCCCAGGGAAAGATGTGCATGGAACATGGCGAGATGCAGAAAATTTTTGTCAAGTTTTATTACGTGCCAAGCATACTTTGCAAGCGCTTAATGAACAACTCAAAGATAAAAAAGTACTTATGTTTTCGCACTCTATGTTTGGAGCAGCGTGTTGTATCATGATGGGTAAAGGAAACTTAATAGAAAACGGGGCATATTTGGCTTTTGATGGCAAACGATTGGATGGAACAAGCTACACAATGCCTAATGCAACCCCGTTTTTATTAAATGTCAATCTTGAGTACTTACTTGCTCCATGTCGAAAAGAACCATCGTAATTACTTGACGCGTATTAACTTCGATCTCCTTTACGTGATACTGTTGAGAAAATTACAATAAGGAGCAAACATGATTAAAGCCAAAGGATATGCGGGTTTCGATGCGAAGTCCCCTTTAACCGGTTATGAGTTTTACCGCCGTGAAATCAGTGATTCAGATATTCTGATTGAAATTCAGTATTGCGGAGTATGCCACTCGGATATTCATACCGTTCGTAATGAATGGGGAGGAGCAAAATACCCGCTCGTTCCTGGTCATGAAATTGTAGGGGTCGTTCAAAAGGTAGGTTCAAACGTTCAATCTCATCGAGAGGGAGACATTGTTGGTGTCGGATGCATGGTGGGTTCATGTGGGGATTGTGCCTGTTGTAGCGATGGCTTAGAGCAGTTTTGTCATCAAGGTGCAACATTTACCTATAACAGCCTGGACGCTGATGGAAATGTAACTCAAGGTGGTTACTCTAATCAAATTGTTGTCCATGAAAAATTTGTCTTGAAAATACCCAAAAATTTAAAATTAGAAGCAGTAGCTCCCTTGTTGTGCGCAGGGATTACAACATACTCCCCTTTGAAGCATTGGAGCATTGTTAAAAATGATAAAGTAGGGATTATTGGTTTGGGTGGTTTGGGGCATATGGCGGTAAAATTCGCCAAATCATTTGGGGCGCATGTTGTTGTATTTACCACCTCGCCGCAAAAAAAAGACGATGCAATCAAATTGGGTGCGGATGAAGTGGTTATTTCTAAACAGACGGGTGAAATGAAAAAACACCTTAATAGCTTTGATTTTATTATTGATACCGTCTCAGCTCCTCATGATATCGATGCTTATATTGCTCTGTTAAAGCATGAAAAAACGTTATGCATGCTTGGAATTTCTCCAACACCCCATCAGGTCGCTTCGTTTAGTTTGATTCATGGTCGAAAAAATTTAAGTGGTTCATTGATTGGCGGTATCGCAGAAACTCAAGAAATGTTGGATTACTGCGGTAAGCATAATATTACTTGCGATATTGAAATGATCCCGATTCAGAAAATTAATGAAGCGTATGAACGCGTATTAAAAAGTGACGTGAAATACCGCTTCGTTATTGATATGCAATCTTTAAATTTAGAATAAAGGCTTGGCACCCATCCAATGCGACAATGGATCCCGGACATTAAGCAGACCTAAACTCGCAGGCTCGTTAAGGCCTGCTAAATTCCGGGACGACAGTCAAAAACTGCGGAGTTGAGTGTAAACTCAGTTTTGAGTTTCTTTAAAAGAAATTGAAGTGAGTGCTCATGGCCTTGAGTATTTTCGGTTGATCGAGGAGAGAAGCGGCGGAGGCCTTCTTCAATGGGTTTAGCAACAGACTCCTGCAGTCCTTTAGTCGTTAAAATCTCGACCAAATCAGCGTGTGTGTAATGGTGTAGATGAACCGTATGCATGCGATGCGCAAGCGCTTCACTGGCTTTTCTACGCCCATTTAACTGGGCGGAGTTTTGTGTTCCGATGAGTAAAAATCCTGGTTTGGGCGTTATCGATGCCTTTTTATAATCTGCAATTTGCGCACTAATTGCGTCATCTTCCGGTACATTCCCCATCAATAGAGCATTTAAAAAACGCTCCATCATGGGGGAGGAGTTGATTTCATCAATCACCACCACCGAACCTTCATAAAATGCTTTGCACAACAAGGCTTTTTTGTCGGATAACGGCGTACTAACAGGCACACGATAAAAGCCCGAGGTCTGTTGCTCAAGGGGGCCTTGTAATTGACGTGCCGATAGTCCGTTTTCCCGAAGTGCTTCTAAGACCAGCTCGCTTTTACCTGCGCCTGGCTCGCCTTCTAAAATCATGGCTATTCAGCAAGCGTTCTGACCCACTGTGCGAAAGCTTCATTTTCAAACTCATACGTGTCACGAGGTGACTTGAACACTATGTTTGCGAGTTTGGTCATTGCTCGTTGGACGTGAGTAACCTCTATAGATTCAATACCAATGATGGTACGAAGTTTTAAAACCACAGATTTGCTAAAGGGTTTTAGTGATGGATCGTGTGCTAACATACGAACGAGAGCCTTTTGTGTTGCATCGAGAGCGGCCCACGCCCCCTCATGATTTTCGGTTAGTGCAAGCTTTTCTGTGACAATCTGCATCGCCTCATCTAATGTCACGGAGGGATTAAGCACCATATCGACAATAGATTGGAGTCTGGACAAGAATACATGCAAAAAGACGCATGCATTCTTGTCCAGACTCCAACCATAGAACTTATCCCAGCATTATAACTTACTCATTGGTAACTCACCGTATGGTAAGTTACCAATGAGTAAGTTATAATGCGTAAGATTACACGAGAGATTTGTTCATGAATTATTTTCCATTAGGAATTGCAAAGGGTGATGCATTTTGCAATCGAGTGCTTGAAAGAAAGCAACTGATTGCGAATATTAAAAAGGGGCAGTATATTATAGTGATTTCTCCGCGCATTTAGACAATAACAATAATTGTTACAGACAAACTCAAGGATTGAGTCATGAAAAAAAGCTTCCTGAAAAAAACAACTTTACTTCTATGCTCAGCGTTATTACTTAGCCCGATGTCGATAAGCAATGCATGCACTCGAGCTGTTTATTTAGGCTCTGATAATCTGGTTATTACTGGCCGCTCTATGGATTGGATGGAAAACATGCATTCCAGCATCTGGGTATTTCCAAAAGGGATAAAGCATAATGGATTGGCAGGTCCTAAATCACCGGAATGGACGTCAAAATACGGTTCAATCGTCACCTCGGTTTATAATCTTGCAACAGCAGATGGAATGAATGAACGTGGCTTAGTCATGAATATGCTTTATTTGGCTGAATCAGATTACGGCAGTGCAAAAGAAGGACATCCCCCTTTATCAATCAGTCTTTGGGGGCAGTATGCCTTAGATAATTTTGCAACGGTCAATGAAGCAGTAGACGCGATGTCAAAAAATTCTTTCCAAATTATCGCACCTCACTTGCCTAATGGATCAGCAAGTACAGTTCACTTATCGTTATCTGATTCAAGTGGAGATTCTGCTATTCTTGAATATGTTCAGGGTGAGCTGGTTATTCACCATGGTTCCCAATATCAAGTTATGACGAACTCCCCTATATACAGTAAGCAATTAGCTATCAATGAATATTGGCAAGAAATTAATGGATCCGTATTTTTGCCAGGAACGATTCGAGCAGCCGATCGATTTGCCAGAGCCTCATATTGGATTCAATCCCTTCCAAAACAAGCCGATAAAAAATATATCCAAGGAGTACCCGATCAAGCTTATACTTATCAAGCTATTGCCGGCGTCTTAGGCGTTATGCGTTCAGTTTCCGTACCTTTAGGGATAGTGGATCCTAAGAAACCGAATATCGCATCCACTTTATGGCGCACGATTTCCGATCAAAAAAACATGATTTATTATTTTGACTCATCAACGTATCCCAACATTTTTTGGGTTAATCTAAAACATATTAATTTCGCCCCCGGCTCTCCAGTACTCAGTCTCGCCGTAGAAAATGGTGAGATTTATACAGGAGATGTTTCCAAACGCTTAAAACCCTCTAAGCCATTTGATTTTATGCCTGCGCCTATTTCTTAAGATGAGACAAGGTGATCCGGAGCTCCCGATCACCTCGATGATCTTGCCTGCGCTGCGTTATTTGGGGATTCATACGTTCTACGCTATAATTCGAAAATATTCGCTTACTTTCCTCATCCCATGCAATTAAAGCAATTAAAACTCTCTGGCTTTAAGTCGTTTGTCGACCCAACGGTTGTGCCATTTTCTAGCCAACTGGTTGCTGTTGTTGGCCCGAATGGCTGTGGGAAATCCAACATTATCGATGCGGTGCGTTGGGTCATGGGCGAGGGATCGGCGAAGACATTGCGAGGTGGATCCATGGTGGATGTCATTTTTAATGGATCTTCGCAGCGTAAATCGATTGGTCAGGCGTCGGTTGAATTAGTGTTTGATAACAATAGCGGTCGATTTTCGGGTCAGTATGCGAGTTATCAGGAAATTTCAATTAAACGCTTAGTGACACGTGATGGTGAATCGTCTTATTTCCTGAATGGTGGTCGATGTCGCCGGCGTGATATTACCGATTTATTCCTAGGCACAGGTGCCGGCACACGGGGTTATTCCATTATTGGCCAAAATACAATTTCGCAAATTGTAGAAGCCAAACCCGAAGATTTGAGAGCTTATCTAGAAGAAGCGGCGGGTGTTTCTAAATATAAAGAACGTCGTCGAGAAACGCTACAGCGTATTCAGCAAACACGAGAAAATCTTGCTCGTGTGAGTGATATTTGTCGAGAGCTTGAATCGCAATTACAGCGTCTGGAACGGCAGGCCTCAGCGGCTTCAAAATATAAATCACTCAAACAAGATGAGCGTGAGTGCAAAAGTGATGTTTTAGCACTGAAGTGGCGTTTTTTAACACAAGAGCATGAACAAAAACGTGCCGAATTAAGTCAATTATTATTGAAACATGAGGAACATCAAGCCGCTCTTGCAAAGTTAACCAATCAGCAAGTGCAGTTGGAAGCACAACGAATTGAGTCTCAGGATGCGCTGCAGGTTATTCAGACGCAATTTTATCAAGCGGCTAATGAAGTGACCCGTCTTCAAGACCTGCAACAACAACAGGCGCGTGAAAAGCAGCAATTGGCGCTTGATGTGAGCCAAGTGGCAAGCGATATTCAACTTGCTGAATCTCAACTACAACACGATAGTGCATCGCAACAAGTGTGCCAGGATGAATGTCATCAATTGTTGTCACAGACACAGTTTTTGAAGACAATGTTCGAACAACGCCGTCAAATATTAAATGAAAATCAGCAGCAAGAATCAATTTGGAATACAAAAAAACAAACAATCCAGTCGCTGGTGAACCAATATCAACGTGAGGTACACGTTGGTCAGCTGAAGGTGCAGCACATTGAACAACGACGCCAAGACGCATTGGTTCGTCTTGAAAAAATGGAAGTAGAGCGTGCATTATGTGCTGTTCATGAGGATGATAACGCGCTGATTGCATTAAAAGAACAACAAGCGAGTGCTCAAGAAGCATATCAACAGGCAAGCGCAGAGCAGCAGTCCTTTTCCCAACACGTTGACGAGCTGAAAGAGCAGATCAGAATCATTGAGCAACAATTGCGATCGGCGCAAGATGAGGCGCAATCACTTAAATCAGAGCATGCGGCATTGCAAGCAAGTTTACAGGCGGCATTACGTGATTTGACGCCTCAGTCTTCAGGCTTAGATGTATTCGATGATCGTCCGCGTTTAGTCGAGTTACTTCACGTGGATGAGCCGTGGCGATCGGCTTGTGAGTGGGTACTTGGAGAGTCATTGCATGCGGTCACGTTGGAATCACTGGATCCATTGATGCTCTCTTTGGAATCATTCGGTGGACAGCGGGCTACCTTTGTCACGCCCCTTGACACAACGGAGGAAGTCGGTGTTTTTCCTCGCCTATCGGATAAAATAACAGGGTTTAAGCCCGCCTGGATTCATCCATTAGAAAACGTATTCATCGCAGACAGTCTCGAGATTGCACGCAGTTGGGTGCCGACCTTGGCAAACCACCAATCGGTTATCACTGCAGATGGTTTTTGGTTCGGCGTTGGATGGGTACGTGTTGCAGATTTTGTAGCGCAGGATGAAACGAGTTTATTATTGCGTAAAAAAGCATTAGCAACGTTGCACGATGCATTGCAGCTTGCTTTAGAACGGGTCAACCTGTTGCAACAGGATAGAGATAGGCTACATGGATTATTATTAGAGAAAGAACGTTGTCAGCAAACATCGACTAAAATGCGAGATGAGTATCAGCAGACGTTGAGCGATTTGAATACGCTTTGCCGTAATAAACAACACATCGTTGAGCAAGCCTCGCTTCAAATGCAGCGATTGCAAACGACACTCGATGAGTTACATCTGTTGTTAGAAGACTTGGTCGAGGAGCGTATTCGAGCGGAGGATACGCTCACATTAGCCGTTCGTCAGTCAGAAGATCACGAGCAGCAATGGCAGCAATTACTCATTGAAAAATCGAAATGGGATGATGCATTCGCTGCGAGTCGAATTGAAACCGAAGAAGCACGGACTGCGTTGCATCAAGCCGAGTTACAAAGTAATAACGCGCAATTAAAAGCTCAGCAATTATCCGAAACGATTCTTCGAGAGCAAGCAAGGTTGAGCACACTCAACAGTCGATATATCACGTTGCAAGAGCGGTACCGACATATTGATATGCCCGATCATGCGCAAGAAGCCATGCTTCTCCAAACCATCGATCAGCATCATCAGTTGGAAAATGAGCTCAACCATGCTCGACAACAACTGGACTCTCTACAGACTCAGGCACGGGAGATTCAGCAGTCGAAATTGATGGTGGAGCAGCAAGCATCTGCTGTCCAGGCAGACATCATACAGCGTCAATTGGAAGAGCAGTCACTTATTGCACATACTGATGTGCTCATGGAGTCATTAAGCGAGTTGGAGATTGATGCATCATTGCGGATCGTACACTTGCCATCTGATTGCACTGTAGAGGAACGAGAGCAACAATTGCAGGCCATTGTTGAAAAGATTAAGCGATTGGGCGCGGTCAATCTTGTTGCAATCGATGAGTATCAAACTGAATTAGCGCGTAAAACGCATTTGGATGAACAATCCAATGATCTAAACGAAGCGATTGCAACCTTAGAATCAGCGATCGCCAAAATGGATACAGAAACTCAAACGCGTCTAAAAGAGACGTATGATCAAGTGAATACATTATTTCAAGCGCTTTTTCCTCGTCTTTTTGGTGGAGGACATGCACGATTGCAGTTAACGTGTGATAATCTATTAGAGGCGGGTGTTGTTGTGATGGCTCAACCTCCAGGCAAACGTAATAGTACGATACATTCGTTGTCTGGTGGAGAAAAAGCGATGACAGCGGTGGCGCTCGTATTTGCTATTTTTCAATTGAATCCATCGCCGTTTTGTATGCTTGATGAGGTTGATGCGCCACTTGATGACTTGAATGTTGGGCGGTTTTGTGATTTGGTTAAAGAAATGTCTCAATACGTACAATTTCTTTTGATTACTCATAATAAAGTAACAATGGAATTGGCGGATCATTTAATAGGCGTAACCATGCGTGAACCAGGTGTTTCACGTATCGTTACAGTGGATGTGGAGCAAGCGTTATCGTTCACTGAGATGGAGTGATACGGTTTCGTGGAGCAGGAGTCAGCTATGTTGGGAAACTGGAGTATTATTCTTAATGTTCTATTGTTAGTGGGTGTGATTATTACAATTGGCCGTATGATTAAATCGCGACGCAGGACTATTTCTGCAAGCCAGGTGCCAGGACAACCATCCGTTGGACAATTTGACAATCCAGCATGCGATGACATTATCGCCGTGCGTAAGGTGAGTTGTGATGTACCCGCAGATCCTCCAACGATATCGGTTCCGCGACAACCTGAATCTGTTGTGCATGAGCAGCCAAGTATGCAAGCAACGACCGTTGATAAAGATTTACCGTCGGTTATGATGCTCTTGCGATCGAAAGGTGAGCGACAATTGGCAGGTTATGAGCTGTTACAAACGCTGCTTTCAGTAGGATTACGTTTTGGCGAAGGACATTTATTCCATCGTCATCAGCATTCAACGGGGCAAGGTCCCGTATTATGCAGTGTCGCAGCGGCCACCCCAAGTGGCATGTTTGATTTGCAAAATATCGGTGCTTTTAGCGTGCGGGGCTTATGCATTTTTATGCAGGCATCTGGAAATTCGACCATTGATACAGAACGTTTTTCGATAATGCTGGATACAGCAAAGCAACTGAGTGACGATTTAGATACTTATTTACTTGATGATATGCGTCAACCACTGACCGATCAGACCTTAAGTCGCTATTATCGGTTGTTAAATATTGAAGAGCCCGACCGCATGGAATTGGCGTAAACTTAATTGGTGCAACTTACTATGATGACATTATCGGATATAACCCGATTATTTGGGAAACCTGCGCAGCAGATTCAATACGCTGATGAATCACTCGTTCAGGGCGTTAGCATTGACAGTCGTAAAGTCAAGCCGGGACAACTATTCGTTGCCATTTGTGGTCAGTCATTTGATGGCCATAATTATATTAAACAAGCGGTGGATCAAGGTGCTATTGCCATTGTATGTTCACAAGCTATTCCCGGAATAACGGTTCCGCAATGGGTCGTGTCTGATACGATAACCGCCTTAGCAACAATGGCGACCTTTTATCGACAACAGCATGGATGTCCTGTGATTGCGTTGACCGGCAGTAATGGTAAAACCACAGTGAAAGAGATGATTGCTGCTATTCTTCCTCAACCATCGCACTCAACTAAAGGTAATCTTAATAACCATATTGGTGTGCCTTTGAGTGTTCTGGCGCTTTACCCTGAAAGTCGCTATGCCGTTTTTGAGCTCGGTGCTAATCATCTGGGGGAAATTGCTCATTGTGTGGCAATTGTTAAACCGCAGGTGACCTTAATTAATAATATTGCTCCGGCACATGTCGAAGGTTTCGGTTCAATTGAGGGTGTTGCAAAGGCTAAAGGTGAAATTCATCAGGGATTGATGGCGGGTGGTGTAGCGGTCATCAACGATGATGATGCCTATGCACATTATTGGGACGCACATTTAGAGGGTAAAAAAATTCTACGTTTTTCGGTGACGAAGCCTACGGATGTTCATGCTCACTCCTTGACGTTTAATGCAGAAGGATGTGGTCGATTTCAACTCGTAACGCCTCATGGTGAAGCGTGGGTTGAATTGAAAGTGCCTGGCCCGCATAACGTCAGCAATGCTCTGGCCGCCGCCGCATGCACGACGGCTCTTCATATTAGTCTGCCCGATATTGCAGCGGCTTTGTCTGCTTTTACGGGTGTTGCTGGGCGGATGACGTATCGCTCTGGTAAGCATAACGCAGTGATCATTGATGATACGTATAATGCTAATTTGCGCTCAACGTTGGCGGCGCTGGATGTTCTAGCGCAACGTAAAGGACGACGTATTTTTGTATTTGGTGATATGGGCGAGCTAGGGGAGTTGAGTCAGCAACATCACCAGGATGTTGGCTTGGCGGCTCGTTCTCATGGGATAGATTTGCTGTTGACGTGCGGTAACCATAGTCGTTGGGCTACATCGGCTTTTGGAGAGGTGGCACAACACTATGCTGCTCAAGATCATCTCGTCCAAGATTTATTGACGCAGTTAGATGAACAAACAACTGTTTTGGTGAAAGGGTCGCGTTCAAGTGCGATGGAGTATGTGGTTAGCCAATTGTTGGCTGAGGCAAACACAGGAGGATAAGGGATGCTCTATTGGCTCACGCAACTAATATCTGCGCAATACCATGGTTTTCGGGTATTTCAATATCTCACGTTTCGTTCTATTTTGGCGGCACTCACCGCCTTGTTGCTGGGGCTTCTGTGTGGTCCAGTCATGATACGATGGTTGCAAAAACTTCAAATAGGTCAAGTTGTTCGTAATGATGGCCCTCAAAGTCATTTATCTAAAGCAGGTACGCCAACCATGGGCGGGGTGTTGATTGTATTTGCTGTGACCGTCAGTTGCTTGCTTTGGGGCGATCTGCGACAAGGTAGCTTATGGTTGGTGCTCTTAGTGATGGTGAGTTTTGCATTGGTCGGATGGGTTGATGATTATCGAAAACTTGTTTTGAAAAATAGCAAAGGACTTCCCGCGCGGTGGAAATATTTTTGGCAATCAGCAATTGCATTAGCGGCTGTTGTTTATCTGTATGTCAATGTCAGTTCGCCAGTGAATACGCAAATCACGATTCCTTTTTTAAAATCATATTTTGTTGATTTAGGGTTGTTTTTTCCATTTTTAGCTTATTTTGTTATTGTCGGTAGTAGTAATGCCGTTAATTTAACGGATGGTTTAGATGGCCTCGCAATCATGCCGGTTGTTATGGTCACTGGCGCGCTTGGCGTGTTTACGTATGCGTCGAGTAATGCGATACATGCGCATTATTTGGCAATTCCTTTTGTACCGAATACCGGCGAGCTTACCATTTTTTGCTCCGCCATTGTAGGTGCTGGGCTTGGGTTCCTTTGGTACAACAGTTACCCGGCGCAAGTGTTTATGGGCGATGTTGGTTCTTTAGCATTAGGCGCCGCACTTGGAATGGTTGCTATTGTTGTGCATCAAGAACTGATATTGTTAGTTATGGGTGGTTTGTTTGTGATTGAAACGGTCTCTGTTATTTTGCAGGTGGGATATTTTAAATGCTCAGGAGGAAAACGATTATTTCGCATGGCTCCCTTGCATCATCACTTTGAACTAAAAGGTTGGAGTGAACCTAAAGTTGTCGTACGGTTTTGGATTATTACGGTGATATTCGTATTGTGCGGTTTGGCGACGTTGAAACTTCGTTAAGGAACATTAAACCATGGATAACAATCAACGATATTCTCTAGTGGCAGGTCTTGGTATAACCGGTCATTCAATTGCTCGGTATTTAATTCGCAAGCAGCGGCCTTTTGTGATGTATGATACCCGACCAAATCCAACTGCTGCAGATGCGTTTCGGCATGAATTCCCAGGAGTTGATATTTTCTTGGGCGATCTGCCTGAATCAGTTTACGACTCAATATCGGAGATCATCAGTAGTCCGGGCGTGCCTTTGGATTCCCCTTTTATGATGAAAGCGGCCGAAAAAAATATCCCTATTTATGGAGATATTGAATGTTTAGCACGTGAAATTGATGCTCCCGTTATAGCAATTACGGGAACAAATGGTAAGTCAACGGTCACAACACTGGTTGGTGAAATGGCAAAAGCCGCAGGAATAAACGTTGCCGTTGCGGGAAATATTGGTACGCCTGTGTTGGATTTGCTGAATAATGGTGTGCGTTACGATTTATGGGTTTTGGAATTATCCAGTTTTCAGTTGGATTTGGTGACTTCATTAGCACCTGTTGCTGCAACCATATTGAATATATCGGCCGATCATCTTGATAGACATCATACACTTCAAGCCTATATCAATGCGAAGCATCGCGTTTATCATCAGGCACAGACCATGATTTATAGTCGTGATGATGTGCAAACTAAACCGAAAGAGGGGACTCAAAACCGGATCAATCCCGTTGTCAGTTATGGTTTGGATCAGCCAGAAAACGCGCAATGGGGCGTACGTTCTTTGGATAATAATCTCTATTTGGCTTATGGATCGCACAATGTACTGCCCGTTAGTGCGTTGAAAATGAAAGGGCGACATAACTGGTCAAATGCATTAGCTGCTTGTGCGTTAGCCCATGCAGCAGGGATTAACACTCAGTGTATCGTGACGGTACTAACACAATTTACTGGGTTACCACATCGCGCCCAATGGGTCAGAACACTTGATGGAGTGGATTGGATTAATGATTCGAAGGGAACCAATATTGGCGCGACATGTTCTGCCATATTAGGAATAGGAGAATCCATGCAAGGAAAAATAGTGTTGATTGCTGGGGGACTGGGGAAAGGGGCTGACTTTTCAGAGCTGCGTGCGCCGATGGCTGATCATGTACGTACGCTGGTTTTAATTGGTGAGGATGCTGACAAAATGGAGAAAGCACTTGGTTCTTCAGTGAACGTGCTGAGATCTCTCTCGCTGGAAGACGCTGTTCGGGTTGCGCATCAACAAGCACAACCAGGCGATGTGGTGATGTTGTCGCCCGCGTGTGCGAGTCAGGACATGTTCCGTGATTTTAATCATCGCGGTGAGGTGTTTGTTTCACAGGTTAACGCTTTGTGAGCACGATGAATCCTCGACATTATACTCAGCGTGGCAAACCATCCCACAAATCATTGGCCTTATATGATATATGGTTAGTTTTGGCTGTTGCCGGATTAATGATTGTTGGACTTATGATGGTTGCTTCAAGTTCAGTGATGATTTCAACTAAATATTTTCATCAACCGTTTCATTTTTTGATTCGTCAAGTGGCTTATCTTTCTGTAGGGCTCATTCTGGCTGTTGTTTGTATGAGAGTTGATAGTACGTTTTGGGAAAAATTAAGTGGCCCATTACTCTTGATTTGTTTTCTGCTATTGATTTTAGTTTTAATTCCTGGCATTGGTCGTTTAGTGAATGGGAGCCGACGGTGGCTCGCATTAGGACCGATTGGTATCCAAGTTTCTGAGCTCGCCAAATTCACAATGATTTTATATATTTCAGGATATTTGGTACGCCAGCAACAGACTTTAAATCAAAGTGTTTTGGGATTTATAAAACCCATGATTGTACTCGCTATCGTTTCGGTACTTTTGCTAGCTGAGCCGGACTTTGGGGCGACTGTTGTTATTTCAGGAACAGTGATGGCGATGCTTTTTTTAACGGGGGTGAAGATACGCTATTATCTTGGATTGGTGTTAGGTGTAGGAGGGTGTCTGGCTGTTTTAGCCGTTTCTTCTCCGTATCGTTTAGCACGACTAACGGCATTTTTGAATCCATGGGCCGATCAATTTAATAGCGGGTATCAATTAACCCAGTCATTAATTGCGTTTGGTCGAGGAGGATGGACAGGGATCGGGTTAGGAGATGGAATACAAAAATTATTTTATTTGCCAGAAGCTCATACAGATTTTGTCTTTGCAGTACTAGCAGAAGAGCTGGGTTTATTTGGAATACTTCTTGTTTTGGCATTGTATAGTATACTAGTGATTAGAGGACTCACAATCGGCTTTAATGGGTATACTCAAGGTCGATTATTTGCAGCATATACAGCCTATGGATTGACGTTTTGGTTGGGATTGCAAGCCGCTATTAATATGGGTGTGAATGCAGGGTTATTGCCGACTAAAGGGTTGACGCTACCCTTTTTGAGTTATGGTGGTGCCAGTATGGTTGTGAATTGTATGGTCGTCGCACTGTTGTTGCGGATTGATTATGAAAACCGCAGGCGAGCGTTGGGCTTAAGAGCTTAATATAAAAGGGGAATGCGGTGGACAGCAAAAAAAGATTTTTATCGCCAAGAATGGGCCGAGTCGAACATATTCATTTTGTGGGTATTGGTGGTGCTGGGATGTCCGGGATTGCCGAAATGCTGAAGAACGAAGGGTATAGTATCACTGGTTCTGATTTAAGCGACAATCGAGTCGTGCAGCATTTGCGATCCATCGGGATAAAAGTAGATATTGGTCATCATGCCCAATATATTGCTGAGGCGGATGTTGTGGTTCGCTCCACTGCTGTGTGTGATGACAATCCTGAAATTATTGCGGCAATTGCACAAATGAAGCCTATTATTCCAAGGGCGATGATGCTCGCGGAATTGATGCGTTTTCGCCATGGCATTGCGATTGCTGGAACGCATGGTAAAACCACAACAACGAGTCTTGTGAGCAGTTTGTTAGCAGAAGGGGGTCTTGACCCAAGCTTTGTGATCGGCGGGAAATTAAATAGCTGCGGTACCAATGCGCAATTGGGAAAATCAGCTTATTTTGTAGTCGAGGCCGATGAAAGTGATGCCTCTTTTCTATTTTTAAAACCGATGATGTCCGTGGTAACGAATATTGATGCCGATCATATGAGTACCTATGACAATAATTTTGATACGTTATGCAGTACGTTTATTGAATTTTTGCATCATTTACCGTTTTATGGGTTAGCCGTTGTTTGTGCCGATGATGAAAATGTGCGTCGCATATTACCTGAAATACAGCGCCCAATTTTGACGTATGGGTTTAGGGAAGGAGTGCATTATCGTGCCGTGGATTGGACGCAGACAGGGCTTCTGAGCCAATTTACGGTGCAACGACCTGCACCTCATGCGCCATTGTTGATTCAACTCAATTGGCCTGGACGTCATAATGTGCAAAATGCACTAGCGTCGATTGCGATTGCCACAGAATTGGGTGTAGATGATGCCGCAATTATGCGTGGGTTGCTTCATTTTCAAGGGGTTGGCCGACGGTTTCAAATGCTCGGTGAGCACCATTTTGCAAATGGCAGCGCATTAATTGTCGATGACTACGGACATCATCCTCAAGAAATTCAGGCAACGATTGAGGCATTTCGGTTGGTTTGGCCCAACAAACGATTGCTTCATGTCTTCCAGCCACACCGCTATACACGGACTCAATCGTTATTTTCTCAATTTGTTGATGCGCTGAGTTTGACCGATGAGTTATTATTGCTTGATATTTATTCGGCAGGTGAGGCAAGCATTCCTGGCGTAAGCAGTGCCGCTCTGGCTGAAGAAATTAGTAAAAAATTCCCCCATGTGAGTCTTGTGACCGAGCAGACGCTTGCGAATCGATTGGATTCACTTGTTGCTGATGGAGATGTGATTCTGATGCAAGGGGCAGGGACTATTAGCCAAATAGCGAATAGCTTATCCAGCAAATTGAGAGAGAATGTGTGACGACTATAACGCCTAGCCAACCCAATGCGGTGACCTTTAAAGGGGAGCTTTTGCTGAATCAGTCATTGGCTGATTATACCACTTGGCGTGTTGGTGGTCTCGCGAAAGCAATTTATAAACCTGTCGACGTATCAGATTTGGCCGTGTTTTTGAGTAGTCTCCCGGTGGATGAGCCTCTCATCTGGTTAGGACTGGGTAGTAACTCGCTGATTCGGGATATAGGATTTTCGGGTACAGTGATACTCACTCAGGGAAGCTTGGATGGAATTACCTTGTTGGGTGACGGATTTGTGCATGTTGAGGCCGGCGTATCTTGTGCGAAAATGGCACGATTCTGTGCGCGAAACAGCCTCTCTGGTGGTGAGTTTTGGGCAGGAATACCTGGAACAATGGGAGGAGCACTCCGCATGAATGCCGGTTGTTTTAATGGCGAAACTTGGGGGTGCGTTACTGAGGTTGAAACGATAACGCGTCTGGGTGAACGACGGAAGAGGCAGTCGTCTGAGTTTGAAATTTCATATCGCCATGTATTGGGACTGAAGGACGAGTGGTTTACATCAGCAACATGCAAACTCACGACTGGAGATAAAGATAACTCGTTTGAAATCATTAAAGGATTGCTAGCTAGACGCGCAGCAACGCAACCGACCGGTGAATTCAATTGTGGATCCGTATTTAGAAATCCACTGAATGATTATGCGGCGAGGCTTATCGAATCATGTGGTCTGAAAGGTACGCGGATTGGTGGGGCGGTTGTCTCTGAAAAGCATGCAAATTTTATTATTAATGATGGAGGACAAGCTTCAGCAAATGATATTGAACGCTTGATTCAGCTGGTTCAACATACTGTACGCGAGCGTACTACAGTTGAACTCTATCGTGAAGTACACATTATAGGAGATGAGCATGTCGAACCTCATTAATTTGGTATTGCTTTACGGTGGAAAATCGGGTGAGCATGAAGTGTCGTTAATGTCAGCAGCATCGGTATTGACGCATCTCGACCCCGAACGCTACCGTATTACGCCTATTGGAATGGATCAAGACGGTCGACTTTTTGTGAATGACTATAACACACTGCGTGCTTTTCCAGAAGCACTGCCTGTGATGACGGATACGTCTGTGCCGTTAGATAGCCTGTTGAGTCAGGGGCAATTTGCATTGGATGCTGACGTTGTTTTTCCAGTCGTGCATGGGCCAATTTATGAAGATGGTTGCTTTCAAGGGCTTCTCGAGCTGAGTGGCGTGGCTTATGTCGGATGCGGGGTATTATCCTCGGCGATGGGGATGGATAAAGATATCGCTAGACGCATCGCTTGTGTTGACGGTATTCAATCGACCCGATATCGCAGATTACCTTGGTACGTTAAGCATGATAATCTAGAAGCATTTTGTAAAGAAACGGCGCTGGGATTAGGGTGGCCTCTTTTTGTGAAGCCATGCTCACTGGGGTCAAGCGTTGGGATTCATAAAGCCAGCACGTTGACTGAGTTAATGGAGGCCATTTCAGATGCACGCCGTTACGACGATGAAGTTCTTATTGAAGCGTTTATTGAAGGGCGTGAAATTGAATTGGCCGTTCTGGAAAATATAACGCCTGGTGCTGCGCCAAAAGTAAGTTTTCCAGGAGAAATTTGTGTTCATCATCAAGATGGTTTTTACTCATATACAGCGAAATACTTAGAAAGCAATCATACTGATTTAACTGTGCCAGCGCATCTTGATGATGGTATAACCGGTCGCTTGCAGCAGATGGCGGCCGACATTTTTACACGCCTAAAATGTCAAGGTATGGCGCGGGTTGATTTTTTTGTCGATGATGTTCGAGGGGATATTTATTTCAATGAAATCAATACGCTGCCTGGATTTACATGCATCAGTATGTACCCTAAGATGTGGGCCGCGAGTGGTATTCCTTATTCAACGTTACTCGATCAATTGGTAGATCTGGCGATGATGCGAAGGCGAAATAAGAACCTGTTGGTGACACATTATCAATAAGGGATAAAGGCATATGGTGGCAGATGGCGATCGATGGCGTTATAGTAGTATTTTGACTCTACTGACGGTAGTAGCAATTATTCTTTGCGCCCGCTTAGGTTTTTTATATATTTCGGATGAACACCGTTTTCCGATTAATACGGTCAAGATTTCTGCTAATTTTCAGCATATTACTCGCCATCAGTTGGAGACTGTGTTATCTGCATACCAAGATAACAGTTTTTTTTCATTGCCGATAGGGCAGTTGCATAATGAATTGTTAGCGTTAGATTGGGCAAGTGATGTGAGTGTTCAGCGTATTTGGCCCGACGTGTTGAGTATCAAGCTTATAGAGAAAGATCCTGTCGCCAAATGGAATAATTCATTGATAACCGACAGTGGGCAGTTATTCAATGCGGGTCAACCTACAGACAATTTAGGTCTGGTCGAATTACAAGGCCCAGATGGTCAAGAAAAAGATGTCTTACAAATTTATAAAAAATTGAGTAAGCTATTATCTAATTTTGATCTACATGTGGCATCATTGAAGTTACATAAAAATCAGTCTTGGGATCTGTCTTTAACTAATGGCATTCATCTGCTTTTAGGGAAGCAGGATATTGAAAAGCGTCTGGTCCGGTTTTGTAAAGCATATCATGCAACATTCGCCGCAAAAACAGAGCAGGTTGTTCGTGTCGATATGCGGTATGAGCGCGGTATGGCTGTACAATGGAAACAACAAACGGGAAGATAATGGCTAAAAAACCTGAAAAAAATATTATCACGGGCCTTGACATTGGGACATCAAAAATTGTTGCCTTGATTGGTGAAGTGAGTGAAGACGGGACCATTGAAATTATTGGTATTGGACGTCATCCTTCGCGAGGGCTGAAGCGAGGTGTCGTTGTTGATATTGAGGCGACCGTTAATTCAATTCAACGTGCAGTTCAAGAAGCGGAATTAATGGCAGGATGTGAAGTTCATGCCGTTTATGCAGGCATTGCGGGAAGCCATATTCGAAGTATAAATTCACACGGTATCGTTGCAATTCGAGATAAAGAGGTCTCTCCTGCAGATGTTGAGCGTGTGATTGATGCAGCGAAGGCTGTCGCGATCCCCTCTGATCAAAAAATATTACATATTTTGCCACAAGAATACATCATCGATCATCATGGTAGCATCCGAGAGCCGGTTGGAATGGCGGGCGTTCGACTTGAAGCCCGTGTTCATGTTGTCACTGGGGCTGTTAGTGCTGCTCAAAATATTGTTAAATGTGTGCGGCAGTGTGGTTTAGAAGTCAAAGATATGATTCTTGAACAACTGGCGTCTAGCCATGCCGTATTGACCGAAGATGAAAAAGAGCTTGGTGTCTGTTTAGTGGATATTGGTGGTGGCACGACGGATATTGTTATTTTTTCAGAAGGTGCCATTCAATATACGGCTGTTATTCCTATTGCAGGTGATCAGGTTACCAATGATATTGCAATGGCGCTACGCACACCAGCAAAGGCTGCCGAGGCGATTAAGCGGAGTCATGGTTGTGCAATGCCCGAACTTGCGAACGTGGATCAAATGATAGATGTGCTTGGGATTAATGAGCGACCTGGGCGAAAAATTTCAGCACGAGCGCTATCGGATGTGGTTTCTGCCCGTTATGAAGAATTATTTACCTTAGTTCGAAATGAGCTTCGGCGTAGTGGTTTTGAGGACTTAATTGTCGCTGGAATTGTATTAACGGGAGGTGCCTCTGATGTGATTGGAGGTATTGAGCTTGCTGAAATGTGTTTTGAAATGCCAGTACGGCACGGTTGTGCTCGTGGTGTGGCTGGAATTTCTGAGGCAACGGCTAGTTCCTCGCTTGCAACAGGTGTTGGTTTATTACTACATGGCTTTCAACAACAGTATGAAGGTGGTTATAATGGTCCAACAATGAATGCTCATTCTAGTGGGCTATGGACGCGGATGAAACGATGGTTCCAAGGCAACTTTTAAACCCATGTGAGGAATAACTTATGTTTGAATTAATCGAAAACCAACAGGAAAATGCCGTTATTAAGGTGGTTGGTGTTGGTGGTGGCGGCGGAAATGCCGTAGAACACATGGTTGTGGAAAATATCGATGGTGTTGAATTTATTTGCGCCAATACTGATGCGCAAGCATTAAAAAACTCGAATGCAAAAATACATATCCAGTTGGGTGATCAGCTGACTAAAGGTCTGGGTGCCGGAGCAAATCCACAGATTGGCCGAGAAGCAGCAGAAGAAGATCGCGATCGAATCCGTGAGGTTTTGGCGGGTGCGGATATGGTGTTTATTACAGCCGGAATGGGTGGGGGCACCGGAACGGGCGCCGCGCCAATTTTTGCTGATGTAGCCAAAGAGCTGGGTATTTTAACGGTAGCCATCGTTACTAAACCTTTTTCATTTGAAGGTAAACAGCGCGCAATGGCTGCAGAAGATGGTATTCGTCGTCTTGCTGAGAATGTGGATTCGTTAATTACTATCCCGAATAACAAATTGCTCAGTGTTCTAGGTAAGAACATTAGTTTAATCAATGCATTTAAAGCTGCAAACAATGTACTTCTAGGTGCAGTGAAGGGGATTTCAGATTTGATTACCCGTCCAGGCCTTATCAATGTGGATTTTGCCGATGTTCGAACGGTCATGTCAGCGATGGGAATGGCGATGATGGGTACCGGTAGTGCTCGAGGAGAAAATCGCGCACGTCAAGCGGCAGAGGCCGCCATCGCGTCTCCGTTGCTTGAAGATGTCAACCTATCGGGTGCACGTGGTTTATTGGTGAACATAACGGCTGGGCCGGATATGTCTATTGGTGAATTTGAAGAGGTTGGTGATGTCATTAAAGCATTTATATCGGATGATGCTACCGTCGTTGTGGGCACCGTTATCGACTCTGAGTTAGGCGACGAAATGCGTGTGACGGTGATTGTTACAGGCCTTGGCGATCTAAGAGGGCGACAAGCACAGATGAGTCAACAGGCAGCGGGTAAAGCGCGTTTAATGGAAACAAGAAGAGATGATGGTACGCTTGATTATCAGCAACTTGAAAGACCGGCTGTTTTACGTAAACAAGCTGATCAGCTGATGCAAGCTGGTAGTGATAACAAGGCTGTTCCCGATGTTGATTATTTGGATATTCCTGCATTCTTGCGACGGCACGAGGAAGCGTAAAGATATCTGAGGCACGCCCATCGTTAGGGAGTGTTTTCAGAACGCTCATTTATGATAGACCTTCCAAATAACTCCCCTCATCCGCCCGACGGGCTCGGATGAGGGGAGTTATTTGATGTTGTGGGGTACCGAGGTACCTGAGGTGCTATCGTAATACAAGACAAAATAATTATAGCGTTCCTTGCAAAAATAAAAAAATAGACGATACTTAATAATATTGGTACTATGTACCGTTTTTTTTTGTGAAAATATGAAGACCGGAGAGGGTGAAAGAGGAATGATAAAACAAAGGACTCCTAGAAAAGTGATTCAAGCGACGGGTGTTGGGCTTCATTCCGGTGAAAAGGTTTACCTGACGTTGCGTCCCGCTCCAGTTAATACAGGGATTATTTTTCGTCGCATCGATTTGGATCCGGTTGTTGAAATTCCTGCGTCTTACAATTATGTTGGCGATACGATGTTATGTACATCGCTTCAGCATCAAGGCGTTAAGGTCGCAACAGTCGAGCATTTGCTCTCAGCACTTTCTGGTCTAGGCATTGATAATGCGTATGTGGATATTAACGCTCCAGAAATTCCTATTATGGATGGTAGTGCTGCCCCGTTTGTTTTTTTGATTCAATCTGCTGGAATTCGAGAGCAAAATGCTCCTAAGCGGTTTATACGTATTTTAAAGCCCATTTGTGTTGAAGAAGAGGGTAAATTTGTAAAATTCACGCCGTATAATGGATCAAAGGTGAGTTTTACTATTGATTTTGAGCATCCTGTTTTTAGTGACAAGCCTCAATCAGCCACGTTTGATTTTGCAACATGCTCTTATGTAAAAGAAGTTTGCCGCGCAAGAACGTTTGGATTTCTTTCGGATTATGAAAAATTACGAGAAGCTGATTTAGCAAAAGGCGGTAGCCTTGATAATGCTATTGTCGTCGATGAATATCGTGTGCTCAATGATGATGGTCTTCGTTTTGATGATGAGTTTGTTAAACATAAAGTTTTAGATGCGATTGGTGATCTTTACTTGTTAGGTGCAAGTCTTATTGGCGCATTTGAAGGTTACAAATCCGGTCATGAATTGAATAATAAATTACTATGTAAATTATTCGCTCATCAAGATGCTTGGGAATACGCACATTTTGATGCTCAAGAATATCCCAAATCGTTTCAAGAAGCGCTTATGCTGGGTGAGATGGCTTAGACCCCACCGAGCTACTGCTGGTTGTTTTTTAATATGACGTGCGCTCCAAGTTGTTCCAGTGCCTCTCTCAATGGTGTATAATTACATTGCTCGCTACTTGCCAGAATTGTCTCACGTGCTTTAGCTGATAAGGGTTGAATTTTTTTCAAACGTGTTGTTGGCTGAAAAATAGTGCTGGCTGATACACTGATTTTAATCGAAGCTAATTGATAAATACCCTCATTTTTGCGTAATCGCTCACGGAGTTCGGGCAGATGGTAGCGCAATTGCGACGCCCAAACAGGATCTTGTGTGATAAGAACCAGACAGCCATGGTTAAAGCTACCAACGGCAAAATGTGCACGCAATTGCTCGGGTAGCATTTTGACTACTTTGGTGCTTAACTCGTCAAGAACCATTGCTTGTTGGTAAATTTCTGCGAGTTTTACATTCAAACACTGCCTAATTCGGCGCATAGCGAACCTTAATTGTTGAGGAATAAAAATGACTACGGATGATATTGTATATCAAGCACGGTTACATTGGATCATGTATATATGGCCGGTGATTATTTTTTGCCTTGTTATCGTGATAGGGTTTCATTTTCCCCTTGTTCGGCAAGCGTCTGTATTGCTTGGTTGTTTGGTTTTACTCTGGGGATTTGCGACTTATTGTACGGTACGGTTTTGTTCTTTAACCATTAAAAAAACTCAAATTACGCTGCGAACAGGGGTTTTTGCTCGACAAGTATTAGATATTCCATTTCATAAGATTGAAAGTGTGAGTATTCGGCAGCCCGTATTAGGCACGTTATTAGGATATGGAACGATTGAGATAACGGGTACTGGTGGAACACGTGAGGTAGTGACTTATCTGAGTAAACCACTGACGTGTCGGCGTTACATCGAACAAATGATGCATGGTTTATAGCGATGCTCAGTTATCAACACGGATATCATGCAGGTGCTTTTGCGGATGTAGTGAAACATTTTACACTCGTTCGTATTTTGCGTTATTTATGTAAAAAAGAAAAACCAATCTTTTATCTTGAAACGCATGCGGGGAAAGGTCGTTATGATTTGCAAAGTCCACAGTCTTTAAAAACAGGCGAAGCACGTCTCGGTATTGAGCAGTTGTGGGCGAATCAAAGCAAGCTTTCTGATTTATTTGTACCGTATCTAGAGTCTATTCGAGATTGTAATCCTAATGGGTTTCTTCGTTATTATCCTGGCTCCCCATGGCTGGCGATGCATCATTTAAGACCGATTGATAGACTCTATTGCTGTGAATTGCACCCGCGTGAATTTCAGGAATTACGGCAAATTAAGCAATATGATCAGGAGATGAAAATTCATATTAGCCACAGTGACGGCCTGGAGCAATTGTCAGTATTGCTGCCACCGCCTGAGCGTCGAGGACTTATCTTTATTGATCCATCATATGAGATAAAAACGGATTATCGACAGATCCCAGAGTATGTTCACGCTGCTTACGATCGTTTTAATAAGGGAGTGTATTGCATCTGGTATCCTATCGTTGAACAGAAATGGAATGATCAATTACTGAAATATCTTGCTAAAATTGGTGCGGCAAGTTTGCGAGTTGAGTTCAATATGATGGATATTAAAAATCCAGGGATGACGGGGTGTGGGTTGTGGATTATCAATCCGCCTTTTGTGTTAGCTGCAGAATTGAAAGCTGCGCTATCTGAGTTACTTAAATTGTTCAATCCGGGTGTGTCATCATATCGAGTTGAATGTTTAAATATTGAATAACTTATCATTATGACTCATCTAATATCTTCATTTCCGATGGGTAACGCACATAGTGAATTTTTTAGGAATTAGATAATGCTAGCAAAAACAGAGCCTGTAATAGAAAGCGTAAATATGGAACTCATTGGACTTAATCGTATTGAGATAGATGAAGAAAACCAACGTAAACGATTACAAGCAACCTTTGAAACGGAGATGTTGCAATGGAGTCAGCGCAGAATGCTATTCTTTCCAATGAGGCTGCTATCAGAAGAGAAAAAAGCGGCAGCACGTCAGAGGAAGGAAGGAGTCTACTCACTAACAGAGCGAGGCAATGTTCTTGTGAGGGGGGTTCAGATATATCAATCGGCGACCCCTGAAGAAGAAGCTGCGGCGATTTTCAATCGTCGAGTCAGGCTCATTCAAAGAGCAGTTGATATGAAAAATGCAGATGCTTTGTTACGCGTTATTTTTGATAGCAAGCAGGAAAACGAGGAGGAGTTTGATCCTCAACGGTTAGTAGACGAGGCCATTCAATATTGTAATCTGAAGCGTTATTTTCGTTGGTCATCTGATTTATTCCAGTGTGGAACTACATTTCAGTATTCAGATAAAGCCAGGTTTAATTTTAATTATCGGGTCATGAGAATTCATAACGCAATTGATACCGATAATGTCGCTTCTTTGGTCAGCGTTATTTTTGATAGTAAACTTCAAGACGAAAAGATTGTCGATGTTGAATCATTGGTAAAAGAAGCCATTCAATATTGCGCCAAGACAGGGCGGCGTCATCTCCTACCGCTAGTTTTGCCACAATTTTTGGCAGTGTTCCCGCCGATGCTTGGGAAGGATGATTATAATCATAAAATTCAAAAAATAGCGGAATTTATGGGGTGTAATTTACCTTTTTTCAGAAAGATTTTACCATTGTTTGATCATATTAATCGGCTTGACTCGGTTGAAGATACTCTCAAAGAGAGTTGGCCTCTGAATCGAATGTTGCTCGAAGCTGCATCCCATACTCAGGAAACCATTCAAAAAAAAGTGATGCATTTTTTAACAGAAATTATAGAGCCAGTATCTAGAGTGGATCTTGATATTGCACTGCAAGTATTTGTTGATCTATGCATGACCTCTATTGATGACTTTTTATTGATGTCACCCAAAAAGGAAATAAGCGAACCTTACGCCTATTTAATGGGCGAACTGGATATTATAAGGGGAACTTGCCGTCAATGTACTGCGTCCCCTCCTCCTCCGTCCGAAGGGGGAGTTTCATCTGAAAACAATGATATTTTAAATAACGATATTATGATTAGTCCTACTATGACCTTACTCACGATAGGAGGAGGCTTATGAAAGCGATATGGTTTAAACCATTTACAATTGATGATTTGAATCGACGTGGTGAAAATACGTTGTCTGATTTTTTAGGAATCATGTTCACACAGATTGGTCATGATTCTTTGACGGCGACTATGCCGGCAAATGCAAGGACGAAGCAGCCCATCGGTATAGTTCATGGTGGTGCGAATGTTGTGCTTGCTGAGACGATTGCGAGTACTGCTGCCAATGCGGTCATTGATTTGGAGTCGTTTTATTGTGTTGGCTTAGAAATTAATGCAAATCATATCCGATCAGTAAAAGAGGGGATGGTGACAGGTGTTGCTCGTCCGGTTCATTTAGGTCGGAGTACGCAGGTATGGTTGATTGATTTATATAATGATGCGGGGCAGTTAACGTGTACCTCGAGAATGACGGCCTCCGTTGTTTCCCGGGTGAAATGATGATCAATTTTAATCAAATGGATGTCAAAAGATTTTTAACTGATGTTTGGCAAAAAAAACCATTGGTGATTCGCAATGCCATTCCTCGGTTTCAGAACATTCTTTCAGCAGATGAGTTAGCGGGTTTGTCGATGGAAGAAGACATTGAAAGCCGCATCGTGATTGCAACACCCAATATCCATCCTTTTTGGCATTTAAAAAAAGGGCCGTTCATAGAAAAAGACTATCAACAATTACCCCCTACGCATTGGACTCTTTTAGTTCAGGGGGTTGATCGTTTTATTCCAGAATTAGCATTATTATTTGAGCATTTTAATTTTATTCCACAATGGCGAGTCGATGATCTCATGATTAGCTACGCTGCAGAGCATGGCAGTGTTGGCCCTCATTATGATAATTATGATGTTTTTTTATATCAGGCTCAAGGGAGTCGAAAATGGTCGTTAACGACCCAACAGTGCCATGAGGATAATTGTCTGCCAGATGTCCCTTTACGTATCATGAAGCAATTTGATATTGAAGAAGAATATATTCTTGAGGAGGGCGATATGCTTTATTTGCCGCCTCATGTGGGTCATTATGGAGTAGCTGTTACTAAAGACTGCATGACTTACTCCTTTGGTTATCGTAGTTATTCCAATCGTGAATTATGGGATAGTTTTGGTGATTATTGTTCGGAAGACGGGGGGGCGATACAACTGTATCAGGATCCCAATTGGGCCGTCTTAAATAACTCATCAGAATTACCACGAGAATCATGGATGAATGCAAAAATTGCCATGCAAAGCATGCTTGATGATGAGCAAAAATTGAAGTCATGGTTTGGCTGTTTTGCGACGCAATTGGATCGGCAAGCTGAGGCATTATTGCCTGAGCCTGTATCTGAGTCAGTGGAGTCGTTTCTAAAAAAATTGTCGTCCCATAAGCAACTAACACGTCATTCAAGCTGTCGGTTTGCTTATCAAGTACAAACAGAAAGCCCATTAACGATGATGTTGTTTATCAATGGAGTTGAATGGAATACTCAACAGGTTTCAAGCGAACTTATTCAATTAGTGGCGAATCAGCGTGTATTGTCTATTGAACAATTGAGGCCATGGCTTAAGTCATCAGAAAATCAACAATTTTTATTTGATTTATGGACATTGCAATGGCTGGAGTTTTTATCCGCTTAGGAGGCGGTTTAAGCCTACGATCCCGTTAACTTGCGCATTGATTCAAAGACTTTTTCGATTAATTGTTCTTTGTTTTGCATTGTATATTTGGATGCATCAATGGGTTCGCCTACATGGACTTCAGCCGTTTGATCTAAATTAAATCGAAACGTTCGAGCGGGCAATATCATATTAGCGCCTCGTATGCCGATTGGAATGATCATGGCTCCTGCTTTAATCGCGGTGATAAATCCACCTTTTTTAAACGGTGCCAGTCGTCCATCGGTTGATCGAGTCCCTTCCGGAGCAAGCCAAATAACGATATTATTCGCTAATAATGCGTTTACGGCATTGAGATCATTGATTGCTTTGCGTCGATTTTTACGATCAATAAACGGAAATTCAGCGGCGGTCATACCCTTGCCGACAATTGGAATTCTGGAAAGCTCTTTTTTAGCTAACATGCGAATGGAATGCTTTGGAAAAGCGTAAAAACTGAGGGGAATATCATAAAGGCTGCTGTGATTGCACATGATGATAGTTGGTTGCCCATATTGGGGCTCGATGTGATGAGGATTGACAACCACACATTTCACTTTGACGATATTCAATATTCTTCGAACCCAAATGTGTAATGTTTTATCAACCCAGGCACGGTTTATTTTTCCGGTCAAACCCATTAAAACGGATTGGCCACAGGTGTTGAGCGTATACAGGGCCGATATGATAATAATCCAAAGTGTGCGTAGCTTACTGACGGTCATGTCAATACACTGTTGAGTTGATGTATGATCATTGTAGTCGATAAACAAAGAATCAGCATCCCTTCTGAATATGCTTTGACAGCAAGATCGTATATGTTAAAATAAAGCTCAATATGTAAGCTCGTGGGCTAGTAATTTTATTTATTGCTCTGAAATACTTCGAACCATAAGGACGGTATGACAATACCTTATCTAACCACAGTTCAATCGTACATGAGTGTCACTAAATTTGTTTTAAATCTCGACATTTCCACCAAGCTGCGAACCTATCGTAATGATTACATGTCAAGATTGCAGCGAGGGAGATTCACTGAGCATTTGATTTGCATGGACGGGTTCAGTGATTATTTTTCACAAACAAACTTAAATGATCGTGAGCTTTATACTGATTTTGAAGGCGAACCTAACTTAGTCGTTCAAATTAAACAAGCATTGAATGCCCTCTATCACCTGGAACATGTGTTTTTAGAAATTGAAAAACATAAGGACTCTCTATCACTTTCTAGCGTGACTCCTAAACTATTTGAAGTGTGGAGTGAGGGGGCAGTGGATCGGCTGTATAAAGCAAGTCAGTTGATTGCTCATTTAGATTTTGGTTTTCTCAGAACCCTGCACCCCGAGTACCACACGGTTCTCAATATTGTAGAGAAGATGAAAGCGTATCACTCTCGATCGGAGTACTGCGTAAAAGTAACGTTCTCAGATCTCGATGATGCTGCGAAGCAAGCAATCATTAAATCAGGAGATATCCTCTTTATTAAAAAAAATAAAGAGATTGATGTTGGATATGGCTCAATTAAAGGAATATACATTCAAAATAAGGTCATTGATAAGCAAGTAATTGAATTGATAAGTCATATTACAAAAGAGGGCGCGATAACAAACCCTGTTGACTTAGAAAAAATAACGGCATTAATCATATCATTGAAAGTTAGCACATTAAGCAATCAAATTGGCCGAGCCGCTGGCCATGTCCTTAATAATATGCAGCCTGATAGTAAGAAAATTGATTATTCTGTGTTGACTCATTTTGGTGTGGTTTTGCCTGGCTATATTCAAGACCTAACACGTTTTATTAAACGATATGCAAACGAGATGAAGTCACAAGAATCAGCGCATAATCGCCAAAATATTCAAGAATTAGAAAAAAATGCGATTGAGTTGCTTCAATCAATTAATGTGACACAAAGCAATAGTCTTTATAGTGCTTTTAATGCGGTTCATTATGTTCGAATTGCTCGTCGTATCATGCGTTTGTCGACCAGTACGTTAAACCAAATAGGCAACTTGAATACCACAACTCAGGTGACTATTCGCGATAACATGTTAAAAATTAAACAGGAGTTGGTAAAACTTTTGGTGTTGGCCGATAAGTTAGAAAACACTTTTTTACTTAAGCCCGACACGTTATCAACCCCTGTTTACTCTCAAATAAAAGAATATTATGACACCGTTCTTTTCTATATTGAAAATACTGCCGTATTAGGTCTAGCATCAACCCTCAATGATTTTTCCTTTATTCAATTACGCTTGGATGAGGCGAACACGCGAAATCGAGAGGCAAATTCGCGCTTATTTAAGGCAAAACAAGTGAAAATGGCCTTTGAGGAATTTTTTAATGTGCTGCAACCACATTGTAATGCAACGCTATTATCCCTTGATGAGCCCATTAAAAGACAGCTTATTAAACACTATTTGCAGATACAACCCTATATTAAAACATTTTCAGTTGTATTAGATCAGGACATTATCAATGATTTATTAAGACCGGTAGGGTATTTCAATGGGTTCAGACAGTCGACTAACGTCGCAAGTGTGTATGCTAAAAAAGAGGTGTTAATAAAAGAGATTCAACGAGAAATTGCCTCTCAACACAGTACGATATTAAATAACGAGATGATCATTGAACACATTAAGCGTAACTATGATGTTGATACGTTGCTAAGCCCAGAATCACTGACAGACTCGAATCCGTTTACGTTTTGTGAAACGGATGCTTTAAAGGGACATCCGCTGCCTCAATATGACGTCAATATAGTTTTTTCTCTTAAGGACTTCATTGAAAGCGCATCCAAGGAAAGGACGCTTACGATTAGAAAAGTAGGCCATTCTTTCACCTATAGTTTTCGCCCCCGTCTTGCAGAAATACAAGAAGGCGAAATCACTGAAGATGATTTGAGACCTTATATTCGGGAAAAAAATATTAAGGAAGAAAAATTAAAAGCACTGATGGATTCTGCGTGGTGTGGTCTTATGAAGTGGCCTACCGATCCGACCCAATGTGAGTTTGGTGAAATAGCACATGAATTAAAAGGTAAAGATGCCATCATTATGGTGGATGACAAACTCTTTTATGCGGATCAAATAAAACAAAAAATTCACGACATTGAAATGACAGAATCCAATCGAAGTAATTGCGATTTGTTGAAATTAAGATTTACTAATGGATATACAGTGGCTGATGATTTTGGACTTAAATTAATCACATCCATTACAGGCCGCATTCATCCAGAGTTAGTAGCCGATGCTTTCAAAACGTATGTTCCTGCAATGGCATCTGTTTTATCTCAACGGCAACACGGTGATGTGATTCAAGTCACCACTCTCTTTGGTACACTTTTTGAAGTGGCGAAGCATATTTCTTTAGATTATTCACAATTGCATCATATTCATCAATATTATGCCAAAAAACGAACTGATTTAGCTGAAGCAAATGATGCGTTTGATGAGTTTGTTCGATTACTACAGGCATTTTCAGGCCCAAATAGTACTGATGTTATCCTTGGAACATTGAGTCCTGAGGTGAAAGCTCAATTAAAAGCATGCTATGTGAAAATGCAACCCTGGTTCATTAGTGCTTTCTCTCAGGTAGACGGTATTGATGCATTGGATAGAACCATTATTAATGGTTTAAATGAGCATTACAACGTTGAATTACTTACAAAAGAAACTAAAATAGTTAAAAATACGTTATACATTAAACAAACGGGTTATGTTTTTGAATACACTGTGATCGATCCGTTTGGGCGAATTAAAACGGGCATTATCTCCAAGGAAAATTTAAAAAAACATCAATTTGGAACGCCGCCGACGATTCAACAATTAAACCAAGCTCTATCTCACTTATTGGTCATTGCGTTTAATAACGGTCATGTCCATCCTGATCCTGATCAATCACAGCTTAACATTCCTAATTTGATAGCGTTAGGGGAGCGCTTCAAGCAAAAAGTGAAGTTAGCTTTAATTTATCTAAATGAAGGAGAGAGTGGAAAAGAGTGCTATTTTGAAAGATGCGCGAATGAAGTATACGATGTTGAAATTCAAGCCAGAAGAGAGATATTGCAATTGCCACCTGATGCAAGAGCATTTCATGTGATTAAAACGCCTTATTTTTCTAAATTGTTTAAGACCATGTCCGATTCGTTGTATACAAATGTAGGTATTTATTGCGATGAGGTGATAACAAAAAAACTGGACCGACAGACCGGATCTCTTCCTTTTCCTGATGTTGATTACCCAGAGACGCACAATTTGGATCGTTTACTGGGACATAGTAAACAATTGGCGAATCTCAAGCGATTGTTTAATGCGTTGTATAGTCTTGAGCACATTTTTGAAGAATTGGAGGCATTAAAAGATAGCAGTAGAAGGGACGTTTATATTGGGGGATTGCTAAAAGCTTATCTGAACGTACAAACGCTATGGAGCATATGTTACGATCTCGTTAATGATCCTCAGTTGTCATTTTTATCTCAAACCGTCGTGAGTCAATATCGGCAGATACGAAATTATTTTGGCGAGCTTTTTACTCCTTATTCAGCGCCTCGCCCTGTAGATGGTCCGCAAACGCCAGGCAATGAAGGGATGTCCTCTTTGTGGTATACATTGCATAGCTTCGTGTTGATTCCTAACGATGTAAACGCAAGAACCAATAATCGAACTCTTTCGCCACAACAGTTAACCGAAATTCGTGTACGCACGAAAAAATTGGTGATTGCCATCGAGCGAGTCATTGAACGATCGAATTCTTATTTTCAGCTGTTTTTCGAGACGCCAGCGATATATTGCTTGTTTCTAAAACTCAAAAAACAATTGGCATTTTTTATGGCCGAAATATATAAAGCCGGTATGGATGAGCAGATTGAGTTGTTAGAACGACTCGATCAACATTATTTTGCTGAATTGTTACTTGCGGCCGATCGTTATGAAATGCTGATGGGTTTAAATCCTGGACTATTATCAGGGCCTTTACAGGACGTCTTGGATGAATTTTACATCGGACTGCTTGAGCCTTTGGATTTAAGATCCGATCGTTATCTTGCGTGCCTTACACCCGAACCCATCGTTCAACAAGATATTGCGCATGACAATGTTCACCGAGGTAGGATGAGTCGTCTTCAAAAGCGGATTGAGCAAGCGAATGCTCAAAGTGTAGGCGCGACGACTCAACAAATAGTGAATAAGAAAAATTATAATAAGTTAACTCAACTGAGCGAGGCCATTGAAGCCTATCAAAAAATTAATGATAATCGATGGTGGTTTTTCTATCCAACGCACAAAAAACAGGATGTTTTGAAACAGGCCAGTGATCGGATTCGTACTGCGTATGAAGCAGCTTATCCTATACTTCAGGTGGAGAATAAAAGCCGATGCTGCTCGATCCTAATGCCTGATTTACCTAATGACGTGTCTAAGATTTCACTTGATGGATATGACTCAGCTTATGTTCGAGTCATAAATGAAAATAAGTCGATTAATAGTTTATTTTATGTGAATAAAATGACTGGAGCACGCATAGAGTTAGGGCGATGTTGTTCGCTATTGATGTCTGAAATTCCAGTTACGGATGTTTCAAAAATTTCATTTGGTCATTTTGCTTCGGGCTACATCCGAGTAAAAAACAAAAATCCGAAACTGAATGGTTTGTTTTATATTAATAAAATAACCGGCTTGTATCTTGATTTGAATCTCGATGATGAACATTTAATACAATATGATGCGAAAATTACGAGTACGCCTGTTGCCTGCGTTTTATCTACAGAAGAGTTAACGTTCCTTACATCATTCACTCATGAGCCCCGGTGCTGTTCGATTTCTATGGCTGAAATGCCAATTGATAATTGCTCAACATTGTTGTTGGGTCATTTTGTGTCAGGTTATATTCGAGTCATCAATAAACAAACGGGATTGAATAGTTTAGTTTATGTGAATAAAATAACGGGTGTACGTATCGATTTGCAACTTGATGATGGAACGTTAAAGAAATATGATTCAATCATTATTGGTACAGATTCCCCTGTTGTTTTATCCGCAGACCATTTGAAGTTTGTTCGTTCATTACCAAACCATCCGCCTCTTAGTTGTGTTCATGACAATCTCAAAGAATATGATTTAAAAATAATGCAGTCGATGACTCATGCTGCGTTATCGGCAAAAAAATTATCAGACATTAGATTCTTAACGGGGCATGCCCATGATACGCGACATGATCGTGCAAATGATAGCAATGTGTATCCTCATATTAGTCAGCTGACGTTTCCAATGGATTCAAAAATGATCGATACCCTAAAAAGTACGATCAATTATTATCGCCGATTGATGGATGGTTATAAGTTAGAAATCGCAGCAATGCATAATAGGACCAGTTATTTACAGCAGTTAGACCAGTCGCAAACCGTACTACATCAAAAAACTCGACAGAATTATATTGAGTCTAGCTTTAATAGAATACTCAATAAAATAGTCATGCAATGCCTCGAAGTCCCGGAATTGAAAGTGGAATATAATCAGGAGTTCAAAGCCTCTCTGAGTAGCGTAAAGCGTCCTATTTTGGATGGTGGCTTGGCCAGAATCATATTTTCTCAACCCAGCAATCATGATAAAAATGCCGTGCTCTCATTAAAAGAGGTTTTAATTATTCATTGTGGGGATAACAACTATCAGATAGGGTTCTGTAATCTAAAAGGAGAATACGAACAGCAGTTGCTCACTGAACCGAGGTTGATACGCTCGTTGAGCGCTTATAAATCAAGTCATTATATTGAATCATTAAGAGTGAAAGATGATCTTAATAAAACACTCGATTCACTGAATAGTAGCATCCTTTGCAAGCCCCTCGAACAATCGAACGATATTCAGAAAACCATGCAAAAAGCATTGTTTGCTCGTCAATCTCAATTTGAAGAAAAATCACGTGCACTTTATCGACAGTTAAATGAAATACTGACGGCTACTGGGCAGTTTAGAGCATATGCTACGGCGCAATCGCAAAAAATAAGTCCAATAAAGGCTCTGCATCACAACAGTGAGCAAGCGAATGAGTCTTTATTTGAAGATAAAAACACCTTGAAAAAAAAATTAAACTGGATTGATAAGCTTGAAATGATTGCTAAAAATTCGAAGTTAAGCCCAGGACAACGACTTAGAAATTTGCATGATGAAATCCAAAAATTGAGTCCAGATCCTTTCTTCAATACCTTTGAGGCTGACATGCTGGCTTATCGTCGTTTTGATAGCATTTGTTTTGCATGGCTGCAGCAATGTTTTTTATCGCTGCTCGCTGCATTGCATTTATATACACCTGAGCCCGTGAAATATTACCGGCAGATTAACAATACTATCTCGGATTCTTTGAGATTTTTTAAGCCGGAGCAGGCTATACCGATAAAACCAGACTCTTTTCAGCCGATAATTTGTTTTTAATATGTGCTATTAGTTTGTATTTGTGGTACAATAAGCACTGTTTTGACGTTATACTTGAAGTATATTTTAACGGAGTACATTATGATTTTTGGTCTGCTCAACCTGTCTTTCTGGGGTTATATTGTAGCAACTCTTGTATTGACACAAATTACCATCGCTTCAGTAACGATTTATTTGCATCGTCATCAAACGCATCGTGCATTAACGCTGCACCCGATAGTCAGTCACTTTTTCCGATTTTGGCTTTGGATGACCACTGGAATGGTGACGGCCGATTGGGTTGCTATTCATCGCAAACATCATGCGACTACGGATGTAGAAGGGGATCCTCATAGTCCAGTGGTGGTTGGGATTAAAAAGGTTTTTTGGCAGGGCGCTGAGCTTTATCGCGCGGCTCGTCAAGACAGAGAGATGGTTGCAAAATACTCTCATGGGACACCGAACGATTGGATAGAACGTAAACTGTATTCTGCTCATTCGGCGAAAGGTATTTTGATCATGCTGGCGATTGATCTCGTCCTCTTTGGAATTCCAGGTATGTCCATCTGGGCGATTCAAATGATGTGGATCCCGTTGTGGGCAGCTGGCGTTGTAAACGGCATCGGACATTATTGGGGGTATCGTAATTTTGAGTGCCCAGATGCGGCTCGAAACGTGTTTCCATGGGGATTTTGGATCGGTGGAGAAGAGCTCCATAATAATCATCACACGTTTGCATCTTCAGCTAAGTTTTCAGTGAAATGGTGGGAGTTTGACATCGCTTGGCTGTATATTCGTTGTTTATCGTTTTTAGGACTGGCTAAAGTTAAGAAATTACCGCCGCAATTGGCACGTCAAGAAGGCAAGTTAACCGTTGATTTGGATACAGTGAAGGCTGTTATTGGTAATCGTTTTCAGGTTATGTCGCATTACTATAAATCCGTTGTGCGACCGATCTTGCGTCGTGAGAAACTCAGTATTTCTGATAAAAAAGAGAGACAATTGCTTCGTCATGCGGGTCGTTTGCTACGAAGGGAAACGAGGTTATTGACCCCTCATGCAACGTCACATTTACAGACGTTGTTAGATCGCTATGAGCAATTACGTTTGGTATATAGTTATCGCCTATCGCTACAAAACGTGTGGTTGAAAACGGCGGCTTCGCAAAAAGAGTTAATGGAAGCATTACAGCAATGGTGTAAACAGGCGGAAGAGTCCGGATTGGATGTGCTACGCCAGTTTTCTGAGCAGCTAAAGAGTTATGTGCCGAAAGCAGTTGTTGTTTGATATGCTCCACAGACCGTAGCCCGGGTTCCACTTCGTTTTACTCGGGCTTACTATTTTTACCTACGCAATCGACTCACTTAGGTTAAACCCATTTAATATTCCTGGCGTAAATGGATTCATTTCATTTTGTGTTTTTAATAGATATCGCCCTGAATTGCCATTGATTTCAAATAATACCTGTAGTCGAGAAGTGTCTTCAGCATCGGTTTGTACGTCTACTTTTTGTAAGAGTTTAAAGAACGCCCATATCCCTTGTTCATCTAATGTGAATGTTTTACCTTCCAAGGTACCAATGGTGAGTTTTGCATTGGATGTTGGCCATTTGACGCGCGTGAATGATTTATTATTTTGCGTATCATTGATGACGCTTTTACCAATAATTAACTGTAGTCGTGCGACCACTGGATCAAGATCTGATTTTTGCAGACTAAATTCAACATGCGTAGATTCTTCGTTTTCTCTAAAAAACATGTTTGTAATGACATTGGCGCGCATTATTTCGTTGATTGTATCGGTTGAAATAGGTAATACATAACTATTCATTTCTTTGGGTTTCCATTGGGCCTCTGAGGTGTTTAAGAACGGTTTAATATGTTCTTCAACAAAGGTATTGAGTCGCCCATGACTTGAAAAAAAGGTGTTAAAGTTAGTGATGGCTACTTCTTCCTCCCCAAGCTGATCAAATGGAAAACGCTTGGCTATTGTATTGACATAATCTTGGTAAACGGTGTTTTTCCATTGGGTGTTAATATAATGTTTTGAATCGTTAATAAAGATAAACCAGGTATCACTCGCAATTTGTTTGGTCCATGATGCTACCGGTTCAGGCAGCTGCTCTGACTGATTAAACAAAACACTTAATGGGTTGGTGAGAGCATCGCCCTGAAAACGAGATTTTGTAATGGTAAATGCCGTCTTGCCTTGATCGTTCACGATAGAAATCGAGGTTAAGAATTTTTCCATTTCATTCAGCGTATGAGTCAGAGGAGTGACCGCTGTATTACTGATTAAATTAATGTCAGTAAATTGGTTTGCAATGTGTTGATTAAATTCGGCTGATGACTCACCTAACTCAGGGCTTGTGTGCTCCTGAATAAGGTTCACTAGCGCCTCGAATGCGTTAGACTGTCGGAGAAGCTGCGTGAGATGAATGACTTCTTGATACGTTTGTGCATGTAATGGCGTTGTTTTTTGTGCGAAATTTTTCCACCATAGCACGTAGTCATAGCTGTAGGCTTGTGCGAGAAGCTCATGGAGATTATCGGGTGTTGGTCTATCAAGTACCCAATTATCATGTGTGAGCTGGCCTGCTAGCTCTGGAAGCTGTTTTAATACGGCATGAAACCCAGGCTTCGTGAAGTAATGCGGTAGAGTCTTATCCGCTAAGGTAAATCCTTTTATTTCAATCGGTGTTTTTTCTGAAGAAAAATTATTTTTAGCAATAGAATAATAGAGATAATTTACGGGTAATGCATTGAGGTAATTACGTAAGGTGCTGACCAATTGTTGATTAATAGAAACGGGATGAGTTGGTGGTTTTAATGCGAGACTTATCGCAGCCAATTTTTTTTCAAATTCAGCCTGACTAAGTGTTTGTGGTCCTTGTGCTTTGAACCAAGCTAAAATTGCATCGGGCTGATAGTATTGCGGTTCACCGAACATCAAGTAAACTTTTAAGGCTTCATAGCGCACGCTGTGTGGCTGTTGATCGTTGGCAAGAACGCCTTCAATTTGCTTTAGGAGTCTCGGGATAAAAATCCCATGGAGATGTTCTGCCCTATTATTTTCAAGTTGAGTTTTGAGCTTTTCAATCGATCCATGTGTGATGAGATTGCTATTTAACTTATCCAATGTCGATGAGGCAGTGGCTAGGTGGTACAGTGCTGCGACTTCACCGTTGTGCTGATGAGTACTTGCATCGTATGCGATCCATTCTTTGCTTGCTTCGTCAAGCAACCGAGTTGATTTAAAGTGGTAATAGGTTAATAAGCTTAAGGAAAGTAAGGTAACGCCTGTGAGCACTTGAGTTAAACCTTTCGGGAAGTTCTTTTTATCTAGTCCATATTGCCTCATTTGTTCCTGGCAGGTGGTTAGTGCACCCTGAATGAAATAGGCGCGATAGTTATTAGATAAAGGAAACGTATTTTGAATGGATAGCCCATATTCGTGTTGAATTTTTTTATTGAGTTGGTCAACACTAACGCCTCCTTGTTCAGCACTCGTAAAAAATAAGGATTGAACACGAAACATTTTTGGTGGGAAGCAGAGTATTAGGGATTGTAGCCCGAGCTTTAGCGTTGCTAATTGCAGGGGAAATTCACGAATCAGTGTGCGTTTAATGCTCGAACGTGCGGGATGTACTTTGTTGAGCACTTGTTGGTTGATTGATTCGATGAATTGATCAAATTGGAGTTTGAAATTTTTTTCTAATTTGTCTTTATCTTGACGCTCAGTGAGCGAAAACCCTAATGGTTTACATAGTTCACTCGCATGTTCGTGCTGATAAAACTCACAAAATCCTGCAAGTGCATCAAGCCTTGTGAAAATGACCGCGACATCAATACGGTAACCTAAGTTTGCACCAAATCGCTGAAGGATTTCGCTATGAGCTTTGATATTGGTTGATAGTTCAATTGGCTCAGTAGGAGTGAGTTCGTTGATGTCAACGCAGAGTATCATGCCATTGATTTTTATGTGGCTATGGCAGTTATTTAATTGCTTCAGTGTTTGCAATAACAAGGTTTTGCTTTGATGCAACCAGGCTTCACTGAGATCGAGAATAATCCCTTGAGGGTTGTAATAAATGTCAGTACTTACGTCACCTTCGGCTATTGTATGCTGAAAGAGACTTTGTCGCATCAATGTTTTTTTCCCCTGTCCCGTTTTTCCCGTTAATATCAGAAAAGAGAAACCGTCGGTTTGAGGCTTGATCTGCCAAATGATTTTTTTGACAGCGCTACACAGCGTTTGAATCGAGCTCGTCATGCATACTCCGTTGAAGTCGCGATTGATTGATGGGCCAGTAACATATTATAAGCTTTGTTCTCAAGCCGAGTATGACTGAGATAGCAGACTAAGAGAATGACTCCCAGTGTCATCAGCGTAGCAATTGCAATTGGTTTATGATTAAGGCGAACAGGTAACGGTAATATTTTTTCTTTAAATGGATAATGGGGTTTATGCACACGGTATTGATTAATGAGTTGATGTAATTCTTCGATTAGATTTTCAAGCGCTTGTCGTCCATCAGTCAGGACGTGTTTTTCTCCTTCAAATCCAGTAATAAGGCAGTAGTAAGCTAATTCTAATAAATCCAAATATTGGTTGGTTTTATCTTTAAGGCGGTTAACAATGTCAAAAAAATACCGTTGAGGACCTTGGTTATCAGAAGATAATGGTGTGAATGCAACAAATTCGACCGGTTTTCCATGAACACGAAGGTAACTTTTTCCAAGGAGCTCATCAACGGTTGCGCAGAGCAAGTAATGCGCAATCAGGATGAGTTCATCGGCGTAACTTTTTCGCACAAGTCGACTTTGAAATGCGTGAAGTTCGTGCTCAATATTATGGCGGATACTCTTGATAGGGGGGAGTGTTGTGCTTAATCCTAATCGTTCCAATAATGAAAACACAGGCCCCGCAGCTGCGATCAGAGGATTGGCGCTGGATGATGGTATAAATAATTTGGAACGATAGTACCCATCAAGTTGCGATTTCCGATTCGCGAGTGAAAATTGGTCAACCAAAGAGGGTGGGTAGGGCATGGATGTCATGATGTACTCCATTTCGTTGTACTATTAACTTGATTTTGCGGTTTTAGGTTTCCGCAAGAATCGCAGCATCAATAATAATACGTGATCTGATTTAAAAAGAGTAGGGGGGCATTCTGCAGCAGTTCTCAATATGGAGCCTATAAATTACACAAGGATCGCCTCTAACCCAGTACTGTCATCCCCGCGCAGGGAAGACAATGATGTTGTTCAAATCATGATCTCCATAT
Source organism: Legionellaceae bacterium UBA6148 (assembly GCA_002423125.1). Classification (GTDB taxonomy): domain Bacteria; phylum Pseudomonadota; class Gammaproteobacteria; order Legionellales; family Legionellaceae; genus UBA11403. The sequence continues at coordinate 4,682 of DIUW01000027.1, read as the reverse complement.
CGAGAACTGCTGCCAAAAACCACTGTCTTCATTTCCAATGGGTATATTGTTATAATCCTACAAAAAGCAGTAGATTGAACTGCTTTTTCTAAGGTAATCCGAACATTTGAATTGAGGTATACAATGAAGCGAAGAGAAGGTCGTTCTGGTATTTATCTGCTCCCGAACTTGTTTACGACAGCCAGCCTATTTGTGGCATTTTATTCAATTGTTTCCTCATTACAAGGTCAATATGATACTGCCGCCATCGCTATTTTTATTGGAATGATAACGGATGGTTTGGATGGGCGAATTGCGCGCATGACGAATACACAAACGGCTTTTGGTGCGGAGTATGACAGCTTGTCGGATATGGTTACTTTTGGTGTAGCACCTGCTTTGTTGTTATATAGCTGGAATTTACATCAGTTAGGTAAATTGGGTTGGTTAGTGTCATTTATGTATACGGCGGCTGTTGCATTACGATTGGCACGGTTCAATACCCAACTTCAGACTGCCGATAAACGTTATTTTCAGGGACTTTCTTGCACTGCGGCTGCGGGGATGATTTCTGCTTACGTATGGTTGTGTTATCAATATGAATGGGCGGCTGTTTTTGTGTTGGCATCATCTTTGGGGCTCGCAGTTTTAGCCGCGGTGCTCATGGTGAGTAACGTCCGTTATCACAGCTTTAAGCAGATTGATTTTAAGGGAAAAGTACCGTTTCTTTATATTCTCTTAGTGGTTATTCTTTTTATGGCGGTTGCTGCAAACCCTGCGTGGGTCGTGTTCATTACCTTTGCACTGTATGCTTTCTCAGGACCTTTTCAAACGCTTCGAGCCGTTCAAAAAATGCGAAAGAAGCGACGACGTACGCGTAAGTAGTGGCCATAGATTAAACCGGACGATTTTTAATAGAATCCTCTTCTTTTGTTTCTTCAATAATGCATGTTTTTAAGTATAGACAAAAAGTCAAATGAAGGGAGTATTGGCAGCAGTTCTCAATTTGAGAACTGCTGGAGTATTGGTTTTTTCGACGGAGTGACCAGATTATGTGTCAAGCTTTATTCGGCTTCGCCAAAGCGATTATTAATTAAATGAACGATTGCAGTGAGCATCTCGGATTCATCTGGGCCGTCGAATTGCATCGTGAGTTCACTGCCTTTGCTGGCAGCAAGCATCATGACACCCATAATGCTTTTGCCATTGATGGTTTTTGAGTCTTTAGTCACGTCTAAGCGACTTTGAAAGCGAGCCGCTGTCGAGACAAACTTTGCAGATGCCCTCGCGTGTAGACCTAATTTATTAATAATCGTAATTTTAGTTTCTATCATTATTTCAATTTATCATGTGTTGACAGGAGTTTGCTAGTAGTTTTTTAAACATACGCGGCAACGGATGCCATTAATAAAAAACCAACAATGACAAAACTAAAATCTCTCAAATTGCAGCAGCGCTGGACCATTACGCAGCGTTCAAGGCCATGTAACGTGCCCAGATAGAGAAATGTTCCTGCCGATGCGGCAATGAGAATCGGCGCAAAGATGGACTGATACTCTGCCCCATGTCCTAAAAACCATCCCAAATAAATTCCGAGAGGGGTCATCAACATGAACGTAATAAATAATATAAAACTTTGAAACGGTTTTAATGAGCTTTTATTCAGTTGAATCGCGATGGCAAAACTTTCGGCCCATTTGTGAGTAATGATTGCCAAATAAAGCATGATCATGATGGGGTATTCATTGCTGAGGCCTAAGGCGGCTCCCACAACAAGTGAGTGAACCGATAGCATGATCCAGGCCAAAATGGCAAATGCAGGATGAGTTGATTCTTGATGGTGGTAAAGTTCTTTACCCAAATGTTCGAACCATAAAAATAATAAAAAAACGATCCCCGTGATAAGGTATGCCAATGGGTATTGATACCCTAGATGACTGAATAAGCTATTTGATTCTGGAAGCATGTGAAGCAGGGCTGCGCCAAGAAATACACCAGTCGCCAAGGTTTCACCCAATGGAAAATCGACATGCTCCCCGTCGCGCAAACGTTTTTTAAAAGGGTACCAGCCGGCTAATAGAATGGTTATGGAAATGCTCAATGCAAAAAAAAATTTGAGCGTTGTCGTCATCATCATGCGCAATTCTCTTCGTTAAAAATTAAGGGGCATATACCCGAAGTGATTCAAAAATAGCATTTTGAATCAGTTCGGGTATATTATTTTCACAGGGCTCATTTTGCAAGAATTATTGGAGAATCCACGGTAAATAATCGAATTTTAATGATCACGGGATGGTGCTTTAAATCGCATTCAATGTGATCAATTTGATTTTTTTTCAATGGTGAACTACAAAAAAGGTCTATTGTGAGTTGGCCATCGAGGTAGTGGATCATCCAATGTTGAATGTCAGGGAACTTCTCTTGCCAAGGCTGCAGAATGGATTTTTCGAGTAGAGTGCGATTAGGCAAGTGTATCGACGGATTGGATGTTTCATCATCTTCTGGATCGACATGTACGGTGACGTCTTTAATAGAAGGGATCTCATGCAGTAAAGCGTGGTGGACGTGTTGAGCAATAAAATGACCTTCTGACACGGTAATCCATGGAGAAACTTGAATGTGAAGGTCAAGAAAGATATCCCCTCCCATTGAACGACTTCGGAGTTGATGAATTTTAATCACCCCATCAATGTGACTGATAATGGCGTGTATGCGTTGTAACATGTCTGGGTCGATGGCGGTGTCGATCAATTCTTTCACGCTACTCCAGCCATAATTCCAACCCATTTTTATAATCAGGATGCTGACAATCATCGCTGCTATCGCATCAAATCCCGCATAGCCAATCAAACTCCCAATAATACCGACCAATACAACGAATGATGAGGCGGCATCCGATCGACGGTGCCAAGCATTCGCGATGATGAGGGGAGACTTAATTTTTTTTCCAATATGGTGCGTGTAGTGGAACAATGCCTCATTGGCCAGAATGGATATGATAACGACCGGAAGGGCGAGTGTATTAGGGATATCATGAGCTCGATGAATTATCTCATCGAATGCATCCCATGCAATGCCGAAGCCGGCGAGGATAAGCATCAGTGACAGCATCAGTGTGGTTGCGGTTTCAATACGCTGGTGCCCATAGGGATGAGAGTCATCGGCATCTTGACTGGCATATTTTGAACCGATAAGAACCATGATGTCGGTCAATAAATCCGCGATGGAATGAACTCCGTCCGCAATCAGCCCATGAGAGTGAAATAAAATCCCCGTGATGATTTTTATGATGCCGAGTAACGCATTGGTCACTGCGCCGATGAGGGTGATTTTTTTTGCTTGTCGGTAACGGTATTGTTTATCCATGGTGGTTGCGTTTCACGTTATTTATATAGTAATAATGGTAGCACGGACTTGATTAGAACGCTCAATGGTACGTTCATATAAAAATAGGAGTATGCATGCCTGAGAGAATGACAATTGATCCCATGAACATCCCTGAATCGAAGATCCTTGCATTAATTTCTTTCTTCAATGAAACAAGAAAACGGTTATATCCTCATTATGAGACCTATAATCATCAGGATATAGGTCTGTTTAATTTTACTGACTCTATGGTTGCATGGTCCTGTAATGATACATCGCTTCATACGATGCATTTTGAAGTGTTTAATGAAGCACATATGCTCGCTCGTGGCGGACAAGCAACGGTGTACACGAGCAAAGGAACGTTATCCATTGGCCAAGACGATATTTCTTTTTCAGATAAGTTTCCTCGCGTGATCAAGGTGGGACCAGAATCACATTTTTCTCTGGTTGAAAGAGAGCTTCATCAATTGGACGTTAGTTTTAACTGCCTGCCATTAACGATTGTTGGTGAGACTGCGTATTTTATTATGGAAAAAGTTCCAGGTGTCACTTTAGAACAATTATTAAAAAAAAATGTGCTATCCATCGAGCAACGATTTCTTTTAGCGTTTGAGATCATCGATGCAACACGTAGAATTGCTAAAAACGACGTCTATCATCGCGATATTAAGCCGCAAAATATTATGGTTCATTTCCCTGGTAAACTTCCTTACGTTTGCATTATCGATTTTGGCCTTGCTCAGTTTGCAAAACGACCTTCCAGTGAGACGCGCCAAGCAGAATGCTTTGAAGGAACAGTTGCCTTCGCGCCACCAGAGCGATATGAGAATGTCAGCACAGATAATTCCGATACCTATTCGGTTGCTATGGTATTGGCATTGATTTTTGGCGCGGTATTAAGAACATGTCCGTCAGGATGGGGGACTTTTCTTCAAGGATTAAACTATGCTGCCAGAATGGATTATACGAATACGCTATCCGTGGCGGGGTTACCTCAAACGGCGTTAACCCAACTTGAGTCAATATTTACTAAAATGTCATTGAAGAATGCAATGTTAAGAATGAATTTAGCGGTTGCCCGGCAGGAACTCGTCGAAATTGGATTGGGTTTAGAAGCAGGATTGCATAATACCAGCATAAAGACCGCTTCACGCGCTACGCCACGGAGTCGTGTTCATAGTTGCTGGGTACGCCATAATGACGAAAAAAAACCGGTAAGACAAAATTCCTCCCTATTTTCATTGCACTCAGAAGAAGAGTTTCAAGAACCGAATCTCATGCTGAATAGACCACGATAATGCAGTATCTATACACTCAATTCCGCAGTTTTTGAC
>DIUW01000037.1 GCA_002423125.1 Legionellaceae bacterium UBA6148 | reverse complement strand
TATACTTCGCGCGGTCACAATTTGCGGTTTTTGACTTGTTCTTTTCGCGCACATTTAACGTTTAAAACTTGACAATAGACCTGCTATTGCGCTGCGTTTTAAACGTTAAATGTGCACAAAAATAACGTCGTCAAAAAACCACAAATTATGACCGCGCGAAGTATTATTATTATACTGCGCGCAGTATAAACCTTGCCTTACTTTACTCAATAGAGAAGGCTTTAATCCACAAGGAGAAGACTGATGAGACACTATGAAATTGTGTTTTTGGTACACCCTGATCAAAGCGAGCAAGTACCTGCTATGGTCGAACGTTATGAAGGCATCGTTACTAAACATAATGGTTTAATTCACCGTAAAGAAGATTGGGGACGTAAACAACTTGCATACCCTATCAATGACATGCATAAAGCGCATTACATTTTAATGAACATCGAGTGCGATCAGCCTGCATTAGATGAATTAAAAGATGCATTTAAATTCAATGATGCCATTCTTCGAAATTTAATTCTAAATCGCAGATCTGCGATTACTGTTGAGTCGATCATGATGAAAAAAGATGATCGTAAAGATGACCGCAAAGATGACCGAGCTGCTTAAGGAGAAAAACTATGTCTGCATATTTTCGTCGTAAAAAAATGAATCGCTTTTCTTCCGATGCCGGTAGTGAAATTGATTATAAAGATGTAAATACAATGAAAAACTACATTTCTGAAACAGGTAAAATTGTGCCTGCTCGTATTACTGGAATTGATGCTCGTAATCAACGCCTTATGTGTACAGCAATTAAACACGCACGATTCCTGGCATTGTTGCCGTACTGTGATAGCCATCGATAAACAATGACTTGGCTGAACGGATTTATCCGTAAACAAGGGCAGTTAATGCTGAGTAATGACTTTTTTGCTCTGTTCAATACGGTGTTATTGGTTATGTTGCCATACACCGGTTGGCTGGCGGCGAGTGTTGTTGCTCTAGTCACATTGCGAAAAAGTTTAAAAATTGGTGGCCTGTTGCTTGTGGCTGCCGTTTTTACCAATTTCATGATGTTGAATTCAGCATTATCGGTTAATGGCGCTATTATCGGAAGCTTGCTTTCCTATGCGCCTTGTTACTTGGCTGCGTGTGCGCTTCGTTTTAGTCAGAGTTGGCGAGTTGTCTTTGGTGCTTTATTCCTTCAGGTTTTGCTATTGATGTGTCTCTTACAGTCAATGCATCCTGAATTTATAGTGCAGCAGTATATGTATTTGCGGGAAATATTGACCCAACTTCATTTTGAAAATACGTTTTTCATGTTGAATAAAGGTGCAAACATCACTGAACAGACAATTTTTGCGAATTACCTTGTCGGTATTCAAGCCGCGGGTGTTGCATTGTCCTCAGTGACATCACTCGCATTGGCGCGATTCGTTCAATCTAAGCTTTATTATCCGGAAGGATTTAAGCAAGAAATGCGAATGATTCGCGGGGTGAGAAGCGATTTGCTTGTGTTTATTATGGTGTTGTTGGCAGCAAGACAACATTATTTAATTGCCGTTGATGTGCTTCCGGTTATCGTGGTTTTCTTTTTTATTGCAGGCGTGAGCTTGTGGTTTGATTGTATGACTACGCGAGGTATGTTTGTGCCGATGCTGGCGTTGTCAGTGGTGTTGGGAGTATTTCCTCGCGTGATGTTACCTATTTTAGTATTGTTTGGTTCATTGGATGTCTTAGTTAATTTTAGGTTATATCTGCAGAATAAAGCAGATAAAACAATTGGAGAGGTCAAATAAAATGCAAGTTATATTGTTAGAAAAAGTTAGAAATTTGGGTAATCTAGGCGATAGAGTAGACGTTACTGCCGGGTATGGTCGTAACTATCTTATTCCAGGGAATAAGGCTGTATTTGCTACTGAAAAAAATATTGAACTTTTTGAGCAACGTCGTGCTGAACTTGAGAAAAAAGAGATTCAGTCTTTAGCTTCTGCAGAGCAACGTGCTGCGAAATTGAATGATGTTACGATTGTTATTGCAGCTCAGGCAAGTGATGAAGGCAAACTCTATGGTTCTGTTGGTCCGAATGAAATAAAAGACGCTTTAAAAGCGAAATCACTTGACGTCGCTAAGCGTGAAATCGTGATGTCTGAAGGTCCATTGCATTCAATTGGCAATTACTTAGTTGACATTCATGTTCATAGCGACGTGATTGCAAAATTGCAACTGGAAATTGTTGCTGCAAAGTAAGATATCTTCCAAATCCTTCTCCCCAGACATGGGGAGAAGGTGCCTGTAGGGCGGATGAGGGGATTTTGAATACGTTATTTGATGCTCTGCGGAGTACTGAGGAGCTTTATGAAATCAATACGTAACTTAGTAAACCATCAAATAGTTCGTTTTATGTTCGTAAACGGATTCAGTACTCTCGTTATGTTTGGTTTGTATGTTCTTCTTAACATGGTTTTAAACTATCAAATAGCCTATTTTATTTCATATGTAGTGACTGTTATCTTATCGTATGTCTTAACGTCTTTATTCGTCTTTCATGCCAAAATGTCATGGAAAACCTTTATGCAGTTTCCGCTTATTTATGTAGTTCAGTATGCTGCCAGTGCGGTATCTCTTCAAATATTAGTTTATTTTGGATTTTCAGTGACGTTTGTACCTTTGTTTGTTATTGTATTATTGTTACCATTAACATTTCTGTTAAGTCGACTTGTAATGTTGAAACATTAAACCTAAGGAACGTTATTTCGGCCACGTTCCTAACTGACGAAGGATTGTCATGCGAAAATTAACCGGACTATGTATTTTGTTATCTGCACTTCAGTGTGCTGCCCAAGAACGTGAAATTGCTATTACCATTGATGATTTGCCCCTAGTGGCGTCTAAAATGGATACGCCTGGAAATATACAACGCTCAACTGAACGTTTTGATAAAATAATACAAGCATTCACCGACAATCATGTTCCTGCAACCGGATTTATAATTGGCGGAGCAATAGAGAAGGGGCAATGGGAATTTCTTGAAAAATTTCGAAATGCAGGCTTGATGCTAGGTAACCACACCTACTCACATAAAAGCTTAAATCAGATTGGTGCTGAAAAATATATCGCAGATATTGAACGATCTGAAAAAGTCATCGCTCCGTTATTAACCGAGCCTCATTATTTTCGTTACCCCTATCTTGCGGAAGGCAACAAACAATCGAAACCAATTGTTTTAAACTATTTGACCGAACATCATTATGTTGTTGCTCCTGTCACGATCGATAGTAAAGATTTTGAATTTAATGAGCGAGCCTATAAAGTTCGCTTTCATGATAGAGAACAATACATTATAAAACAGCTTAAGCCGCGCTATCTTGCATATATTTGGCAGGCGACGTTAAAAGCTGAAAAAAAATCAAAAGATAAACCAGTAAAACAAATATTGCTCATACATGCGAATTTGCTGAACAGCTATGCACTGGATGATGTTATTCACATGTACAAACAAAATGGCTATAAATTTATTAGTCTTAAAGAGGCGCTTGAAAATCCAGCGACAGTGATATCCTACCCAGCTTCAGATAGTTCCGCAGGAGAAACGATAAAAAAGGATAATGCCCAGGGAGTTCAATCTTCTATGATTGAAGCCCCGGTGGTTGGATCTCATGAATGATGTCGAGCGGATTCAAAAAAATTGTCATGTGCAGAGGTCGACCTGAACCATTATTTAAGGTAAACTTGCTTTTTTAAACTCCATTTAATGCCACGAGGTAGTCTGTGCTATGTTCAGAAAATTAAGGGGGGCGTTTTCTAATGACTTATCAATTGATTTGGGAACTGCAAATACACTCATCTATGTAAAAGACAAAGGAATCGTTCTAAATGAGCCTTCTGTCGTTGCACTTCGCAACGAATCGGGGCAAAAAAGAGTTGTTTCTGTTGGACTTGAAGCAAAGCGTATGTTAGGCAGAACACCAGGCAATATTAATGCCATTCGACCTATGAAAGATGGAGTGATTGCTGATTTTCATGTGACTGAAAAAATGTTGCAACACTTTATTCATAAAGTGCATGAGAATCGATTTTTGCGTCCAAGTCCTCGTGTTCTAGTGTGTGTTCCATGCGGTTCAACTCAAGTAGAGCGTCGTGCTATTCGTGAATCGGCTATGGGAGCAGGGGCTCGAGAAGTATTCTTAATTGAAGAACCCATGGCGGCAGCGCTTGGTTCTGGTATGCCCGTTGAAGAGGCCTGTGGTTCGATGGTCGTTGATATTGGTGGTGGAACAACAGAAGTTGCTATTATTTCACTGAGCGGTATTGTGTATCATCAATCAGTACGTATTGGTGGTGATAAATTTGATGATGCAATCGTTTCATATGTGCGCCGTAATTACGGTACGTTAATTGGCGAAACCACTGCTGAACGTATTAAGCATGAGATTGGCTCCGCATATGCATCACGTGATATGTTTGAAATTGAAGTACGGGGTCGTAATTTAGCAGAAGGCATTCCGCGTAGCTTTACACTGACCAGTGCTGAGATTCTTGAAGCACTTCAAGAGCCTTTGTCAGGCATTGTTGGTGCTGTTCGTGCTGCTCTTGAATTAGCTCCTCCTGAATTAGCAGCTGATATTGCTGAGCAAGGAATGGTATTAACAGGCGGTGGTGCATTGCTTAAGAATATGGATATGTTGCTGATGGAAGAAACAGGGTTGCCTGTTTTGATAGCAGAAGATCCTCTTACGTGTGTTGCTCGTGGTGGTGGTTTGGCATTAGAAACAATGGACCTACGTGGTGGCGATTTCCTTTCAACTGAATAATAACAACCATAAGCGACTGTTTACCAAGGGGCACCATAAATCCACTGGGTTTATAGTAACCCTTGTTTTGTCGTTTATTTTAATGTTTTCAGATTATCATTATCATGCGCTAGGACAGGCTCGTAGTATTCTTACGCTGGTCGCGTCTCCTATTCAATATCTTGTTGATTATCCCATGCGGATGATGGGGTGGTTTCATTCGTTGGTGAGCACCAAAAAATCATTGATTGATGAAAATATTCAATTGCGTTATCAGCAAACGTTGCTCGAAGCTAAAATGCAAAAATTGCTTGTGATTCGACGCGAAAATTCACAGTTAAAAGAACTATTGTCTGCATCAGCGTCGGCTAGTGATCGAGCCATGGCTGCCGAAATTTTAGCAGTGGATACCACAAGTTCCCGGCAGTTATTAGTTCTGAATAAAGGGTCGTCTGATGATGTTTTTGTTGGACAACCCGTTCTTGATGCAAAAGGAGTTACAGGGCAAGTCATTGATGTAGGTATGAAGACGAGTACTGTTTTATTGATATCTGATGCAAAAAGTGCTGTGCCGGTGAGAAATGATCGAACCGGTGAACGTGCAATTTTAGTGGGCACAAACAGTATGAGTACGCTCTCTTTGATCAATTTACCAAAATCATCTCCTATTTCTAAGGGTGACTTATTAGTAACATCTGGACTTGGGCAACGATATCCTGAGGGATATCCGGTTGGTCGAGTAGAAGATATCCATATTCTTCCGGGCGAAGATTTTATTAAAGTCTCTGTTAGTCCTATTGCATTCTTAAATCGTAATCGTTTGGTGTTATTAATTTGGCCTGACAAAGAGCGGGCGGAGCTCAGTGAGCAAGTTGATGAGCGAATAAAAGCAGTGGAAACGCTCTAAATGAGGCAGTGATTATGTCATTTAAACTAGAAATTCGTTTAGCATTGTTTTTTTTACTGGCGTTGGTATTAACAATATTACCTTTGCCATATGGACTGGCCGGTTTTCGTCCCCCTTGGGTATTGTTACTCATTTTATATGTTCAATTTTTTCTACCGAATTATACAAGTCTTGCTTCGACGGTCGTCCTTGGACTGTGTTTAGACGCGCTATTATCCACTCTTTTGGGTGAGCACATTTTTGCTTTAGTTCTTACGACCTGGTTGGCTTCAACTCGTGCTAGGCGTTTTCATATGTTTCTATTGCCTCAGCAAATGCTTCTCATAACACTGCTCTGTTTTGTATACCAACTGGTATTGTATGCGATTGATGTGTATCAAGACTTTAATAATACCCTCCTCATGGTGTTAGGAACAACATTCTTAAGTTTAATGATTTGGCCATGGCTAAGTATATTGTTAGAGCGTAGTTTTCATTTGAGATCTCGAAATCGTAGTCATCGTCATTTATCTCCCCAGCGCTAAATTACTTCTGTAACAATTCAATTGCATTTTCCAGGTTGAATTAATTTGGGTGATGATTCGTCGCGTGCTATGATTGATCCTTCTTTTTTAATTCAACGGAGTCGATTATGGCATTTGATAAAATTCAGATCCCCGCAGTAGGGGAGCGTATCGAGGTAACCAATGAGCTTAAATTGGTAGTGCCTGACTACCCCATCATTCCATTCATCGAAGGTGATGGTATTGGTGTTGACGTAACGCCAGCGATGATCCACGTTGTCGATGCGGCAGTAAAAAAAGCCTACGGAGACAAACGAAAAATTTCTTGGATGGAAATTTATGCGGGTGAAAAAGCAACGCATGTTTATGGTAAGGATGCATGGCTACCTAAAGAAACGCTTGAAGCCATTAAACATTATGCTGTATCCATTAAAGGTCCACTCACCACTCCGGTTGGTGGAGGCATTCGCTCACTCAATGTGGCCATTCGCCAAGAATTGGATTTATATACCTGCCTTCGTCCCGTTCGATACTTTCAAGGAACGCCCAGTCCGGTGAAAGAGCCATGGAAAACAAATATGGTTATTTTTCGTGAAAACTCGGAAGACATCTATGCGGGCATTGAATGGCAAGCTGATTCGGCCGAAGCTAAAAAAGTCATTGGTTTCTTGCGAGATGAAATGGGGGTTACCAATATTCGTTTTCCAGAACATTGTGGGATTGGCATTAAGCCGGTTTCAAAAGAGGGAACAACACGGTTAGTAAGAGCCGCAATTCAGTATGCTATCGATAATCATCGTGATTCAGTGACGTTAGTCCATAAAGGCAACATCATGAAATTTACTGAGGGCGCGTTTAAAGATTGGGGTTATGAGGTTGCTCGTACTTTATTTGGTGCGGAACTGCTCGATGGTGGGCCTTGGATGCAAGTTACACATCCTGAAACAAAGCAAAAAATTGTAATAAAAGACGTTATTGCAGATGCATTTTTGCAACAAATATTACTAAGACCTGAAGAATACAGTGTCATTGCCACGTTAAATTTAAATGGCGATTATATTTCTGATGCTTTAGCGGCTCAAGTGGGCGGAATTGGTATTGCTCCGGGCGCCAATCTGAGTGATACGGTTTCAGTATTTGAAGCGACTCATGGTACAGCACCTAAATACGCTGGGAAGAATAAAGTCAATCCTGGTTCGCTAGTGCTTTCTGCTGAAATGATGTTACGTCATATGGGATGGACTGAAGCAGCTGATTTGATTATTAAAGGGGTCGAAGGCGCCATCGAAGCGAAGACCGTCACTTATGATTTAGAGCGCTTGATGGACGATGCGACGTGCGTGAGTTGCTTTGAATTTGGCGAAGCGATTGTTCAGAACATGTAGCCTGGTTATACTGCGCGCAGCCACAATCGCTAGGAAGACATTGATGTTGTTCAAATCATGATCTCCATATTGAGAACTGCTGCGAAAGTTGAGAGTGGATTAAAAATTAATCTGCATGCTCAAGTAATGCTCGGCGCAGGGCTAGCCGGCTCAAGATTTTTACGCGACTGCTTATTCTAGAGCATGCAAAAACTCTAAAAACTACGGAATGGCGTACTAGTGATCTTGGTTTAGGTAAAGGGGCTGGATTGCTTCACTTCGTTCGAAACGACGACATTTAGATGGGACAACAATGTCTACCGGAATTTCCGGGGTTGTCATCCCCCAGGAGTTCCGGTAGAACCATAGTTTTTCACAATCCGCTTGGTTCAGTGCTGAAAATTGAAGATTGATGTTTTGTGTCTTTAAACACAACAGGATGCATGATGCCCCCACAGATGGGTCTTCAAAATCTCTCCTTGGAGCCTGAACGGTGTCTTGAGAAGGGCTGGGGGACTGTTGTTTCTTAATAATAAGCGCTGCACCGATAAGAGCCGCGGCTGCTAAAATAAGGAGGTACATTTTTGTTACAGTGCTACAGCTGCAAGACAATGGCTCCGATTACGACACATGCTATTTTCAGGACGTTTTTACGAAGCGTTAGCGAAGTAATCTAGCGATCTTGATTTAGGCAAGAGGCGCTTGATTTCTTCACTTCGTTCGCAAATTATGACCGCGCGAAGTATATCACTTAAATGGAGCGCTGATTAAATTCATCAAATCCTCATTCGACAATTTACCACTTACTCCTTGGCCACTGAGCAGCTCATTGGCTAAATTTCGCTTATGCTCATGCAGGGCAATGATTTTCTCTTCAATCGTATTGCGCATCACAAAGCGATAAATGGTCACTGGACGCTCCTGGCCGATGCGATGCGCTCGGTCTGATGCCTGATCTTCAACGGCAGGGTTCCACCATGGATCCATATGAATAACATAATCCGCTGCAGTCAAGTTCAATCCGCTGCCACCGGCTTTCAGGCTAAGTAAAAACAAATCACCTTCTCCCCCCTGAAACGCTTCAACAGCTTTTTTTCGATTGGCGGCCGATGTGGAGCCGTCTAGATATTGATAGTGAATGTTTTCTGCTTCAATGCGTTTTCTGATAATATCTAAAAACGAGACGAATTGGCTAAAAACAAGTGCCTTGTGGCCGTTTTCGATGATATTTTTAATCGTTTCGATAAAGGCATTTAGCTTGCTGTTTTCAATGTGAATGGAACTGTCTACCATCGAGCTGTCGCAGCAGGCCTGTCTTAGCTTTGTAATTTCAGTCAACACGCGGATTCGATCGTTTTCAGCCATCAAATCCTTCATGCGCTCCTCCGTTGTTCGGCGCAAGGCTTCATAAAACGTTGCTTCCTGATCGGTTGCTTCAACATGAATCGTTTGTTCAGTTTTTGGCGGCAGCTCTTTCAGGACATCGGACTTGATACGCCGCAAAATGTAAGGCTGTACTAGTGCGCGTAATGCATGAATTCGGTCCGGCGATTGTTTCGTTTCAATCGGAATGGAGTATTTATTTTGATACTGCTTGATTGATCCCAATAAGGCTGGATTAATAAAACTAAAAATACTCCACAATTCGCCTAAATGATTTTCAATCGGAGTGCCGGACAAGGCAATGCGACCCTTGCCTTTCAGTTTCATCACGGTTTTCCAGCGCTGGGTCTGGGCGTTTTTAATCGCCTGGGCTTCATCCAGCACAATTGTTTCCCATGACTTGTCTACCAGTAACTCACCATTATGTTGCAGCAGGCCATAACTACAGATGATCACATCAAACTTGCCCGCATTTTCAATCAAGCTGGCACGATCATCTTTTCGCAAATCATAGGCATTTAATGTCGGTGCAAATTTATTCAGTTCTTCCATCCAGTTAAAGCACACCGAGGTGGGTGCAACCACAAGGGAGGGGCCCTTTTTTGACCGCTCCAGCAGCAAAGCAATGGTTTGAACCGTTTTACCCAGCCCCATGTCATCGGCAAGGCATGCACCAATGCCCCAATGCGTGAGTCTGGACAGGTGTTGGTAGCCTTCTTTCTGATAATCACGTAGTGTGGCTTGTAGCGTTGAGGGCACTTCGGGGGCATGATTACGCATGGTTTTGATTTTCTTCAGATGTGACGTCCATCCTGCATCAAATATCGTGTTTTCGGCACTCGCTGCAATATCTGACAACACTTGCGCACCAAGCGGATTGATTTTTTGATCGTCCGATAGTGCATGCAAGAGGCTAAGTTGTTTTTTCAACTGGCTGGTTAACTCTATAAACTCGCCATTCTTTAATCGAATAAATCGGCCGTGAGCCCCTTCATCCAGCGATTGAAGCAGCTCTTGCATGTACAACACTTCGCCGTCATCCAGGGTGATTTTTCCGTCAAATTCAAACCAACTGTTTTCAGATGAAATTTTCAGAGAGAGATTCTGACCGTTGACACGTTGTTTAATTTTAAATGATTGCCCCTGGGGCCATTCAATCATCAAGGGTGAGACTGTGACAGATTGCTGCAGCTCCGATAATACTTCCAGCACATCTTCAGGTGATTCAATTTCATATTCACCCGTATCGTACTCATGCTGAGGCAAGCTTGGGCATTGGGCAAACAGTGCTTTTTGATTCTTTTTTTCGGCCGTAAAATTACGCTGTACACGCACTCGTTTTTCAACACCGTTTTCTAAAGCAAGAGCCATGAAGGACTCTTTACCCTGCGCGATTTTAAAATACGATCCATTATGGGCCAATGGTCTTACCCACAATGTCGCTCTGACGCCTTCCTTCATGGGCAATAACTGAATACAAGGCGTCGCATCTCCTGCAATCTCAGGAATATCGATGTCCTTGATACCAACATGAATTTTAATGTCTCGCTTGGCATGTTGAATGATGTTTAATACTTTGTCTTTGGCATCTGCGGGAATAGTCAATCCGTTTTTGGTGATCACTTTGCCGATATTGGAAAAGGCGTTGGAATAATCAATGACTCGGTATTTATTGAGACTTTCTGGCTCGATGATAAGCCCGGCATTGGGTAAAAAATGAGAAAGACTGAGATGATAACCTTGTTTATTTTCTTCAATATGTAATTCAGGCTCGCCACGCACCAGCTCAATGGATACACTCCGGTTTTGACAATGAGCAATATGCGGATGTCCCACGAGAGCCAAAAAACAGTAATTGGGTGAAAAAGAATACGTAGCATCGCGCCAGAAATCGCTTTCTTCTTTAATGCCAGCAATCACAAGCTTATCTTGTGGGCTTAAATAGTCAAAATGGGAGTCCTTCATGTGATGCTTCAATTTACTTAGAGCGACCGCACGTCCATAGCTCCAATGCCCGGATTTACTCATGCTTTGCTCAACAACCTCAACCAGCTGTTTGTCCGGATCAACCAACCACATCAATCGCTTCGTTTTAGCGGGAGTTCCAAGACCATGGGCGCCAGCATCGACTAATAGTCCTTCCAATGCTTGAAAACTGTATTCCCACGTCTCTTTAACCTGAATGAAGTTTAATAAACGTAGCTTGATTGGGGTGGTATCGAAATAGGTGCTCGCTTCTTGCCGGTATTTGTCTGTTTTGGCCAGCAATTCATAAAATAAATGGATCGCTAAGCCCTGATTATATTGAATGCTGAGCTGCAACTGTTGATAAATAGCATCCTGATGTTGATTCAGGTGACCTTTGTTTGTAATGTAGGCCATCAGTTGGTAGAGTACGATCAGCAATGGGTGTATGAGGTCGTTCGAATGTTTGATCAGTGCCTGCAGATCACGCTTGGCCTCTTCTTGATTGCCGCCTTCAACCAAACCGATGACATTAAATAACCAATAACCTTTACCCATGGGCATTGCCCAATTTCCATCTGAAAATTTATTATAATTGGCTGCATTGGTGATCAATTGATTGAAATTTTTTTCTGTATACGCCACGCAAAACGCATGAAAAATGCCTAAAATATTGTCGAAGTAATATGAAGTGACTTCAGTCTGCTTTCTTAACCTCGCCAATGCTTTTCGGTACAATTTACTAGACGAATCAAAATCCATATTTAAGAAGGCAAATGTCGCTTGCAAGGCCAATGAATAACCGGATTTAACATCCTGAATACGCGCGCAGTATGTTTGTGCTGCTTCAACATTGCCCGTTGATAAATGAATCATTGCACTGTAATAATGCAGATAATTATTGTTTGTATTGTCATTGATGTTGCCGAGAAACAATTCAAAGATTGCTTTACTATCAACAGTGGGTGCAATGGCACAATAGTAATGGCTCAATAATGCGATACAAATATACTCACGAATAACCTTATTTCGTGATTGCAACCACTCCAGATTAATCGGTGATGATCGAAAAATATCAAGAAGAATATAAAGAAGCCAGTTGCCGTAACAAGGATCATCTTGATTGCTCATGAAGCTGTCAGGTTGATTGAGGTAAATGGCCATCATCAGGTACGCAAGTTGCTTGTTCGCGCGATCTTCATAATAATGAAGCGACGCATCCTTGTACAAATGATTCACCATGACATGAACCCACGCCATTTCGTCCTCTTGCATCAATACCAGAAGATCATGGTGGAGTTCGGGAATAATAGCCCATTCCACTTTATTATTGATAAAGCCAAATTTATGCAAAAGCAGATGCAATGCCCGGTACGATTTTTCTGAAAATACTTCACCATGACTATCAATAGCACCGGATCCAGCAACTTTAGCTATAAATAGTCTTTCATTATTGAAATTAGAACAAATGATTTTTAATGCGATTAATTGCTTTTCAAATTTGGTTAATGTTTTGAATATTTGACAAAAATTTTTTCTTTTTTCTATTGATAGCATGGTTATTCCAATGGTTTTATTGGTATGAATAGTATGAATGATACAAAATTTGCTCGTGATTATAAAGCGATCAATTAATTTGAGCAGTAGGGGGGGGGTTGTGCAATGTAAATTATGGTTCATTATTGACAAAACAAAATGATCATACTATATATTAATTAAACAAACAGAATCTTTAATAGATAAGGATATTTATCATGATACCGGTAGTCATCAATAGCCAACCAGACGATGAAACATGTGGTCCGACTAGTTTGCATGCCATATATAGGTTCTATGGTTACGATATCAGCCATGAACAAGTCATTTCTGAAGTTGAGCGTTCAATCTCAGGAGGGACATTAGCTCCTTTTTTAGGTAAGCACGCGTTGCAGCATGGTTTTAATTCAATTATTTATATTAATAATTTACGCTTGTTTGATCCAACTTGGTTCGAAGCACATCTCCATCCAATGGAGCATTTGATTGCAAAGCTCCGTGAGCATAGAAAATACCATCAGGACGAAGGACTTTTACAAGATTCAAAAGCTTATGAGGAATATCTTCTGGCAGGTGGAATACTTGGATTTCCAACCTTAAACAGACGATTACTCAGAAAATTCTTCAAACAAAATGTTCCCATTCTTACTGGATTAAATGCGACGTATTTGTATAAAACCGAACGGGAACGGTTTACTGATGAAGGTGAGTCTGTATTTGATGATATGCAAGGATCGCCATGTGGGCATTTTGTAGTATTATGCGGACATGAAAGCAGTGAAACGGCCGTTGTTGTTGCTGATCCACACAGGCAAAACCCCATTTCGCATGATAACTATTACGAAGTTCCTGTTAGTCGGTTGATTAATGCTATTTTACTGGGTGTTTATACGTTTGATGCCAACCTTTTAATTATTTATCCTAAAGATTTACACGTCAAACAACCGACTAAAACGGAATTATTACGATGGGCATCTGGATAAGGTTTGCTACAGGCCCTGTTGCTGCTCATCATCGGCTTTTTACTCCTCAAGTGGGGGATGCAGCACCAAAACCAGCAATCTTAGAAAATGGGGATCGAGATGCCAACTTTAGTCGACGTTAAGAAGCAAATTGACGCGTTAACCAAGATAAAAAATGAAAGTACGGATCCTTTTATGAGCTAAACGGAGTATTTGAGAAGGTTAAATCATCTGATAATTCAAAATAATATCAGTGATAAAACTATCATTAGTTTTGGCAATGTGGCTTCATGGAATATTGGTTGTGGTTCGTTTTGGGTAGAAAAAACATCAGAGGTAAAGCCATCAGGCAAGCCACGAGCTCGTGGTGCAGGAGGATCCCCCTCTTTCACTGAGATCGAACGGTTAACGATTTGTGCTGAAATTATAGGCTCGTTGGAGAAAACGGGTATGGATGCGGTTTTAATTCAAGAAGGCCCGTCAAAAACCTACATCTCTAATAATTCTTTAGTAAAAAGTAGTCCGGATCTGCTGGAACAATTCGGTTCTAAAAAAGAAGAGAAATCAATATATGACGGTCAAGTTTGGTGTTATGTTAAAATTAAAGATCAAGCAGCCTGTGTAAGAACAGCTAAAAATGAAGATGAACCAAATTTAGACTCTAAGGCGGTACTTACGATTAAGAAAGCAGCCCGTGATGCTCATTTGGCAGATAAAGAATGTCAAATTGTCATAGTAACAAAAACAGGAGTCCTTGATAAAGTCTATGTTAACGTTCATTCAATGGAATGGGGTACTAGAGTTACATTTCATTCTTGAGTTTTTTTATGATGTCTTGATTTAATTCCGTAAATTTGCTTATTTTATCGAATGGCTCATTGTCTTTGAGCATGTTAATTGCTATTTCATGTTGACCCTCAGCCTTTCCTTCAGCGTATTTGTCCATAATCAACGTTTTTTCACGGCTGACTTGATCCCAGTAGCTTTCGTAGTACATCGGTGCATTTTACATCGGCGATGGTTCGCTTGAATTCAGGGATAATCGGAACTTGCTCGTTTTGCAGATAGGTCAGCGTGGCAATAGGACTATTCGCAGGTAAGCGTGTACCTGGAGAGGGTATACAAACTTTCAATAAGCAATTATGCTAATCGTATACTTCGCGATCGAAGTATAAACTCAATTCCGCATTTTTTGACTGTCGTCCCGGAATTTAGCGCGACTAAAGCTCGCGGGCTCGCCAAGCCGCACTAAATTCCGGGACGACAATCACAGATGCCATCCAAAGATTGCATAAACTAACAGGTAATAAAACACAGGAGACATTATTTTGAAAAATTATATGTTCTTTCTTATTTTGGCAAGTATCGCCTTAGGTATAGCGGCAGGTGTTGTTTTTCCACAAGAAATGGTTTCTCTGCGTTGGATGGGATTGGTTTTCATCAATTTGTTAAAACTTATTGTACTTCCACTTATTTTTTGCGCCTTAGTGAGTGCGATTACTTCTATTGGCGAAATGAAGCGATTGGGGTCCATTGGTGTCTTGACACTAGGATACGTCATGCTTAGTGTGAGTATCGCGGTTGTCATCGGTCTTACCTTATTAAATGTGTTTAAACCTGGCGTTGGTGTATCTGAGCAATTGATTCTAGCTAATGCAACACCTTCTGATTTGCAACCAGTTGAGTTTTCTTCTTTTTTGCTCTCCCTTTTTCCACCTAATATTGTGGCGGCGGCTGCAAAATATGAAATTATGCCCATTGTATTTTTTAGCATTGTTTTTGCCTTTGCGTGCGTTTCAGTAGGTAAACAAGCGCGACCCGTCATTGATTTTTTTACGGGATTACGTGATGTCTTAATTAAGATGATTGTTTGGCTCATGTATTTAACGCCAATCGGATTGTTTTCATTGCTCGGTGCTGCAATTGCTGAAGCATCTCTTCAGCATGTATTGCTGCAAAGTTTGCGCGGTATGGTTATGTTTATTTTGATTTTTCTTTGTGGCTTACTGCTTCAAATTATATGGCAGTTGCTTTTTGTCTCGCTTATCATGCGAAAAAAAGTGAAAGAATTTATACGCTTGGCAAGTCATGCTTTGTTAACAGCATTTGCAACATCAAGCTCGATGGCAACACTACCTGTGACGATGTTAGTCGCAAAACAACAAGAAGTTGATGACGATGTTGCACGCTTTGTGTTACCTCTGGCAACGACGATTAATTTGGCTGGGACCGCAATGTATGAAGCAGTGTCTGCTTTATTTTTCTGTCAAGTATTGGGATTGGATTTATCGATACCTGCGCAAATTGGTGTTTTCTTCGCAGCAATTGTTGCGGGTATGGGGGCAACGGGTATTCCCGAAGGTGGGCTTATTACCATGGTCATGGTATTAAAAATTGTAAATGTCCCCACCTCTGCAATTGGACTATTATTACCCTTTGATCGCATTCTCGATCGATTCCGTACAGTCACCAATGTATGGGGCGATCTCGTTTGTGCAAGCTTTGTTGATCACTTTCAAGCAAGGTTACATTTGAAGCCGAAGTCAAAGAAGAAATAAAAAACGGTAAATGAATAATATGGGCACCTTCTCCCCATGTCTGGGGAGAGGGTTAAAAGACGTTATTTGGAACGGGCCTACTTTTCATCCAACATGCCTTTGGCGGCAAACTCAGCATAGGTTCCCTTAAATTGCTGAATGCCATGATGTTTTGAGTAATAAAAAATCTTCGTTGTAAATCGCTCAATAAAATAAGAGCTATGACTCACAACAATGAGCGTTCCCGTATAGTCGGACAACGCGTTAGCCAATACTTCGATAGTTTCAATATCCATATGGTTGGTTGGCTCATCAAGAATCAGGACGTTCGGTGCTTCAAGCATGACTTTTGCTAATAGCAAACGCGCTGCTTCCCCCCCACTGAGCAATAATATGTCTTTTTCCACCTCATCTTTGGTGAATAACATTTGTCCGAGTGCTCGACGAACCTGTTGTTCAGTGCAATGGGTTGCGATATCGTTGAGCCAATGTAAAACGCTGACGGAGTGATTTAATAATTCATGATGATCTTGTGAAAAATAACTCACGCGAAGCTCACTTCCCTGCGTCAAGTCGCCTTCATCTGGCTTGACTTGATCAACAAGTATTTTTAATAACGTTGATTTCCCTTTACCATTCACACCTAGAATGGCAATTTTATCACCTCGTTGAACCTCAAAGCTCAGGTCTTCAAACAATAACTTATCTTGATACGATTTTTTTAAATGCTCCGCTTTATAAACTTGCTTTCCTGAAGGTCGTTTCGGCAAAAATTTGAAGTGAGGTGCAACACGTGATGAGTTCACCAAATCAGGAATTTCAATTTTATCGATCATTTTCATTCGCGAGCGCGCTTGAGCTGCTTTTGATGCAGTCGCTTTAAATCGATCAATATAGCGCTGCATATGAGCTACTTTCTCTTCAGCACTTTTCTTTTCCATTACTTTTTGATCATTGATCAATTGCTTTTCTTCTAAAAATTTTTGATATTGCCCCGAATATTTTCGTATTTCACCGTAGTCAATGTCTAAAATATAATCAGCAATACTGTCGATAAAGCCAACATCATGCGAAATGAAGACAAGCAATCCTTTAAAACTGCTTTTTAGAAATTTCTCTAACCATTGAATGGATAAAATATCGAGGTGATTGGTTGGCTCATCTAATAATAAAATAGACGGTTGTTGAAATAAGGTTTGCGCAAGTAATACGCGTAATTTATACCCGCCTGATAATGCACTAAGAGGTTTATCATGATAAATCGCAGGGATCCCAAGGCCTTCTAATATGCTAGCGCTTTGAGCTGCGGCATTGTAACCATCGTAGTGGACAATCGTTTCTTCCAGCTCAGAAAAACGAAACCCTGCCGCATCATCCCAATCTTCAGATGTGAGTAATGCCTCTCGTTCTTGTTGCGCAGCCCATAAGAGCGGTTTCCCTTGAAGAACGACGTCGATAATGGGGGTGTTTTCATAACGAAACTGATCTTGCTTTAACCAACCAATACTTGCTTCTTTAGGAGTGATAACTTGACCAAGGCTTAATTCCTCTTCTCCTGTCAGAAGCCGGAATAACGTTGACTTACCGCTCCCATTCGCGCCCACTAAGGCGTATCGGGTTCCGGGATTAAGCGTTAGATTAACGTCGCAAAATAAAAGCTTATCGCCAAATGCGATACCTAATTCATTCAAAGTAATCATAGTGTTCCATATAAATCATAATCATCGCTATCTGTAATGGTGATGTTGATTAAATCACCCATTTGAACACCAGGCACTAAATCCACGTATACCAAGCCATCAATTTCAGGTGCATCCCCCATACTTCTGGCGACGATATACTCGTCTGTTATGCCATCGACCAATACCGTTTGTTGAGTACCTATTTTCGCGTTGAGTTTATCGCGACTAATCGCTAACTGGGTTTGCATGAAGCGATGATACCGTTCCTCTTTGATGTCTTCAGGAACAGGATTCTCCAATGTATTGGCTTTGGCACCTTCGACGGGTGAGTACTTAAAACAGCCGACACGGTCAAGCTTCGCGATGTTTAAGAACTCAAGCAACTCTTCAAATTCATCATCAGTTTCGCCAGGGAACCCAACAATAAAGGTTGATCGTAAGGTAATATCAGGGCAAATATCACGCCATTTTTCAATGCGTGCAAGAGTGTTTTCACTATTTGCAGGGCGTTTCATTGCTTGCAAAATGCGTTTATTGGCGTGTTGTAATGGAATATCCAAGTAGGGCAGAATGAGTTTGTCGTGCATCAATGGGATAATGTCATCCACGTGAGGGTAAGGATAGACATAATGTAGTCGAACCCATAGCCCGAGTTGGCCTAATTGTTCACATAGATCATAAAAGCGTGTAGTGATCGTTTGACCTTGCCACTCAGCCTCTGCATAGCGTGTATCAACACCATAAGCGCTGGTATCCTGGGAAATGACTAAAATTTCCTTCACGCCAGCGTCTTTGAGTCGTTTAGCTTCAGTTAAAACTTGGGTGATGGGATAGCTTAGTAATTTGCCACGCATGGTTGGAATAATACAGAACGTGCACTTTTGGTTACAACCTTCGGATATTTTTAAATAAGCATAATGACGGGGTGTAAGTTTAATGCCTTGTGGTGGAATGAGTTGCACAAAAGGATCAAGCGGTGGTGGTAGATGTTCATGCACCGCTTTAATCACTTCTTCATACGCATGTGCACCACTGATGTGTAATACATCTGGGCAGGCTTCACGAATAATGTCAGCTTTTGCCCCTAAGCAACCGGTTACAATCACGCGGCCATTTTCCGCCATTGCTTCTTTGATGGTGTCTAACGATTCTTTCACTGCCGAATCGATAAACCCACAGGTGTTAATCACAACCACCCCAGCATCAACGTAGCTCGAAACCAATTCATAACCTTGGGCTCGCAATTGCGTAATAATGCGCTCTGAATCAACCAATGCCTTAGGGCATCCTAAACTAACAAAACCGACTTTATAATTCATGATGATTAAAATTTACCCTTTTTTAGGATTAAGGACATGCGGCGTGCACAGCCTCTGGTTGATTGTCTTGACTCACGTTCTTCATCGCGTTTTGCGCCGTATTCCAGCCTTTACGCGCTAAAGTTAATAGCCCTTGTATTACGTTTTGAGTGCTCCCTTGTTGAAAGCCGTAAATAGCATATTCAATGGATTTTTCTTCTTCGGCGAGAGTGAGACCTAAAAATACCGGATGACTTTTGTCATTGATTTCTTTCGCTTGAGCTACAAATGCATCTTCAACACCATCATCGATGATATCGATCAATTGTTTGTTGTTCATCAATGGGGCCGCTGTTACAAACATCTCGATTACTTCAGGGCAATTGATTACTTCGCTTTCTTTCGCCACAGGCTTATCACCTAAAGTCCATTCCATGCATCCCTCTAATGTCATCAGTGAATATCGATAGTTTGGAGAAGCATTCATGCGATTAACTAAGCAGTAAACGCTGAACATAAAGCCTACAATGGCAATCGAAACAATTGGAAGAAGAAAGGATAATCCAAATGCAGTTGCGCTGAGCACAAATCCAGCAACGATACGCTGATCTAAGCATTTTAAAACAGCTAATTTATCTTTGAGATCTTGAGTGCACTTGTTAACCAGATCACGGTGTAATGGATCGACTGGATTAAAATGGGTTTCATTGTCTAACATGTCTTTAATTTGACCGAATCGCTTTATTGAATTTTCATCTGGGTGGTTTAATTTTTCAAATAAACTAGGCATTGTATGACTCCTATCTAAAAATGTGCGATAAAAAAGGGGGCTACCGGAACTCCTGGGTCATGAGCAATTTTTTTCCATTCTAGCGAAAGTGAGAATCTATACTGATGCTGGCTTGGTGCCACATTTCAGCATGGATCCCTGCCTTCGCGGGGATGACAACCCTGGGAATTCCGGTAGAGCCTAAAAAAGGCTTTAATTATACTCGATTTTATGGTTAAAGTATATTTTTAGTTCAAAAAATAGAGAAGATTAATGTCTGAAACTATGGTCGTTCAACATCTTACGCTCGCGTTCGAACAATCTGATAGCACGCTGATTGCTGTGGATGATTTAAGTTTTGAATTATCTCCCGGCGAAACGGTTGTTCTGCTGGGCGAGTCGGGTTGTGGCAAGTCGTTAACTTCTTTATCGCTTATGCGTCTTCTCCCTCCAGAGGCGGTGTATGGTCAGAACAGTAAGGTATTGATTGGCGATGATGATTTACTCAATCTTCCTGAGCAGGTGATGCGTGGTTTGCGAGGTCGTCGATTAGCGATGATTTTTCAAGAGCCGATGACCGCACTTAATCCGGTGTTAACCATTGGGCAGCAATTAAAAGAAGCGCTATCAAAAGAAAAGAGCGACTCTCCTATGGCGCTACGTGCTCACATGATCGATCGACTTACAGAGGTTGATATTTCAGATCCTGAGCGGCGTTTAGATCAATATCCTCATCAACTTTCAGGAGGACAAAAACAGCGTGTGGTGATTGCCATGGCGTTGGCCGGTCGACCTGACGTACTCATTGCCGATGAACCCACAACGGCCTTGGATGTAACAACACAAGCACAAATTATATCGCTTCTAAAGCAACTGCAAGATCGCTATAAAATGAGTATTTTATTTATCACGCATGATTTAGGGATTGTTCAATCAGTAGCCGATCGTGTCTGTGTCATGTATGCTGGGCAATTGGTTGAATCTGCCAGTGTCGATCTTTTTTTACGTCAACCGATGCATCCTTATGCGCAGCAACTGTTTACATCCATACCGTCTTTTGCGAAACGTGGTGAACGATTACAAGCGATCCCTGGAAACGTACCGACACTGGATAATCGACCATCGGGTTGTCGATTTCATCCGCGATGTGCACATGCGTTTGCACGTTGTCAAACTGTTGTTCCGGAATTGCAGTCATTGGCTGATGGACGCACGGTTCGTTGTCATCTCTATCCCGAGCATTCGAATCCACCAACATTACCTGAAATCAAAGAGCAGTGGGGTGTTCATCCTCATGAAGCTGAAATAGTGATGTCTGTGCGTGATTTGGCTGTTTATTTTTATCCAACAAGCCATCTATTGAGTCGTCAACAATTGCCGTTTAAAGCAGTGGATGGTGTGTCGTTTGAATTGCATAAAGGTAAGACGTTGGCTTTGGTTGGCGAATCTGGATGCGGCAAATCAACAGTATGTAAATCTATATTGCGTTTACAAAAGATAACAAGCGGTGCAATTTTTTATCGTGACATGGATATTGCCTCGATGCATGGAAGTGCGTTACGGAAATTTAGAGAAAAAGTACAAATTGTTTTCCAGGATCCATTTTCATCGATGAACCCTCGAATGACCATTGCTGATATTCTTGCTGAAGGAATGCAGGCCCAGCGAATGCGAAGAACAGTGATTCGCGCAAGACAACTGGAGTTACTGGATCAAGTCAATTTATCTAAAAACAGCTTAACTCGTTACCCTCATCAATTTTCAGGTGGACAACGCCAGCGTATCTGCATTGCGCGTGCCCTAGCAACGAATCCTGACGTTTTAGTCTGCGACGAACCAACCAGTGCATTAGATATCTCCGTCCAAGCCCAGATCCTTAATTTATTAAAGTCACTACAACATGAATTGGGGCTATCGTATTTATTTATTACTCATAACATGGATGTTGTGTCGTATATGGCAGATGATGTATTGGTGATGTGTCATGGCGTGGTAGTGGAAAGAAGGGCCATGTAGACCTGTTTTCCACTAATTCTAACGAGTTTTTGGATCCCGTGGTTGTGTTAAATCCTCGTCATGCACGTCGTTGCGCTCTTTTGCTTGATTGATACCGGTATCAATTGGTGATGAAAAAATTTGACCATTGCTACTGTTGGGCGGTGTTGGTTCAGGGGATTCTAATTTTGTTCTAATATCCTCTATCTTTTTGTCAAACTGGGTTTTAGCATTGCTGAGTTGATGGTCACGTTCTGCTTTATAGGTGTTTAATGATTTTTCATCCCTCCAGCATTTTACCGCCGTAATTAAAGTACTTACAGCGGCACTTGCTATTATCAGCGCGCCAGCTATTGTTGCTGCAAGTGGGGCAGCGAACAACACGAGTGCTAAAATTGCTCCAATTCCTAGGATCACGGAAGCGGTGATTAGTAAAAAATTTTCGTCGTGGCGTTTTAAAAAAGACTGATTGAGTGCGTTATCTTTTTCTGAATGACGGATGGTATTTAATTGTTGACGGTATTGATTCAATTCTTGAATTTGATCATAGCCATTTTCATTAATACGTAGGTTGTCATTAAGCTCATCAAATGCGGCTTTTGAAGCAAAATGCTGACTCGTGATAATGGGGGCAATTGCCTCATAAAGAACGGTTGACTGAAGTTTTTCTTTTAATAAGTTTAAAATCTCATTTGCAGGAAGGTTCTGTGCATTAAGATCTTTATTTAAAAGTATTGGATCGACGATATGAGTATATTTTCTTTGTTCTGGAAAATTTGTAACGCCTTGATATACCGAAAGAGCATAATGAAACGTCGTGGGGGATTGAGATTTTAAATCCTGAAAAATTTGAATTGAAAAACCACAAAGAACATCATGATCATTGACGTAACATACCCGTATTTGATCGACGACCTCTTTTTCTTGATTGGGTAGGTTGTAATAGTGTTCGGAGGTGAGGAGTTTAAGCATCCCTCCATCAATCCCTCCTTGGAGGTAAGTGTTTTCTTTACCATCACCAAAAAACTCTCTTTTTAATCGTTCTTTTATGTCTTTTTTAGTTTGATTTTCAGCAAAATAGCGCGTTCGGGAAAGGTCTCTTTCAAGAGCATCTTTGTCTTTCTCTAAGCCGATATTTTGATACAGGGTTGGATATAATTCAGCAAGATTATCTGATATTACTTTAAAATCGGGCATGATTTTTCACCAAAAAAATCTCTAATAATAACGAGTATATCCTATAATCATTAAGAGATTATGAAGATTTTTAAGTAAACATTCGTCTTGGCCAAACATAAGGACGCGGAAAGCTTGATCAAGTCCGAATGTTGCTGTAAA
>DIUW01000044.1 GCA_002423125.1 Legionellaceae bacterium UBA6148 | reverse complement strand
ATTTTGTGGCCGCGCGCAGTATAACGCTTCGATGATACCCAGTGTTTTAAGATCCGGATTCAATAACGCTAATTTGTCACCCAGGTGTTCTCGAAATTGCAGTAACTGGGATGATGCTGAGTAAGAATCAATGAATTTAAAACTCCCCCGCTTCACTGCTCCAGACCAATGAATATGACGTGTATTCAACCAACCCGCATAATCAAAACCACCAGGATTCCCGAGATTTCGTGGCTTTTTTAGTTTGGCAATAAGATGCCAAGACTGTCCTGCATGCAAATCAGGGCAGTGATCATAACAGGCCATAGCGATATTAGTCTGAACGGGTTGACCATTGAACCGATTGGCGGCAAATGAAAACTGTACTCGATCACCTTGAACCACAGGGATTGAAATAATTTGTCCTGTTAATCGAGCTTGTTGAATAATGACGTCTTTGGGCATTCCACGTGAAGCAACCCACGCTTGATGCAGCACGCCCCAAGCAATAGCAGCAAGAAACCATAGCACCACGGATCGTTTTGGCCGACAATAAAAAATAACAGTAACCAATAGCAATGAATAACGTTTACTGGCGTATACAAACGCTATTCCTGCATAAAAACACAGAATTTCCATAGTCATTGAGGTTGGATTTCAATCTGTTGGGGACTGTATTACAGATCGTCAAGCTAATCAATCCCATTGTTCTGCAGTGAAGGTTATGGTAATTTCATGATTCCAGTTATCCATTTGAAATAAGTTACATTATGACTCAACCAGACACTTCGCTTAAAAAAGAAAAACTTAAAACCATCGAATGGCTCACAGAGCACTTTCCTGCTGCATTTTTTGTAAAAGCAAGGCATATTAAGCCGCTTAAAATTGGGATATTTGACGATATTATTGATTTTTATGAACGACTTGAATCACCGCCCTTTAGCAAAAAATTACTCAGAGAGGCATTGAATTATTACAGTGGCTCTCCCGCCTATTTAAGCTGTCAGAAAGCCAATTCTTCGCGTGTTGATTTGTACGGTAATGAAGTGGATGTTGTGACCGAAGAGCAAGCGAAATACGCACACCAACGATTTCAGCAGCGATATACAAACCGTACCCCATCAGAAAAATCATGATTGAAATTGTTTACGAAGCTACAAGTAAATAATTCACTGAAATCGATGACTGCAAGGATGCAATGCGCGTAAAGGGGTTATAATCCATCCCCTTAATCGCTTTCGGTTCGAGATCTTCTGCGCGTAACATCGCTGATAATTCACTCGGCTTAATGAATTTTTCATAATCATGCGTTTGCCGCGGTAATAAGTTCAGTATGTATTCTGCGGCAACGATGGCGCTTGCATACGCTTTAACCGTCCGATTAATCGTCGACAAAAACAGTAACCCACCCGGCTTAAGTAAACGCGCAGCATGTTGAATGACCACCTGCGGATCGCTTACATGCTCCAACATTTCCATACACGTTATCACATCAAATGTCCCTAGCTCTTCAAGCAAATACTGTTCTATAGGTTGGCAGACATACTGAATCGATAATTGGCGATCTTCCGCATGAGCTCGTGCCGCCGTAATCGCATCGTTTTCAACATCCAGCCCTGTAACCTTTGCGCCAAGAGACGCCATGCTTTCACATAAAATCCCACCGCCACACCCAATGTCCAACACGGTCTTGTCTATCAATGAACTGAATTCAGTAATAAATTCAAGTCGCGCTGGATTAATATCATGCAATGTTTTTAGCGGGCCATTGAGATCCCACCATTGATTAGCATATTGCGCAAATTTCGCAACCTCTACAGGATCAATCGTCGACTGTTCATTCATAGTTTAATGATCCCTTGTTGCTGAAAATTCTATATTCGGATAACGATCGTGAGCCATGGAAAGATTCACACGTGTTGGCGCAAGATACATTAACGAGTCACTTCCATCCAATGCCAAATAATCATGTGCTTTTAATTGAAAATCCTGCATTGCTTTAGGATCGCTGCTATACACCCAACGCGCGCAACTCACACTGACTGATTCATAGACGCAATCTACTTTGTATTCGTGCTTCAAGCGATGAGCAACCACATCAAATTGCAATACTCCGACAGCACCTAAAATCAATTGATTACTATTCAATGGACGGAATACCTGTGTAGCACCCTCTTCAGATAATTCAATCAAACCTTTCATCAGTGCTTTGCTTTTTAAAGGATCTTTCAACCGAACTAATCGGAACAACTCCGGCGCAAAATTAGGGATCCCGGTAAACTTCAAATCTTCGCCTTGCGTGAAGGTATCGCCAATACGTATGGTTCCATGATTATGTAACCCAATAATATCACCTGGCAATGCCGTTTCAGCATGCGATCGGTCACCTGCCATAAAGGTCAATGCGGTTGAAATTTGAACTTCTTTATTGAGTCGCAAATGCTTCAGTTTCATACCTTTGGTAAATTTACCTGAACAAATTCGCATAAACGCAATACGATCGCGATGTTTGGGATCCATATTTGCCTGAATTTTAAACACAAAACCAGTAAACTCTTCTTCATTGGGGTGAACCAATCGCGTTTGAGTCGATCGAGATAACGGTGCTGGCGCATAGCTTGCAAAATCATCCAATAATTCTTTAATACCAAAATTATTGATTGCTGATCCGAAATAAACTGGCGTCATTTTTCCTGCTAAATAAGCATCTAAATCAAAAGCATGCGAAGCGCCTTTAACCAAGGTAAGCTCTTCACGAAGCTCTCGTGCACTGTCGCCTAATAGTTTATCCAATTCAGGATTATCAAGCCCTTTAATTTGAAGCGATTCTTGCTTTTGATTATTTTTCCCTGATTGATACAGGTAAACAACATCTTGATACAAATGGTAAATGCCTTTGAAACGTTTCCCCATGCCGACTGGCCAGGTAATCGGCGCACATTGAATTCCGAGCACCGTTTCAACTTCATCCAACAATTCAATCGGCTCACGCCCCTCTCTATCCAATTTATTAATAAACGTCATAATGGGTGTATCACGTAAGCGACAAACATCCATTAATTTTACGGTTCGATCCTCAACCCCTTTGGCAACGTCAATCACCATCAACGCCGAATCAACTGCGGTTAATGTCCGATAGGTATCTTCAGAAAAGTCTTCGTGTCCAGGCGTATCAAGCAGATTCATCACATGATCGTTATGCACAAATTGCATCACGGAAGTAGTAATCGAGATACCACGCTCTTTTTCCATTTCCATCCAATCGGATGTTGCATGACGAGTCGCTTTACGGCCTTTTACGGTACCGGCTAATTGGATAGCACCTCCAAATAGCAGCAATTTTTCAGTGACCGTGGTTTTACCCGCATCGGGATGGGAAATAATGGCAAATGTTCGCCGTTTGGTAAATTCTTGAAAAAAATCAGACATGGTATAAATTCACAGTTAAAGGAAAAGTGCGTCTTTGAGAACGCTCGCAAAGACGACATTTTATAGTATATTTTTAAAAATGGCTAAAGTCGAATATCAACATGCTGGAATCAGTGAGGCGTTGCTGTATCTGAACGACTCCTGTCAGCAGCATCCTCTGCTGCAGCGTTCTGTTGTCTAGCTGGATAACCTCGAACAGGATGAAGGAAAATGGGGGAATAGCTATTTGAAAAAATAGTCGACTCCATTTCAGACCCAGTGCTATCCGATTCACTGCCTTCCGCAAGACGCTCGCAACTCAATAATCGCCCCTGTTGAAGGGTCGCAACAGTTTTTCGAAGCGGTGTTGAGTATGCGTTACCATCATCCCTCTCACTCTCGATCTCGTCCTCTTCGAACGATTGTTGCGATCTTCTGCTTTCCAACTCAGCTTCTCTTACGGCAGTTACCACTTTACCAGTAAAAAATTGATAATCCTCGTCAACTGAAGGCGGAAGATCATGATTCGTAACATAAATGATCGAATATTGCCCTTTTGAATTGTCTAACGTCTTACCAAGATTGTTATTTAAATTACAACAATTAGGCGCGCCCGGATCCCAGTCATCATGGCCATGAATATAATAAATATCATAGTCATCTTGCACCATTGTACGGTCAAGACTGTCGTAATCTCGATTCCACATTGAACATACAAAAGGATGCTCCCTTAAATCGCAACGCCTTTTATAGGCTTCTTTCATGGCGTTTTGATCATAGAGGTCATGTATCCAATTGCCATCAACAACCAGTCGAAATTTTCGATCGATGGTATCCATCGTCTTCATTAATTGCGGAAAATAATTTACATCATGGCCTTGATCAGGCTCAAGGTAATCAGCTTCTTTTTTGATCGTATTTAGATCGATAGCGGCATGACTGACAATAAAAACTCGAGGAACTTTTCCGCTTGTATCAACAAAGCGGCCCAATGCGCGAAAGGTGGTTTTGTAATAACCATTATAAAGATCAAGCAACTCTTGTTTTGTAACAAGCCCTCTTTTTAATAAGACAGCAGTCTCTCTAAATGAGTGGTAGTCTTTAGTGCTTAATCTTGGCGCGAGCATATCGTCACCAATCAGGCCTAACTCGCTGAGTTCTGCTAATTCGACATCGTGATTCGAAATATAATTTTTAATGGTTACTCCATGCTCAATCAAGGATCGAACAATACTCATCACAAAAAAATCGGGACTCTTGCATTTGTCAAAAACATTATCTCCGCCTAAATTGACAATGACGCCACAATTATAAGTCAGACCACCTAATAATAATTTAAAATACTCCAACTCACTTTCAGTCAGTTCGTCTGCTCTTTTGGTACAAATCGTAACAATTTCCTGATATTCCTCTTCCGCTAATCCACTAATAACCCCATGACGAATAAGATAATAAAAGAATTTCATCGAGTTTGCATGAAGATCACCGATGAGAATTTCATCACCAGGCATGCCTCTCAGCACTTCATGAACGCCAGGCATTGAGTAAATATCAACACCTTCTTCAATATAGTTTAAAACGTGCATATTTTTTTTACCTTGAATAGAAAATTCGAAATTGTCAGGAGGCCTGCAACAAAACAGATCCCACAATAAGAGCGTGTTGCACTATATCACACCACTGTTGTAAATTAAAAGAGCTTATTTGAAATACTCTTGAACGACTCGCGTTTCAACATTCGATAAACAATCAGGTTGCCATTTTGGAGATTTATCTTTATCAATCAGCAAAGCTCGCACCCCCTCATAAAAATCATGCCCTTTCATAAAATGCTTTACTAAGCAAAAGTCCATCTGAATACAGTCATCAAAACTCATCGATGCGGCTTTTAATAATTGATCTAATGTTACACTCAAACTCAAAGGAGATTTTTGCAAAAGTGTCGTTAAAATAGCCTGTGACCACGCATCATCTTGTTTTTTCAACGCATCGATAATGGATATCACATCACGATAAGTAAAACAATCATCAACACGAGACTGTAATGCCATGGTCGAATCTCGATTCACTGTATTTGCAACCCGAGAAAGGCATGCATTCACCATAGAGTCGGCATCTGTTGATAGATCGGTCGTTAACAATTCATCCATCACATCATCAAACTGAGACGATTGGATGACGTATTGAACCAAACCGAAGGCATAGGCTTCGTCTGCATTAAGCCGATTTCCAGTTAAACCCAAATAAACACCCATCTTACCGGGGCATCGCGATAAAAGATAACTCGAGCCAATATCAGGGAAAAAACCAATACTCGTTTCTGGCATTGCAAATACAAACGATTCACTTGCAACGGTATGTGAACCATGTAGTGAAACACCAACCCCACCCCCCATGGTCAAACCATCCATTAATGCAATATAAGGCTTTTTATAATGATGAATCATTTGATTCAGTCGATATTCTTCTTCAAAAAAGCGAAGTAAATTTGGATCACCACGTTGGCCTGCATCATACAACCATCGTACGTCACCTCCCGCACAAAAGGCCTTTTTTCCTGCGGAACGGATCACAACAGCATGAATCGATGGGCAATCAAGCCATTCGATAAGTTGCTGCTGGAGGGTCATTATCATCGGCAAAGTCAGCGCATTTAATGCGTCAGGACGATTGAGCGTCATAATGCCAAGCTGATTCTGCGTGGTAATCACAACGTCAGTATTCACTGATTATTCTCCTTTGAATTGTGCCGGACGTTTTGATAAAAAGGCAGAAACACCTTCACTTTTATCTGCACTGGCACATACCATAGCAAATTGTGTCGCTTCCAAGTGCAATGCATCTGGCAGAGAAAGATCAACACCATGGTCAATCGTTTCCATCACGGCTTTTACGGCAAGAGGCGCCATTCCCATAATGGTATGCAACCATTTTTTTGCTTCACTAAGTAACACATCTGGCTCATATACAGCACTCACCAATCCCCAATCAAGTGCTGTTTTAGCATCAATAAATCGACCCGTCAGACATAAATCAAGTGCACGCCCTTTACCAACTAAACGCGCCAATCGCTGAGTTCCGCCATAACCAGGAATAACCCCCAGTTTAACTTCAGGCTGGCCAAATTGAGCCGTCACAGAAGCAAGACGTAGTGTTGCAGACATCGCCAGCTCGCAACCACCACCAAAAGCAAAACCATTAATTGCAGCAAGCGATGGCTTACCCAATGTTTCCAACTGTCGAAACACCTGCTGACCAAAACATGCAAATTCATAACCCGTTTGTGCATTGCACTCAG
Organism: Legionellaceae bacterium UBA6148; assembly: GCA_002423125.1. Lineage (GTDB taxonomy): Bacteria > Pseudomonadota > Gammaproteobacteria > Legionellales > Legionellaceae > UBA11403. The sequence continues at coordinate 9,638 of DIUW01000044.1, read as the reverse complement.
CCAGTCGACTAATATCCGCACCAGCACAAAATGCTTTGCCTTGGCCAGTTAGTAATAAAGCTTTAACGTCTGGATCATGCTTTGCATGCGTTAGACGATCGGATAATTGTTGGAGCACGTCCGCATTTAATGCATTCAGTTTATCCGGACGATTGAGGGTTAGCATTAAGATGCCTTCTTCACGATCCTGTTCTATCAAATTCATTTTTTTTCCTTTTTCAATCAATTAAAAAATCGTGATCCAATGTTGCTTTAGCAATAATTTCTCGCATAATTTCATTCGTTCCTTCCAAAATTTGATGCACTCTCAAATCTCGAAAAATTCGCTCAATTTGATACTCTTGTAAATATCCATATCCTCCATGTAACTGCATGGCTTTATCTGAAATTTGAAAAGCAACGTCCGTTGCGTAACGTTTCGCCATCGCACAATACATCGGGGCTTTTGGGTCTTCTTGATCCAACGCATTCGCTGCACGATAAACAAGCAATCGCGCAGCATCAAACTGAGTTAACATATCTGCAAAATAAAATCTCAGTGCTTGTAAATTACTTAATGGTTTTCCAAATTGCTGACGCTCATGAAGGTAATCTTGTGTTAAACGTAAGCAGGCCATCGCACCACCTAACGAACATGCAGCGATGTTAATTCGTCCGCCATTGAGGGCATTCAGTGCAATTTTAAATCCTTCACCTTCATCACCGACGCGATTTTCAACCGGTACGCGACAATTTTCAAAGTAAACCATAGCCGTTGGCTGACTGCGCCACCCCATTTTTTTTTCCAATTTTCCAAATGAGATGCCTGGAGTATTTTTTTCAATAAGCACACAGCTAATTCCTCGATGAGACGAATCGCCTGTTCTAACCATGCACAAATACACATCGCTTACTGTTGCACCGGAAATAAACGACTTTGATCCATTCAATACATAATGGGATCCGTCACGAACAGCTCGAGTCTTTAATGATGCCGCATCCGATCCAGAATCCGGTTCAGTTAAACAATAGCTCGCCATCAGATCCATCGACGTTAAGCGCTTACCAAACGCTGTACGTAAATTTTCTGCCCCGTACTTATCCACTAACGACGTCACCATATTATGAATAGAAAGATAAGCACTCGTACTTACACACCCTGCTGCTAGTTGTTCGAAAACAAGTGCTGCATCAAATCGTGAAATTTGGCTTCCACCAATATCTTCACGAGTAACGAGTCCAGCCATACCTAGTTTAGCTGCCTCGCGTAGTACTTCAACTGGGAAATACGACTCATCATCCCACTGAGCAGCAAAAGGAGTTAATTTATCTCGCGCAAACTCAGCCGCCATTGTTTGAAATGCACGATGCTCTTCAGTTAATTGAAAAACCATTATCTATCCTTGACTATTTAAACATCCAAAAAATTGCTACCATTCTAACCTTATTGCTTCATCAAAAAGAATAACCATATGAACGACACTGTGCAAGCCAAACCTTCACAACTATCAGCACTTAATGTATTAAAACAATACTACGGATTTGACCACTTTCGTCCTCCGCAAGCCGACATTATTCACGATCTGATTCATGGCCAAGATTTACTGGTTCTCATGCCGACCGGTGGTGGTAAATCCCTCTGCTATCAAATCCCATCATTAGTACGCAGTGGGATTGGAATTGTTGTATCACCATTGATTGCCTTAATGGAAGATCAAGTTGCGGCACTTAAATCATGTGGCATTCGAGCAGCGTATTACAACTCATCATTAGGAAGCGTTGAAGCGCGTGCCGTTCTTGCGCAACTGCATGATAATCAACTGGACATACTCTATGTCGCTCCAGAACGCTTACTGACCCCATCATTTCTCGACCGCTTAAAAAGCTGCGATCTTGCATTGTTTGCCATTGATGAAGCCCATTGTATTTCACAATGGGGACACGATTTTCGGCCTGAGTATGCCGCATTAGGGCAATTAAAGTCTCACTTTCCTGACGTACCCATTATTGCTCTGACTGCAACGGCCGATAGTCAAACACAAAAAGACATTATTTCAAGGCTAAACTATAAACCAAAACAGTACGTGGCTTCGTTTAATCGGCCGAATATTCATTATAAAGTGTTACCTAAAAACAATCCAATCAAACAAATCGATGATTTCTTACACGTTCAACAACAAAAATCCGGCATTATTTATTGTGGCACTCGATCGGGAGTTGAAGCTTTAACTGAAAAATTAATCGATTTAGGATATAAAGCCAAATCCTATCATGCAGGCCTTTCACATAATGAGCGACGCGCAGCACAATCGTTATTTCGATACGATGAAATTGATATTATTGTCGCAACCCTTGCCTTTGGAATGGGTATAGACAAGCCCAATGTCCGATTTGTGATTCACCATGACGTTCCGAAAACGATTGAAAGTTATTATCAAGAAACCGGCCGTGCTGGCCGAGATGGATTACCTTCAAAGGCATTATTATTATATTCTCCAGCCGACAGCGCACGATTACGAAGCTGGATTACTGATCTCCCTTCGATTGAACAACAACGCATCGAAAATCATAAACTTCAACACATGCTTGCCTTTGCAGAGGCAACGCATTGTCGACGCCAAATTTTGCTTCATTATTTTAACGAGGAATATAAAGACGCTTGTCAGTATTGTGATGTATGTGACACCCCACCAACAACGACAGATGCAACCGTCGATGCCCAAAAACTACTTTCGTGCATTTACCGTTTAAAGCAAAGTTGGGGATTAAATCATGTCGTTGACGTCTTACGCGGTAGCGCATCTGAAAAAATAACACAGGTTGGACATCAAAAATTAAGTACTTATGGAATTGGCAAAGACAAATCAACGGCCTACTGGAAACATTTAACCTGGCAACTCATTCACCGAGGTTATTGTATTCAAGATATTGAAAAATATAACGTATTACGATTAACAGAAAAAGCAATCCCCGTGTTACGCGGCACAGAGAACATTGCCCTCACCGTGCAAATAGAAAAAGACTCGCCGAAATCAAAAAAGAAAAAGACCCGCATTACTTCAGACACATCTTCATCAAGTCCCTTATTCGAAACGCTCAGGGCATTACGTCGAGATCTAGCTCAAGAGGAAAACAAACCCCCTTTCATGATCTTCAGTGACGCAACACTGCGCGACATGATCCGCCTTAAGCCAAAAAAATTAAACCAATTACTCAATGTTTCCGGTGTCGGCCAACATAAGCTAACCCAATACGGTCAACAGTTTTTAAATGCGCTCATAGATCAATCATGACCAATGTAATATTATTTAGCCCTTTTAAAATTCATTTTTAGAGTGTACATATCATGCCCGCCTCACAAAAAAAACCGGTTAGCCGCGCCACTCAATTACCAATCAAAATGACGGAACAAATTGCACATGCTCAAAAAAGATTAAAAGAGCAGCAACAACTGATTGCCAATCAAAAAGGGTACGTAACAGAAAGAGGCGAACAGCACGAGTGTTCTCTGCGAAAGCTTAATGAAAAAATGGCAACGCAAAGACAGCATTTAGCTGGACTCGCCTATCATAAGCAAATCTTTCTTGCTCATAAGGTGGCCGCTTATCACCGAGTGATGCAGCGTCCTACCTTTAATGAGAATCCCGGACATACCGCACCACTGCGCCAGGAGATATTACGAACGATAAAAGAGGATTTATATACCATAAAAGTACAGGCACTTGGCCTTTCACGCATAAAAAATCGCCGTGAGTTAGAGGCAATTTATCAAAAAATGACAACGGCTATTTCTGCGATTAAGTACATACTTAATTTATTAAAAACAATAGGAGCAACGCATTCTGACGGCTTACAACAGGAATATGAAAAAAATATTTCAATAATAGAACAGTTCATGGACGCAGCCATTGCCAGACACGACATCAACTTAGCTCCCATTAACGATCGTGATCTCATGAATTATTCCGCAATAACATTGAATTTAGGCTGGAACAGAGAGAGAGGATTCTCACCAGCGCCTTATACTCCAGTACCCAAAAAATTAGCGTCACCGGATCAATCTCTAGAAAAAGACGTTTCTCTTCAATCCGCTCAACCACTGGAAGCATTTAAAAGAACCGTTACGACGAAGCGAGGCATGACGCCATCATCAAATATCGGAGGATTAATCCACGTGTCTGAATCTCGCGATATGTTATTTAGAGTGAAACCGTCCAATCCGGACTTGCCTCATCCGACTCATGAGGTGCCATGGCAGAATCAAGCAAAACATTAAATTTTTTCATTGCGACAACATCGTTAAATTTCGTCGTATCAGTTTCCATAATTGTTTTAATCTCTTTGTTCCCTTCGATAAGATGATCTAAAACAAATTCTCTATGCACCTCACCGACTTCTTCTTTAGCGACATAATCAGGAAACCCCCGATCACTATTATCGAGATCCATCAGCTGGTTGGTGTATTTTGTACTAATTACACTCGTCGTTGTGCCTAAATCGCCTAATTCCCATGGTCGAGCTAGTGCATCAGGAGAAAAAAAAGGATGATTTGAGCTTGGATCAACGATCCATTTCATGGTCATTTCCCAGTTGCTTGATGAACCAATTTCGGCGCAATACGAGAGGAACCCTCCCTTTTCAGCAAGTAAGGGTCTAAACAAATCCACAAACATCGCACTGCTGCATGAATGAAGTATACCTCCACCAAAGGTAATCGATTTATCTCTTAATTTCTCTAACAGATCACTAATATCGCTCCCTTCAAGACCACTCAGAAATTTTAATGGACCAAAATCGACATAACCACCATGTCCACCACCTATGTATAATAAATCCATATGCGTATTTGATTCGATTTCAGCAAGCTTAGTAAGGATATAATGTTTTTCAAATTGAGTGACTTCTTCTTTTTTAATATCTTTATGAAAGATAACATGACACCCTTTTTCTCTTTTTATTTTATCATATAGAAATTCCCTGACATAAAAATACTCTAATGATTGAATTGCTCCATGAATATCATCCTCCTCAATTGCTTGCCTAAATTGAGTAATAGCGACTGGCTCACCACGCTTTGCTTCGATTTGATTAAGACAAAAAATGTGTATAAGCAGTCTCATCTCATCCAATGATAATTGAGAGATATTTCTGATAATAAGCGCTGATTTTGGCATTTTAATACTCACTGGCTTGGTTTATTTAATTTTAAGAATAGACTATTTTATGGGTATTGGCGAGGCTGATCTTTCTGAATACCAGTGATTTTGTAAACTCAACAGGACACTACGTTTTGCAGGCGCCAGAACATCGGATGTTTTTTCTTTTTTTGCTACGGCAGTTTTATCGGCCAGAAGCAATGCGTCGCAACGTGATTTCATCTCATTCAATGCCGTGCCAAGTACATCCGAGAACAGGCGGGGTTAACGGCAATTGTTGTAACGGGTGATTGTTCATCCCTCCGTTATATTACATTTTCCTTCGCGTGTTCCGTTTTATTTTTAATATTTTTTCAGTGAAGCTAAAATAAGGTCGTTGTCAATAATGGAGTTGGACGAATGTTTACACTGAGTTGGGTTCTATCTTAAACTCTTCAAAATTCTGCCCCCCTTCGGGGGTCCACTTTACGTTGCCTCTAAAAAGATTTGCAATAGGGCTGGCTATTACGCATCTTTTTAGAGGCAATGGACAAAAAATAAGTGAAAGCGTACTCACCCGTACGGTGAACTTAAAAACTGCCAAGAAAACCTTAAATTTCAGTGCAATAGGCCATCGTAGTAGCCTTCAACTGCTTTTTCCAGGTTTAATGTTGTGGGGTACCGGAAGCATGGCAATAATAGCCAATTTCAACTGCTCATCACTGCATTCAAAACACCCTCCACGGGCAGGCATTGCATTCAAACCTTCATCCGTGTGTTTAAAAAGCAGATCGATCCCCTGCTTAATTCGCGGATTCCAGTCGGATGCTAAACCGATACGAGGTGCGCCAAGTGAAATGATCGGTTTTACTGCATGACAATGACTACAATAATGTTGAACAATTTGCTGCCCTTCATCTTTAGATCCTGCAATTTTTTTTAAAAAATCCTGCGGGTGATGAGATGCCGCAAATAACGGTTGAACCAGTAAACAAACAACCCACACCATGCGACTCATATCGAGCTTTCCATGGCCTGCATTGCCACAATCATTAATTGCAATTTTGTTCGTCCATTATAGGTATTAATATCCAAGCGATATGCGGCATGCATTTGGCGTGCACGGTGATTCGGCCAACATTTTAAATCCACCTGAAATGCAATCGCATCAAACGGTTCACCACCGTCAGCATGTGCAAGTGTCAATTTTAAATGATGTTGCCCAACAAGCCGTTGATCGAGGATTTCAAACACATTATCAAATACAGGTTCAGGAAATTGTTGCCCCCAAGGCCCCGAATCACGAAGCAGTGTCGCTAGCTCTAATGTCAGATCAGAAGGTTTTAATGGACCGTCACTTAAGATTTCACCTTCGCACGCAGATAAGTCAATATGCTGTCCAACTTCATGAATCAATGCCTCACGAAATTGCGAAAAACACTCCGGCTTCATACTTAGACCAGCCGCCATCGCATGACCACCAAATTTTATAATCATACCAGGGTGATCTCTATCAACTGCAGCAAGCACATCACGGATATTTAAACCCGGTATCGATCGCGCTGATCCTTTCATTTCCTCCGGACTTACTTGCGCAAACACAATGACAGGACGATGAAAACGCTCTTTTAAACGCCCTGCCAAAATACCAATAACCCCTTGGTGCCATGACGCATCAAATAAACACAGTGCTATCGGAAGCTTCGCGTCTGCAGAGTCGACTCGCAATAATATTTTATCAATATCATGCATGGCCTGTTCTTTCATTTCCGCCTCAATTTTTCGCCGCTCGATGTTCAACTCGTCTAATTGCTTAGCATATAAACGGGCATGTTCATCATCATCACACAATAAACAATTAATCCCCAAAGCCATATCATCCAATCGCCCTGCCGCATTTAATCGTGGCGCCACAGCAAAGCCCAAATCACTTTCTTTCAATAAAGAAGCTTGTCTTCCAGCGATTTCAATTAAGGCACGAATACCCGGACGACATAATCCTTGCCGAATACGAGCTAATCCTTGATTCACCAAGATGCGATTATTTTGATCTAAGCCCACAACATCCGCGACCGTTCCTAAGGCAACCAAATCTAAAAAAGAAGACATATTAGGCTCAGTCAAGCCCTCTGATGTAAACCAGCCGCTGTTACAAAGCGCTCGTCTAAGCGCCAACATAACGTAAAAGATAACGCCAACACCCGCGATGGATTTGCTTTTAAAAGTGTCACCTACTTGATTAGGATTCACAATCGCACACGCCTTAGGTAGCGTTTCTGCGGGTAAATGATGATCAGTCACGACCACATCAATCCCCAGTTCATTCGCACGATCAACACCTTCAACGCTAGCTATCCCATTATCAACCGTAATAATTAAATCAGGGCGCCATTGTTTAGCAACATCGACTATAGGTGGCGTTAATCCATAACCAAATTCAAATCGATTCGGTACTAAAAATTCAACGTGTAAGGCACCCATCGAACGTAATGCCGAAACAGCCAATGCACTCGACGTCGCACCATCTGCGTCGAAATCACCAATAATCAAAATACGCTGCTGAGCACGAATCGCCGTTTCTAAACGCGCGCACGCAACATCAATCCCCATAAGCGCATCAAATGACAATAGCGCATGCAGTCGTTTATCGAGTTCAGTATCGTGAACAATGCCTCGTGTGATATAAATTCGATCTAGAATTTCAGATGCTGTATTCAGTGTAGGAAGATGTTCTGGTAATTGACGTCGTTTAATGTGCATTATATTTCTCGTTGAATCAATCTTAAAAACCAAGATCGGGGTTTAGATGAATAAGCGATATTATTCCAATACCAATTCACTGAATAACGGCTAAGTTGAGTCTGTAATAATAACAACTCGTCTTGACTCAGCGAATCGAATAACAACAATGCATTTTTGTTTAGTTTTGCATTGCTGAAATCATCCGTGTGAGTCGATAGTATCCGTGCAATAGCCTGTGTTTTTTTAGAACTCACCAATAGCAACCGATCAGAAGGCGCACATAAAGTCCCCTGCCCCCAAATCCAAACGCCATTCACTATCGGCTGATCGTGAAAAAGCATCTGAATTTCCGTTATAAATCGCTGCCAAAAAAGTGTGCTATCGATTGATTTTAAATAAGGAAAAAGAGATTGGTGCAACATCTGATACGGTGGGCTTGCCGTAATCATCGGCTTGCCATCACATTGCAACATCCACGTGTATGCATCATGATAATACGTCTGCATCCCCTCTTCTGCTGCAAAACGTGAAAACAGGCCAAAAAAATGACGCGCTTCGTCTTCATTCAAATTGAGTGCACTGTCACACGACAATAACATAGCGTCGTTATGAGTTGCTTGCCAATGAACCGGAGTAACTACAAACCACTGGCCTTTTAAACCATGGTAGGATCGCAACAACTCCGCAACCGGTAGCTGACCATCAGAATAGCCAAGGCACTTGAAAAGTGCTTGATAATAATGAAATTGTCCGTTGATAATACATTGTGGGTCTGGCGAAAACTGACAGTCAAAATTGACAACAACATCCATTGAAACTAGCCTTGAATACATGTGATATACTGATTGCAGTATAAATTATTAACGAACGAAACACTATGTATATTCAGCTTGAAGGTCGCGCTCCAAACACCATTACATCATATGACGATAAACAACTCGTCATAAATGGCACCACTTACTCAAACAGCATGATTCTCTCAACACAAACCATCATCTCTCCGTGGTCGGTTCATTTATTGAATGAACTAACACCAAGTACAATGACCGAAATGATACAACTCAACCCCGAGGTCATCCTCATTGGCCATTCAGAACCAGGAGCACAACCCCCTATCGAAACGAGACAATGGCTGTCACAACAACGCATAGGCATCGAATGCATGCTCATCGGCGCGGCCTGTCGGACATTTAACGTATTACTATCAGAAGGGAGAGCTATTGTCGCAGGCTTTATTATGCGCTAGAATGCACCTTCTTCATCGTGACACTTCACCATGGGGTCGTTAGCTCAGTTGGTAGAGCAGGAGACTCTTAATCTCTTTGTCGTAGGTTCGAACCCTACACGACCCACCATTAAAATCAATATGTTACAACAATAATCAAAAATAAATTTCCTACAAGGGTCACTGGTGGGGCACTGCTAAATGATAAGCAACAGCAAATAACAATTAATGTTGTACTTCGCGCGGTCACAATTTGCGGTTTTTGACTTGTTATTTTCGCGCACATTTATTGAAATATCTTGTTGTGACATGAGCCCATCTTCAAGTAATCTTTTTTTGTGCTCCACCGAAGATTCCTCAATTGCGTTTTCAATTTTTGCATTAAATCCTTCATATATATCTGTTGATTGCATTTTAATTTCACCTTTTAAAGGTGATACGGTTTTGTCAATTGTCTTGATGAGTTTTGCTATTTTTTCAAGACGCTCTTGTAGGGTGGTTTTGTGAGAATTTTTGTTTTTTTAATAAATCCATCGTAACTGCTCATACCCATTAGC
>DIUW01000048.1 GCA_002423125.1 Legionellaceae bacterium UBA6148 | reverse complement strand
TGATTGCCGATTTATTAAAGCATCTTGGTACATCTGATGAAATGATACACATGGCTGAAAGTACCTCTGTGGCTCATGGCTTGATTGCGTAAAGTCGTTTGGCTGTAAAATATATATACTCTGATTCGCAGTTTTTGGATGGCATCGGTGATTTTCGTCCCGGAATTTAGTGCGACTTGNNGCGAGCTTTAGTCGCGCTTAATGTCCGGGATCCAGGCTTGGCACCCATCCAATGCGACAATGGATCCCGGACATTAAGCAGACCTAAACTCGCAGGCTCGTTAAGGCCTGCTAAATTCCGGGACGACAGTCAAAAACTGCGAAATTGGGTATATACCCATTGCCCCTGCATTTTTTTAACTAAATTTAGGCGACAACGTACTGAGTGGTATTTTTTCAAGAGACGCAGCCTCTATTGCGATGATGTCTATAAACCGCTCTGTGCGCAATTTTTCCTCAAAAAAAGTGTATGGCTTTGGTTGTAATTTGGGTTTTTTATCTTTGCATATCATGCCTTCTAGTTGAGAGTATATTTTTATCAACATTTCAGTACATTTGTTAATGATGAGGATCACATTATCGCGTATGAGACAACGGTGGGCAGGGTATTTTTGTTGGATGTCTTGTTGTAACTCTAAAGCCGTACTCTGGACAAAAGCTTTCCATTTCTGCAGTCGTTCTTTTTTTTGCGGAAGATTATTTATCTGATGCAATTGACTCCAAAAAATATTGGTTTCTAATTGAAACTCAGTGATAAACGTCGTAAGCTTATTCGCGAGCATTATATCTGCCCCTTCGTTGCTTGCTGCAAGCAACTTCCTACGCTGCTCAATTGCGTCAATATGTTTTTGAAAATGATCGCGAAATACTTCGGGGAGGTTCTCTTGAGATGCTCCTCCGTTTTCTAAACGATAAGGTACGCTCATCAGTGTTTCACATATAGCGACTTGAGGATTGTAGTAGCGCATTTGAAAAAATTTTGCCGTTGCATCCCAATAATGCGCATTAAGTTGGCTTATTTCAGGATGATCGCCTACATATTCTTTATTTATATGAAAAACTTGTGCCAATGGATTATCACTGGGTTGCCAGATTTTTGATTCCCATGCGTGTGTTCGGTAATATGCACGACCAGGATCCGCCCCATAAGCTATTAGTTGACGCATCATATTCGCATCCGCCATAACAAACGCCCAATCTAAAGGAGTTAAATGCTTGAGATCAGCCTTATTGGGATCGATGTAGGGGCTTTCAAGCAGCGCTTGAACCACTGCTTTATTACCACGTTGAATAGCTAATAATAATGGTGTTGCAGAATAAATTGCTTCATCCCAACCTTCGAGCTTGTTTATTGAGCGCTTGTTCAATAATATCCACTTTTCGATCAACGTCAGCGAAGGCAGCGTATTGATGATCTGAATGAGTGCTAAAGCGGCATTCGTATTATCCAAACTAACTGCAGCACTGAGTGCAATTTGGTTGAAAGAATGATCCGTGGTTGACAAAATGTTGTAGTGTTGAGCTTCAGGTACTTTTTTTAGAGTAGCGCAAAATTTCGCAATATATTCTTGTTGATTGATGGATTGGATAAGAGGGATATCATGATGCAAGAGTGGGGGCAAGCTCATGGTCGCATTCGTTTCTGCCACAGCCGTCCTATATAAGTCGACAGCTTCTGGCGTAGGTTTTTTGTCTAAAACGATTTCACCAAAGTCTAAGGCGGCACATTGTGTGGCAGTATTCGGCTCAGGGGATTTTTTTAAGCAAACCCCTTTTTTTTCATGATATTCTTTTGCAAGCGCAGTAAAACGAGACTCAGGCCAGTTATCGATGATTTTTTTTAATTGCCGCATTTTAAATGCGTTTTCGTTAGGAAACGCATTCTTAAACGGTATTAAATCTAAATCCAGTTTTGCTTTTAACAAGCATTTAAGTTGTATGACCGTTTTAGTTTGTTCCCCATCGAGCGCTTGTATTTCTCGATAAAAATCACTGCAATCATCTCTCACTGGAATGGTATCTGTAAAGTTTAGGTTGCCTTCCCGTTGGAGCTTCATATAACGATGAATAAAACCAGACAAGATCTCTTTGTCGAGTAAGTCCTGTAACCTATTGAATAAGCGAAGATAAGGTTGGCTTTCCTGAGGCGTTAACTTTTCATAGACAGAGTAAACATCCCTTTTTTCTTCAGTAGCGGGTAAAGGCGTCTGGTCAATGCATGACAAGACATAATCATACAAGGCTTGAATTTCAATAGCGAATTGCTGTACATCATTGGCCATTATTGTTCTCCGAAAAGGGATGTTGAAATTATTTCCAAGTCATTATAACATTTTTTAAATCAAATTGTATTAAATATATCACTTTTCTAAATGACGCTGATTTTTTATTGACTGTAGCTTAATAAGCAAAGACAATTCATCCCCCTATTTTTAAAAGAGGTTAAAGAAATTATGCCCGCTGATCTTTTGTCGATCCCTGATATTCTTCAAGTACGTAATAAATATTGTGAGCCAGGGAGAAGTATCTATTTTTTGCTAGAAGAGGACTCAATAGGCACTGAATTAAATAAATTTATCCGCTTGTATATAGAGAGATGTATAGGGGATGAAGATTCCGTAGGGGTTTTACCGCATCGCCTGGGTATACTTTATAAGTTTACTTCAGGGCATGTTACGCCATTATTAATTGAGTTTCGTGAAGAAATAATGAATTCGAAGGAATCGGATGATGAAACAAGACCATTCTTTCGTATTTATTCAACTGATTCACGATCGTTTGATGTTCAAGATGGCGAAGAACTGCGTCAAGTCATTTTAGAGCTTTCTGATTATCCATTTGTTGAAGTTTACGCGCTTGGTCTTGACCCAATGTTGTACGATGCAAACAAAAACACAGTGAGACAACACACAGAAACAGGTTGTGATATTTTTAGTATCATTGATTTGGAAATATTATTAAGAGTCTTTGACATAAAAAGTTACTTTGCCCCCCATATTCAACCATTAAACAAAAAAAATTGCTTTCAAATCACGCAACTACCTCCGAATATGATGCTATATAGTCAGTCAATTAACGGGAATGAAAGAGATAATCGTCAGGGATTGAAGCACTATATTAAGGATAATGCTGAATTAGCTGATATTCCATTTACCCTTTTGGACTGCTCCATGTCGGTAGATAGTATTTTCTCAATAGACGGTTATTTTTCAATTGTAAATGGGCTAAGTAATGTTAATACACCTCTGACGCAACTAAGAGATGCAATTGATCTCGGTTTGGCAGATACCAACCTTAGTGTAGGTGAGAAAAAAATAACGCTTAGAGCATTACATGATTGGCACGTACGCCATAATGAAAAGTCATTTATGGCTGATATGTTCCATATTATTTGTGGTTCTTTCACTCATGACATTACAGGTACAAAGGCAGAAACGAATCGTTTACCTTGGGCTGTATTTTCATTGTTAAAACATGACAGGCTATTTGTGCATGCTGCCAACTTTAATGAGTATGGCCCTAAGACTGATCTGGTTGAGTTCGAACAGACCGTAGCGCCTGTGCCTGAAGATATTCGTACGGATGCTTCTGCGCAAGATGCTGTTGCTGCTGCACTCTTTGATAGTGTTATTACCCTTTTCGCGAGAAGTGTTTTTGTACGTACCCCAGAAAGATCTCGTCTTTTAGATCAAACGATTACGGATGTGTTGAGGCAGACACCGTATAATAATTCACGAGATCGATCCCCTGAAATGCCACCAGCTGGGCTAGCAACGGAGCTATTGGCAGAATCTTTTCGGCTCTTCCCTTCTCCATCTTGTTCTTCGGCTAGGAAATCGAGAGAGGAATTTTATTATTTTGAATCTCCGGTATTTAATGCCAAACCGATCTAAAAAAATGCAAATTTTCAAAACCGGCTATACTTAACGTTGAGATAATTTATAAATGGAGATACATTATGTGTAGATTAATTGCATACCTTGGGCATGAAGTTCTTCTTCAAAATGTATTGGTGGATCCGGTGAACTCCCTTATTAAACAGAGCCTAAGTGCAAGAGAATCAGAATACCCGACCAATGGTGACGGCTTTGGAGTGGGTTGGTATGATCCGGATATTAATGAAACGCCAGCGCTTTTCACTTCTATTTTTCCTGCATGGAATGACCGCAATTTATTAAATCTAGCCGCAAAAATCGAATCCCCCTGTTTTTTTGGACATGTTCGTGCAGCAAGCGCTGGCGGTGTAACGCCATACAATTGCCATCCCTTTGTGAATGGCAAATGGATGTTCATGCATAACGGTACCATTCATGATTTCATTAAAATCAAGCGACACATTAGGCATCTTTTAGATGATGATGTTTACAATTGGATTCAAGGTGACACTGACTCCGAACACATTTTCGCTCTTTTTATACAAATGTCTAAGGGTCGAGATTTAACCGATTTTGACGCCGTCGCGCAGCTCACACATGATGTATTCGGTACATTACAGCAAGTAATGACGGAGTTTGGGACGTTAGGAAATTCATTTTTAAATATATGCATCACTGATGGTGCGCGTATATTAGCCACTCGTTATTGCAGTGATAAACACATCAAACCCGAGAGCATGCATTATGCGATTGGTAATCGTTATGTTTTAAAAAACAAACAATACCGCATGCTGAGGCAAGAAGGCCCACCACAGTGCGTATTAGTTGCTTCAGAAATGCTGAATGATTTTTCAAAAGACTGGAAGGAAATTCCTGCTCATCATATTCTGATGGTTAAAGAAAATTTAGAGTTTGAGATACGTCCGTTATAACGCCATTGAATGGTGCCGTTGCTATTCGAGGGAACGAAAGTCTATCGGCTAATGTCTTGATGTTTTCTGGTAATGCCAGCATATCCGGATCAAGGCAATTAGCAATCCAACCAACGCATTTGATACCGTACAGATTAAGAACCGCTTCAGTGAGAAGCGCATGATTGATACATCCTAGCTTCATACCGACCACACAGATCACGGGAATTTTTGTTTGAACCAAAAAATCCACCCAACTTTCTTGTTCATTTAAAGGCACCATTAATCCGCCAGCACCTTCTATCAGTAAAATATCAATTGCATCCGCTTTAAACGATTGGCAGGCTTTGGCGATGGACTGCGCTGATACCTTAAAGCCCTCTTCCATAGCCGCTAAGTGTGGAGCGATGGGGCGTTTAAGTCGCCTAAATAAAGATTCATCAGACTCGACACCATTATGTTTATTTAAGCACCGCACATCCTCGCTGACTAACACACCATCCACCTCAACGCACCCACTCGCAAGAGGTTTAATGGCATGCACGCGCCGATGGTTCTGTTTCAAGTAATCGACCAATTGGCATGTAATATACGTTTTACCGCAATCAGTGTCTGTTCCAATAATAAAATAACGATGCATAAGAATAACCTACAGAAAATCAAAAATCGCCTTCACACACACATCCTGATGAGAAATAAACAATGCATGAGCCGCTTTACTCACCATCACGTATTGAAAATCAGGATAGCGTTCTTGCATAACAGCCATTGTTCTACGCGGAACAATCGTATCAAGTCGACCGAATAAGTACAATATTGGTAATTTAAGGGTCGCTAAATCATCACGAAAATCCCAAGTCAATAACCAATCACAACCCGTTCTCAACCCTTCGATGGTGGGTGATGCAAAAGCCAAATCCACTTGCCCTGGTAGTTGCAATGCCATGAAATCACGTAACACTTGTTCAGGGGCATCCAGTAAACGATTATAAAAAACAGATAACACTGACTGCGGAATACCTGGCCATACAGAATCCTCAACAAAATGAGGCGACGATGCAATATTGATGATATGCGTCACCCGATCGGGATCTTCTAAGGCTAAACGCGTTGCAACTAACCCACCCAATGACCAACCGGCAACAGCAAAATTTGCAGGAAGTTGATTCAACATACTCGATTTGAATGTCTGCCAATCCATAAAGGGACTTAATCCAAACCCAGGCAAATCCACGCAAAAAACGTCATACCGAGTAGCAAGTGTCGGTAGAATAGAATGCCAGACACGGCTATCAAATCCCCAGCCGTGAAACAATACCAACGGGATTCCTTGACCAGTACGAGTGAGATAAGGGATCAACATGAATGAATACACCTCATTAACCGATCGATATCTTCAGGTTGATGATGATAATTTAAAATCACACGAAGCCCCGTTTCATGCTTGTTTACCGTTGGTTGACGCATTGGAAAACAAATAATGGATTGTTTCAATAATGACTCTGAAAGTGATTGGGCACGATAAGGACAACCTATTTTCAATTGCTGAATCGCCGTCGTTGAATCACGCCAGGTCATTCCCGAATTCAAAACCGCTTCTCGAAAATAAGCTATCAACTGCGTCAATTTTAATCGCCGATCATCTGCTGCTCGAATGACCTCCAACGTACCTAATAGTCCGTACGCCAATGCAGGACTGGGTGCAGTCGAGTAAATATACGATCGCGCCGACTGCACTAGCGCATCGATCCAATCCTGTTGACCTGCGATTATCGCCCCCGAACCTGCAAACGCCTTTCCTAACGGGATCACTCGTAAAGGGGGCATTAAATTCAATGCGTTCACTAATCCCAAACCTTCACCCCCCATCACACCAAAAGCATGCGCTTCATCCACGCACAGTTCAAACTGATATTGAGAACTGAGTGTTGCCAATTCAGCAAGCGGCGCAATTTGACCACTCATACTAAAGACACTTTCAGTGAATACAACAACTGAATCGGTTGATACAAGCTTTGATTGCAAATCATCAAGATCACAATGCCTATAGCGCTTAAAACGCGTCCCCGCCATCGCCATACCATCGTAAATGGATGCATGAGATGCTTTATCCAAAACAGTCAGTGCGCCAAGGCGTGCAAACAACGCGGCGACGCTTAAATTCGCCGCATAACCCGATGTAAAAAACAGGCAATCATCTACACCCAACGCATCTGAAAAAGCACGCTCAAGCTGTCGATGGACAGGATGATACCCAGACACAAGAGGTGACCCCCCACTCCCAGTTGGGTAATGCGTATAACCTGTCTGATAAGCTTTTTTTATTTGTGGGTCAGATGATAAAGAGAGATAATCATTACTGCTGAAATTCAAATAAGCGCCGTCATCAGAACATACTGAACGCTTACGATAAAGCCCTGACGCCTGAGATTCATCTAGCACATTTCTCAGGCGATTGAATAGATCATTACTCATGATCCAAATAAATCAGAATTTTTTTCAGCCCCCTGTATATGAGCCTGCAAACCCAATTTATCAAACAACTCAGCATCTTTTCCGCATGCAGGATTGCCTTCGGTCAATAATTTATCACCAATAAATACTGAATTAGCGCCCGCAAAAAAACACAGCGTCTGCAATTCATCACTCATTTCTGTTCGCCCTGCAGTAAGACGAACGACGCTTGATGGCATTAAAATACGCGCCGTTGCAACCGTTCGCACCAGCTCAATTCCATCAACAGGTTGTGCTTTTGCTAGCGGCGTACCTTCGACTGGAATTAATCGGTTAATAGGAACGCTCTCTGGGGGCGTTGCCAGGTTTGCAAGAGTCAATAGAAATTCGATACGATCATCTCGTGTTTCTCCCAACCCTAAAATTCCACCACAACACACATCAATACCAGCCTCACGCACATGCTTTAGAGTCTCTAATCGATCTGAAAAACAACGCGTAGTCACGACTTTTTCGTAATAAGAGGGTGATGTGTCAATGTTATGATTATAAAAATCAAGCCCAGCTGACTTTAATTCCGTAGCTTGTTCAGGTGACAGCATTCCAAGCGTCATGCAGGTCTCTAGACCCATGTCTTTAACGCCTTTAATCATTGCCGCCAATTCAGGCATCGCACTCACTGGAGGAGAACGCCATGCCGCCCCCATACAAAACCGTTGCGCACCTTGTTCTTTTGCCTCACGCGCTTTATCAAGCACTTGTTCAATGGACATTAATTTTTCTTTTTCGACATGCGTTTTATGATGGCCACTTTGAGCGCAATAACCACAATCCTCAGGGCAAGCACCTGTTTTAATGCTTAATAACTTCGCGAGTTGTAGTGTATTTTCGGGATGGTGCTCACGATGAATGACATGCGCTTTATATAGCAAATCGTTAAATGGTTGCTCATAGATTGCCTTAACTTCATCTACGGTCCAGCGTTCAATTGTTTTATCCACAGAGCTCTCCGGGTTTGATTTACTTTTGCAATGAATGAGAACATGATAAAGTTCCCTCCTCCATTGTCAACTAAAAAATCACATGACATCCCTGATTCAACGCGATCTAAAGCACATTTGGCACCCCTGCTCTCAAATGAAAGATTTCGAGCAATATCCACCATTCGTGATCAACCATGCTAAAGGAAGCTACCTTTATACCGATAAAGGCCCGATCATTGATGCAATTTCAAGCTGGTGGTGTAAATCCTTAGGACATGGACATCCCGCTGTTATCCAAGCCATTCAAGCACAGCTCAATTGCTTTGAGCACGTGATTGGTGCCAATACCACACATCCAAAATTGGTTGAGCTAGCGGAAAAATTGACTGAAATTACGGGTAAACAACATTCTTTTTTTGCAAGTGATGGCTCTTCTGCCGTTGAGATTGCAATGAAATTGACCCTTCATGCTCATCAGCTAAAAGGCAATCCCGAACGCCAACACTTTATCGCTCTGCAGAATGGTTATCATGGTGAAACATTAGGAACGATCAGTGTGAGTGATTTAGGAATATATAAAGAACCATTTAAGGGATTTGGCCTGACATGCCACATGTTACACTCCATACCCTACGTCAATGATAAAACCGATCCGCTGTGGACAAATTGTGAGGCAAATTGGCCCGTCATTCTAAAGCAACTGGAATCATTTAAATCAACCGCATCTGCTATTATTCTCGAGCCTATCGTACAAGGAGCGGGTGGAATGCGTTGTTACAGCGCGGATTTTTTACAGCGATTAGCCCAATTTGCAAAAGCAAATGACATTTATTTTATTGCTGATGAAATCATGACGGGAATTGGTCGAACCGGCGAATGGCTTGCCTGCGACCACTCAAGCATCAACCCGGATATCATCTGTCTATCCAAAGGATTAACATCAGGAAGTCTACCGTTCAGCTGCACATTGATCGATCATGCCATTTTTGATTTATTTTACAATGATTACAGTAGTGGACGATCATTTCTTCATTCACATACTTATAGCAACAACGCCCTCGCCGCCAGTGCCGCTCTTGCCACGCTTCAAACAATGGAAGCAGAGAACATCAATCAACAAGCTACTGAATTAGGCGCGGTCATGAAACGCACTTTTTCAGAGGTTGCACGCCAGTCAGGGCAGCTTGGTCCCGTGCGATCCTGTGGTGCTATTGTTGCAGCCGATCTCAAACCGCACCCAACTGAAAAAAGGATAGGTTATGCACTTTCTCAAGCAGCATTGAACCGAGGCGCTCTATTAAGACCTATCGGAAATACCCTCTATTGGCTCCCTCCCCTGACAACGGATGAACAAACCATTGGGAAATTAGCAGAAATTACACTAGACTCAATACATGACGTCTACAACCGTTGACACTTAAATGGATAAAAGAAAAATCTCTTTTGCTTGTCTCTTTATCTCAATAACCGCTGCTGCAAACCCAGGCATCGATACAAACAACTATTGGGAGTGTCGCGCTCATGATTCAACGGATAAAGAGTGGATCGCTAGAGGCACTTACGATCGAGTAACAATCAACGACGCATTCAGTGCCTGCAAAAAGCAAAGCGCTTCTCCTAGCACGTGCCATGCTCCTAAAGAGGCGTGTGAAGTATTTATCAATGGAAGAACAACTCGTCCAATGTGGCGCTGCACATCACTCGACCAACTGTCTAAAGTGTGGCGAAGCGGCATTTATAACCAACGAAATGATGCCGCACTAGCAGCCAAAGCCCATTGCCACCAACACAGCGCGATGCCAGACACCTGTTATATCAATTTATTGATGTGCAAAAATCTCAATGAATTGAAGGGCTAACTATGTACTGCGTTGGATTAACAGGAACAATTGCGAGTGGAAAATCAGCGGCGCTCACCTATTTTAAGACGCTCGGCATCGACACTCTCAGCGCCGATGACATCGCAAAGCAACTCACTCGTAAAGACTCCCCTGCTCTCACTCAAATTTGCCTACATTTTGGCAACAAAATCTTAACAGAAAAGGGAGATCTCAATCGACGACAATTGCGCAATCACATCATGAACCATCCAGCCGATCGACTATGGCTTGAGAATTTGCTCCACCCGCTCATTCGTCAACACATCGAGTTAAACATTTCTCAGTGCCTCGAACCTTATTGTGTCATTGAAATTCCACTTTTAAACGATAGAAAAACATTTCCCTATTTAAACCGCGTACTTCTCATTACCTCTGAACCCCAACAACAAATTGACCGTCTTATGGCCCGCGATAATTGCTCCAAAACAGAAGCCCTGTCCCTACTGGAGCATCAAAAAAGTAACAATAACCACGCAACAGTTGCAGATGATATTCTATTCAATAACGGCTCAATCGAAACGTTTCATAATGAATTAAATGCATTGCATCATCGATATTTAAGCTATGTCGATATTTAAGCTATGCGAATCGGGGGGGGAATATAATATTGTCATCATGTGAAAAGCATGGGCTGAATTGGTTTATACTTTGTTACACATCCCCTATTTTTAACGAACAGGTTTATCATGAAAATTTTAGTAACTTATTTTACCGATGATCAAAAATCAGAAACGCTGGAGTTTGATGTTGACTCAGACACTCGGATTACTGATATTGAGAAGCTTGCGTCAGAACAAGTTGGTCATGAAATCATATTTATACCCATGATAATGTCTTATCATCACGAACAGTCTATTGGTGAATACTATCAAGCAATTAAAGGACAAACGCGCCAGAATCATTTTAATGCCATAAAACCCAATACATTAAGTACTGATGAGCAAGCGATACTGAGAAATTTAAATTTACTAACAGGCTCTGCTGCTACAACACAAATTAGCTCTATGCAAAATACTGAGCGATTTATTCGTTTTATATCGAAGGTGTTACCAGATGATTTACAAGAAGCTCTCGTTGTACGGCTTGGCGACAGAACAACCATGTTTGGTGCTACCTTTCACGATAAATTAACACAGGCAGTAAAGGAGAATAGACTCCGATCAAGTATTCAACTTCATCCATACCCTTGGCTGGCAGCAGGATCATCCTGTGTGATTGTTCATGAAAATCAGCTGTGCTCGTGATATATGCAATTTTTTAGCAATAATTTGGCTCATATCTGCTAAAGATATCAGGTAGGGCTATAGAAATGGCGGCCATAATTAAATTTCACATTAAAAACCATATCGTTTATTATATCATATGTGCAGCAGTATACAATTTATCATGGTTATCAAAAAGGATTATAGCATGCGCCCCCATCTATTGATTTTTGGTTTTGGCTATACGGCGCATTTTTTGGCGAAAAAAGCACGTACAATAGACATCCAGGTCACGGCGACAACAAGAGACAGCGATGCATTAGGTTATAACTACGAATTGGATTGTGAGCTTATCCATTTTTCAGAAAAAAGTATTGAGCAGGCTTTAGCGACGGCCTCACATCTTCTAATTAGTACACCACCCAAACATGCGCAGGGTGATCCTGTATTAGTTAATTTTATCAATTTATTAAAAAAATACAGTAAAAATATTCAATGGATCGGATATTTATCATCCACAGGCGTTTATGGTGATCATCAAGGACTATGGGTGGACGAATCCTCCACGCCCATCGCTCTCGGGAACCAGGGGCAATTAAGACTTGCCGCTGAGAATGAATGGCGTTCTTTTGCGGAAATGCATCAGCTGCCCCTAACTATTTTTAGATTGGCTGGTATTTATGGGCCGCGGCGAAACGTTCTGGATCGATTGATGGCCGGTAAAAACGATACTATCGTAAAGGACGACCAGTTTTTCTCAAGAATTCATGTGGACGATATTGTATTGGTTATTGTTGCCGCAATGCAAAATCCAAAGGTTGGTATTACGATTTATAATGTTGCAGATGATGAGCCCGCACCAAGTCATGTCGTCGATGAGTATGCCGCATCATTACTACAACGACCGCCGTTAAAAAGGGTCGCCTATGAAATGGCCACATTATCACCCATGGCTCAGGAGTTTTATTTACACAATAAACGTGTCTCAAACGCCAAACTCAAGAGAGATCTCAATATACAATTAACCTATCCAACTTATAAAGAAGGATTAGTTCAATTGCTTCATAACGAAGGTTATTTATGTCAATAAAAATCATTTGTCCATGCGGATCTGAATTACCCTATGAACAATGCTGCGGTCACTACCACGAGCATTACGACGCGCCAACCGCACTGGCACTCATGCGATCAAGGTACAGTGCTTTTTGTCTCGGAAAAGTTGATTATATTGATCGAACCATGCAAGGAAAGGCTCATGTTGGCTTTCAAGCAGAAGAAACGCTCGCATGGGCAAAATCCGTCTATTGGCTTGGACTTCAAATTATTGATGCGTTTGAACATGAAAACAACCCCAACATAGCCTATGTTGAATTCGTCGCGCGTTTTATGCACAAAGGCACTATTCAAAACATCCATGAACTCAGTGAATTTAAGCGCTCTAATCATCAATGGTATTATGCAAGTGGTACGAAACCGTCCAACACGGACTCCCAAAAGCCTATAAAAATTTCAAGAAACGCGCCCTGCCCATGCAATAGTTTGAAAAAATTTAAAAATTGTCACGGCTTAGTTTAACCTCAACTCCGCTGGGTATATCAATTGGATCGCAAAATGCCTATGTTTAAAGTTGATATTTCTAAACAAGATGCTCAATCATTTTTTTCAACCATGTGGTTCATCACTCGCTTTGGCGGATCAAAAATATTAGCAGAAGTGTATACGTTTATTAACGTGATATTACCCTTATTGTACGCTCGAGTTGACTCAAGCCAGGAAGGATTAGCAGTTCCTGGCTTGATGGCACCCTATAAAAATGCCGTCGTGATCCCTACTATTTCTTGCTTGTTTGCGGTGAATATTGTTGCTGGTGGTCTGGTTATTCAAATTCAAGCAATGGGACTTGAAGAAGCGCAGGCGTTGACCCTTGTACTTCCTTATATGTTTGTTGTACTAGCAATCGAAGTTAATTTTGGTATTGCAAGTATGGTGACTTTATTTGGTGAGCCACCGAGCTCTCGTTTTCGATCTGGTTTGGCTGGTGTTGTAGCTACAACGCGAATAAGTATGATCATTCCTAGTATTGCCGTAGCATATCCTAATTTCTTGTGTAGGAATTTTGATGGGTATTCCGATATCTATATTGTTTACAAAGGTATTTAATATGGGGTTTGAAGGACACAATCGATGTTTATACACCATTTTAATCGCTTTTTAGGTCAAGAAAATTTGACAGCTAAATTGAGTCTTGATATCGCGCAGTTATCGCCTTTTTTTAAAACATGCGAAGCATTTGTGAAGTTGGTTTTTCATCATTGTGAGACAGATATTGCAATTTAAAACGGATTAATAAGCGCTAATCCACAATCAGAAAAATCAGAAATATTCCGTGTAGCAATTTTAAAATGATTAATGTGAGCAATAGCAGCAATCTGTCCATCAAGAATGCTCAAGGGTTTCCCTATTTGTTTTCTATCCGCCATCAAATGGCCATAACGGTCTGCCGCCAACGCGTCAAAGCCTAGAACACGGTGCTCAAATGCCAAACTTATCGATTTATAAAATGCATCTTCAAGCATTTTACGCCGTTTACCAACCGGTAACACGCGAAGACCATAAACAATTTCGGCAATCGTAATCGTCGTTACAAATAAATCACACGGATTCTGCTGATCAATCCACGCCATTACGTTCAAGGAGGGTAAAGACTTCATCATTTCAGAAATGATATTCGTATCTAAAATAATCATTTATTCAAAATTCACTGGACCATGTGGTAATCGATCTGTCTCAAACTCTAAATCGACACCATGATGACGACCAAAATGTTTTCGAAACACATCACTGATCCGTTCAGGAGGAGAAACAACTTGTGAAATAATTTGTCGAACCTCCTCCTCCATAGAGACATGATGCTTTTCCGCTCTCTGTCTTAATTTCATATAAATATGATCATCAAGTTTTCTAACACTTAAATTTGCCATTGAATTGCCCCCCATTCATGATCTTATGCTAGCACTTGATGGCATTTACGTCAAATATCTGAAGACACCGGGATGTGACATTTTATACTGCGATCAGTTACAATTTTTTTAAACTCTCTGAGAACAAGATTTTATGTCATACGCACTACATAAAAAAATAAAGTTAAGGAACGTGGTCGGAATAACGGTTAAGTTCTTAGTTACATGGATTTCAAACTTCAGTTTGCTCTATAGTCTACAAGCCTTTTCTGCCCCTGATTTTCATAAAGCGTTTCCAATAACTCACTCACGTTATAAAATAAACGGTACAGCTCTGTGCGCAACAGCCAAACAAACGCTTGCTTATTTAAATCGCGGAACGAGTTACGATCCGGATGTTATTCATCCAGGAAAAATTTATCCTATTCATCTTTCTCGAGTAAAAGCTACTTTGACATTCATTTGTCAACATCAAGAAAAACTGAATGATCCTCAGTTTCTTCAAGAACATTTCGAATTTATTCGCTGGCAGCCTGACATCGATCAGGCCAAACAATTTGCAGCCAATAAGCCGTTATTAAAAGGGATACCACACGATCGTATTTTAATGACAAAATATTACGTTCATTTAGCCAAAGCGTCGACTCACCCGAGTGCTGACAAACCCTATGCCCTGTATGCTTTACCTGCAGACGAACAACATTTAACGCTAGCTCAAGCTAATAATCGACCCCATTTAATGCGCTTTCATTATGGTAAACAAGCGATATTGGCTGGTGCACTGAATGGAAAAAATGTTCCTGTATTAGCATACGTCAGTCGTGATGATTTAGAGTCAGCATTAATGCAGGGAACAATTATTGCAGATTTCGGCGGTTCAATAGGGACAAAAACCTTCAATGTCGATCGTAATAATGCGATTGAATACGATCGGGTTAAGCCACCTTATGCGCAGAACCGTTATTGGTATTTTAAGCAAGTTGATGGCATCAAAGGGTATGGTAAAGACTCTGATCATAAAATTACGATTCAAACAGAAGCGACATTTGCCGCAGATTTAGCGCAACTAGGATTAGGTAAATTGTTGCTGGTGCAATACCCTGATAAATCAGAAATCATCACCCGCGCAGGTATTCTCGCTGACACCGGTGGTGCATTTGCGAATAACCTCTACCAAGTGGATTATTTAGCAGGAAGCTACCAAGGGAAAGAGGCCTATATTCAGGCAACACGTCATCTTCCTGATTATGTGAGCGCCTATTTAATGGTGTTGAAAAAGTAGCAATTTATTCTTCAACCTGACAATCCGATCAAACGCGTCATCAATTCGAGAGGTTTGAATCGCACCCGCGTTCACTAAAGCTTCGATGCAATCAATCACTTCAGGTGCGGTATGCTCGCCGAGCTGATTGCCAAAAATGACCATGTCTGATCCTGCATTAATCGTTAAACGTAATGAGTCTTCTAATGAGTAATGATGGCTAATTGCCTGCATTTGTAAATCATCTGAAATGATAACGCCATCAAATCCAAACTCGTCACGCAACAATCCCGTCAGTATGGGGTAAGATAACGTTGCAGGTAGGCCAGAAGGATCCAATGCACGATTAATCACATGAGCAGTCATGACCATGACCTGTTGATTGAGGTTCTGACAGAGTGAAGCATATGGTTTAAGCTCTATTGGATTAAACGTCGTCGTCACATCAACAAAGCCCTCATGAGTATCCCCTATTGCACTACCATGCCCTGGAAAATGCTTGTAACAACAGACAAGCCCCTGTGCATTAAATTCACGCACAAACTCAGAAGCAACCTTCGTGACGCGTTCAGGGTCGGCGGAAAAGCTACGGCCTAATTTGCCAATAATACCCTGTTCGTCATTCAAATTTAAATCAACAACCGGAGCAAAATTTAAATTAAAGCCTAATTGCTTCAGTGTTGAGGCCATTGCGTTCACTTCAACGCGTAATTCGCTCTCCGATAGGTTTGCCTGCTCAAGCGGACTCATCGTCGCCCTGCATCCCGCAATTTTTTTCAACCGATCGACACAGCCACCTTCATAATCCAACGCAACGAATAACGGTAAATCAGAAGCATTAGCGTCAACTAATTGACAATTCAGCCGCTGAATCTGTTCGGGTGTTTGTAAATTTTTACCAAACGAATTGGTCTGCATATTAAAGTCAAACAATAATACACCCCCCAAACCATCGGCTTTAAGCCAATCAACAACAGGAGAATTAGGCTGAAGCTCAGATTCTGGAAAACCAATAATCAGCATCTGCGCTATTTTTTGTCGAAGCGTTCTCATCATGGTTTAGCCGGCGCAGGTATCGGCGGAAGATTTTGACTATTACATTTACAATTCGAATTCGCCGTTGGTGGAAGAGGAATTTCAGAAAATTCGTCCGGATAACAAACCGTAATATTCCAAGCCGTGTCGCCTTTTTTTATCGTGTTAGGAAGCGACCAAGTGCGTTTTCCTTTGAAAATTTTCCCCTTGTCCGATTGCCAAAAAATCGGTGTAAAAGTGGCCGTATAATTAAATACATCCCCTGCCTGACAGGTAAATTCTTGTCGACTATATGACTGGCCTTTGGGCACTGAAAGTGTCAGCACTGGCTTGCTCGTTACGGCATTACCCATATTGACCGTTACGTCATAATCGGTCCAACAAGAGTCTTTGAGAAGCGTCAGAAAACAGGTAAATGCAGAGGCCTGAGTAGAAAATCCAAGCGCCATCGATAAAATTGTTGGTAATACAACGATACGTTTCATCTGTCTTCCTTATTTTTAACTGATTATGTTCAGTATATGATAATATGTTGAAAAAAACAGTTTTAGCTAGCGATGACAAAAACAATTTTATTACCCAAAACGAATCATCAAAATCAAACCTGGGACACTCTTTACGGATGCAGCCTACCATTAGTGCTGTCTGAATTTTGTGAACAAACCAGTGGAATTAAGCTGCTTATCACCGCGGATAATTTATCTGCGAGCCAATTATTAGATGAAATGCATTTTTTTCTTGGGCCAAACAACCAACAAGAAATGCTTCATTTTCCGGATTGGGAAACGCTTCCGTACGATCAATTTTCCCCCCATCAAGACATTATTTCTGAACGGCTTCATACGCTCAGTCGCATGCAACAGACCAGCAATGCCATTATTATTACAGCTGCAAGTACATTAATGCATCGGCTTTGCCCGCCACAATTTTTAACTCAATATGGGCTTTCGTTAAAACAGGGGCAACGACTAGACATTCAGCAATTTAGGCACCATCTCCAAGAAGCAGGCTATCATCACGTTAATAAAGTACTTGAGCATGGCGAATTTGCAGTACGCGGATCGATTATTGATCTATATCCCATGGGGAGCACACTACCGTTTCGAGTTGAACTATTTGATGACGAGATCGACAGTTTACGTTGTTTTGATCCGGAAAATCAACGCACCATCGAAAAAATAACCGAGATTCATGTGTTACCCGCTCATGAATTCTCTATGGACACCCAAAGCATTACACAATTTCGACGAAGTTTTAGAGAAGCATTTACAGGCAACCCTAGTCTTTGCCCGATCTATGACGCCGTAAGCAATGGCCAATGCCCCGGTGGTATCGAATATTACCTCCCTCTTTTCTTTGAAACCACGGCCACTTTTTTTGATTATCTACCACAACAAACATCCGTATGCCTCATTGATGCAATCCCTGCTGCTACAGAGCATTTTTGGCAAGAGCTCAATAACCGATACGAGCAACGCAGCTATGACATAACTCGCCCTATATTAGCGCCGAGTCGTTGTTTTCTAACTCCGACCGAATTGCTCACACTGATTAATCAACATAAGCCATTGCGCTGCGTTCAATCACCTGTGGCCAAGAAGACTCACCTTCATTCATTTCTTATTCACGAAGGCCCCGCACTCCCAATAGCACGACAATCCATCGAACCGCTGAGTGCATTAAGCCAATACATCACGAATCATCATCGCTGTTTAATCGTTGTTGAAAGTGCAGGGCGACGGGAAGTATTGCTTGATTTACTCAAATCCAGTCAAATTTTCCCCACAATCCAGCCTTCATGGGACGCCTTTTTAAACGATAATGATCCCGTAAGCATTACCATAGGGTCATTAACCTCGGGGGCAGAATTAGTTGACGCCAATATCTCAATCATTGTTGAAGCACAACTATTCGGTCAATCGCGAGTCCCTCAACGCCGAGGTTCTCAAAAATCAATTGACCCTGATCTCATCATACGCAGCCTTGCTGAAATTCAATTAGGTGCGCCAGTTGTGCATTTAAATTTTGGTGTCGGCCGTTACCAAGGCATGCAAACGATTGAATCCAATGGTCTTATCAATGAATTTTTGGTCTTGGCTTATGCCGGAGATGATAAGATATACGTTCCGGTCACTTCACTGCATTATATCAGCCGTTACACCGGCTCCGATCCCGATCACGCGCCCTTGCATCGTTTGGGAACTGACCAATGGCAAAAGGAAAAGAAAAAAGCCGCTGAAAAAATTCATGACGTTGCCATTGAGCTCCTTGACGTTTATGCGAAACGCGAAGCAAACACCGGCTTTGCCTATCAATACGATGAGCATGAATACAAGCTCTTTGCGAGTGCGTTTCCGTTTGACGAAACCATCGACCAACAACAAGCCATTCAGCAAATCATCACCGACATGACTTCACCAAAACCGATGGACAGACTCATTTGTGGTGACGTTGGATTTGGTAAAACTGAAGTTGCAATGCGTGCTGCATTTCTTGCAACGCAAAATAATAAGCAAGTATGCGTGTTAGTACCCACTACCCTACTCGCTGGACAACATTTTGAAACGTTTCGAGATCGATTTGCTGATTTTCCAATTCGAGTCGAACTCTTGTCACGGTTTAGAAGTGCGAAAGAATCGGCAAAAGTCATTGAGTCACTGAAGGATGGACGAGTTGATATTGTCATTGGAACCCACAAATTATTCCAAAAAGACATTGCATTTAAACAATTGGGTTTACTCATCATTGATGAAGAGCATCGGTTTGGTGTGAAACAAAAAGAACACATCAAAGCTCTCAAAACACACGTCGATATTCTATCGATGACTGCAACACCGATTCCACGAACGCTCAATATGGCCATGTCTGGCATTCGAGATATTTCGTTAATCGCAACTCCTCCAGCTAAACGATTAGCCATCAAGACATTCTGGCAGGAGCGTAATGACATTGTTATGCGCGAGGCGATTTTACGCGAAATTTTACGTGGCGGGCAGGTGTTTTTCTTACACAATAATGTACAAACCATTGACCGCATTTGCCAAGATTTACAAGCACTGGTTCCTGAAGCCAAAATCGGCAATGCACACGGCCAAATGCACGAACGCGATCTTGAGCGCATTATGTCTGATTTTTACCACCACCGTTTCAACGTGCTGGTTTGCACAACCATTATCGAAACAGGCATTGATATTCCAACAGCAAATACGATCATCATGGATCGTGCCGATCAATTTGGCTTAGCTCAATTGCACCAACTCCGGGGACGTGTGGGCCGTTCACATCACCAGGCGTACGCTTATTTACTCACTCAAAATGAAAAATCACTCACCCGTGATGCCGTTAAACGACTAGAGGCAATTGTGTCATTAGAGGATTTAGGCGCAGGCTTTACACTTGCGACCCATGATCTTGAGATCCGTGGAGCGGGTGAATTATTAGGAGAGGGGCAAAGTGGAAACATGCATGCCATTGGATTCACTCTTTTTATGGAAATGCTTGACCATGCAGTAAGCGATTTAAAGGCAGGGAAAATCCCTGAGTTAGCCGCCCCCATGAAACAGGGGCCTGAAATTAATTTGCAGTTAAGTGCGATTATTCCTGATGATTATATCAGCGATGTGCATATGCGATTAATTATGTATAAGCAGATCTCCAATGCAAAAAATCGGGATCAATTACACGCGTTACAAATCGAATTAATCGACCGCTTTGGACTTCTTCCTCAGTCTGTTAAGCACTTATTTTTAATCACCGAATTAAAATGGCTCGTGACCACATTAGGCATTAAACGTTTAGACGCGAGCGTTGATCGCGGTAAAATCGAATTTGATGACAATCCCAATATTAATGCGGGCACATTGATAAGCTTGATTCAATTACACCCCAAACGCTACCAACTCAACGGCCCAAGTCAGCTGCGCTTTACTTTAGACAGCACGTCAGGTGAAGAGCGTATTCATGAGATAAGTAAGCTCCTCAAATCATTGTCGTAGCCTGTTGCTTCGCTATATGGATTTTAAATCAGTTTGACTCTATAATAATCACTATGCAAATCCGCGTTGGAGTGATTCAATGGAGAGAGATCGTTATTATTATTCTGCACCATCAAGAAGAAGAGCAAGCCAGTCATCTCGTGTATTGTGATGCAACCGCGACTATTGCCGGACTTCGTCGGCACGTACAAGACGTTTGCAAGAGCATACAGCGTCCCTGTTTTTATGTGCATTCACCGGGATTTAATCTGTGCGTCGCCGTATATTGCACTGCAGAATGAGGGAAAAGGCGTGTTATGCCTATGCCAGGGACCAGGCGGTTCATTGTATGATTTTTTGATTGTTAAAGGCATTTCAATCCGGGGCAACCTCGCTGGTTTTAAACAATGCGCCTTGGGAGGACGATTCGTGCTTGGACCCCGGCAATCCCAATGCGTGAACAATTTTTTGTCATAAGAACATTTTTTAACACATCGGGATCAAGGTCAATCTCACCCGCATTTGTAAATTGAGAAAGAGCTTTGTATTGTTCTCTTTCCTGCGGAGTAAAGTCTCTTTTAGATAATATATTGAAGGCTTCGTACTGCGCCATATACTTTATACTCGGATCCGCAGTTTTAAAGTGGTTTGCGATGGGTATTTCGTCATGCGAAAATAGCATGGGCGCACCTTCTACAGGCGAGTATTGTTCACATTTTATCCACCTGTAATTTAAAAAAGGGTGTTCTCGTTCTTGACGATTCAGATAAAATGCGCTCACGAAACACCTCTAAAATAGCGGGCGTTCATAAGGTCAAAGATAAACAGTCAGTGAAATGGTTCATGCAGATGAACCATTGAAAGCCCTCGATAAATTTCAAATAGCCCTGAAAGAATCACTATCCAATCGGATATCAACAAAACATCTTGCAGGCAGAGATCTAGGCCGAATGGAACCAACCCCCTCTCTACTGTATAAAAAGGCAGCTTGATCTATGGTTTTTTGAAAAAAGAACGTCAAAAAATGCGGAACCGAGTATATAATAACACCACACAAAAATCTAATGGTTAATGTATGAAAACATCTAAAAAAGGCACAGCCCCAAAAATAGCACCGCGCAATCTAAAAGCACGCATACAATCACATCTGATTAATCCTGTAACATTTTGGTCATCCCCTGATGTAAAAATAGAGGGATCAAAAGAATGGATGTTTGCTAAAGAGGTGCTCACAATATTCAATCCAGATGGCCAAGAAGTAGTCTGCTATGATAGCTACATGGCTACTTTTATCTATCGCGCCCAAAGAGTACGTGGTCATACCAGCCTCTGCCGAGAAGTACTGCAAATTTCATGTCTACGTGAAGAGGCTAAAAGTACCAACTCTACTAGGTTGAATTATATCATAAGCCAACTGTTTGATAAAAAAGGAAATATAACTCGATGTTTTGAAAGCACATCGACTCTCGATAACCTATTCGAGCGTTATCAAGACAGGAATGGCATTGATACGATACACAAAATTGAATTAAACGCAGGTACGCGAGGAGCAAGCTATTTGACTTTTGGGGTGACAAACGATATTGAATCGCTCGAGTGGTGTGATAATCCTACAACATTGACTATAATGCAACTATCCTCATCCACGATCACTTATGAAATGCGATGCGCACGCCCCTTCTCTGCTACTGATGATATGAACCACCCAGGAACCTCTTTAGAATTTGGTAACCACCCAAAGGAAGATGGTACAATTTTCAGCTTGAGAAAAGGTATTTTTAGCCCCAATCCTTTATCTGATGGAACTTGTCGAATCGCTTTTCAAGGCGGCGAATTTGCAACTTATACTCACCTTGGTTCGTTGGATACAGGTGTCTTATCGGACGATGAAAAATCAAATTTTTTGGAACAATGCACCCTAAATCAACAAAGGGAACCGATAACCATAAAAAAAACATTCGGTTGGGTTGGCGGCTTGAATCCACAAGGAATTTTTATTGGCCCATACGAGCACCACTCTTTAGAGCAAACGTTCACTGCAACTTTTGATGATCACGGCGAACAAATTGGTGTTGCGTATCATTATGATCGGTGTAGTAAAACACCGGGTTATCAAATAATGAAAAATAACAACAAGTTCAGATTATCTTTTTCACAAACACAAATGACCCCTTACATTAATGATGTAGAAGTAACTTATCAACTTGATCTATTTATAATTGAAATCCTAAACACACCATTGTATCGCGTGCTCATGAAGAAAATCCCCCTAGAACTCTTGAGCCATGTTGCCCAGATCTTCAAGCTCGCTCCAGAGAAAATCTTCGGTGAACATATTGGCCCTATTGAAGGGGATAACTCCGATGAGCTATTAAAATTTGCTATCTTTCCTGGCGTACAACATTGGAAACATTATTTCCCATTATTCCAGAGCGTCACGCAATATTTTCACGAAAAAAACAGCGATACCCCTCCAAATACCTTGTGTCTCGCATTGGATTATTTACAAAGACTCTTGCCATTATTGTTCGATAATAATCCCATTCCTGTCAGCTTTTTCCATGAAGATTTATTCAAAAAAACATTCGAAACAAGCATACCAATACTTCAAACCGATATGTTTCATAAATCACCACGATCGTCTAATATAAATCAAGCTATTCGTCAACAGTTAATCACCGAATTGAAACCTCACCTTGCGTGGATTATGCGCCGCTTAGAACTTATTCTTAAATATTCTGACGAGCGCGCCGATCTCTACAACGAAATTCTTCAACTACCAACAATAATGTTAAAACTACAAGAAGATGAAATTCGTGCAATGAAAGAAGATGAACGCAACTCAAGAGATCCTATGGAAAAAGATGAACGCAACGCAAGAGACATTCTTGCTTGTGAGTACCCCTTGATGACCGCCGCAACAGACGCGCTTCCTATAGTAAAAGCCGAACAATCGATGTATGAATTATTATTACGATATCATCGCCATATTCTAAAAATTAACCAAACAGCAGAGCGAGAAAGCATTAGAAAGCACGACCTAATGAAAAAAGTAGTATCCGATCGGGAATCTTTTACTCAAAGCAAAATTGATCTCTTAACCGATGCAGAACATCAAGGAAAATTTCTTTTCAAACAAGAAGAAACAGCGATCACTAAAATGTTCAAAAGCGAATTAAACGAGAGAAAGATGCAACTCGAAAAAGAAGAGGCTGCGAGAAAACAACAGGCAATCCAATTACATGCCCATATCCAAAAAAAATTGGGGCTCTATCAACAATCGCACACTGACGCTCAAAAGGGAACGTGTCGTGACGAAACAACCGAGCGCAAAGCGTTGCTTCGTTTATTTTTTGAAGAAAAAAAATCCGCATCCATCAATTACACAAAAACGCGCGAGAACGTCATTCATGAAGAAAGCCAAGCTTATGCGAGCCTATCACTGCATGCACAATTTCTTAAACAATACGCCGATGAAACTCGTCAACGAAAACAGATAGAAGCCGAGCAGTCGAATAAAAAAAGTTTTTTTAAACAACTTCATCGCGTTGAAGACGAACGGGCTAGCGAACACAAAAAAATCGTCTCGCTTTATCACGACCAAGAACATCGATTGCATCTTTATGTCAATCAGCTTCACAAAATAGATCGCTATCAAAAACAACCTCTCTCGATTAAGCATTTAATCGACAAGCTACCAGAAAGTTTACTGACGGTATTGCTACTCCCCCTTTCATTGCATGACGTCACGCTGGACTTATACCGAATTGAAATTGCGCAATTTCTAAAAAACAAGCGATTTGTACTTGACACTGAGACACAAGAGTTAATGGATACTCAAGGCGTACTCCAAGCAAGATTATCTAAAGAACGACCCACCTATTTTCGTGAAACACTGCAACCAGTGCTTAAAATGGTCGAACCAAGTTGGTTATTTCTCTTAAAAGGAATGGCCTTCAGCCCAGAGGAAATACGATCCGATACGGAAAATTGTATATCACCACGACTGAGTCATATTACTAATCGAAATGCACTATTCGAATATTTTTGCTGCAGCGTCTTCGAATTATGCCATCGACATAATATTCCGATTCTTTTGATGAATAACAGTCCAGAGGATACCACCTATCTTGATCCTGATGCACTCGCAATACGAAAAAATTCTTTTTGTAAAATACTCACCGATGAGTTGGCGAGCTCTACTTTAAAAGGTACTCGATTTTTTAGATCCTGGGAAGTTTGTAAAAAAACCCTAGAAGAAGGAGCAAGCACCTACCTCGAAACACTAGCAGACGGCTTAAATCCACAACCTAAAATGAGCTTTTGCATTTAACCTGAACTCGAAGGGGCTAAATAATCTTGACATGAATGCTTGTAAAAAATACAACAAAACAATTTATGATGCATTATTTTTTTAGTTTAAACTCGGATCCGCATTTTTTGGATGGCATCTGTGATTGTCGTCCCGGAATTTAGTGCGACTTGGCGAGCCTGCGAGCTTTAGTCGCGCTTAATGTCCGGGATCCAGGCTTGGCACCCATCCAATGCGACAATGGATCCCGGACATTAAGCAGACCTAAATTCGCAGGCTCTTTAAGGCCTGCTAAATTCCGGGACGACAGTCAAAAATTGCGGAATTGGGTATATAAGGCACTAAATATGCGTAACCACCCAGATTAATAATATAAATTTTTTGATTGGGATACTGTAATTTATTAGGATGTTGGATAATATCCAGTAATTTACCATATCAAATCTTGTCATAGTGATGTCTGAATGGTAAGTGTTTTATCAAATGAATACTTGCCCCCTATCTTTTGGGAAAGCCAAATTTTTCTCTGTTAAAAAAAGTTGCATAAATTAAATTTTAATGATATCATGCCAATTCTGGCCATTAATTGTACGTGGCTCCTGCTTTTTGCGGTTCTCATTGGCTGTAGATGTTTGGATGAACTCACAGAGTTGTAGATTACTGACTATTCTTTATTTGTTCAGGCGCTTTATTTTACCTAAGATGGTTATATTTTAAACACTTAAGGTTTGGTTAAGTATTCTACAGTAAAATAGCGCTTATGCAATCAATTTGATTGTTATTTATTCACCTTGTGTGGTCACAAGAAGCACCAAAGACAGGTTCTATGGAATGTACTGTGGCTGTGCTGTGTTAGGGAGATAGTGAAATGTTGATTTTAACTCGTCGTATTGGTGAAACATTAATTATTGGTGATGATGTGAATATCACTGTGTTGGGTGTAAAAGGTAATCAAGTGCGTTTAGGTATCAATGCACCTAAGGATGTTTCTGTCCATCGTGAAGAAATTTATCTGCGCATTCAGCAAGAAAAACAAGGCGTTGATGTGGACGTCGAGGAAGAAGTAGTATTTTAGTTCCATTCTTGAACATAATATCCCGGATGATGAAACGTGTTCGGGATATTATGAAGTCTGTATAACCAATACTTTGTCCAGTACATCCAGTAACATCGTCGATGTTACATCACCTACAAGGTTGAATTCCTTCTGCTCTTCTCCAACTGCGTTATAGAAAATAAATGTGGGAGGGGCAATGACATTGAAATAACTTAATAATGCGCGGCTATCACTATTATTCTCAGTAATATCAACTCTAATAAAAATAAAGTGCTTTAAAGCCTTAATCACAGCAGGATCTTTTAATGTAGTTGCCTCAATATGTTGACACGTTGCACACCAGTCCGCATAAAAATCAATGATGACGGGCATGCCCTTTGCGTTTTCCAGCGCAAGTTTGACCTCAGAGACTGTCTTTAAAGTTTGCATTTGTGGATCAATTGGCGCGATATTTGTGGTTGATGCGATGGTTTTTACCAGCGGTTGCAGTGGGTTTTGACTACCTTGGCTGGCTCCAATCAGAATTAATACCCCATAAACTAATGAAATAATTCCGATCCCTTGTTGGAATTTAGCTTGATTGCTACGAGCATGAGTTAATGCGCCGGCGTAAATCCCGATAAAAATAAGTAACGTCGCCCACAAGCCCATAGTCATGACGGCAGGAACAATTCGACTGAGTAAGTTGATAGCAACGCCAAGCAGTAAAAGTCCAAAAATTGCTTTGATCATGTTCATCCAAGCACCTGCTTTAGGGATTAATTTTCCTGCAGAGGTGCCGATGATTAAGAGAGGTGTTCCCATGCCTAATCCCATAAAAAATAAAGCAACACTACCTCGTGCGACATCACCCGTACTCGCAATGTATCCTAGCGCACCAATCAGTGGCGCTGTCACGCATGGCGATAGTATTAATGTTGAAAGACAGCCCATAATAGCGGCTCCCAAATAGTAGCCTCCTGCTCTGCTGTGTGACAATTTTGAAAGCTTGCTTTGCCACGTGGAAGGGAGTCGTAAATCAAAAAAACCAAACATGGAAAGTGCGAGTAAAATAAAAATGGCACTGAACAAACCTACGGCCCAAGGAGACTGCATTGTAACCTGTAAATTGTTTCCTATGAGCGCGATCGTTGCCCCAATGATAGAGTAGGTAACGGCCATACTGAGGACATAACTGAATGAGAGCAGAAATGCTTTATGAGTTGATAGTGTTTTACCTTGTCCGATAATAATGCCTGATAATACCGGGATCATAGGAAGTACGCAGGGTGTAAATGCAAGCAACAGCCCTAATCCAAAAAAAGTTAAAAAAATGAGCGGCCAGTTGTGTGTTGAAAATAATTGATGGAGCTGGCTGTTCCTATCGATCATCATGTCAGTGAGTTTAGGTTTGTTCGATATTGGCTCAACCGTTGCGTTGATCAATTCGTGTTTGTCATTGATAGCCAGTTTGATTTGTTCGGTCTGAGGAGGATAGCAAAATCCATCGTCAGCACAGCCTTGAAAGCATACGTTGATTAACCCCTCTCCGGCTTGATCACCCAAAACGGAGACAGGCAAGGTGAGCGTAGTACGGTATATTTTAATTATTTTTCCTTGGCGGTCTGTCTTTTTTAATGCCCTCGGAAATCGAGTATCACCTAAATGAAAATTATCATCCGGTAACTGGATTAAATGAATACGGTCGCGATATAAAAAAAATCCGGGCTTGACTGTCCATTCGAGAATAAATGCATTCGGATCAAGAGGTTTTGCTGTTAGTTTAAATACTTCATGAGCAGGCGGAGGCGGAGCGGTATAGCCGGATAGTGAGCTAACAAGAAGAGTGAATAATAGTAAAAATTGTCTCATTGTTTGTTGCCCATTATTAATTTTATTGTTTTTTATTGTAGATTGGTGTCTGGACAAGAATGCATGCGTCTTTTTGCATGCAGCGTTGTCCAGACTCCAATTGTAGTAGGATGTATTAATAAATGCAATTTTAACCTGGAGAAAGCAGTTGGAGGCGTAGTAGCCTTCAACTGCTTTCTCCAGGTTAAAGGTGATGTTCAATCATCCTAGAAAATTGGGGGCGTAAACTTCACAATTTTTTTACCAACCCCCTTGAAAGAAATATTATTGCCCCCATCTGGTTATCATCGGCGATATGTGTTGATTGAAATATGCATTCGCGACTATGTAATAACCTAACCAGGAGAGAATAAAGATGAAAATTCGTCCTTTGCATGACCGTGTTGTAGTTAAACGGATGGAAGAAGAGCGTACTACTGCCGGTGGTATCGTGATTCCTGATAGTGCTACAGAAAAGCCAATGCGCGGTGAAGTCGTTGCTATTGGTGCAGGTAAAATATTGGAAAATGGTGATCTTCGTGCGCTGGCTGTTAAAGTTGGTGATATCGTGTTGTTCGGCAAATATTCAGGTACAGAAGTTAAAGTTGGAACTGAAGAATTGGTTGTGATGCGTGAAGATGACATCATGGGCGTCATTGAAAAATAATTGAATTAATGTGTCTTATTGAAGGAGAGTACGATTATGAGTCATAAAGAATTACGTTTTGGCGATGAAGGTCGTCAGTTAATGATTGCTGGCGTTCATGCACTAACGAATGCTGTTAAAGTTACTATGGGTCCAAGTGGCCGTAATGTTGTATTAGAAAAATCATTTGGTGGCCCAACAGTTACTAAAGATGGTGTATCGGTTGCAAAAGAAATTGAATTTGAAGATCGCTTTAAGAACATGGGCGCACAGATGGTTAAAGAAGTTGCGTCTAAAACTTCGGATGATGCTGGTGATGGTACAACAACAGCAACTGTATTGGCATGTGAAATTCTAATTCAAGGTTACAAAGCACTTGCTGCTGGCATGAACCCAATGGATCTGAAACGTGGTATTGATAAAGCAGTTACTGCCATTATCAAAGAATTGCAATCGATGTCTAAGCCTTGCAAAGACGGAAAAGCAATTGCTCAAGTGGGTACAATTTCTGCGAACTCTGATCATGCGATTGGTTCTATCATTGCCGAAGCGATGGCTAAAGTAGGCAAAGAAGGCGTGATTACAGTTGAAGATGGTAATGGCCTTGATAACGAATTATCTGTTGTTGAAGGTATGCAGT
Source organism: Legionellaceae bacterium UBA6148 (assembly GCA_002423125.1). Taxonomy (GTDB): domain Bacteria; phylum Pseudomonadota; class Gammaproteobacteria; order Legionellales; family Legionellaceae; genus UBA11403. Next base: position 19,075 of record DIUW01000048.1, on the reverse strand, counting down.
TTGATCGTGGCTACATTTCTCCATACTTCATTAACAACCAACAAAACATGACTGCTGAAATTGAGCATCCATTCATTCTATTGGTTGACAAGAAAATTTCAACGATTCGTGACATGTTACCTATTTTGGAAGGTGTTGCTAAATCGGGTCGTCCATTATTGATTATTGCTGAAGACGTTGAAGGCGAAGCATTAGCAACATTGGTTGTGAACAACATGCGCGGTATTGTTAAAGTATGCGCTGTTAAAGCACCTGGTTTTGGTGATCGTCGTAAAGCAATGTTACAAGATATCGCTATCTTAACGGGTGGCCAAGTTATTTCTGAAGAAATTGGCAAAAGCTTAGAAGCTGCGGCAATGGAAGACTTAGGTACTGCTAAACGTGTTGTGATTACTAAAGAAAACACCACGATTATTGATGGTACAGGTAAAGCTGCTGATATTACTGCTCGTATTACACAAATTCGTGCGCAAATGGAAGAAACATCTTCTGACTACGATCGTGAAAAACTTCAAGAGCGTGTTGCTAAATTAGCTGGCGGTGTTGCGGTTATCAAAGTAGGCGCTGCGACTGAAGTTGAAATGAAAGAGAAAAAAGCGCGTGTTGAAGATGCTTTACATGCAACTCGTGCAGCTGTTGAAGAAGGCATTGTTGCGGGCGGCGGTGTTGCATTGATTCGTGCACAAAAAGCATTAGACGGCTTAAAAGGCGATAACCATGATCAAACAATGGGTATCGACATTCTACGTCGTGCGATTGAAGCACCATTACGTCAAATCGTAACAAATGCTGGTTATGAAGCGTCTGTTGTCGTGAACAATGTTGCTAGCAATAAAGCTAACTATGGTTTCAACGCAGCAACAGGTGAATACGGTGATATGGTTGAGCTTGGTATTATCGACCCAACTAAAGTAACACGCACTGCATTGCAAAATGCTGCGTCTGTTGCAAGCTTAATGCTAACAACTGAGTGCATGGTTGCTGATCTGCCTAAGAAAGATGAAGGCGGTCAAGGTGACATGGGCGGTATGGGTGGCATGGGCGGAATGGGTGGTATGGGCGGAATGATGTAATTCCCCCTCTCTTCTTAGTTCTTCCCTTAAAAACCCGCCAATTGGCGGGTTTTTTTTCGTTTATTAATCATTATCCTGCAAAAAGCAGTATCTTCACTTCCAATGGGTATACAACCAACAAAGGAAATATTGTCAATTGAAAATAGATAAGATGTCTATTCTATAATTAATAAAATATAAATTTTAAGCTATATATGAACCAACAATTGATAAAGCAATTAATTCAAGAGCAACAGCCTATCCGATTACCGAATGATCACGTTTCTAACTGCATAAACCCCCAATCACTCCAATGATTATTAGCCAAATAATAAAGCCCACAACGAATTGGATCAGAATATTTATGTGACAAAATACGCGCATAGTCGTTGAGTTGATCCCGATATTTTTTTTGTGCGTCAGCCGTTTCACGTCCAGTTTTAAAATCAATGATCCATCGAATGCCCTTGTCACAAAACGTCCGATCGATGATGCGAGTTGCAATGTCGCCGTTTTCTTCAATGAGTAATTCGTATTCATTGCGTGCGTCGTCGTGCGCACTGATGATCCATTGGCCAATGGGGCATTGAAAAAATTGGGTTAATTGCTCAGTGATGATGAGTTGCGCCTCCAGGCGTATTTCGTCCGGTAAGCCGAGTTGACGCAATCTGTTTTCGATCAATTCCAAGGGCAGTTCTTCAGGTCGTGTTACGTGCTGACAACAAATCCATTGCAAGACTTCATGCATAATAATACCAATGAGCCGTGGTGTATTGTCATTCACATTGAATGATGCTGCTGTAAAATTGGTTCTCGAAACAGGTGCCTCGAGTTGATAAAATTCAAGTGGAAGATGGTACAACTTGGGTAGAGAGTGTTCTACAATTTCAGATTCATTCGTGTGGTTGGCGGGCATCATAAACTCTTGGCGTAGTAGACTTCTAAATGATGCTTGACCTGAAGTCTGTTGATTATCCGTTAAGTAAAGTCGTTTCTTTGCACGTGTTGTTGCGACATAAAGTAGACGCTGTAATTCATACTCATTTTTTTGCGCATCTAATTTCCCTAAATAGTCATATAAACGGCAGCGTTCATGATGTGCGGCCTTCACCGGGGAAATCAACAGTAAATCCTCGTGTTGTGGACTGGGTAGTTTTAGCCAACGAAGCAGCGGTTTATCCATTGGCGATGGTCTTTTACTCAGGCCTGGCAAAATAACACAGTCAAATTCAAGTCCTTTAGATTTATGAATCGTCATAATCTGTAGCCGTGAAGGAGTTACTTGTTTCGAATAAAGCTTTTTGAGCTGATCGTAAAATTCATTTAAATCACTCAATTGACCATCTTCTTCAAATTGCTCCAGTAATAACCAATATTGTTCTAAATCTTCTTGTGCACTTGCGGTGAGAACATGTTCCAAATGCAGCGCATTGAGTGTGTCAATGATCCAGTCGACAAGCGATTGTTGATGGCGTTTTGCAAGGGCTTGATTTAGAACCTGCGCAATAAACTGGCAGCGTATTTGACCTTCCACACTGAGTGTTGCGATGACACTGCTATTTAATAACGCTTGATAAATCGATTGATGCTTATTGGCATTTGCAAGCAGATGTAAATCAGCTAGCGAAACACCACACCAAGGGCTTCGTAAGAATGCAAGCCATGCCAAACGATTCGCTGGCATAAGAAGGGCTTGCGTGAGTGACCACACATCGCGCAAATGAGGAAGAGAGGTGAGTAAATCAATTTCAACACCTTGGAAGGGAATGTTTTGTTCGCGAAGTCGGATTAAAATATCGGATAATTGACTTCGCGAACGGACTAAAATTGCAATAGTGTCTGTCGAATAAGTATCGAGTTCATGCTGAATGATGCTGATGATCGCGTCGGCCTCTTCATCACGAGAGTTTAATGCTTGTGCTTGTATATGAGTATCTGAATGATTGGTCTTCATATGCACCGATGGAGAAAAAGATACAGCACCCGATTCAATGTCATCTGTTTGTGGAAAAATGCCTTGGAATTGTTGATTGACCCACTCAACAATCGTCTCGGTTGACCTAAAATTACAACATAATTGAAGTGGCGTGAGCTTTACTCCACCTATCCCCTCCGATTTTGCGCGTAAAAAAAGCCCCACTTCAGCTGCTCGAAAACGATAAATAGACTGCATAGGATCACCGACTACAAATAAAGTACGGCCATCGGTTAATTGCCAGCCATGTACAAGCTTGCTTAATAATTGATATTGTTGAATCGACGTATCTTGAAATTCATCCACTAGTAAATGTTGAATGGTATTATCGAGGTATAATGCTAAATCGGTTGGATTATCCTCATCGCCTAATGCATCGAGCGCTTGTTGAGAAATAGCCGTAAAATCCACTTCATTGTTTTCATTGAAGACGAGATTTAAATGTGCCACTAATACAGGTAGTAGTGTAAACAATGCCTGCAATACATTCCATTGCTCGAGATCATAATGAGGTTCAGGTAGATCGTTGACTCGTAATAAAGCCTCAAGAAAATCGGGTGTTTCAGACAGTGTTTCGAGTAGACGTTGGCTTCGTGTTTTGAGGTCATAATAAATAGCATCATCGCAGCTCCCTTTTTTCAGACCAACGTGGTGGTCAAAGGATTTTCTCAGGGTTTGTTGAGTTGTGAGTAATAAAGCCGCGAGACTTGCTGTAAGCTGCGCATTAATTTCATTAACGTTACTCCAATCACCGAGTAAATACCGCTTTGATGCACTATTGTTTTCAATTCGTGCTACACGTGCTGCGAGGTCAATGAGTTCATGCCATAGTATTTGAGGAATGCTATTTTGAAAACGGGTTAACTCGTGTTGTTCAATAAATGCAATGGCGTCTTCAATGACGGACTTATCCTGCATTTTTGCATAGTACAACGGCTTTAGCCATTGATCCCTTTTGATGAGCAAATTGACGCATAGCGCAAGAAAGGTATCTTGCTGATTATCCACGTGTAACAGCAATGTTCGAATGGCAGGCTGAAAATCCTTCTGTTCGATTGCAAAGTTCAGGCAAGCTTTTGCAGCAGTCCAATAATGTCTATCAGGTGTTGCACTAATGTTGGGAAATGAAATTTGCTGATCTTGCAATGGAATGGCATGGGATAGTCTTTGACACAACGCGTCAATAGTAATGATGCGAAGGCGGCTGGGTTGCGAGAGTAATTGCCAATCAAGATCGTTGTCTCGTGCTAAGGCCTGTGTTGCATAATTCAGTGTTTGTTGCTGATGCGGACTCGTTGCCGGTGTATTGGCTGCTGCTAACTGAAGCGCGCTCAAAATACGTTCGCGCATTTCGTTCGCGGCTTTTTTGGTAAATGTTAGAGCAATAATTTGCTCAGGTGCATTGACTAACCCGAGCAATCTTAAAAAACGCTGTGTTAATAGTTCTGTTTTGCCTGATCCCGCGGGAGCCTGGACAATATACGATTGCGTGGGATCAATGGCCTGTTGACGTTGTTCAGCGTCTTTGAGCGTCATTGAACTGTTCCAAAATAAGTTCCTGAGCAGCGGGGCGCAAATTATAAGATGAACTCATGCAATGCCCATAAGCACCGGTATTGGCGATCAATACGATGTCGTTTTCAACCGTGTTAGGTAACAATCGGTCATAGCCTAACGTATCTGCCGATTCGCAGATCGGACCAACAATATGCGCAAATCCTTTTTTATCCTCAAACAAACGGCTCAAATTGACGATTTCATGATAGGCACCATATAGCATAGGACGAATTAATGAGTTCATCCCGGTATCAATGCCAACAAATCGCACTTTCCCTTTTTCTTTACATTGCGTGACTTTTGCTAGAATAACACCACTTTCCGCAACAAAAAAACGCCCGGGTTCTAGCCAAAATTGAAGTTTCGGATAGCGAGATTTAACCGCTGTGAGTGAGGCGTCAAGTGCGGCCATGTCCAATGCTTGTTGGCCTGGTTTGTCGACAATCCCTAAGCCGCCACCCAAATTAATGAATTGTACTGAGGGAAAGCGTTGCGTTTCTGCAGCAAGCATCATTGCGGTTTCTTGCCATAAATCAGGTGATAAAATACCGCTGCCAGAATGCGTATGTAGGCCAATGACGGATACATTAAGACGTTTAATCAGGGCGGATGCGTCATCTAAATTTTCTTTTGGGATACCAAACTTAGACTCATTACCACCGGTACAGACGTATTTGTGATGCCCAGCACCACAACCTGAGTCAATGCGTAAAATAATGGATTGGTTATCAAATAATTCAGGCCAGTTTTCTAATGGGTAAAGACTATCAATGGTGACATAACATCCTGTATTGAGTGCGTAAGCATATTCTTCTTTGGCAGCAAAATTAGGTGTGAACAAGATGCGCTTTTTATCAATAGTTGGAAACACATGCAGTACATGTTGTAATTCTTGAATGGATACGCATTCAAAATTAATCTGCTTCGCAAATAATGTTTTCAAAATATCGGGATGCGAATTTGCTTTTATTGCATAAAACAGTTGATCAATCGACTTCAGCGTCAGTAGCTCATCGGCTTTTGCGGCTTGCATGGCCGTGTTATAGACATAACAAGGCGTTTGAGTTTGAGCCAATTCAAGTAATGATTCACGTTCAGTTTCCCACCAGGGTTTTGGTTTGGTGATAGCGGGACCAAATTCTTCATGCCAACTTTTGGAGTAATAAAAACTTTGTGGATTATTTTCGATAAGTAAGTTATGTAAGTTGTGGCATAACTTATCTGCTTGAGATTCGTCAACAACAAACGTTAAGTTGAGATCGTTTGAGGCAAGTGACATTAAATGAATTTGCTTGCCATCGAACACTTCCATTGCGGGTGCTAGCTGAGGCAAAACCGTGCGGATATGATGGCCTACTAAACTTAATGCGCTACAAGGCTCGATAATTTTTGCACGGCAAAACCGGTTTAAATCAGCGATGAGTGCTTCAAGTGCTTCACGGTCTTTGTGTTTGGCATTACTATCTAATGATAACGTAATGTTAAATTCTGACGACGAGAGCAAATCGACTGAAAATCCATGGCGTTTGAATTCGGCAAATACATCAGCAAGAAAGCCAACTTGTTGCCACATCGTCAGTGTATCAATTGAAATCAGTGTGATGCTATGTTTCACCAAAATGGACTTAATGGGTGGAGCATCATCATCACATTCTTTAGAAATACGTGTGCCACTATGTTCTGGCATGCCAGTGTATTTTACATACATCGGAATGTTCGCGTGTCGAACGGGTGGTAAGCAGTTCGGATGCAACACTTTTGCGCCCATGGATGCAATTTCTTGCGCTTCATCATAACCCAACTGTTTTAATAAACGAGCATGCGGTAATTGATGTGGATTGGCTGTATAGATTCCAGCAACATCCGTCCAAATTTCACAAGCTTCGGCGGAGATCATTGCTGCAAATATAGCCGCGGATGTATCCGAACCCCCTCGTCCTAAAAGCACTGTTTCTCCGTGTGGATTGGATCCAATAAATCCTTGCGTAATAACCGCTTTAGCCCCAGTATTCGCCAATCGTTGAGCGAGTTCTGGGTTTGAATGATAAGGGGCTCGAGCTGCGATATAATTTTCAGCACCATCACCGTGGATGGGTTGTGTTATGATGGCTGTTCTCGCATCAAACCATTGACATTGAATGCCTTGTTGTTGCAAAAAGGCATGGCCTAATCGCGTTATCATCAATTCGCCTAAACTCAATATTTGTGCGTGAGTTTTTGCAGGGGCTTCTTTCAGTAAAGCAATGCCCATGAGCCATTCTTGTAAATGTGTTAAATCCTCTTTGATGATCTCAGGATTCACCTCCAAGGATTTAGCCATAGTGAGGTAATTAGTTTCCAGGGTTTTATAGAGATGCTGCTGTTCATTGAGAAGCGCCGCATCAATCATTTTTTCAAGTTGGTTTGAAGCATTGGTCAGAGCTGAACAGACAATCAGTGGTTGTAAACCACTTTGAATATGCTTTCGAGTAATCGCAGCAATATGTTCCCAATTTTTCCGTGTTGAAACACTTGTGCCGCCAAATTTAGTGACGATTTGTCGCATGATAGGATTCCGTGCAAAATAATGACAGGGTAACATGAACGAATGGATGGTGTACATGCTTGCTTGCAAACCACGGCAGGCCCATTAAAAAGTTCTTGCTACCGCTTGATATTTTTATAAATAATGTGTTATCTGACTCGACTTTAGCCATTTTCAATAATCAAACCAGCAAAAAAACCAATTAGAAATCCAATGTAATTGAAAACGAACACATCACATTCTCCTCTGTCGGCGATTGTGACAAGATACTGAAGGAAGTCGGTAGCTCATGAGCTTGGTGTGATTATAGATCAATTTTTAACAGAAACAATTCAAAGCGATGAAACTAAACTAAAAGAACTGATTACTACGTTGAAAGATACGGAAGTAAAGAACAATCTTGTTTCACAAACTCATGGAAAAAAAGAAAATTCAGGCCGGTTGGATGAAAAAAGAAAGCATTTTATACAGCTTGCTGAGTCTATCCAAGACCTAAAGCCCAAAGCAGCAGAGAAAGACATTCTAAAAATGAAAAATATGTTTTAACCTGGAAAAAGCAGTTGAAGGCTACTACGATGGCCTATCAAAAATCCAGCTGACGCACTGCGCTCATCCAATTTTTTGCAACGATTTTATGCAAATTAATTTCTTTTTAATTAATTCAATGCATTATTTTATCAATCGCATTAATTAAGCATAAATAGATCAAATCGTCTTAATTGACAGCATTCCTGTGATTGTTTAGCATTCATTCCATAGGGAATGGATTGAGATCATGATGGATGTTCGAGATAAAACGTATAAAAAATTGTCTATTTTAAGTTTGTGGATGTTATTCTCGAATGATGTTTTCGCCCATGCTCCAACGCCAGAATGTTATTACGCTATTCAACTTGTAGAAACACCACCATCATTAACTGTGACACTGCATGAAATCCCTGAGCAATTAGCACAAGCGAATTCAGCGTTCTATCTTAATTTAAAGCAATACATTGGGCTGTCACAGCCGGAACTCAGTTATCGAATAACCAATGTGTCGCGAAAGAAAAGTGGTACTCGGCATATTATTGGTATCAGTTCTGGAATATCTGGAATTCCAAGCAGTGTGATACAAATGAGCAATCGACCCGGTGATTGCCCTACGCCATTTGTTTTGGCACGTAAACACAATGAAAATTGTTTATTACATTTTCGTGTGAATAGTGAACATTATGAGGCATCTCAAGATGGCTCTGGACCTTGGGTCTCGATGCAAACCCATTGGCGATGGGGAAGCCATGATCATCATGGTGCGCAGACGAATCTTTATGCTCCTAACGAGAATGATCGTATTGCAACACTGCTTGCACCTATAATGACGCCCACAACACTCTTTGTGACGCCAGTTGAGCAAGATGGATTACGTTACGATCTTGCAAGTGCTTCGATTGTTGGTAAACCTACTCGACTGGGGGATTATGCGTTCACCATCAATGCCACGAATGGTTCATCAATAACCACGCCACAAACGATACATATTCTTTCAGTTGTAAATCCCGCCGACACGCCCGTGTTTAAACGCTATCCGCACACCTTAATTAGCGCAACGCCTCAGCATGAATATGGTTTAGATTTAATGAGTTTGATTGAGCAAAAAAACAGTTTCATGCAGAACAATCAAATTCGATTTCGCATTGACCCACACAAGGATGATCCACCTTGGATAAGCATTGATAATGACGGTGGTACTTTTTTGCACGGCTATGTTCCTGATTCTGATGTTGGACAAATTAGAGCAGTGACCATTATTGCAACATCGAATACTGGAGGAGATTCTTTAGAGCCGTTGACGCTGAAGATCCCGGTTGCTGTTGATGTGGAAAGGCGACCAGTGATTGATCCGCATATTAAGCTAACGGCTGCTGTTGGCGAAGAATTTGAACATAATTTTAGCGAATCAATTACCGATTTAACCGCTGATCCCCGCTTAAGATTTATTATTGATAACATTGAACCCGCTGCGCCATGGTTAGCTGTCTCACCTGATGATCCAACAAAAATTTTAGGCAAAGTACCCCCGGGTGTCGACGGTCAAACGTATCAATTAACACTCTATGCGAATACGCCTGTTGGAGGAAATTCAAAACCGGTCACAATACCCTTGCAAATTGCAATTGATACAAGTAAAACACCCCATTTTAATGTGAGTAATCCACGCAGCCCGCCCTTTTACAGAGGACAGCCGTATTGTTATGATTTTGCTGAACATCCTGCGATAGAGCCAACATGGGGAGACTTTCCCTATGTCGTGACTATTGTCAGGGGAAGCGATTCGCCGGAATGGTTACGGATGGAAGGAAATACGTTAATTGCGGACAAGGTGCCTGATGATGTTCCAGAGGGACAACACTTGTTTGTAACCATTACCAATATTCCAGGCGGTCGATCTCAAGCGATCACCTTGACTATCGCTTTCATGACATAAGGATGGAATCATGACACAACTATTCACCGGTTTAGGCCTTGGATTAACCAGCTCATCACTCGGCCAACTGGGTCAATATGGCCCTAAAGGTGCGGCAGGACTAGGGCAAAGTGGGGTGTCGACTTATGTCAATGCCGCAAATGGCAATCTGGTCATCCAACAATCCGATGGATTTTTAGCAGATTTTTCGGGTGGTTTTGATTTATTTCAGACGTATAATTCGCGCGGAGCCGGTGCGTGGCGTTTCAATACGGAAACACGACTGTCCTTTGATGAACAAGGTATTCTTCGTACGGATGAAGATGGTCATCAGCGTCATTTTATCTTTAATGCTGAACAAAATGCCTATTTAGCTGACGATGGAAGTACGGCTCGATTAACGCGTGATGGGGATGTTTGGGTTTATCGAGAAGGCGGTGCTCAAACGGCATCTTATTACAATGAAGACGGTCAGTTAAGCGACATCCGCGATAAAGATGGCCACGTCTTTCATTTCAGCTATGACCATGGGCGATTAGTTTGCGTCACGAATACCAATGCCAAGCAAACCATAACGTGGTCATTCCAATCGGGCCGTCTTTGTGATGTGACGTTTCAAAGTGACTCTCAAGTCGTGCATCATGTGCATTACGATTATGATGCTCAAAACCGATTAAGTCGTGTGATGCGTGATTTAGGTGATGGCGTCGCCGCGTGGGTTGCTTATGATTATGAAGGCGATTCGAATTTAATCCGTGATATTCGCCAATCCGATGGCGTCAACCTACACTTTGATTATGACGCCGAGGCTCGTGTTCAACGTATCATCGACGGTGAGGGGCGAGTCACGACATATGCCTATTTAGCAGGGCAAACGCTCGTCACCAATGAATTACATGAATGCTGGACTTATGATTACGATGCCAACAATCGTTTAACCCGCATCAACGGTCCTGAGAGTTTTCATGCAACGTATCACTATGATGGACAACATCTAGACTCGATTACCCAAGGCAATCAACATTGGCAATTGGCCTATAACGATGCGGGCGACTGTATTCGTGTGGAGTCGCCAGATGGCCAAGTGCGCTTAAGGACTTTTGACGCGGAACATCGACTTCTGAGTGAAACGATATATCAAACGTTTGATGGAAATCATCATCCTGATCAACCTAAAACGTCACGGTTTATGTACGATGATAAAGGGCATTTGCGCTTTGAAATCAGTGCGTCAGGCATTGTGACCGAATATCGATATAATGAAAACGGCTTATGCACCAGTCGACGACGCTATGAGGAGACGGTTGCATCAGCAACTACACTGGATGAGTGCGTGCTTTGGACTCAAACGCAATCGCCACAATCGATGCATCTTGTCGATTATGATTATGATTGGCGGGGGTGTTTGAGTGAAGAAATTCACTACACCGAAATCGATGAACAGGGCAACGGTGTATTGACCCGTGATGCGATTCGAACGTATAGCCGATTTGATGCGGCAGGACGTTTAGTTGAAAAAAGTAATGGTGTCGGTGTCACCCACTATTTTTATGACGACTTAGGGCGCCTCACTCAAACCGTCGACAACCAACAACACATCCAATCCATCGACTATGATGACCTACATCAACGCGTCATCACAACCGACGCCAATGGTCTTAAAACCATTGCCATTTATGATAAAAGTGGATTACTTCTCAGTACACAACGCCTTGATGCAACGCACGAGTACGGCACTATACGCTATGAATATGATGGGGCCGGGCGCCTTATCACCGAAACGGACGTAGAGGGCAAAACCAGTTATGTATTTTATGATAACCAAGGCCGCCTACAAGGGCGTATCACCAGCAGTGGACTTGTTACGGAGTATCAATACGATGAGGACGGTCATTGCGTGCAAACGCATTGCTATCAACAACGCGTTCATCTTGATGGACGGCCATCCGATTTTGCCGCGATAAAGCCCGGCACAACAAGTCAAGATCGAATCAGCCAGGCCGTGTATAACGCATACCATCAATTGGCGTATCAAATTGACGCCAGCGGCTCTGTGATTGCGTACGAATACGATGCGGAAGGTCATGTCCTTTCAAAAACAGCGTATGCGAATCGATTGGCTCATTATCAACCGGCCGTTCGATTAAACATTCAAGACATCAAACTGATTCCATCCGATGAGGATCGAACCCTCACGTATTATTACGATGGCGAAGGACAGCTTCAAGCGGAAGTGAATGGTGAAGGTGCGGCGACTTCGTATCATTACGATACGGACGGGCATTTGATTGAAACCATCCGTTATAAACACAAGATAATGGGACAACGAACGGGTGATTGGACGCGTGATTGTCCTCCATTAGCGGATGATATTCATTCTTATAGCCTTTATAACAAAGCAGGGCTTAAGGTGGCCGACATTGATGCGGGAGGCTACCTCACCGAATATACTTATAATGCCCAAGGCTTAGTAACCGAGACCCTTCAATATTATGAGCGTCTCAAGCCCTCCTTGGTGGTTGACGCTCATACCTTATTGAGCTCGCTTCGCCCGCGCGCGCACGCCAATGATCGCCGAACAATCGCTCGGTATAACGATTTAAATCAGCTGATTGAGGAAAAAACAAACTTAGATCTTAGGGTGAGCTATACCTATGACGAGCAAGGCAACGTGCTCAGTAAAACGAGCGAAGATACGAACACACACGAAGCGCGAGGCCTGCAGTATCGCTATGACGCCCTCGGTCGAATCACGCAGAGTCTCGATGCATTGGGTGTCGCTTACGTAACAGCGCATCCTGATGTAACGCAATCAGAAATCGAGACCCTATGGCAACAGCATGGAATTCGCTATACCTACGATGGGGCGGGTCGTCTCTTGAGTCAAACCAATGCTCTGAATGAAACCACCCGTTATGTATACAATGATGATGGCTTATTGGCCTTCACTATCAGTGCGACAGGCGCCGTGACCGAAACACGTTACAATACGTTTCAACAGATTGAAGCGACTATTCGTTATAGTACGTATTATTCAGGTCATGCCGAAACCGTCTATTTAATGCAACAACAGATGGCCGCACTCAGTAATCCGCAGCGTGATGAAGTGACGCATTATGAATACAACGTACTGGGTCAGCTTATCTCGCATCGTATCGGCAACGGTGCGGAAGAGACGGTGACGTACAACGCGTTTGGTGAACGTTCTGCAATGATTCAGCATTCCAGCACGCATCAAACCATCATCACGGATTATCAATATGATCATCAAGGATTGTGGACTCGTCGTACGGAGGATGTGGGCGGCGTCAACAAGACCTTTGCGGTGGAGTATGACGCGTTTGGTTGGGTGCAAAAAGAATGGGATCCCCGTTTGGGTGAAACAACGTATCAACGTGATCATCGAGGATTAATCATAATCACACACGACAGGGCTCAGCTCATGAGTGTGACTCAACACGATGCGTTTGGCCGGATCACCTTCCGTTCAGGACAACAATCGATACTGTATAAATATGATGATCAAACGCATACCGTGACACTACAGTATGTGATGGGGACGGGTACAGTCCTTAAAACCCAATACAACGCATTGGGTGACAAACTATCCTTCACCGATGGCAACAATCAAACGACAACGTATCACTATGATGCTCTTGGCCAATTGGTTCAGGTTGATGCTCCCGAGCACACCAGCACGACTTATACGTATGATGCAGTGGGTCATGTGATGATTCAAACCGATTCAAGTGGTCGTATTCGCCATTTTACGTATGACGCAGAAGGGCATGTTTTGACTCAAGTCGACTCCCCAGAGGGGTTAGCCATCACAACGACTTACACCTACGATGCGTTAGGTCGTCAATTACAGGTCATCAATGCAGGCCTCTGCACGCAACTGAGCTATGATGAGCGCGGTAATTTAATTCAAATGTGCCAAGATCCCGAGGGTCTTCATCTCACGACAGGCTACGAGTATAACGAATTCAATCAATTGATTCGTGAAGTGAAGGTTAATCCTGAGGGGCGCGATCATGTTCTTGCCTACACACGTGATGCATTGGGGCGCTGCCTCACCCGAACCATCGATCCGGATGGATTACAACTTACAACGGTATACACCTATGATGCGAATGACAACGTCATTGCCGAGCGGGATGCCAATCAGCATACGACGTATTATGTTTACAATGCGAGTAATCAAGTTCGTTATCAAGTGAATGCGAAAGGTCTGGTGACTGAGCATCGTTATACCCAAGAAGGATTCCTGATCCAAACCATCACGTATGCGCGTGCCGTTGAGGTGACGTCAAGTGTTGATGAAGCAACCTTCGCATCGATGATTGAGCTGGATGCAGACGATCGCTATCAGGTGTTTAGCTATGATGGACAAGGTCGGTTAACGCAATCGTGTGATGCGTTGGGATATATGACCGAGTATCGTTATGATATGAATGATAATGTGGTATTTAAACGGTTATGTACGATTCCCGTTTCGTTGAGCGCATTACAAAAAGGTCGTCTCCCCTCTGGTCGGATTGATTATCAAGCACGCAAAACGTATTTCGCGTATGACGGATTAAATCGCGAACGTTTCCGAATTGAGCCTGAGACGTTTTTAACGGAGTCGCGTTATGATGACGCAGGGTGGCTGATTCAACAAATACGCTATGAACGTTCGGTTGGCAATGCATTTGAAGACTATTCCGTTGCAACGCTCGAAGCGCATCTCAAACGGTACCCGCAACGCAGCCACAGCACGTATTATGCCTTTGATAACGTCGGTCGTTTGATGGCTAAAGCAAGCTCCGAGGGCGTCATCACCACGTATGAGTATGATGCGGCGGGCAATCAAATTGCGAGCTGTCAACAAGCAAACGCCTTGACGGCAACTGAACTTCAGGACGCGAATTGGGTGCAGTTGATTAAGCCTCATGCGGACTCTCGAACCACTCGTGCGGTTTATGATGCAGCTGGGCGAGAATGTGTTCGTATTAGTCCAACCGGTCGCGCAGTCGAGCGTCGTTATGACGCGGTAGGGAATGTGATTGCTGAAATGGCGTATGCCAACAATGACCGGCATACCTCCCAATTTGAATACGATGCAGCCGGGCGTTTAAGCAGTAAAACGGACGTTGCGAATCACCTCACACGCTATACCTATGACAACAATAATAACGTCATCGCTCAAACCGATGCGAGTCAACATGAATGGCATTATCGTTACAATGAACTCAATCAACTCATTGAAACAAAAGCGCCCATGACCACCGTGAGTGACTATCGCAATGGCGTATTACAGGAAGAAACGCGCTCCATTATCACGCAAAATGATTACGATAGTTTTGGAAATATCATTAAGGTGATTCGTGATGTCGATGGATTGAATCAAACCACGCATTACACGTTTGATGGCAATAATCGACTTCGACAAACCCTTTACCCGAATGTCGCCGTGAATAACCCTGACTCAACGGCAAGTCGTTTGCGAAACGAATACACTCAAACGCTCAGTGAAGAAATCGTCTACAATGCCTTCGGTGACGTCATTGAAACCCGTGACAAAGCCGGCCATTCGCGACATTTTATCTACGATAACCTCGGACAACCGATTTTTACAGTGGACGCTGAAGGCAGTATTGTCCATTATAAATACGATGCATTTGGTAACGCCATTGAGAAAATAACCTTC
Organism: Legionellaceae bacterium UBA6148; assembly: GCA_002423125.1. Lineage (GTDB taxonomy): Bacteria > Pseudomonadota > Gammaproteobacteria > Legionellales > Legionellaceae > UBA11403. The sequence continues at coordinate 3,832 of DIUW01000048.1, read as the reverse complement.
GCGCTTCCCCCGCTACCGTTTGATGAGTATACCGTCAACGCGCTAGCGTCCGCGCTTCAGCGCGATGAGCACGATCGCACGGAAACCTATGTTTATGATAAAGACCATCACCTCATTGAAGTTCGCAAGGACGTGATGCTCAGTTACAATTCACACACGGGCTACTATAAAAAACTAAGCCCCACGACACGATTTACTTACAATGCCTTTGGTGAAGTCACATGCCAAGCGGTTCAACTCACTGATACCGATTGGGCGGTGACCCGGCATGAGTATGACGGTGATGGTTTAATCATTGCGACGCTTGATGCCGAGCAATACCTCACGACCTATGCCTACAATGCCTGGGGTTTATTGAGCGACGAAATTCAATACACCACACGAGGCGAAACACCGGCCCACTCACCCAACGATAGGCAGATGACGTATCGCTATGATGCACAAGGTCAACTGATTGAAAAAACCTTAAAGCAAGTGAAGGTTCAACGTTTAATGGGTAATGGCTCGGCCACCGAAACCATCACGCAAGATTTAATCAGTCGCTATGGTTATGACGCGTTGGGGCATGTTGTTTCAACCACCGATCCTGCAGGGAACACCGCCTATACGTATTACAATGCAGCGGGTCAAGTGAGCGCTAAAGTGGGCATGACAACCCAATCCGGTCGCTCGGCCACGACCTATCAATACGATGCGCTCGGGCAACTGGTTGAAAGCCATCAATGGGCAAACGGCGCATTATTCGCCGATGAAACGGATTTCGCGCTCAAGGCAGCCAGTGCGGATGATGTGATTCATAGCGACCGATACGATGACCAAGGTCACCTGATTGAACAACACGATGGTAATGGCCATACGGTTTATTATAGTTTTGATGCGAATGGTCATATCGCCCGGACTTGGCAGATTTTAAGTCAAGTCAATGGAAGCACGTTACTCGTCGATAAACGCTATCATTATGATGGTGAAAATCGGCTGACAAAAACCACGACGCTCAAATCGTCAGGAGACGCGATTACGGAAGACATCGAAACCAATCGATTCGGTGAAGTGATTCAAAAGAGTGTGAATGGAAAATTTGCAACTCACTTCGACTATGACCAAGCGGGTCGCGTTTGGCGCTCGAATACACAAGGCTATTATCAAATTTATGTTTATGATTTAAGTGATCACATCACGCAAATTGTAACCTCCACCAATGCCGGCACACAGTATGGTGAACAGGGTCTCGATCTATCCAATCCAACGTATGAAACACATATTAATTTTTACAATGATGCATTGCATTATGATTTTCAGCGTCAAGATAACCAATACAATGCGCTTGGATTTTTGATTGGTAGCCGCCAAGATGCAAGTACGAGTCGAGGTGGGCCCAATGATCAAATTATTCAGCGAGAAGCCACGCAAACGCAAGAAGTGGATCGCTTTGGCAATTTACTGAGCCATACCAATGCGCTGGGTTATACAACCCGTTATGACTATAACGCGCTCAATATCTGTATCCAACAAGATTTACCGGAAGTGAAGACCGTTGATGAACACGGCCAAGCACACACTATCGCGCCGACGATTCATTATGCGGTTGACGCACTGGGACGCACCATCGCGATGACCGATGCATTGGGTCATGTTGTTGCTCACGTTTTCGATGCTGAAGGGAAAATCGTTCAAGATATTGACGCGCGTGGTGCACGCCGCGACAAAACCTACAATACGCTCGGTCAACTGACAGCGCAAACCAATGAGCTCGGTGGCATCACCCGTTACACCTACGATCATGCCAATCGTCTCCTGTCCGTGATAACCCCGCAAACGGCCACTCATTACGAATACGATGAAGCAGGCCAGCTCATTCGACAAACGGACTCATCCGGCACTATCCAAACGATGCAATACAACGAGCTTGGCGAGCTTGTCACACAAACCGGGCAAAACGGCACCATGACGTATGAGTACGATGAAATCGGTCATAAAACCGCAGAGCGTGATGCACTGAACCATGTGAGCACGTGGCGTTATGATGAAAATGGCCGAGTTCAAGAGCACATTGATTTAGGGGGCCATAAAACCAGCTACACCTATAATAGCAATGGTCTGATTCTGAGCGAAAAATCAAGCCATGGAAAAGACATTCAGTATCACTATTACAGCGATGGTCAATTGAGAGAATATGCGGATAATGCGCATACCGACGTCGTGAAGTATGGTTATGATTTGGCGGGAAATGTGGAGTATAAATCCGCCTATCACCTTGGCGATTGGGCGGTTGAAACAGACCGCTATCAATACGACGCTCTCGGCCGTCTCATTCAAGTCAGACGACGAACGCCCGACGATAAAACCAGCGGCATTCCAGATAAAGATCATGCGCTGTTATCCATTGATTATGAATACGATGGTGCGGGCAACATTCGTGATACTCGCGTCACTGCGAATTACACCGGGTATCAAGCCACAAGCCATACGGATTATTTTCGATACGACGAAAACAATCGCATGATCATCAATAAAGGCAGTCTCATCAACGGCGATATTAACATCACGAGTGCACAAGGCAGCGTGCTATCGTATGATAACGCGGGGCATATCATTGACGCGAGCACATTTGAAAATGGCTTGGCGGCGCACTATACCTATTTCTACAACACCGACCATCAACTTGAAATCATTCGTAAAAACGACCAGGTTTTAGAAACCAAGCACTACACCAACGGCCAAATGGATGCCGAAACGCTTTACAATAACAACGGGATAGCGACGCAATACAACACCTTAATTTACGAGAAGGGTCGCCTGAGCAAACAAACCACCAAAGACCAATACGGTCAAGACACCATTAAAACCAGTTACGCGTATGACGACATTGGCAATCTAACGGGATTAACCACGCAGGTTTTAAGCACCAATAAAAAGACGCCGGGTTACACTCAAATCCACCGATACCGCTATGCATTATGGGATAGCTATCTTCAAGAAACCGACGATGTGAGTATTGAGTCACCTGGTTATGCCACGCGTTATGGCAAAAGCACGCATATCTACAACGTTAATGGACAACTCGAGAAGGTCGAAGACCAGCAACCCGGCATCAATAACAACACCACGGAGTACTTGACGAGTAGCATGGATGGGATCCGTGCCCGTAAAGACAAAAACGGCCAAACCAGTTATTTAAACGTTGCGGGTAAAACGATTGGTGATTTACGTTTGAATGCGGATAAAAGTCAACGACTTGATATTTATGGTGGATTCACCCCAGTCGGCAGTGCAGAAAAAACGGTGCCTGGCGGTGGTTTTCTGAACGGAGGAGGCCATCATCTGCAGAGCACGAATGATTTTTTACAACAAAGCAACACCACTGACGGTGCGCTGCCAAACGCACCGCAAGACAATTTAGGCGCTTACACTATTAAAGCGGGTGACACGCTTGAAAGTATTGCGCTGCAAATTTACGGTGATAGCAGTCTTTGGTATCTTATCGCCGATGCCAATGGCATCACCGACCGGAGTGCCCGCGCAGGAGAAAAAGGCAGTCAACTTCACATTGGCTTGCGGCTCAATATTCAAGGAGCATCGAGCGGCCAGCATCATACCAACGCCACGCATAACATCCTGTCTAGCCGAGATATTTTAGGAGATACGAGTGCGACGATAGGTACAAGCAATGCAGCGCCATCGACAAAAAACCATCATCATACCAACTTTTGGAAAACGATGGCAAAAATCTCAACCGCCATCATCGGAGCGGTTGCGATGGTGATGAGCGCAGGCATGCTTGCGACGCTCATCGCCCCCGGCGCCGCTGCATTTGGGATTAGTTCACTGATTA
>DIUW01000024.1 GCA_002423125.1 Legionellaceae bacterium UBA6148 | reverse complement strand
GCTAATGGGTATGAGCAGTTACAATCCATCTTATTAAAAAAATCAAGACTGTTTTTATCATCAATTTTTCGCTATAATAGGCTCCAACGTTCTGCATCCAACATCAACAACACCCTGTGTATATCTTTTATTTTTCCATTCGAGTGATTATTAACCATATTGAACTTATGCTTCATAACCAGATGTTTTTTATGAATTTTTACTAATTCAACGTCATTATAGTTATCCACAAAATCTGTGGGTAACTTTGTGGATTATCTTGTATTTTAATTGAGGCATTGCAAATTACAGAAAGGAGTAATGATGACACCCGTTATACATTTAATGACATCAGATAAAAAAACGATTCGAATCACTGCGAGTCACGTTGATCAATGGATTGATCGTCTTGAGCCTCATCCAATCAATCGCACTCAACTTTTAGGTCGATTTGGCATTAAAAATGCGCAAGACGTCATTGTATTTTTAAACTCTCCTAAGGGAAAATCCATCATTGCCATCATTGGCGAGCAATTGGCGAATATGGAAGCTATGAATGAATCTGTACACGAGCAACAAAGCATATCCCGTCGACAGCATCGACATCTTATTTTACTTCTATTAGGTTTGATGTATAACCACAAGGCTCGTTCAGAAAAGTTAAACAGGGAAACTCAAGATCAACTTGATAAAAAGCGACATCAATACGAGCTTGACTCTCAAGCAGCCGACTATGATCACGCTGTTTACAATGAAACAGCAGAAGCTTTAGAAGACATACTGACCGGCACGTTAAAAAATGCCGAACAGTTAGAGATCGAGTTAATAGCCTTACCCGAAGCGCTTCTTGAGATTGAATCTCGTTATCAAACGTATGATAAATGGTTATCGATCGAATTAATCGAGGAACTAAGCCTTAATCTTGACCGTATCGACGTAGAAATTAAAGACGTCGAATTGAAACTCAGCAGTTATGCTGTCATCCTTTCGGCCTTGATCAGTGAAAATAAAAATACCGAGGCACACGAAATACAAACACTGACGCATGCGCTGAACTTGAAATCAAATCTACTGAACACCATGAAAATAGCGCATCAACAAGAAAAACGCTTTTTTAATTCTAAGGCTGAACCAGTGCAATCCTTTGCTCAAGCTGATTTTATTATCCCTAAAAACAACACATTAACCTTCGAAGCAAATCAGTATTATCTTCATCCAAGGTCGACTGATTTTAGAGCGCTTTCACCACAACAAAGAAAAGACGCACTCGATGCTTATCAACTGTCGCGTTATGACATCATGAGCATCCGAATGCAAGTTCAGCTCAACCGTACTCAAGAATTAGCATTACATGCAAATAAAAAATCGTCACTGTTGGCTCGAAGTGAAGTGATGCAACAAAACATACATCTACTCACTAAGCAACTCAGTAAAGTACGTCAAGTTGAACAACAACCCGTAAACGCAAATGCACCGCGCCTAACACCGGTACTTAAAAAGCCAGAATTACACCATGCTCCATTAAAAAATATTATCCATCAAAGTCGATTGCACATCGAGCGATTAATGAGCGGTCAACAACCAACGATATTGGCCAAAAAACGGATGGATGAGATCACGTTGTTGGATGAGTTAAAACTACGGGAGTATGAGAATGGGAGGTATAAGCGCCCTACTCCCTGATTTTCATAACCGTAACGCCATTCTACTTTCGTGCCCTTGCCCGGTTTTTGCCCCTTCAATCAATGAGTAATTATTAAGCACCATCATGAGGTAGCCCTGCTCGTTGCGCTCGGGACGACGTGGGGAGTCGGATAGCAATGGAAAGCTTGTTGATAAAGGTAGTTTTTTCCATTTTTCTGACGATGAAATTGAATAATGTTGGAAAATGATCACAAATGATCTGCTAAAAAGCGAGGGATCCGTTGCTCTAACCAATGCGTGTTTTCCCCGGTCACAAATCCAACATGACCACCCTGCTGACTAAGTTCCAATAAAATATCCGGAGACAGATGCTCCTCCTTAGGGATGACTTCTGGAATCATAAATGGATCATCTAATGCATGAATAATAAGCGTTGGTGTAACAATACCGCTTAAATACTGTTTTGAGCTTGCTTCTCTATAATATGCATCTGCATTTTTAAATCCATGCAATGGTGCAGTTATGCGTTCATCGAATTCTCTTATTGTTTTTATGGACAATAAATCATCTTTCGTAAGAAGTAACTGTGTATTAACCAGTGCTAATTTTTCTAAAAATAATGCCCGAAGTTTTTTTAACAAATAAACTTGGTAAATTCGTGAGAACCCTTTGTTGATGCGTTCAGTGACGATGTTCAACTGAAAAGGAACAGACACGGCAGCCGCTGCGTGAATCAATGATTGAGACCCCGTTTCACCAAGCCATTTTAATAAGACATTCCCCCCTAACGATACGCCTACGATGGCTTTTTTGGTGCAGGGCTCTCGTTGATGAAGACATTCTAACAAATAAGCCAAATCACCGGTTTCACCCGAGTGATAAGCACGCGGCAAGCGGTTAGGCTCTCCACTTGAACCGCGAAATTGCATTAAAACACCACGATAACCGGCTTGATTAAATGATCGCAATAGCCCAGCAACATAAACCGAATCAACACTTCCACCGAGTCCGTGCAAAAGAATAACCAATGATGAATCGGCTTTTAATCCATTCGTCGCCCACGCTAAATCAATAAAATCACCATCAGGCAACTCGAGTCGTTCGTAATAATCAATCGAGGCTTTTGAGCCTCGAGCTAATGTTGGATAAATGGTTTGTGCATGCGCATTCGATAAATACCATGCGGGTTTAAATGTGCTGTTTATAATCATTTTTAAACGCTCTTAAAATTTAATGATACAACGCTCGCGTTTGAATCACCTTACCATCCATTGCATGCGCAATTGCTACACGATGGATCATTTTTGCAGTTCGCAGCGTATTCACATCATCAAAGTTACCGGCTGCTATTGCTAAAATATGTGCGCCTAAAAAGCCATTTTTTGCACTAATCAACCCAACACCCGCCATAAATTGATAGGTCCGTTCTGCCGCTATCAACTCACCCGACTCCGCTTCATGAATCAACGATAACGCATACCCAGCGGTGTTTAAGAGCTGTCGTTCAAATCGTCGAAGAATAGGTTCTACCGTTAAACGACATGTCGCAGTCGCCAATGACTCAATGGTTTTGACATAAGCGGAAAATAACCTGGAGCACGCATCCTGGGGTTTTATCATAGAATAAAGAATTTCATTTACATAAAGACCAGCAAATAACGCCAGTCCAGGAAGTACGAATGCTTGAAACTCACACTCAAGTTTCTGAACATAGTACCAATTGTTACGCACATCGAAGACAAGCCAAAGCGGCATAAATGGCTGTAAAATCGCTTGTTTTTTAGGCGTTCGGCCGCCTTTATACAACGCTTCAATAATGCCATATTCTCGAGTAAAAAAGCTCACGCGCAAGCTCGTATCACCCGAGGGGCGTTTATGTAAAAACCATGCACTAACGGCCTCAGCTGCCATAGCCCATTTGCTTTAACAGAGATTCATTATCAGACCATCCTGATTTCACTTTACACCAGCATTGTAAGAACACTTTCTTACCAATTAATTGCTCCATGTCCATTCGCGCGAGGGTTGCAATCTCTTTAAGTTTTGCGCCTTTATCACCAATAACCATTAGTTTATGATTCGGTTTATCGACCATAATGAGCGCATGAATACGAACCAATTTTTCCTCGTCTTTATACGATTCAATTTCAATCGTGGTCGAATAAGGTAATTCTTGACCGCAAAAACGAAATATCTTTTCACGCAACAATTCGGAACACATAAACCGTGTTGATCGATCCGTGCATTGATCTTCTGGAAATAAAAAAGGCCCTTCTGGTAAAAAGGTCTTTAATGTTTGCTGTAACGCGTCAACCTGTGATCCTGTTTTGGCAGACAGTGGAATGATATGGGCAAATGGATGCCGCTGACTCATTTCTTGTATCCACGGCAGCAATACTTGCTTATCTTTCATTTTATCAATTTTATTGACTATAAATACGCACGGTGTTTTCGTGTGTTGAATCATTTGAAGAACATATTCATCATCGTCCTTCCAATGCGTCCCATCGACAATAAACGCAATAACATCCACATCACGTAATACGCTCAGTGAGGTTTTATTCATCATGCGATTCAGCGTTTTTTTAGAGTGTTGATGAATCCCTGGTGTGTCCACATAAATAAACTGAACATCATCGACTGTATGCAGTCCCAAAATGCTATGCCGTGTCGTTTGAGGCTTGCGTGATGTAATGCTAACTTTTTGTTGTAAAATTTGATTGAGCAAGGTCGATTTACCAACGTTTGGCCGCCCTACTAATGCAATGTAACCGCAATAACGTGTCATTCATTATATCCTATGTAATTTTTAAACATTAAATTTTACTTACTATCATTTTTATTCATGATACCATATTGATCATCAATTCTACATAAGAAACATTTTCATGCCGACTACAAAACGCGGGTATACTCTCATTGAAATGCTTATTGTTCTGGCCATTGTCGGTATTTTAGCATCAATCGCATACCCTTCATACCAAGACTACCTCATTCGTTCACGGCGAAGTGATGGACAATCTGCTTTACTTGATTTGGCGAATCGCATGGAGAGTTATTATTTAGATCATCAGTCGTATCAATTTGCGACCATTGGTCATGGCGGTCATCACGATGTTTTGAGCCAGGCAATGACACCTGGAAATGAATATACTCTTAAAATTGTCCAAGCTACAAAAAATACCTACGTCCTTCAAGCAACGCCTATTGGATCACAGGCGAAAGCCGATACTCGTTGCCAATCGCTGGTATTGAATTATCTTGGGGTAAGAGGCATTACGTCGGGTCCTGCCGGATCGCCTGTAGGCACAGCCGATCAATGCTGGTGAATATTTGATCCACGCAGAAAGGAGTAATGAGCGGTCAACAACCAACGATATTGGCCAAAAAACGGATGGATGAGATCACGTTGTTGGATGAGTTAAAACTACGGGAGTATGAGAATGGGAGGTATAAGCGCCCTACTCCCTGATTCTCATAACCGTAACGCCATTCTACTTTCGTGCCCTTGCCCGGTTTTTGCCCCTTCAATCAATGATCAATTATTAAGCAACATCATGAGGTAGCCCTGCTCGTTGCGCTCGGGACGACGTGGGGAGTTAGTGATAATATATTACTTTCAATTAATTTTTTTTCATCAGAGCTAAGAGCATTATTCATTTTTAGCCAATCACAAGCAGTATTGCCATTAGATGATTTTTCACTTAAGTTCATGGGCAAAGTGGAATGAAACTTTAAGAGCGTTTGAATCACTTCAATTTTATGTTCGGAACAGGCTTTACGTAGTGCCAAACTGTATTTTCCACTATTTATTGCTAAAATAAATGCTTCATTTTTTTTATCTTTGACGTCCATTATCAACGATAATTGTTCGAGCAATAAAGAGGCTTCGGAAGAGACTTTATCGGACAAGAAACAGTATCGATTATTAACCAAACTTTCGGGATTATCTTTAATCACGCTATTGATAAAAGAGGATATTAGTTTTTGGTCGTTTATGTCATGAAGTTCCTGAGGATAGCAGGTAATTGACCTGAGTGTTTCAGACATTTCTGCTGGTGCTAAAAGCGTTAAATTCCCATTTTTATGCTGGGTGATTTGTTGATAATGAGCTTGTCCCTGTTTAACCATTTGAACTAATTCAGCTGTTGAAAAACCATCAAGGCTATTAGGATTCATCAATACAGTCAAAGAGAAACCATGGTCACGAAGTAATTTATTAAGGAGGATATAAGCCGTTCTGATGTTACCATCCGCAAAAGGATGTAATTGCTCCATGTGTTGTACAAAGTGAACAATTGCTGTTAATTTTTCATCCTCCGACTGAGCTTGTTTTATTTCATTATCATAACGGGTAATAAGATCTTGCATTCTAAAGGATATAACCTTTCGCAATTCTTCCTGCGATACGTGAGTCATAGTGTTTACATCGCATTGATATTCAAATTTAAGTAATAATTGATTAATCAATTTAAGGCCTTCTTCGATACCAACTATCTTATATGTAGATGAATTTGTACTGCCTATCACATGGTGAGCGGCTATACCTTCAGGGTGATGTTCAAATGCAAAACTATGCGGATTGTCTTCACTCGTGGGTTCAAAGGCCAATACATGACCAGCGAAGTGATCATTTGTCATCCAATAACCTATAAACTCTTTCATTCCTGTTTCAGTTACAGTAAAGGTTGGAATTTCATAAACTTTATTTTTTAAATCGTGCTTGCAATAAGGAGCAATTGAAAAGTTATTCCAATTATTTTTATACTGGCCGGGATTTAAAGCGGGAGCGAATCTCATAGCTGATTCATGAATATTTTTGATTAAATCTTCAGTTATTTTTCCATCTTTTTTGGTGTTAAATGCTGTAAGGTAAGCTTGCAACATAGAGGCCCCATATCCAGGTTCTGTTTCAGCATAACTTTTATAATCGTGTTGAAATGGCACTCTGCAAAGATCGGTTAGAAAAAGATAGATGAATTGATTTAACATATTTTTACCTTAATTTTGTTATGAATCTATGAGGATCATCGTGCGAGATTCAATGATTATTGGATTATACTTCGCGCGGTCACAATTTGCGGTTTTTGACTTGTTCTTTTCGCGCACATTTAACGTTTAAAACTTGACAATAGACCTGCTATTGCGCTGCGTTTTAAACGTTAAATGTGCACAAAAATAACGTCGTAAAAAACCACAAATTATGACCGCGCGAAGTATAACTTCATCCATGTTATCATTAATCGAGCAAAGTGTAAATATATGTCGCTGAATAATTTGTTGATACCTTGATCTGAAATAAAAAATATGAAACAATCAGGTCATTTGAAATCATTTGGATTAATTTAAATGCCATCAACACCTATTATCAGCAACTGCTGGGACGAAAGTTTATCCTTATTGCATTCCGGTCAATTTAAGCAATCGTTGTATCAGTGTTTATTCGAATCTGATTTATTAGCCACGCCTGTTGAAAAGAATGCATCCATACAGCGCCCTTGTGCAGTTGGAGGCGAATATCCAGAGGATGCTCGATTTTTCACAAAACAAAGCACGGTGCAGTCTAAAGAATTTAACACCGATTTTACTGGTATTTTTTTTATTCGTGCGGATGATGACTCTGTTTGGCCATTTGAGCTTATCTTAGAAAGTGATTTCAATACATCTCCTGACATTAAACAAACGCTCCGACTCTTAGAGCGTTATGATCTGACGGGTCATGTCGTTGAGCGTAGACTATGCCTCACTCACCCTAATGGTAATTGGGAATATACGTCTGCGGTGCGAAAACCGCTTGATGACGTTTTCCCTTTTGAAATTGTACACATGTATAATGACTTTGAACTGTTAGTTCAGAAAAGGATCGCAAAACAGGAGGAGTTTGGGTTCGTTCGAGGTATGGGGGAGACTTTTTTTCAAAAAATGCCCAATCAAAGTCAATTTTTAGAAAAATACATAAGTAAGAAAGGTGCGAGCCTCGAAACGTCTACGGCTGCTTACCACACAGTCCATCCTGAGGAGCCTCATATACACCATCGAAAAGGACATCTATGGGAGTTTAATTATCCAACAGGCATCACTGAGGTTAGGGGTGCATTCATTTATGATGCAATAACTAATTTATTAGCACTAGATGGTCCAAAAGAAAAAATCGCTCAATATTCTTTAACACGTCCACAACATGTAATCCATACGCTTCAACCCGATCTGACTTATTGTGAAGAACTACAATTACAGATAAATGGACATCAACAGACATGGCAATTTGATAAAGTTATCTCTCAAGGGGGGTATACGCAAACCGATCGCGATGGAGAGTTTACATCAATTGACAAATGGGGCGTGATAACAGGGATTCATTACGACAAAGATATCATTAAACCGACAGTAGGAAGGATACAGTTTCATGCTGATCAAGGTTCTGGACTCTGTGTTGTCATAGAAAATAAAGATACTCAAGAATCGAATACTTATATTATCTATGTTGATGAAAAGACATCAACGCCCGTTTTTTTATATAATTGCTCTATTTGTCGAGCAGAGGACTGTATTACCAACCTCCTCCGTGATGCTCCTTATCTATTTTCGGCCTTTATTGATCAAACAACCGTGCAGGTATTACAGACATTGCTTCAGAAATTAATGACCTCACCTGATTCGGCTTCTCAAACCATGACCTGGCCTGATAAATTTTATGGGGAAGCAATCACAGCCTTAGCGCTGCCTGAGACGCATGAACTTCATGTGCTGTCTGAATCTATTTTATCACGAGCCTCATTGGATCAAGTTGAGAGTATTTTGAAAGAAATGAGTCGTACATTTAAGAGACGAGACGTGCAACATGTATTATCAAAAGAAACCCTCTCTTTATACCAGGGATATCGATGGTTAATCACGAATCAAAATAATTTTTCTCATCCACGATCTCGTCAAACTCTGATCAGCCAAATGAAAATAACCGGGATTTTTGAACAAGCATGGCTTGCCGAACTTGCGATATGTGGGAAAAAATTGGAGCATTTACTTAAAAAGCTACATGAAAGGATATTAAATGAAGTTCTACCCCCCATCATGCAACGCTACTGTCTGATGGAGGAAATTTATTGTACAACTTCGGAGAAAAAAGCAGAACGGTTCGGACAGTTATGGTTGAGAGCGTTTATTGATGAGCACAATAAAATCAAGATGGATTTGCAAGTACAACGTGAAAGGCAGTTGGCTTACTATACCTCCGAAGAAGGCATCGAGAGCTGGATTGCAGACATAGCACAACGTGAACAAGATCATTTAGAAGCTTGTAAATCAGAATATGATGCTCAAATTAAACCATTATGTGCGCGCTTGCTGAATAAAGAAGACGATAACCGTTCTGAGTACAGGAAAGAGGAATTACAGTCGCGAAAAGGACTCTTACTTGTAGAGAAAATGATAAAAGATTTTATTGGTTTATATCAACAAACAGCGCAGAAAACAATTAGCCTATTTAATGAACACTTTTCATCACTGAAACGCACAGCATTACAGCATCTCAATCAACGTTTAAGTGTGCTCGAAAGGCACTTTAAAACTGCAAAAGAATGCGAATATCAGGTTGTTTTTGAAGCATCTTCTCGGTTTAACTTGGGAGAAACAGAGGCTGCCGCATTCAAACAGATACTGAATACGGCTAACCGCATGAAGACCGCGGTTAAATTACTGGAGGCCGATAAAGCGCAAGAGCAATCTCGTGCTCTCGAGAGGCAGGGCGTTGAGAAAAGCGAACAGGCCGATCGTGCGTTAATCGAAAACAGTGTGCAACATTTTCGATTGACTAAGTTTCCAAGATATCATTTTTTTTCGCATACCCCTTATACAAAGCGGGCTGCTGAGTTACCCGATCCGTTGTTACCATCGGTTTCCGTTTCTCTTGTGACAAAACGCACCACCCATGATCGATCTGCTCGGCTCCTGTGTGTTGCGAGTTACAATTCTAAATCTAATGGCTCGCATCCAACGCCGACGTTGGGCACGAGTAGCCAAGATCATGAGCCAGTGACTTTCGTAAAATTTTAAAATGAGGACAATCAGTTAATGAAAAATCGTTGCCCTTGGGTTGGCCAAAACAAACCGTACTACGAACACTACCACGATACTGAATGGGGGATCCCCGTACATGACGATCAAAAGCATTTTGAAATGCTGATCTTGGAAGGTGCTCAAGCAGGGCTTAGTTGGGAAACTATTTTGAAACGACGTGAAGGTTATCGTGAAGCATTTAAACAATTTAACCCCATCGCCGTATCAAATATGAGTGATACTGAATTAGAAACGTTATTAACCAACACCGGCATTATTCGAAATCGTTTAAAAGTCTTTTCTGCTCGCCAAAATGCACACGTTTTTATAAACATTCAACAAGATTTTGGGACGTTTGATACCTTCGTCTGGCAGTTCGTTCAAGGCCAACCTAAAATAAATCGCCCTGAATCACTCCAAGATGTTCCAACACAAACAAAAGAATCGGAGGCATTATCACAGGATCTGAAAAAAAGAGGCATGCGCTTTGTTGGACCAACCATTATATATGCTTACATGCAAGCTGTCGGCATGGTTGATGATCACATCAAAGGATGTTTTCGTTGTAATTATTTACAATGAGCCCTGAAATGAACTATAATGTATATATTATTTGCATGCCGGATTGAAAAGAAAATGACGTTAACAGAATGGTCGGAGCAGCTAACTACCCAACTTGAAGCGCTTAAATCGATACCCCACACGGCTGAAAATTTTCAGCTAATTGCGATAAGTGAAATGGCGAAAAACGGTGCTCAACTGGAAGCTTGTAGCAATCTACTTGAGTTGCGTGGAGTCGCTCAAAATATCAAGAATGCTGAAAAAAAGTTAGGGCGCCCAATTGATGGGCTGAATAAAGAAAAAAATTTTTTACCGGAAATTGTATCGGTATTAGATATGCTGGTTGCTGTAGTCTATTATGATCATCTGACTATTTATGAACGATTGATGTCAAAAAACAGCGCTGTAAGCAACACGATAAATAACGGAATGTATGTTTTATTCTATGGTAAAATACCTGGTCTGATTGATCAAAAACCAACCGTTATTGCACACGCAGAAGCACTTAAACAAGATATTATTCTTATTTTGAATCATGATGAACGAGTAGTTGATCTATCTCGATTACACTCTAAATTTATCCCCTTACTTTCTGTAACAAAAGAAAGTCGTTTTGACGTATTATTAGCGCTCGTATTGAATCACCCCATCCCCTCTTCTGCTGTTTTTTGTGATGATCGCACTACAGACAGACCTCTATCAATTGCAGGCAAAATATTTGAGGAAAAAATCGGAAAGCGATTGGCGCAACAATTTAGTGCGATGACACGGATTCACTCACCAGAAAAAATTCGTACGCAGCTTCGCCAGAGTCTAGACGAGACCATCACGGTATTAGAAAATATTCGTATATGTAAATCTATTTATGAATGGAATCGTGCCGTTAGTGGAGTTAGGCCTATGGATGATATTTTTAAAAAATTTATGCGGCTATGCGAAAAGGAAGACGGTGCGCATCAAGTTTTTAAGGAATATGAATGTTATCTTACGGATGAAAAAAGAAAAAAATCATTACCGACAGTGAGTAATCACCCTTTTTCGAAAGAGGGAAATAGTTCTCCAGCCACACTTGATAACTCGTCTCCTTCGTCGCAAACAGAAGAAAATACGGGAGGTTTTAGGGGATGGTTGCGCTGGGGAGTACGTACAACACTCACTCGCATTCAAAGCTTACCCGGTGCACGTTTTGTTCCTTACTTGACTCCTCAAAAACCACACGCCACTTTAGCGCCACCGACTGTTGATACTTCAACGCGGCCTGAAGCTCCTTCTTCATCGCCCATTGACATGCAAGCCATGACAAAACGTATTCTGGAAAAACAAATTGGTAAATTGAATGACCAGAAAGAGGCCGATTCCATTGAATTTACGATAGCCGATGTTGAAGAGACGTCTGACAAAAATCTTGCGTTGATGGTAAAAAAAGCGGAACTTCTTTCTATTATTTTAAAAGTGAATGATAGTATGTCGGAGTACACCAGAACGCATCAAAGTTGGTTCACTCAAAAATTTCATGGATTATTTCGATCTTTTCGTGAACACGATTCTGAATTCATTAAACAATTTTTTGTGCCTGATAAGTGGAAATTTATTTTTGAGGCGGAAAAACTAGAAGAAGTTACGATCCGATTAAAAAAGAAATTAGAAACGAGTTCATGCACTACAATTGACGAAATTGATCGTGAATTAAAGGATCAATTGGCTATATCTAAGCGTGATGTTTCGAAAATTTCTCATGAAAGTGTTTTTTTTAGAGAAAAAAACATGCAGGATGATCTCACTAAAAAAATAGATGAGATACAAAACAATCCGCGTTTAGGTTAGTTCAGGAATTCACCGATCCAACCACAAGTCGCTGGTCGGATCGGTGGTCACGGCCGGCTTTTATTCGTGCTCAGGATCAACAACAAAAATTCCAGGCGCATTACGAAGATATTCATTATAATCCATCCCATAACCAAAGATGTAATGATCATCCACCTCAAGCCCAACAAAATCGGCATTTTTTAATCCTTTTTCTGCGCGATTATGATGCTTGTCAACCAGGACAGCACTAAACACTTCAAGCGCCCCCATTGCCTTCACCTCAGCAATAATTGCCGCTAATGTTACGCCACCATCAAGAATATCATCGACCACTAATACAGTACGATTGGCTAGATTATGGCTAGGGCGAACTTTCCACTCTAACTCCCCACCGCGAATTTCACCGCAATATCGTGTGGCGTGAACGTAATCAACTTCCAAGGGAAAATCAAGTCGCGGAAGTAAATTTCCCATCGGCACCAATCCACCAATCATTACACATAAAATGACAGGATTTTTGTCATGTAATCGTGCATGAATGCTGCTTGCCATTCTATCAAGAGCTGCCTCAACGTCACTGGTTGTAAAAAGGCAGGTTGATTTTTCATATACAGCGTTTATGTTACCTGGGAGGGTCATTTTCATTCCTGTTAGTTAAAAGGATAATCGCCCGATCTAAATAATCGGACTGTCTACACAAACCAAATAATTATCTTCAATCGCTTTTATTGTTAATGAAGGAGGGATAATTTCGTGTTTTTGAACAACTAAACAATAAAATCCAGCTGGATAAAGCCACAACATTTTTCCCATTTCATTAAGAAACTCTAATCCATTCAGTAATTTTTTCTGTTTCACTGGAGGAATATAGTAAAAAGTACTTAAAGCACATTGCCGATACCCCCGGGCTAACACAGCATGCTTTACCGAGAAAACCGACGTTGGCTTTATTTTAGCATGTCCCAAAATAGGCAAACAACCTGATTTTAAAGCCAACCCCCAAAAACTCAAAGGATTAATACCCCAAAATACGATATATCCCATTGGCTTCAGGATTCGATCCAATTCATCCAAAGGATTTTTATCAAAGGAAAACGCCTCAAACGTTAGGGGGGCAATGATACAATCAATACTGTCTCTGTCAAAGGGTAATTGATTAAAAAGTGTAGTTACCGCCGTTCCTTTCTGATTTAAACAAGGTGAGGCAATGATTTTTCGTTGGTATTTAAGAGATTCGAGCCATGGATTATTTGCACAATGCCCCAGCTGCAATAAACGATCTCCGCGCAACTGGGACCTAAAACAAATAATTTCCTCCACAAAAGCTTGAGCCGCCCAAGCACCTTGAGGTGTCTTAAACCATTGTTCTAGAGCTAGATATTTTTTTGCGTGCTCATCCAAATTCAAGGGATTTGCCCTCATTTGATCGAGAAATAGATAATGATACAATACACTGATATCGTATCGATATATATAGTTGAGCATCGCATTTTATTCTGTTACATTAACTTAAAGTTAACACACGGAGAGGAACTTATTATGCTTTATCCAACTAAGCAATCTGAAGATGTTACAGAAGCCATCAATCCAATAACAGCACTCACGAATATGATTTTTCATGTACCACTCACTGACGACACAAAAATTCAATTTTTAAAAGAGGAACTATCCGCGGGTCGATATCAAATTAGAAGCCAATCGCTCGCAGAAAAATTCATCGAACATGTCCACTCATTACAACAGTTAGAAACTGCATAGTTTATTTTTGAAAAGTTGTTGCATTCCTATGAAACTATGTTAAACTCTAGTTTCAGTTTAATAGGAAAATATAAAAATGTCAGATAAAGTTCGTGGTACAGTAAAATGGTTTAATGAAAGCAAAGGTTTTGGTTTCATCGAAAGTGAAGGTAAAGATTATTTTGTACATTTCAGTGCAATTCAAGGTAGCGGATTTAAAACGCTAGCTGAAGGCGCAGCTGTTATGTTCAAAGCTGGTCAAGGTCAAAAAGGTCCACAGGCTGAAGAAGTTGAAGTAGTTTAATTTCTGCTTTAAACCTAATAGATCTAAACCTAAAACACCCTATAGTTGAGAAATTAGAGGGTGTTTTTTGTTATTGAGGATCTTGTAATTAACAATATTAATTTCAAGATCTTTAAGCATTACCCAGCAGTTCTCAATATGAAGCTTATAACTTACACAAAGATCGCCCCTAACCCAGTACTGTCATCCCCGAGCAGGCTGGGATCCCTTTCTGAATTAGCAAAGTGCCATTTTGATACATGGATCCCAGCCTGCTCGGGGATGACAATGATGTTGTTCAAATCATGATCTCCATATTGAGAACTGCTCGTATCCATTAATGCCGTTTGATTTTGTTGATCAAGTAAGGAATAGAACACCATCCAATCATACCTTCAATAATCAGTACTAATCCAAGAATTAGAAAAAAGATTTTCCCCAATCCAATCAAGACAGCAATACAGAGCGCTGCTCCAATTATCGTACGGTTTATCCTGTCGGTTTTATCAATATTGCAATGTGCTGAAAACATGTCATTCTCCATTTTAGGGCAGTCCCATCTAAATGCCGTCATTGCGAACGCAGGGAAGCAACCCGGGGTTTAAAGCACGGAACCCTAGATTGCTTCCCTGCGTTCGCAATGACGACATTTAGATGGGACATGTTCTCCATTTGAAATCATTTACGAGCCACCATCTTCACGCATATTATCGTTCTAATGTCGAAACCCAAACTGGGAGGCATCGTCTTCGAGTAGTACCACTTTATCTAAAAAAAAACTAAAGTCCAATAAAAAGATTACAACTTTTATCTTTTTACCCTACTATAGAAATACATTTGATTTCTTACAGAACCATTATGTGGCTAGTCAAAATCGCACTGTCAAGACCTTATACGTTTATCGTATTTGCGATGCTATTGCTCATCCTTGGCGTACTCTCCATCCTACGAACACCAACTGACATTTTTCCAGAGATCAAAATACCGGTTGTGAGTGTGGTATGGAGCTATACAGGCTTGCCACCAGATGAAATGGCAAATCGGATGACCAGTATTTTTGAGCGTGCTGTAACCACAACGGTCAATGACATTGAACACATCGAATCTCAATCTCTCATTGGCGTCAGTGTCACCAAATTATTTTTCCAACCCGGTACGAATATTGCCGTTGCTCTCGCTGAAGTTACTGCTATTTCTCAAACCATACTTAAAACATTGCCACCAGGAAGTACACCACCACTCATCCTTAGCTATAATGCGTCCACTGTCCCTGTCATGCAATTAGTCTTATCAAGTAAAACTCTGCCAGAACAAAAGCTGAATGATTTAGGTAATAATTACATCCGCACTCAGCTAGCAACGGTACAAGGCGCGGCTCTTCCCTATCCTTATGGTGGAAAAATACGCCAAATATCAGTTGATCTTGACTCTAAAGCCATGCAGACCTATGGGGTTTCTGCTCAAAATGTGAATCAAGCCGTCAATAATCAAAGCGTCATTACACCCGCAGGGACACAAAAAATCGGAACGTATGAATACATTGTAAAACTCAATAATAGCCCCACCGCCATTGAAGCGTTAAATCATCTCCCCGTAAAAACATCCCCCAATCGCGTACTCTACGTTAGCGACGTTGCTCATGTACGTGATGGTTTTGCACCGCAAACCAATATTGTACGAGTCAATGGCATACGTGCAGTCATGATGTCCATACAAAAAACAGGTAATGCTTCAACATTAAAGATTATCAACCGCATCAAAGCAATGTTACCTATTATCAAAGATAATTTACCTCACGCGTTGACATTGGGAGTTTTTGGAGACCAATCTATATTTGTGACCGCTGCGATTAAAGGTGTCGTCCTAGAGGCCCTTGTAGCCGCTGCACTGACCGGGTTAATGATTTTGATGTTTTTAGGAAGTTTACAAAGCACATTTATTATTACCATTTCTATTCCACTTTCTATTTTGGCTTCCATTTCAATTTTGTCTTTTTTGGGCGAAACGATCAATATTATGACCTTGGGTGGACTCGCACTGGCGGTCGGTATTTTGGTCGATGACGCAACGGTCACCATTGAAAATATTAACTGGAACTTGGATCAAGGCAAAAAAGTACAGCAAGCAATCCTTGACGGAGCGCACCAAATTGCGATCCCCACGTTAGTATCCACGCTATGTATCTGTATTGTATTTATTCCAATGTTTTATTTGGGTGGCGTTGCACAATATTTATTTGTTCCTCTCGCTGAATCGGTCATTTTTGCAATGTTATCGTCTTATTTTCTTTCTCGAACACTCGTCCCTACATTAGCCCAATACTTACTGGCTAAGCACGATATATCCTCGACCAAGCCAACCACTCGACTGAGTCAATTCCATCAAAAATTTGAGAAAAAATTTGATGTATTGAGAGATCATTACCATGATTTATTAGAATGGGTACTACAGAATGCCAAATTTTTTATCTATTGTTTTATGGGAACCATCATTGCCCTCTTAATCTTATTATGGCCATGGCTCGGTTCTAATTTCTTCCCAAACGTCGATGCTGGACAAATTAAATTACACATACGAGCCCCCACGGGAACGCGAGTTGAGGAAACAGCGCGACTCGCTGAGCAAATTGATGACGTCATCAGGCGGGTGGTTCCAGCTAAAGAACTTCGTAGCGTTATCGACAATATTGGCTTGCCCATTAGCGGGATTAATTTGAGTTATAGTAACTCGGCCACAGTAGGCCCAGAAGACATCGATATTTTAATTTCATTAAAAGAAAATCATCATCCTATTGCCAATTACATTCACACACTAAGAAAGCGGCTCCTCGATGAATTTCCTGGAGTGACTATTGCTTTTCTGCCAGCAGACATTGTGAATCAGACGCTTAATTTTGGACTACCCTCTCCAATCGACATTCAGATAATAGGGCCAAAAATAGAAAAAAATCAACATTATGCAAATCGCCTGCTCGATAAATTAGCTCATATCCCAGGCATTGTTGATGTCCGAGAACTGCAAGCGAATAATTACCCCGAACTATTCGTTGATGTTGATCGTAGTCGTGCAAAAGAATTAGGTTTTACACAATACGATGTTGCAAGCAATTTACTCATTTCATTATCAGGAAGTTTTCAAACCACCCCCAACTTTTGGGTTGATCCTGAAAATGGCGTTTCTTATCCAATTGTTAGTCAAGTTCCTCAATATGCCATGAATTCGCTGCAAACCTTGCGCAATATTCCAATGACCAATGCCACGATGAGTACTTCGCCACAAATTTTAGGCGCACTCGCTGATATTCAACGAAAATGGGTTCCCGTTATTGTTTCACACTACAACGTACAGCCCGTTATTGATATTTTTGCTGGGATACAAGACCGTGACCTTGGCAGTGTAACAAATGATATTAAAGCGCTGATTAAAGCGACTAAAAAAGACTTACCCAAAGGCAGCCAAATTATACTTCGTGGTCAGATTGAGACCCAACAAAACGCCTTCACAGGTTTATATGTCGGATTAATATTCTCAATCTTGTTAGTGTATCTCTTAATGGTCGTTAATTTTCAATCGTGGATTGATCCCTTTATTATCATCACAGCGCTCCCAGCCGCACTTGCGGGGATTGCATTCATACTATTTATTACTCATACCACATTAAGCGTTCCAGCGCTTACAGGCGCCATCATGTGTATGGGAGTCGCAACGGCTAATAGTATTTTAGTCATTAGCTTTGCACGAGGGCATATGCACGCGGGGAATGATCCATTGACATCGGCTCTCGAGGCGGGTGTATCTCGATTACGCCCCGTATTGATGACCGCACTTGCTATGATCATCGGCATGTTCCCAATGGCACTCGGACTTGGTGAAGGTGGAGAGCAAAATGCTCCCTTGGGACGAACCGTGATTGGAGGCTTATCGTTTGCAACCATTGCAACACTGTTGTTTGTACCCGCTGTTTTTTACATGATCCATAACCATAGGCAACGCAAGCATGAAAAACTTATTTGATAAAATGCGTTCACAAAAAGGCATCGTGATTCCCTTCTGCTTAGTATCCGGGCTTCTCATTATTTTAGCAATTGGCCGCATCTGGTCAGGAATGACATTACGATCCAGGACGGATGCTGAAGCCATTCCTGTCGTCACAACGATTCAGGCAACTGCCGAGATGGCCGATGAAGTCATTGTTTTACCAGGCACAGTAAAACCTTGGCACGGAGCTCCCATTTATGCACGAGTCGACGGATATCTTAAGCAATGGTACGTTGATATTGGTGATAAAGTCCGTGAAGGCGAGGTGCTTGCGGTGATTGATGCACCTGAGCTCGATGCTAAATTACGGCAAACCGAGGCTGATTTGAAGGTTGCAATAGCTAATAATGAATTAGCACAAATCACCGCAGTACGCTGGAAAAATTTACTTAAAACGGATTCTGTATCCAAACAAGAAACGGATGAGAAAGTAGACGCAGCACGTGCACTCGAGGCAACGGTGGTTGCAACACGCGCCAATCGCGACAGATTACGTGATTTAGTTGCCTTTGAACGCATCACAGCTCCTTTTACCGGCACAATTTCTGCTCGCGCAACGGATATTGGTGCGCTGATTAATGCAGGTAGTAATCCGAATGATAAGCCTCTATTTAGGATAGTACAGCATGATCCCTTACGTGTTTACGTTAAGATACCCGAAAATTATTCGTCCAGAATGAAACCAAACATGGTCGTCCAATTAGCGTTTTCGGAACATCCTGGTATTGTTTTTCCAGCCAAATTATTACAAACAGCAGATGCAATCGACCCTATAACTCGCACACTGCTAGCACAATTTACTGTCAGCAATAAAAACGAGACGTTACTACCTGGAGGATATACTCAAGTCAGCATTAAAATGCCAACGTCGCCTCACGCAGTTCATATACCAGTGAATACGCTATTATTTAGATCTCAAGGCTTACAAGTCGCCAAACTGAATGCACACAATCAAGTCATGCTTGAATCAATTAGCATTAGTCGCGATTTTGGAGAGGACGTAGAAGTTGCCTCAGGAATAAAGGCAGGGGAACAAATTATAATCAATCCATCGGACTCGATTTATGATGGGCAGCAAGTACGATTAGCACCTGAAAGCAGGGTTTCATGATGAGTGAAGCTGTTTATCGCACAATGATAATGACACTCATTATTCTAACCTTGACCGCCTGCTCATTTGCACCTCCCTATCAACAACCCGCAATGAACATTCCTGCAAACTATAAAGAAACCGGTCAGTGGATCAACCTTCAATCTTCACCTAAATTGGCACAACCAAACCAACCATGGTGGATTTTATTTCATGATAAAACATTAGATGAGTTAGAACATCACGTCACATGTAACAATCAAAACTTAAAAATTGCTTTAGCTCAATTTATGCAGGCACGAGCTTATGCTCAATCGGTGCGTTCACAATTGTATCCAACGCTTACCGGCATAGGCTCTGTCGCCAGACAACAAAATTCTAAACATGCTAATGTGAATGGCGTATTGCCCAATTTACTCTACAATACTTTTTTACTCGGTGCCGATCTTGTTTACGAGATTGATGCCTGGGGAGAAGTACGAAACGCCGTCATTGCTGCCGACAATCTTGCTCGCGCCAATGAATATGCTCTGGCATCCATTGATTTAAGTTTGCATGCCGAGCTCGCAAGTGACTATTTTGCGCTTCGCGGACTTGATGACTCACAACGAATGCTCGATAAAACGGTTATTGCCTATCAAAAAGCATTGTATTTAACTCAACAACGCCATACGGGTGGTATTACTCCGATAGCTGACGTTGATCAAGCCACCACTCAATTGGAAAATGCTAAAACATTAGCCACCGATACTCGGTTAAAACGAGCTCAATTAGAACACGCCATTGCAGTGCTCATCGGTGAAGCGCCAGGAAATTTCACTTTAAAACCAACAAAAACACAACAAAGAAAGGTCATGATGCTGCCTGATATCCCCTCTTCTTTATTACAACATCGCCCTGATATTGCAGCCGCAGCACGACGCATACAAGCAGCCAATGCAAACATCGGGGTCGCAAAGGCTGCTTTTTTTCCACAATTTAATTTAATTTCCCTGCTTGGTGCTCAAAGCAGGAAAATAAATAACTTATTTTCGGCCCCCAGTTTATTTTGGTCTTTAGGGCCATCGACCGCATTATCATTAATTCAACCAGAGATGTCCGTTATATTATTTGACGGATACAAACTGAAAGCTCAATTAAAATATGCAAAAGCCAGCTATTTTGAGTCGATCAGTCAATATCGACAAACCGTATTAACCGCTCTGCAAGAAGTAGAAGATGCGCTGGTTTCAATACACCGCCTTCAACAAGAAAATCAAACTCAAACGATCTCAACTCGTGCCGCACAAAACGCATGGTTTCAAGAAGCTCAACGCTATAAAGGCGGAATTGTCACGTTTCTTGAGGTGGTTGTCACCGAAAATCAAGCGCTTCAAGCCAAACTGGCACTAATCGACATCCAAACCCGCGAACAACTCAGTTACGTGCAGCTAATCAAGGCATTAGGAGGCGGTTGGTGTGAAGCTTGTCTAAAAACAAACGTAGTTGCAGCGGGGGATTAAAACTACAGTTTCTGCGTATTTAACCTGGAAAAAGCAGTTGAAGGCCTCATGAATCCCCTCATTTTTAA
>DIUW01000021.1 GCA_002423125.1 Legionellaceae bacterium UBA6148 | reverse complement strand
CGCGGTTTTGTTCCACCGATAACAAAGGTTAAGTGTCGATATTGATCTGACCTATCTACCTGTTGAAAGCCGAGATGTTTTTCTCCTAAATATTGAGACTGAACTGTTAAAAATGAAACAGGTGATTGAGCGATTAGGTCTGACAGTCAAAACCGTACCCATGAAAAATGGCGCCATATCCAAACTTCAGGTTCATACTAATCACTCCATGATTAAAATTGAACCCAATTTTGTCTTGAGAGGCTCTGTATTTCCGTGCGAAGAAAAAGAATTATGCGACAAAGCCCAAGATGAATTTTTGAAATTTATGCGCGTTAGAACTTTATCGATTGCTGATTTGTACGGCGGTAAAATATGTGCAGCCTTGGATAGATATCACCCCCGGGATTTATTTGATATAAAACTCTTGTTAGAAAACCAGGGGCTAACCGAAGCTGTTCGACAGGCATTTATAGTTTATCTTGCCAGTGGTTCAAGACCTATGCATGAGCTTCTTGATCCAAAAATCAGTGATGCATCACAACACGAATTTGAAAGCACCTTTAAAAACGAATTTGCTGGTATGACTACCATTTCTGTTACGCATGAAGAACTAAAAGATATCAGATCGAATTTACCGCGCCTATTGTTGGACTCTTTTACCGACAATGAACGAATGTTTTTAGTGCGTTTAAAATCAGGCACACCAAATTGGTCATTATTACCGATAGATAATATTGAGCAACTCCCTAGCATCCAATGGAAACTGCAAAATATTAACAAAATTCCTGGTGATAAAAAGAATGAACAACTTAGCAAACTCAAACGCGTTTTAAAAGTTTAATTGGAAATGAAGGAAGTAAAATTGAAGTCGAAATTTTCGGTTTCAATCTAAACCTAAACCGGTAAGATTACCTTTGTTCACTACAACGATTGTTTGTGGCAAGTCTTACCCGAGTTATGCTCGAATCTGGTGTATGGAAAAATAAATTAGGTGGCGTATCCTGTTGATTGTTCTAGCGGAACATAATCAACAAAAGGAAATACGCCATGAAGGATTGTAATCTGAAAGAGGTTCCTACACCAGTTGAAAAGATCGCTGATCCATTAACTGAATTATTAAGGAATGGTGCCCGCGATTTAATTAGACAAGCAGTAGAAGCGGAGCTCAGTGCCATGCTGTCTGAATATGAGGATTTAAAATTAATCGACGGTAGACAGGCTGTGGTACGTAATGGTTATTTACCAGAAAGAACCATTCAAACGGGCATTGGTGATGTCACAATCAAGGTACCTAAAGTTCGAGACCGCAGTGGCTCTGGCATTCATTTTCAAAGCCACTTGTTGCCACCGTATTTGAGACGAACAAAAAGTATAGAGGAATTGATTCCTTGGCTTTATTTAAAAGGGTTATCAACCGGTGATTATTCTGAAGCATTGGGGTCATTGTTGGGTGAGCATGCAAAGGGTCTATCTGCAAACACAGTATCACGGCTAAAAAGTCAATGGCTTGATGAACATCAAAACTGGCAACGCCAGGATTTAAGCCAGAAACGTTATGTATATTGGTGGGCAGACGGCATTTATAGCCAGGTTAGAATGGATGAACGCTTGTGTTTACTGGTTATTATCGGTGTTACTGAGCACGGCCACAAAGAGTTGGTAGCCGTGAGTGATGGATACCGAGAGTCATCAGCAAGCTGGGAAGAGCTACTCACGAGCTTAAGGCAAAGGGGCCTGTCTCATTCACCAAAACTGGCTGCTGGAGATGGCGCACTGGGCTTTTGGAATGCTATCAGCAAAGTGTACCCCGACACGCGTCATCAACGCTGCTGGGTGCATAAGACAGCTAATATTTTGAATAAATTACCGAAGTCCGTGCAGCCCAAAGTGAAAGCAGCGTTGCATGAGATATGGATGGCGTCAACGCGTAAAGAAGCTCATAAAGCCTTTGATAATGCATTGGAGCTGTTCACACCCAAGTACCCAAAGGCAATGGAATGTTTGAAGAAAGATCGTGAAGAATTGCTCGCATTTTATGATTTCCCGGCAGAGCATTGGATTCATATTCGAACAACAAATCCAATTGAATCAGCCTTCGCGACTGTGCGCTTACGTACAAAAAAATCACGTAACTGTGGTTCAAGGGATAGCACGTTAGCAATGGTATTTAAGCTGATGGAATCCGCTCAGAAGCGGTGGATAAAAATTAGAGGTTTTAGCCTATTAACGCTTGTTGTTAATAACGTTAAATTTGAAGATGGAGTGCAGGTTGTTAAACAATCAGACAGGAAGGCCGTCTGATGATTTTTTGCTCATACACCAAAATTGACAATAACTCTTGAAAATGTCTTGCCCCATAGAGATTCTCCATACCAAAGTGAATTTTTACGAGATGATTTATATTTAATCTCTCTTCCTTGAATCTATATCACTAAGTGTTATAATTAAATAAAAGAGCAAAAATAATGAATGGTTTTAAAAATATTGCATTTCATAAGTGGGCAGAGAAACAGGGTATTTCTGATGAAATCCTCAATGAGGCCATTAAGGAAATGAATCAGGGAGGCTATGAAGCCAATTTAGGAAGCAATGTTTATAAGAAACGTATCTCTATAGGAAATAAAGGAAAAAGTGGCGGAGTACGGACGATATTAGCTTTTAAAGTACATGATAAAGCATTTTTTATTTATGGCTTTGCCAAGAGCAAGAAAGAAAACATTGATGATAAGGAACTGAAAGCATTAAAGAGATTAGCTACGATTTATTTAAATTTAACTGAAGAAGAACTGTCTCGTACTATTTTACGAGGTGAATTAATTAAGATAGAGGTGAACAATGGATAAATCAATTTTAGAAGTTGTCCATGAGTCAGCAAAAGGGTTGTATGATGCTGGTATTATTGATGTCACAACAATGCATGAATTTGATACCATGTGCTTGCCGCCAGTTAAAGAGCTTACTGCCCGAGAGATAAAAACTCTTCGCTTAAAAGAGCATGTAAGCCAAGCTGTATTTGCAAGATACCTGAATACTTCCTCATCGACTATTAAACAATGGGAGCAAGGAGAAAAGCGTCCAAGAGGCACTTCACTGAAGCTGTTGAATCTAATCGCTACCAAAGGATTATCCATATTAGTGTGAGCTCACCTCGGTATTAACAGCTCAATGGACGAATGGCTATTATGAAATCAACTTACTGGTCTTGTTCCAAATTTGCTGATTGGCTACGGGGTACTCCAAAATTATCTTCCGGCACAGCAGAAGAATGGAGAACTTGGAAAAGTGAGGCCAAGATAAAGCCCTTTAGCTATTGGCTAGCAGAAGATGGGCTTGACCACATGCAAGATACTTTATGCTGGCCTATCAATCGCATGAAAACCCTGCACACTTACTTAAATAATCGATGGTTTAAAGTGGCCCCCATCGATGAGACAGTAAAACCTTAAATCTTAGATAGTGTCCAATTATTGGAACACCGAGGCATTGCCTCTGATGATAGGTTACCTGAAGTGAAAGCTGTGTCAATGCTCATGAATCCCCTCATTTTAAAATGTACGTAAAAATTTGTCGTTGCGATAGCGAAGCAACCCAGGGTTCCAGCAGTTCAAAGCACAGTGCAATAGGCCATCGTAGTAGCCTTCAATGCTTTTTCCAGGATTATAAAATTCCTGGATTTTCTAAGCTTAAAACTCCCGCATTAAAGTCATAAGCAAAAATTTCAGCATAACGACCCCAGTCAATCATGGTTCGTAATACTCTCTCGGCTTCTTTCTCACTTAAAAAATCTTCAAGTTTACTTAAGAACCGCTCTTCTGATACACGATGACCATGCTTGTCATCTAATACGCGGCGAATATAGCGTGCCAAAGGTACTTTTTCTAACAACCGTTGAGCGAAGAGCTTTTTTCGCTCCTGTAAATCGGCCTTAGAAAACTGCCTGCCAAGCTTGCTGAGTTGAATATCGCCATCGGTGATGGTCGCAAAGCCTAAAATTTCCAGTGTTTCGATGACCGGAAATAAATCATCGACGTTCATCATCAGCTCGTCAGCAAGTTCAGGTAAATCAATTTGTGCATCAAATGTTGTCATGGTTTCAATCAAACCTGATAACTCCGAAGGATCCACATCGGGTAGCCGATAACCAAAACCGATATGCCGTTCGCGCTGAGCATGCTTGGTTTTTTCGTTCGGACCTGTCGTCATCAGCGTATATATATTATCGACTAAGTTGCGAAATTCGGGGGTTTCATTGTTACGTGGATGCGTGAGATTCACGGTCAGATCGGAACGAATACAGCCTGGGTCGTTGCCTAAAATCAGAATTCGGTCCGCGAGCATAACCGCTTCCTCAATATTGTGAGTGACTAATAAAATACTATTGGTATTGGTTTTTTTCTCTTGCCATAATTCTAACAAGTCCGATTTTAAATTTTCGGCGGTTAAAACATCAAGCGCTGAAAAAGGCTCATCCATGAGTAAAACATCTGGGTTAATGACGAGCGCGCGTGCAAAACCAACGCGTTGCCGCATGCCGCCTGAAAGCTCTTTTGGATAAGCTGATTCAAACCCATCAAGACCAATGATATCAATGGCCTCAATAGCGCGGTGTCGGCGCTCATTACGTTTCACTCCTTGAGCTTCGAGCCCGAGCTCAACATTTTCTAATACAGTGAGCCAAGGCATTAAAGCAAACGATTGAAACACCATCGCAATTCCAGGGACAGGTCTTGTAACGGGTTGACCACGGTAAGTGACATTACCACTGGATGGAGGAGTGAGTCCTGCAATGATTCGTAGCAATGTGGATTTGCCGGATCCTGATTTTCCCAATAATGCGACGATTTCTCCTGCATTTAATTCAAAATGAACGTTATCCAGTACAAGTAATTGTTGAGAATTGTTTTTTCGAAAGGATTTGCTCAGTGTGTTAATTGCGATAATGGGTTCAGTCATAGGAATAGCCTAATTTAAATTATAACGATCTTGCGCCAATCGATAGAGTGGGCGCCAGATAAGATGATTGAACATGAGTACAAAAATACACATCATAGCCGTGCCAAGGGCTATTTTTGGAAAATCACCGGCACTCGTGCTGGCATGAATGTAATCGCCCAGGCCAGTAGCATTCAGAGTCGTATGTCCCCAACTGACGCATTCTGCGACAATACTCGCATTCCATGCCCCTCCGGCGGCGGTAATCGCGCCGGTAATATAAAATGGAAAAATACCGGGGAGCGCGAGCCGCTTCCACCATTGCCAACCGGTTAATCCAAAATTATCAGCGACTAAATATAACTCTCGAGGGATTAATGATGCACCTGCAATAACGTTGAATAAAATATACCATTGCGAGCCAAGAATGATGAGAGGAGTCACCCAAATTTCGACACTCAAGTTCAATTGAACGATCATAATGACAAATAATGGATAAAATAAATTGGCAGGGAATGCGGCAATAAATTGAATGAAGGGTTGTATTTTTTGAGCCAAAGTAGGTCGTAAACCGATCCATACACCGACGGGGATCCAGATAATAGAACTCAGTATAATTGAAGCAAGCACGCGGATGCCTGTTGCGGCTCCCAATAGAAAGACATGTATTATTTCCTGCAGTTTCAATTCAGTTAAAATGAAATGCAGAAGGATGTAGCTGCTGGTGATGATCAATCCTAAAATGCACACATTCCATAAGTTATCGAAGTGTTTCTTTTGCGGCGAGTCATGTCTTTTTCGTGATGGTTTCATTTTAAGCTGAAAGATAGGAGCATGAATCAATTGGTCTTTAAGGATATTTAATGGCTCGTTGAGTCGTTTCATGATCTGGCTATTTCGAAGGAGATCAATGAACCACGATTGATATTCGGTTTCATCAGGCGATCGCTCCATTTTAAATTTTTCTGACCACGTGATCAGGGGACGAAATAAAATTTGATCATAAAGAAAAATAACAATGATCATCGTTAAAATGGCATAACCTACGGGAAGGAGTTGGTGTTGCGCAATGGCTAATGATATATAAGAGCCGACTCCGGGCAATCGGATGCTTTGATGTGCGACGATGATGGTTTCCGACAATACGACAAAAAACCAACTAGCGGACATAGACACCATAATATTCCATAAAAGGCTTGGCATGGAGAATGGGACTTCTATTTTCCAAAACCGTTGCCATGCGGACAGTTGATAAATGTCAGCGGCTTCAATAAGGTCATGAGGAACGGTTTTAAGTGATCGATAAAAACTAAAGGTCATGTTCCATACTTGTGCTGTGAATACAGCAAAAATGGAGGCGCACTCAGGCCCCAGCAGGCTGCCCGGAAATAATTGAATAAATCCTGTGACGGTTATTGCTAAAAAGCTTAAGACAGGAATCGATTGCAAGATATCAATTGCTGGGATAATAAGCTGCTCTGCGCGACGGTTCTTTGCGGCAAGTGTACCGATAGCAAAGGTGAATAAAATGGAGAGTAACAATGCGCTGAATAGACGCAATACGGTTCTTGCCGCATACAAAGGTAATTCAGTTGGATTAAGAGAGATCGGGAGTGGGTCACCCAGCGAGTAGGGTGCTGCCATGTGCCTACCGGTCGATCCTAAGAAAAAGAGGAGAGAAAATACCAGGAGAAGCAAGAGAATGTCCCAACGGTTGAATAGGCGATTGACGTTATCGCGGTTGGGAAAATATAGATTTAGATTCTCCAAATGAGATCTCCCTTGTATGATCTTTATGCTAAGCTAATATTAATAATAGTTGATGAATTGTAACACAAAAACAACAAGGAGGAGGTGAGTGATGAATTCCAGGTGGGTAATTTTCCTTATCAGTTTGTTGATGGGGCAATATGCATCAGCGCAAATGGATAATGCACAAATGACGGTTTGGGTGAATGAAGCAATTGTGTCAACGTATACCTTTACGTATAGTAATTTTTTACAACGTAAGAAAGACATTGCAAAGTACTTTACCGCTGGCGGTTGGATTGCTTATAGCAAAGCCTTGGATATTTCAAAATTGACAGAGGCCGTGACTCAGAATAAATATACGGTGAGTGCTGTTGCGACATTGCCGCCTGAGATAAAAAAAGTAAGGGATCATCAGTGGCAAGCGGTTATGCCATTGCTCGTTTTATATAAAAA
The DNA here is from genome assembly GCA_002423125.1 of Legionellaceae bacterium UBA6148. Taxonomy (GTDB): domain Bacteria; phylum Pseudomonadota; class Gammaproteobacteria; order Legionellales; family Legionellaceae; genus UBA11403. Next base: position 27,756 of record DIUW01000021.1, on the reverse strand, counting down.
TTCGGATAAAAAGCAAACACAAGTTCTTCAGGTGGTTTTGGATTTCATGGATGCTTCTGCAGGTGAAGGTGTACGCGGCCTTGCGATTACCTCCTTGGAGGCAAAAATTTCCACGCCGCCTTGTTCATGCTCTACTCCGTAATGGGGTTTGCTTCACGTGAGGCATTGACGCGTTCGCGCAATTCTTTTCCTGGCTTGAAATGGGGCGTGTGCTTAGGGAGGGTGATCACTTTTTCACCCGTTTTCGGATTATGGGCATTACGTGGCTTGCGAAGATGCGCCGAAAAACTGCCAAAACCACGTACTTCTATGCGGTTTCCATCGATGAGTGATTGACTCATCGTTTCAAGAATATGATTGACTGCGTGCGCAATTTTATGTTCTGGCAGATGGGTCATTTTTGACGCTAATCTCGCAATTAGTTCCGATTTAATCATACCGTTCTCGTTGAGTTGGTGTTTATATCTTGAAGAGGATACCTCTTATTGATATGGACTTCAACAATCCCCCAGCTCATGCTTACTTTTGTTGTATGAGTGACCGTAAATGTGTCGGATGATAACGGTTTACTGGAGGTAATGATGACTGCATCGTTAGGAGCTTCGCGTGAGATCTTTTGGTTGAGTTGCTCCCATGTTGGACCAAATAATGCGGTTGCGTTAATAAAAATCAATGTTGCCTGGTGGAGATCGGCGTTGAGAAAATCGGTATGAACAAAGTGAATTTTTTTTGCTTGTTCTTTATAATCAGGACGTTGCAGCAGGGCATCTTGTTGTTTTAAAGCTTGAGCATGTAATGCGTTGAATCGTTCGATACCGCAGTAATACTGCATATCAAAGACCATCGCACAGGCGATCACCGCCTTCCCTGTGCCGCTGCCTAAATCGTAGAAACGGGTTGTTGGTTTAGGATGGGTCATTGCAATAAGAGCGATAAATGACGTGAATTCTATCTCACCATACGTATATTCCATTGCGTCATGATGTAATCGAGCACGTCGAGAGAGGGCAAAACCATCGATGGATTTAAATAATTCATGAAAAACTGGCGTGTGCTGTTTGAGATTAAACTGACGTTGCCAGCGTCTTAGCCTGTAAGTCTTTACCCAATAAGGCTGAACGAGTAGACCAATCAAGGCTAATATAGAAAAATACACCCCTATCATTTAATGCGCTCGGTTTAATATTTTGTTCTTCTCTTGGTGACTCAAGGAAGGCCAAGCATTAATCAGTGCTTTCCCCGCTCCTCGTTCGCTGGTTGCCTGTTGATGCATTTCCCAGGGCAATTCATCGGTTGTGTAGAGTCCAAAAACGAGTGCTGTAAGGAAGCTTGCGACGAATGTTAAGGTAATCGACTGCCACTTGATATCGTTCGTTGGTATTGTCACTTCTTGTTTCATTGGGAGGACGGTGGGCGCTTTCTTTTTTTCAAAACTGTGGTGGGCCAGTTGATTGAATTGTATCGCATCGTGTTGAGATAATTTTTCATCAAGAATGTGAGCGCTTTGAGCTGCTTTTTGAGTGATGCGGGTCATTGCGTGTTGAGTGATTCGAGTCAGCTCAGCACGGTGGTCATGAATTTGGCGCAATAGTTGTTGCTCGATGTTTTTTAAGCCATGCAAATAATCATCACTTTGGGAAATGGTTTCTTCAGCCATGGTTCGAAAACATTCAAGACCTGCCTCGGAAATTACATTTTGCATTCGATCGAGTTCAATTTTGAAGTCGTTTAATTGCTCTTGTTGAGCGCCGGCTTGTTGAGTTATCTCGTGGCGCCATTCGTTCATTTTGGCTTCTGCAATCTTAAACAGATCAATCAACTCGTGGAAATGAGGTGTATTATTATCATTATGATTCTTCATGTTGACTCCTCTAGAATGATGACCGCGCGCAGTATACTTTGCGATATCGGCCTTCCGAAATAATTCTTGAACGTGTAGCATAGAATTTTAGGTATTTTAGAATAGCTGGGAGTGTCGAATGGATCATAAAGATTACTATAAGATCATGGGGGTGCTTCATGACGCTTCCGAGAAAGATATTAAGCTTGCATACCGCCGTTTAGCGAGAAAATATCATCCTGATGTGAGTAAAGAAAAAGATGCTGGGGAACATTTTAAAGAAGTCGGTGAGGCTTATGAGGTTTTAAAAGATCCCGAAAAACGTAAAGTGTATGATCAGTACTTGAGGGATATCGAGTTGAATCAGCAGGCGCGTCATTCCTCTCGCCAACATACTCGGACGGATTCTCAAGAGGGATACCAGGCGGGTTATGATTTTTTTGAGTCTTTATTTGGTGAACAGCCCTTTCGTGAGAGGCCAACATCGGGTGCGGATTTGCATGGAACGATTCAAGTCAGTCTTGAAGAGGCTTTTCATGGCGCCGTTAAAGAAATTCAGCTGGCGGGAGTTGGGGAAGAACCACACACACTACGAGTCAAAATTCCTGCTGGGGTCAAATCAGGTCAGAAAATTAGGTTAGCAGGTAAAGGGCAGCCCGGGTTGGCGCAAGGCAAGCGCGGTGATTTGTACATTACGCTGCAAGTGGATAAACACCGTATTTTTGATGTGATGGGGAATGATATTTATGTCACTCTGCCCGTCACACCCTGGGAAGTTGCTTTGGGGAGCACCGTTGCAGTGCCAACACTCGGTGGCAACGTGGATTTGAAAATTCCAGCAGGTTCACAAGGAGGGCAGACCTTACGATTAAAGCAACGCGGTCTTCCTGGTACTGCGCCAGGCGATCAGTACGTTATTCTTAAAATCATCACTCCGAAACCGACGACTGATGCAGCTCGGGCACTTTACCAAAAAATGGCAGAGGAAATGCCACTTAATCCACGCTCACAAATGGGAGCTTCATGATGAGCAAACACGATATTATCGCCGGTGTATTACTGAATGAAGACACAACGTTCTCTGTGGTCGACGTGTGCCAATACTGCCATTTATCCGAAGATGTCCTCATGGAATGGATAGCGCATGGCTTGCTTGGCGAGCAATATCACGCCAATCAAACAATTCAATTTGATTATCAAATGCTCGATAGAATTCGTACCGCCCATCGCCTACAACACGACCTCGACGTCAATTTACAAGGCGCTATTTTAGCACTAGAGCTGATGGACGAAATGGAGAAAATTCGCAATGAACTAGACATATTAAAACGCATTCGGATGTAGTTAAAACTCGGATCCGCCGTTTTTGGATGGCATCGGTGATTGTCGTCCCGGAATTTAGTGCGACTTGGCGAGCCTGCGAGCTTTAGTCGCGCTTAATGTCCGGGATCCAGGCTTGGCACTCATCCAATGGGACAATGGATCCCGGAATTTAGCAGACCTAAACTCGCAGGCTCGTTAAGGCCTGCTAAATTCCGGGATGACAGTCAAAAACTACTTTTCTTTACAATCAGGATATAAATTACTATAACGCTAGTTCTCTGGAGTATCCTGCTCACTCCATCACGCCACCAGTGAATGGTACTGATAAGCAGATGGATATTGCGCAAGTTGATAATGTGAGCGTGCATCCTTGGATCATGATGGGTGCCATCTACTTCGGTGCAACTGCAAATCTTAATGAAAAATTAAGTGTTTCAGGTCGAGTAGGTCCCTTGTTGAGTGGTTATGATATGCAATATATTCGAAGTAGCGATGTTGGAGCAAGTGGTACCTCAACTTCGATCGCCACTGAGAGTTTTAGTACGTTTACAAGACGTGTATCTAAATGGGGGTATGGTGGTTTTGCAAGTCTTGCAGCGGGGTACCAGATCACCGAGCATTTCGCCATTACCGGTGAATTAATGTACAGTGGATTTACCAGTGGTTCTGTCAATCAGACTTATACTAATGTAACCAATCTTGCTCCTACCACTCCGGCGGACACTAAATCCCAAACGGGGTCACTCACACCATCGTATATCAGCGATGCGATGGGGATGATCGGTGCACAATTTAGGTTCTAACTCGATGACATCGGTTGGGCTTTGAGCTCAACCGATGTATAACATCACACATCCTGCATAGACAACACAATCAAATACAAATTAATGATGCAGCGAGGCTACTAGTTTTTGAGAGACTAATTCGCTCAAAGAAACACCATACTGTGCAGATTCAATAGCCAATTGTTTATGAGTCCTTCTATCAATTCGCACATTGAACTGACCGCTGTATTCTTTTTTAGAGGGGGCTACTGGAATAGCTTCACTGTGTTTACGATAACTTTCTTTAATCCCGTCCCACGCTATTTTTAATTCGTGTAGTGCATTTTCAGGAGTATCTCCAAAGGCAGATACTTGTGGCATCTCAATGAAGTGCGCCAAAAAATCGCCATCTTCATCTTCGCCCAGATAAATAGAATACCCATCAAATTGATCAGTCCTTTTTATTCTCCTCATCATACTGAGTTAAAAATTGTTTCACTTGATAGCCTTTAGCCATGCCATTTTTATTTTGAATACATATACCCATCGGAAATGAAGATACTGGATTTGGCGAGTTGCCTCATAAAAAATGTTACCCAAAGTAAGAAATTTTCGATTCGTTGCCTCAATATTAATGTTGCCGAAGGTAAAAAAAGGGACATGACATGGGGAAGCTATCAATGGATCTTTAAAGGACTGGGCTTCAAATTAACCATTGAGCAAGATAGAGAAGATGCCGCCTAAAATAGGACGTTCCTAACCCAAATTCTGACGCAGCACCCAGGTTCTTGTTGCCCCCGGAGTTTGAGCGGCAGACTTAATCCAAAGCAAACGCAATGCATCGCCCACTCCTTCGGGCGCAGTTTGACTTTCTAACGCAACTGCAAACGAATATTTTTTATTTATTTTTGCCAACGCATTCCAAACATTGGTTATTGCAGGATGATTATCCTGGATAATCAGTTCATTGGGTTTATACACCACAGAGACCATTTTTCCGCTCACTTCTTTTCTGAGCGACATCTCTAAACCGCGCCATCGCGCTTGTTTCATCCGCTGTGTATTAGCCGGACTGGGTCGCTGTTGAAATGCTAATCGGCTATGGGGATCCTGGGTTAAGTTTACCAGTTGGCTATTGGGTTTTTGTTGTAGAAAATAACTGCATAATTGATCAATCAGCCCGTGATACCGCCCCGCGACATCAGGAGATGTTTTGGGCTTGCGATTGATATATATGGCAAACGCCAGAGTGTGCCCGTTGGCTGCAGATAAGTACCCCGAAAGGCTTAAAATACCGGTCATTGTCCCCGTTTTAGCGCGAACAAAGCCCTGTTGTGACGTGGTATTGAATCGCCGTTGCAGTGTTCCATCTGTCCCGGAAATAGGCAGGGCAGCGATAAATTCATAGGTAATTGGGAAATGACTGTAAATATAGCGTAACAAATCAACCGTTTGTTGAGCACTTACACGATCTTGTTTGGACAAGCCCGATCCATCAATAAGAACGGCATTGGTTAAATTGATGCCGGTTTGTTGTTGCAAGAATTTTTTTGCAACGGTATTGGCCTGCTCCCAATTGACCGGTCCACCATTAATGGTCGATGCGGTGTGGATAAAGAGACTGTCAGCAAACACATTGTCAGATGGCTTTAAGGTATCGGCCATCAATTGATGTAATGGTTCAGAAGATTGGGACGCAAGTACTAACGCATTCGGTGGTAAGGTTCCTGAGACAACACTCCCCTCAAGTGCAATGTTTTGTGAGTGAAGGCGTGCCTTCACTAAATCCTGGACATAGAGAAGGGGATTCAGAATAGGAATTCGTTGCTCTAAGGCCCATGTTCCGTTGCCAATGGCTCCAGAGGCGCTCAGATGATTATTCATGTCCAGTCGATATCCAATGGCCGAACGGATAGGTTTAGTGGACGTTTTTACGGTATTATCAATGGCGATAACGCCCGCGGGGGCGCTGACGTCAACCAGGGCAGGATCATTTGCATTGCGACCTGGATTGACAATCAGGGTTACGCGATTTTCGTCAATAATAATGGGGGCAACAGGCGCCCCATAGCTGTGCGATTGATCGTGAGGGTCTCGACCTGGGGGATAAGGATCAACGGCGGCATTCGCATTCACAAGAACAACATTCCCCGTGATTCGTTGAACGCCCCATTCAGACAAGGTCGATAATAAGTCATTCATATTGGCGCTGGTGAAGGATGGATCGCCTGGGAGAGAAAGATAGACGGAACCCTTTAATGTTCCTGAGTCCAGTGCCGTGGCATCCGTGCTGATTTGCCGTTGAAAGCGATATTCAGGTCCTAACGCCATGAGTGCAGCGGCTTCGGAAAATAATTTCATATTGCTTGCGGGAATTAACGTACGGTCAGCATTGCGTTGAAAAAGGTGTTCCCCAGTGTTGAGATCGAGGACAGATATACTCATGTTAATGGCGGGGTCAACCGTGTTGATGATGCTATTGACCGAACTTTGGATGGTGGATGCATTCAGTGTGGTTGGAATGGCAGTCAGCGCCCAAAAAGCCAATGTTAATTTGTTCATTATGAGTGTGAATCCTTCATCAATAAAACCTATGCCATGAACCCTTAATCATATCGCAAACCCATGCGATCCAAAAGTCCAGCAAGCGTATCATTATCGTAATATCTTATTTTTAACCAGCCACCTTGTTCACTATCGGTCACCAGCTGCACCGGCGTACCGACCTGCTCAGCGAGTTGAGTTTCAAGACGTGTGGTGTCTCGATCGTGTTGATTGGTGATGGTAGGGCATTTGGCGGCACGCACTTCCTCTTCTAGTTTTCGAACAGACCACTGTTTGTCACAGACCTGCCGGGCCAGTTTTTTTTGTAGACTCTCGTCTAATCCGACCAACATTCGCGCATGACCGAGCGAAAGCTGCCCCTGATGAAGATGGGTTTGCACGGATGAGCAAAGCGTTAATAAACGCAGAAGATTGGCAATATGACTTCTTGATTTTCCAACTAAGGTTGCGACTTCATGTTGACTAAAATGAAACTCGGATAGGAGTCGTTGATAAGCATTCGCTTCATCGATCAGGTTTAAGTCTTGTCGTTGAATGTTTTCAACGAGCGTAACCGCCGCTGCCTGCTTGTCAGTGTAATTGCCAATTAAGCAAGGGACTTCAGATAAACCCGCTATCATCGCCGCGCGCCACCGGCGCTCTCCAGCGATGATTTCGTAAGTTGATGGGGTTTGTTGTCGAACGATTAACGGCTCAATTAATCCTTGTGCTGAAATGGATTGTGCGAGTTCATGCAGGCTCTCCTCATGGAATACCGTACGAGGTTGATATTGACCGCGTTGCAAGCAATCAATCGGAATCTGTTTGAATTGTGTTGATGATGTCATTATCATACCTTACGTGAGCACATTGCGGATTTTAGCATGAGTTATCCATTTATTTTTATTCTTATCACGATGACCTTAATGATTTGGGTCCCCTGGGTGTGGCGATATTGCGCAAGACCTCTTTGGGAAAGACGTTCTCTTTCTCGTGATTTGAAGCAACACCCTTCTTGGGTCAATATCAAAAAAACGGACCGCGTGCTTGAGCGGTTATATAAAAAGGTGAGTGCAACACGGGTTTCACGTAGCGAATGTAAGCATCTAGGGCTGACGAATCAGCGTGAATACATCTACGGAGAAATTCAATGGTTATCTTTTTTTAATATACTGGATAAAATCAAGCCTCAAGCACATGAACAATTTTATGATTTAGGTTGCGGTGGGGGAAAGGCCGTATTTGCCGCCGCATTGTTTTTTGATGTATCTCAATCGGTGGGCATAGAGCTTTTACCTGGATTGTGTACGCTAGCGAATCAACAACTGATAAAAGCACACCATTCGATTCATTCAAATCCCCTCATTGACGCCCCATTATATTTACAGAAATTATCACGGATTCAATTTATCAATGATAATTTTCTGCACTATGATTTTTCAGATGGTGATATTATTTTTATCAATGCCACCGCGCTGTCAGAACCTATTTGGGATAAACTGTGCACAAAGTTGTTGCAATTAAAGCCTGGCGCTAGAGTGATCACGACCACTAAAAAAATATCGCACGATGTGTTTGAGTTAGTTTATCAAGGTCGAGCGCTCATGAGCTGGGGAATGAATTCCGTTCATATTTATACCCATCGGAAATGAAGATACTGGATTTGGTCTATCGCTTTTTTCGCCCATTGCCTCTAAAAAGATTTGCAATAGGGCTGGCTATTACGCATCTTTTTAGAGGCAATGGACAAAAAAATCGAGTCGCCCAAAAACCAGTATCTTCACTTCCAATGGGTATATACCCATCGGAAATGAAGATACTGAGATAGGAGTTAATGAGCAAATATAGGCCAAGAAGCGATTCATATTGACACTATTTGCTCGGTTTGGTAAAATAATCAGCCAATGGTAACACTTCTCTGAACGAATAAGGATTCAAAATGACGGAGCAATTGGAAAGCTTAGCTCAAGAACTTCGATCACAGAAACCCAACATTACCTTTACAATGGCGGATGAAGGGGGGAGTGGGGCTTATTTTGTCGAGAAAGATGGAAAACCTGTCGCTGTATTTAAGGACGCTAGTCAAGACACGATCTGTCCAGAAAACCAGCGGTTACATTCTAAACTGATGAAAATGGTCGTTCATCTTGGTCGTCCTTTGGGTGTTTTTTCCGCATTAGAGCATTCAATATCAGGCCAAGCTTATGTGAGTGATATTTTGTCCTTTCGATTAGCCAAAGAGATTGGTTTGAAATACACCGTCGTACCGCCTACTACGATCGCTGAAGCAGTCATCATTAACGGCAAAGCAAAAAAAGGCGTTTTGATTGATTGGGTTCCGAATCCCACATCATTAGAGAAGTTCTCCAATCTTTTTAAGAAATTAGAACAAATACCTGAAAAAATTCCCTTGGTTGCATTCGAAGAAATGGCGATGTTCGACTATGTCACCGGGAATATGGATAGAAAAGCAGGAAATGTGCTTCTGAGTGAACGAGATAATAAATTATACCTCATCGATAACAGTTGGGCATTCTCTCCTCTTCAAGGGGAAGCGTTATCGTCAAATCAATATATTTGGGGAACTTTTCCAGCATTAGCGGATAAAAAATTTTCAGAAGAAACAAAGTCAAAAATACGTGATATTTACGAAAAAAGATATCAGTATGCCCAACTCGCATTTCAAATCTATTGTGAAGCGAAGCCCCCAGAAGAAACGGTTGAGTTGAGCTACCAGCGAGCCATCTGCTGCCTCCATCGAATTGAGATGATGCATCACCTCATTTGTCGCAAAAATGCAACGTTTCATCAATTAGGCCAGACCCGCTTTGAAGATGACTTTTTGCGAATACATCAATCAAACCCTTCGCTGTTCTCTTCTCACTTTATAGACTTGAATACGCAGTGTTTAACGAAGGATGGAATACGTAATCAATCTGATTTTGCGCCACGAAGCAATTATTTGACCCCGTCAGAAAAACGATGTGCTCAATTGTATGGTCCTCTGAGTGAGTCTCAAAATAAACTCTGTAAAGCGCTCTATATTGAAATGGTTCGTTTGAATGAAAAACAAGCTTACCGTAATTGGAGTGGATTATGGCGTAATCGGTATAAATTAAAGGCCAATGCAGTCAATGATGCGTTCGAACACCTTCAGCAGGATTCAGCACAAGGCAGTATCGAGGTTCGCGTTAAACAATCAATGACAAATAAAGACAGTGAGTTATATAGAGCGTTAAATACACACACGAGTTTCTTTTTTAAAGTGACGTTGAGCTCTTTAAGTTTTGATACTCAAGCCACCATTAATTTAAGAAATGCAATGTAAATTTTTGTGGTAATTTTGTTTGCTTTATGATTTCATCCATAAACTTCAATATGGAATGAGTTTAATATGATTGGGAAACAAAAAAAGGTTGTGTTGGCAGGAGCCATTGGCAATGCTTTGGAGTGGTACGATTTCACCATTTATGCTTTTTTTGTCCCCATTATTGCAACACAATTCTTCCCAAACAAAGATCCCTTTTTATCGCTTCTCGCGACGTTTGGTGTTTTTGCAGTTGGTTTTTTAGTGCGGCCATTGGGAGCAATATTATTCGGTTATATTGGTGATCATGCCGGGCGGAAAAAAGCACTTATTATCTCAATGATGATGATGTCATTCCCTACCTTCTTGATAGGGCTATTACCCAACTACAGCGCAATTGGGACGATGGCTCCTTTACTATTAGTGGGGCTGCGAATCATTCAGGGGTTGGCTGTCAGTGGCGAGTTAACAACAGCAACTGTATTTTTGATAGAACATGCTGATCAGAATCGTCGTGGAATTGCAGGTAGTCTTGCGATGGCCGGAGCATTATTGGGAATGGTATTGAGTTCTGTTTTTGCAACGACGATGACCGAATTAGTCAGTGATGTGCAACTTGCTGCGTGGGGTTGGCGAGTTCCATTTTTGCTTGGCGGACTGGTTGGGATCATGGGTTTTGTTCTACGACTACGATCGATTGACCCTGCAGTGTATGAGCAAATTCATACGAGTAAAGAACAAGGCGCTCGCCGTGTTTCTGTTAAACGCCATATTTCTAGCTTGAATTATCGCACATTGTTCATCGGTATTTTGCTAACATCAATTATGGGGATTGCCAATTATTTCTTAATTGCTTACTTCAATATTTTCTTGTCAAAAACGCAAGGGTTACCGTTAAGACCGGTGATGCTGGTGAATATGATTGCGATTACGATACAAATCATAATGACTTTGTTGATGGGGCGTTTATCGGATCATGTCGGAAGAAAACGTGTATTGGGCGTCGGTATTTTGAGTCTAGCCGCATTGGCGTGCCCAATTTTTTGGCTGTTGACGCAACATGATATTTACATGGCATTAATCGGTGAAGTCTTGTTTGCAACCGCCGCTGGCGCTATAACGGGTCTTATTCCAACAACACTTGCTGAAATGTTTGATACGTACCATCGTAATATGGGGATATCCATTAGCTATAACATTTCATTGGCAATTTTTGGTGGAACAGCCCCGCTTGTAGCGATTACGCTAGTTGAAAGCACGCATCATTTATTTGCTCCCGCATGGTATTTGATGGCTTGTGCAACACTCGCATTCTTATCATTGTTAACATTAAACGAAAGTTACAAGAAGTCATTTATATCGAACTCGGATTCGTCCCTTCTTTGTTCATAAGCGATACACAAGGTAATTTCTACGAAATGTTGTTACCAATGAGTTTTTTTACCAGGACACTATAAAAAAACCCATCCATATTATTTTCTCCAGGCAAAATCTGTATCCCACACTCCAGTGCATGCCCCCACTTTGTTTGCTGAGGCAAATACATACAATCAGGATGGTGCTTGATAAATTCTTTGATTTGCGAGTCGTTTTCCTCGGGCATAATCGAACAGGTTGCGTACACCAGACGACCTCCTGGTGCCAGTAGTGGCCACAGAGCCAAGAGTAAATCATGTTGCAATAACGCAATAGCCGTAATGTCATCCATTGTCCGCAGAAGTTTAATGTCTGGATGTCGCCGAATCACTCCTGTTGCAGAACAAGGTGCATCTAATAAGATCCGGTCGAATAGCACTCCATCCCACCAATTTGAAGGTTGAAGCGCATCTCCTGTTAGAACCGTTGCATTTAAATTGAGTCGCGAAAGATTTTCTTGAACCCGTTTTAGGCGATAAGCATCGTTATCAAGCGCTACACATTCTGCTAGGTCCGCTTCTGTTTCGAGGATATGGCATGTTTTTCCTCCCGGAGCGCAGCAGGCATCAAGGACTCTAAGACCCGGGGCCAGATCAAGCAATGAAACAGCAAGCTGAGCAGCTTCATCCTGTACCGACACAAACCCTTCTGCAAAATAGGGTAAATCATACACATCACAGGGCTCTGTGAGTCTGATGCCTTGGTTTGAAAAGAACAGTGGTTCTGCATTGACTCCCGCGACAGTGAGTTTTTCTAGGTAGTCTTTGGTCATTGTATAACGTTGATTGATGCGTAAGCTCATGGGTGGACGTTGATCATTGGCAAGACAGATGGATTTCCAGTCCTTGGGCCAAGCCTTTTTAATACGGTCGATAAACCATTCAGGGTGACCGTATTGAAATAAAAAAATAGCATCTAATTGAGTCAGTAGACTTTCCTTTTCGCGGCAATATCGCCTTAGCACGGCGTTGATTAATCCTTTCGCCCACGTTGCGTTGATGTGGCTTAATAATCCAACCGTTTCTTTTACAACAGCATAATCTGCGATATTTAAATAATGCAATTGATAAAGACCGAGCAGCAGGCTGACCCAAACCGCTGTTGATTTCGGACGCTTATCAATCAGCAAATCCGCTATGATTTGTAAACGAAAATAATGTCGACAAACGCCAAAACATAGCTCTTTCGTGAACGGAGAGGCCGATTGTGTTGCCTTCTCAATAACGTCCTTCAATTTTCCCTTCTCCCCAGACATGGGGAGAAGGTCGTAGGGCGGATGAGGGGATTTTGAATGAGTTATTTGATGTTGTGGGGTACCGACGTACCTGAGGTGCTTTAATAAATGCGTGAGTGGTGTTTTATCATCGATGAGCTTGCTGATAATAATGACGGCTTGCAGGCGCTCATTCGGTTTCATGTTAAGACCTGATGAACATGTAATTGAAGGTGCTTGGCATTGAGCCAATCACTCACCGATATGCTTTTCCCGCCGGCAAATTGTAATTGTTCGATTAAAAGAGTTTGCTGCCCAGTGGCAACGTGTATGCCTTCTTTATCAATCGTCATAATGGTTCCTGGTTCTGCATTGCTGACTTGATTCAGAACGCGTGCTTTATGAATGCGTATTGTCACATCATCTGCATGAGTATAAGCAATTGGCCAAGGATTAAATGCGCGAATTTGGCAGTCTATTGCGATCGCAGGTTGTTGCCAACGAATGGCCGCATCTTCTTTTTTGATTTTCGGAGCGTAGCTTGCTAATTGATTATCCTGTGCTTTAGGAGTGGCATGACCAGAGGCAATATCGTCCAATAGCGTCAGCAATAAAGGCGGCGTTAATTGAGCCAATTTGTCATGCAGCGTTCCTGCCGTGTCTTGACTGTCAATTAAGCACGATGCCGTTGCAAGTATGGCACCTGTATCCATGCCTTCATCCATCTGCATAAGGGTCATTCCACTGCTTGGATTGTGATGTAAAATAGCCTGTTGAATAGGAGAGGCACCTCGCCAATGTGGCAGCAATGAAGCATGAGCGTTCACACAACCGTATCGCGGTATTGTGAGTACAGTCCGTGGTAGAATCAAACCATAAGCAATCACGATCATAATATCTGGCGCAAGTGCCGCTAGCGTATCGATGGATTCTTGCGTTTTAAAATTCAATGGTTGATACACAGGGATTTCGTGCGCTTTCGCCCAAACCTTGACGGGTGAAGGTTGCAGTTTATGACCACGACCAGCAGGTCTGTCAGGCTGGGTGTAAACCGCCGTCAGCTTGTGTTTGGATTGGGCAAGGGCATCCAGACAAGGTAATGTAAACTGAGGGGTTCCAGCAAATACAATATTCAATTGGGATTCTCAATAGGTAAATTATTATTCCCGAGAGTATAGCATTTGGACGAGCGTCAATAAAATGAAAAAAATCATTTCTATCTTGTAACCAAATGATTTATATGTTTCTATTTTATAAATATTGAAATTGGGTGAAGGACTTACTTTGAAACGACTGGGTATTAGCTATAAAAGAGTTCTCTGGATCACATCCATCCTGTTCCTCTTAACAGGATGTCATCGTGGCGTGTCCAGACTATACGTCACAAAAGAGCCTAACCCTTTACCCACTCGAGTGGCGGGTACACAAGATAGGGCGACGATGATTATATTGCATCGCTTAAGCAAGCATGGCGTCAGAGTGATTACGATAGGCCAAGATTATCTTATTGTGATTCCTTCAAATCGGTTGTTTGCAGGACAATCTCCTCGGATTAAGTGGTTGTCTTATACCGTTCTTAATGATGTCGTTTGTTATCTCAAGCAGTTTCGAAAAGTGAGTGTGGACGTAACCGCGTTTAGTAGTAAATATGTTTCACCAACGCGTGAGCGGGCTTTAACAGCGGCGAGATCGCGAGTGGTTGCTGATTATTTGTGGTCGCAAGATATTGATAGTCGCTTTGCCTTTACACGAGGGTTAGGTAGTGATAAACCTATAATAGCAGGTGATCAAGGTGGTGATAGCTCACTTAATTCAAGAGTTGAAATAACGTTTAGAAATGCGGTGGCTTAAAGTGGAGAGCAAATGAGTCGAGGCGTGTGGGACCAAATTAAATCGTCCAAAGGATTTAATGTTCTTATTTATCGAAGACTTGGGAGTATGCTTGTGTTTTCTTGCGCTCTTAATGTTATGCTGTGTATGTTAGTGTCGTTTGTTTATTTTAGTCGGCCTGATTTTGAATTTTACTCAACGGATGGGGCGAGTCCACCGGTTAGGCTGCAGCAGTTGACTGCTCCCAATGAAAGCTCAGTTCCTTTGTTGAAAACCGACGCGCAATCTTGAGTAATGATATAACGACATGCCTTAGAATATTTTAGTTAAGAGGATATTATGCCAGAAAATGATGCCTTGACCGCGGTTGTCACAAGAAATCGTTTCTATCGTGACGGTCAACACAAGCTGATGGTCATTTTTTTGTTTTCGTTAGTGTCCAATCTTGTGCTCGTAGCGACAATTGCGTATTTATTTTTGCATCCGCCATTGCCAAAATATTTTGCAACGAGTATCAATGGCCGTATTACACCCCTTTTTCCGTTAAATGAACCTAATCAGTCCGATTCGGCTGTTTTGCAATGGGCAAGCCAAGCAGCGACTGCCGCGTTTACTTATAACTTTGTTAATTATCGCACTGAGCTACAGGCTTCCTCGGGTTTTTTCACTCCCGATGGTTGGGCGCAATTCTTAGGCGCATTGAAGGATTCAAATAATCTTGATGCGGTTAAAGCAAAAAAATTAATTGTCTCCGCTGTTCCAACAATGGCTCCAGTTATCATGCAGAAGGGCCCATTGAATGGACAGTATTCCTGGCGAATTCAGATGCCAATATTAGTGACATATCAGTCCGCAAGCGAGTTTTCACAACAAACGAATGTCGTCACGATGCTGGTGACTCGAGTGTCGACAGAAAATTCGCCGCGAGGAATTGGTATCGCTCAATTTGTAGTAGGTCCAGCAAGTGGCGGGGTGGCTTCTTGATGCGTTTTAAAATGACAGGATCACGCCGCGTGCACTATATTGGGGTGGCCGTTTTAATAGGGAATATTATTTTTGCGTCGCAAGTGAGTAGCGCACCTGAGCCTCAGTCTGCTCAGCAAGCGCTTGAGCAGTTGCGCATGTTGCAGCAACGCTTAGCAAAAAAAAATCCTGAGCAGCCTAAGTTGGCTTCTGCAATGCCATCAACACCAACAGAAGCATCCACCTCAGCAACGGCTAATGAAGCAAATAATGCCTCAATGTTAACCTCTGCTGAAGCCGATACGGTTGATGATTTGGCTTTTAAAGAAGTGGCGGATCAATTATTTCCATTGTCCGCTGAGCAAATTATTCGTCTCAAACAAATGTATCATACATCAGAGTACGCTCAGGCTTCTTCAGCCGGTACACCACCGAAACCTACGGCAACGTCTCAATTTGTTAATTTATCTCCTGGCTCAACGCCACCAGTGATTCGATTATCACAGGGGTTCGTGTCGTCTTTGGTTTTTTTGGACTCAACGGGAGCTCCATGGCCGATTACAGCATATGATCTGGGTGATCCGACCGCGTTTAATATTCAGTGGGATAAAACCAGTAATACATTAATGATCCAGGCGAGTAAATTATATACCTATGGTAACCTGGCCGTGAAACTTCAAGGGTTAAATACGCCAGTGATGCTCACGTTAATCCCTGGACAGAAAGCGGTGGACTACCGGGTTGACCTACGGATGCAGGGATATGGCCCAAATGCAAAAAGTATGCCTACAGAAGATGGGGTTCCTCCTGCGGCAAGTGATTTACTATTGCATGTTTTAGAAGGCGTTCCTCCGAATGGAAGTACGCGGCTGCATGTGAGTGGTGGGGATGCTCGTGCTTGGTTGTTAAATGAACAGATGTATGTTAGAACTAATCTTACTATTTTATCACCTGGTTGGATTGGCAGTATGACCAGTGCTGACGGCATGCATGCATATGAAATGCAGAAAGCGCCCGTTTTATTGGTTTCTTGGCATGGGAAAATCATGCAACTCAAGGTAGAAGGGTTATAAAAAATGGCTGGTAAAAAAGAAAATATTCAAGCACTTTTTTCGAATACCCGATCGAGGGTTATCATTTTATTTACAATTGCTCTATTGTTGTTAACGATGGCAGTTGGATACTATAAATTTAAAGCGCCAAGTGTATCGAATATTGCGGGGGGGAGTCTATCTGCAGGCCCTGGTGGAATAAAATCCATCCCAGGATCAGAAAACCCAACTGCGCAATATGCCTATTTGCAAGAAAAACAAAATGTAGAACAAGCTAAAAAAGCGGCTCAATCAGGGGCTAGCGCAATTCCAACCATTGTACGATCACAATCCTTTGGTGGGGGTGTTGAAGCTATTGGTCCTCAAGGTGGTAAAGGAGCACTCGGATTTACAGCCTTAAGTCATGAAGATAGTTCAGGGCCTCAACTCAGTTTATGGATACAACAACTAAAGGCGAGTAATTGTAGTAAAAAATCGGTTACAGCTGTGCTTGCACAAGGAGCAGGGCTTTCAGATTTAAAGAAGGTGTGTAACTGTGCTCAACTTAAAGATAATGGGTACCCCCTCAATGAGTTACAGCATGTTTGTTCGTGTGTAGATTTGAAAGCAGCAGGATTTAATGCGACTCAATTTAAAGCGGCCGGATATTCTGTTGAGCGTCTTCAACTGTGTGGATTTGATGCGTGCGAAATGAAAGCCGCAGGATTCAATGCACAACAGATGAAAGACGGGGGATTTTCAGATGGGGAACTAAAGGGTGCCGGTTTTCCAGACTCTGTTATTGATAGCGTGAATAAATTGCCTCCAGGGGTTTCTGAAGCGGATGTACTGAAAGCGGGATGTCAAGTTGATGCGTTGAAAAAATTGCGATCTCAAGGAGTGAGTGCAGGGACAATTCGACAGATGAGTGGCTGCAGTGCCGAACAATTGAAAGCAGCGGGTTATACTGCCCAGCAGCTAAAAGACGCGGGGTTTAGTGCTAAACAACTAAAAGACGCAGGGTTCAGTGCACAACAATTAAAAGATGCGGGGCTCAGTCCTAAACAGCTAGAAGATGCAGGTTTCAGTGCACAACAGCTGGCAGATGCAGGATCTCCCGATGGGCAACTAGAGGATGCCGATTTGCCAGATTCTGTTCTTGGTGGCGTGGAAAAATTGCCTCCGGGCGTTTCTAAAGCGGATGTACTGAAAGCGGGATGTCAAGTTGATGCCTTGAAGAAATTACGTGCTCAAGGAGTGAGTGCAGGATCAATCCGACAGATAAGTGGTTGTAGTGCCGAACAATTGAAAGCAGCGGGTTATAATGCCCAGCAGCTAAAAGATGCAGGTTTTAGTGCTAAACAACTCAAAGACGCAGGGTTCAGCGCTAAACAACTCAAAGATGCCGGGTTTAGTGCTAAACAACTCAAAGATGCTGGGTTTAGTGCTAAGCAACTCAAAGACGCAGGGTTTAGTGCCGGACAGCTAAAAGACGCAGGGTTTAGCGCTGCACAGCTAAAGGACGCAGGGTTTAGTGCGGCACAGCTAAAAGATGCAGGATTTAGTGCTGCACAGCTAAAAGACGCAGGGTTTAGTGCGGCACAGCTAAAAGACGCTGGATTCAGCGATCAAGACGCTGGAATGGACGGGGCTGCTGGCACAACATATGGCGCGAGGATCCCCTCTTTGCCGGGTGGTCAAACGAGTCAGTCAGCACAAGCTGTGGCAAATGAGCAAAAATTGAATGAAATTTTGAATCGACAAAAAGCTCATATGGCAGGGCAACAATATCAGCAAAAAATACAGCAACGCACAGGGATGATGTCAAGCGCAGCTAATCAAGCATTGCAAGGTTGGAAAACAGGATTTACACAAGTGTTAGTTGAAGGGCCCACTGCACAGAAAGAGCGGGAATCCGCAATAACGAGTGTTTCAAAAAGTATCTCTGCAACGACTGCTGCTGGCGTCATCCATGGTGGGCCGGTCTTGCCGCCCGTTATCCGAGCAGGAGATGTTCTATTTGCTGTATTGGATACATCGGTGAACAGTGATGAGCCTGGTCCGATTTTAGCGACCATTGTTGCCGGTAAATTTAAAGGTGCGAAACTGATTGGAAGTTTCACCTTACCTGCAAATGCAAATAAAATGGTCATTAGTTTTAATATGATGTCAGTGCCGGGAGCGGATAAAACCACTTCAATTAATGCTTATGCGATTGATCCTAATACTGCACGAACAGCGTTATCCAGTAAAACCGATCATCACTATTTAGCCCGCTATGGATCATTGTTTGCGGCTACCTTTCTTGAAGGGCTTGGTAATGCATTTCAGTCAGCTGGTACGACAGTGACCATCGGCTCATCAGGTGCGACCACTTCGACGACCGTTTCAAATGGCGTTGGGCGTTCTGTACTTGAAAATGCGGTCATAGGGTTAGCGACTCTAGGTAAAAGCTGGGGGCAATTGGCCATGAATCAAGTGAATTTACCGATCACAGTTGATGTTTATTCAGGCACTGGGTTGGGAATTTTATTTACGAAGGATGTGGATGCGGAATCAGTATAATTTTTATTAAGTCAAATTAACGAGTAGGTAAAACATGGCAGACAATGATGAATATCAGTTTACAGAACTGGATCCTATAAATCCGAATGCAATGGATGCAGAGCAAGAATCTGCAGATGCCTCGCGTGTGCCCATTTCGGCAGGGCCATTTGGCGGAGGTAATGTGAAGCGAAATGCAATTATTGCTGTTGTTGTTTTTATTTTTTTAATGATGATATATAAATTTGTTGGTGCCTATTTAACTAATAAAAAAACAGAAATTACCCCCATGCCGGCGTCTACGCCAGTGGCGACCTCTATGATTGAGTCGAAACCTATTGTGGCATCACCATCTGCTCCTGAGACAAGCAACCATGATTTAGACTCGAAGGTATCAACAATAGAGATTACTCAGGAAAATCTGCGCTCAGAAATCTCAACTGTAAACGGTCAAATAAGCAATATTAATTCTAATATGGAGACATTGACTGGAAAAATTACAGATTTGAACAGTGCTATCAGCGCATTAAGTGAAAAACTTGATGCTCAATCTCATGAGATTGAGCGCTTGTCAGTGAAGACCGTTGTGGCTCGTCCTGTGAGACATGCGGCGAGACCCGCTAAGCCTTATTTGAAGTACTACGTGCAAGCAATTATCCCTGGACGGGCTTGGTTAGTTGCAACAAATGGTAGTACGTTTACAGTTCGTGAAGGATCGACCCTTACCGGATATGGTACGGTAAAACTAATTGACCCTAATCAAGGACGAGTCATAACAAGCTCAGGCCAGGTGATTCGTTTTAGTCAAGACGATAGTTGACGTTCAAAACATGATCAGTGAGGCGAATGATGAGTTGTACTAGCGGTGACATTACATGTTGGATTGCAGCGCAAGCAAATGTTCTAGCCAATATTGCCAAAAGCGTAGCGCCTATCGAAAAATTAGTTACGGGCGGAGCGTATTTAATGGGTATTGGGTTTGCGATTAAAGCGTTGACGACTCTCAAGCAACATGGTGAAAATAGAAGTGGTGGACAAAATTCGACTTTAAAAGAACCGTTGTTATACATTGTTGTTTCAGCAGTATTTATTTATTTTCCATCAGCGGTTTCTACGTTGCTGGATACAACATTTGGCTATTCCAGCGTTTTGGCCTATAGCGCCATCAATACAAATAACCAAGCAATGAACACGTTGTTTGGATCAGGAAGCGAGGTTGGCCGTTCCCTGGCTATGATTATTCAGTTGATTGGGTTGATAGCGTTCATTCGTGGCTGGACATTAATTGCTAAATCAGCATCTCAGGGGCAACCTCCTGGAGGCACGGGGAAAGGATTAATGCACATTTTGGGCGGTATATTGGCAATGAATATTATCGGAACGTTGCAAGTTTTGAATGATACACTCTACGGTTAATCTAATTGACAAAAGGAGATCGAGTATGTTTGCAAAAGGAAAGTGCAGGAGTCAGAGTGTAGGACCCAAGTTATACGTGGGTATTATACTGCTTATATTTACTGGGGTGGCGAGTGCGTTGACTCTATCAACAATGGCATCGGGTGTCACGGCTACATTTAAAGATATTGGATTACTGATTACATCAGGATCTTATATTGCAGGTTTAGCCTTTTCAGTGGGTGCAGTTATGAAATTTAAGCAGCATAAAGATAATCCAACGCAAATTCCAATCGGAACGCCTATTTCACTGGTGTTGATCGCCGCAGCGTTGTTATTTATGCCAACTTTACTTAAGGCTGTCGGAAGTACGATGTTTGGTACCGCTACAACTTCTGGATCGACGGGGACATCCATTGACAGCACGAGCTAGAATTTTTACGAGGATGACAATGATTGGTTTGGATATGAATCGTCAATTCAATTCGATAACTTTAAAATGGATAATCGGATGAGTGGCATGACTACTTTGAAGCTTATGGCGACCCCGGGTGCTTGGCGTCTGTATTCAGCTAGGAAAGCGGATCCTCATTTCAAAACGTTTGAGCAAAAGATTTTACAGCGAGATCGGTTCACTTGTCAGTTCTGTGGTTTCCAAGCAAAACAGTTTCAAGATATTGTGAACCTGGATGGGAATTTTACAAACAATAAGGTATCAAACCTAGCCACTTCATGCTGCTTTTGTGCGCAATGTTTCTTTATGGAATCTGTCGGGGTTGGTGGTTATGGTGGCGGGACGCTGGTTTTTCTGCCTGAATTTACACAGTCGGAGCTCAATAGTTTGTGTCATGTATTGTTTTGTGCAATTACAAACGATACTGGGTATAAAAATTCAGCACAAAGTATTTATAGAAGCTTCAAGTTTCGATCTCAGGCAGTGGAAGATAAATTCGGGGAAGGTACAAGTGATCCTGCTATTTTTGGTCAATTGTTGATTGACTCGGGAGTCAGTGTTGAACATGGTACAGATAAAATTTTAAATAACATTCGCTTACTGCCTTCAAGAGCAAAATTTCGGAAACAAATAGAACGTTGGGCAGCAAGTGCACTAGAAGAAATTGCTGTGCGCTAACAAAATACATAACGAATTGCGCTTCCTTCGCCCACTTGTGGGAGAGCTCGTCTCCCACATATGGAAGAGGGTAGCGAGGAGTTACCAAAATACGAGGATATGAGCATGGGTAAATGGGTCGAGTCTTTTTTTGAAGGTGTCGATGTTTTTTTTGCCTGGATGAGCACGTCATTAAAGCAAACAACAGAGTCATATTGTGAGCTCGAAACAGCCGATAGCTCAACCACGCTCGTGAACCACGATGGTTCTTTGATTTCCATATTGAAAATTGATGGGTTTTCTGAGCTTGCCGGTGTTGATGAATTTACTCGGTTATGCAATGGATTCACAAATGCTTTCCAATCTGCAATGGGTCGATCCGGGCATGCTCTCCAAGTCTATTTTAGTTATGACAAACAGACTACTAGAAAGTTAATACAAGATATTTATGCGTCAGCTTATGCAACTGAAAAAAGGTTGGAATTAAATTTAGAAGATTTGTTCAATGAACGTATCAATGTTTTGTCAAGATATTGTGCGGACGAAAAAGTCTATTTTGTTCTAATCACCCGGCCATTTATGCTTTCTTCTGATCAATTGAAAGAAGCAGGAAAAGCCAAGATGAAAATGATTAAAGAGCGAAAAGCCCCTCCTTTTCTCAATAGTCAAACAGTTTATGCAGCAATTCCTGAGCTGCGGGATACGCACGAAGCGTATGTTCGATCGGTTGTAAATGATCTAGGATCACTCAATGTACAAGCTAAGTTATTAGAGGTTCATGAAGCGGTACATGCAATAAGGATGACTGGTGATCCCGATTTTACAGGGGATGATTGGCGAGCTACTTTGCCAGGAGATAAACTCCCTGTGCGTATGATGAATAATTTTGAAGGCGACATTTCTGATTTGCTCTGGCCGTCTTTGGCGAAACAAGTCATTCCTCGCGATGCGGTATTATTAGATAGACGCACGGTTCTTGTTGGCAGCAAAATTTATGCTAGCGTGTACATTGATCTTTTTCCTAAAGATGTTCGTCCGTTTATGACGTTGTTTGCACGAACACTGCCGACTCAAATCCCTTGGCGTATTTCCTTTCTCCTGGAAAGTGATGGTTTGGCCACCGTTAAATTAAAGGGAATGTTATCTTCTATTCTTAGTTTTTCTTCGGCACAAAACCGCTTAATTAGTGATTCAGTTAATTTATTAAAATATTTAGATATCAATACAGACGAAGACTTAGTTCGTCTTCGGGTTGTCGCAACGACTTGGGCGCCAGAGGGGGAGGCCTCATTGCTACGTAGACGAAGCTCTGAGTTAGTAAAGGCGATCCAGGGTTGGGGATCAACAGATGTATCGGATATGTGTGGCGATCCATTTGCTGGTTTTGTTGCCAGCATGTTGGCTTCAACAACAGCGAGCC
The DNA here is from genome assembly GCA_002423125.1 of Legionellaceae bacterium UBA6148. Classification (GTDB taxonomy): domain Bacteria; phylum Pseudomonadota; class Gammaproteobacteria; order Legionellales; family Legionellaceae; genus UBA11403. The sequence goes on along the minus strand of DIUW01000021.1, from coordinate 5,055 downwards.
CGGCCGTTCCGACAATAGCCCCTCTTTCAGCAATCATGTCGATGCTGCCTATTAGTAGACCCGCTTCTCCATGGAAAGAAGGTGCAATGTTGTTTCGATCTCCAGATGGAAAACCATGGCCATTCCAACCGGGATCCTCCGAGCAAACAACTTGGATCGATCTAGTCTATGCGCGCCCTGGGTCAGGTAAATCAGTATTATCCAATGGATTAAATTTAGCATTATGTTTATCGGCGGGACTGACACGGTTGCCGCGAATTGCAATTATAGACATCGGCCCTTCTAGTAGTGGTTTGATCTCATTGTTAAAAGAAGCCTTACCGCCTTCTAAACGTCATCTTGTCGCGTACCATCGATTGCGTATGCAACCGGAATACTCGATCAATCCATTTGATACCCAATTAGGATGCCGATTTCCTACTGCATTAGAGCGTTCTTTTTTGGTGAATTTTTTGGCCTTATTGGCAACACCGTTAGGAGCTGATAAGTCGTATGATGGTATGGCTGATTTGGCAGGGATGGTTGTTGATGAACTATATAAAGCATTTTCTGATGAGTTTAATCCAACACCTTATGCTCAAGGAATCGAAGAATTTATTGATAGCATACTTGAGGAAATAGGGTTTGTACGAGACTCTAAATCAACATGGTGGGAAGTCACAGATGCGCTTTATTCTGCGGGCTTTGCTCACGAGGCACTGTTGGCCCAGCGTTATGCCATGCCTCTATTGGCAGACGCAACGTCGATATGCCGTACCCCGTCCATTGACGATCTCTATGGAAAAATCGTTGCTCCCACTGGTGAAACGTTGATTAATGCGTTCTCAAGGATGATTTCAGCGGCTATTCGTGAATATTCTATTTTATCTCGGATTACCGCGTTCGATATTGGTGATGCCCGTGTTGTTTCATTGGACTTAGATGAGGTGGCGAAAAGCGGAGGTGATGCGGCTGACCGACAGACGTCAGTAATGTATATGCTCGCGCGGTATGTTCTTGCCCGTCATTATTATCTTACCGATGAAAGTATGGGTAATGTTCCATTGCAGTATCAGGCGTATCATAAAAACCGTGTGACTGAAATACGTGAAGATCATAAACGAATTGTTTATGATGAATTCCATCGGACAAGTAAATCAGCTGCTGTGCGAGATCAGGTCATTATTGATATGCGAGAAGGCAGAAAGTGGAAAGTGCAAATTGCCTTGCTTTCGCAATCAGTCGAAGATTTTGATTCCATTATGGTTGATTTTGCAACCGCTATTTATATTATGGACGCAGGGCCTTCACAAACCATCGATAAAACGTGTAAAATATTCGGTCTTTCTGAAACGGCTAAAATGGCGTTGAAAACTCGAGTGCATGGCCCAAGGGAAGGAGGTGCTACATTTTTAGCGCAGTTTGCTACCAAAAATGGCGTGAGTGTTCAACTACTCACACTGACGCTTGGCCCTATTGAGCTGTGGGCTTTTAGTACTACGGTTGAAGATGCGGCTGTTCGAAATCAATTATACCGTCAGTTAGGCCCATCTGAGGCAAGGCGGTTTTTAGCGTCTTTATTTCCTAGTGGGTCAGTTTCTAAAGAGATAGAACAACGATTGAATCTTCTGAAAGAGGAGGGCGGTTTGATTAAGGAGGAAGTTGAATTTGGTGTGATAGAACAACTCGTTACTGAAATTATACAGACTTATGCTTATGATCCAAATAGTAAAAGTTTGCGAGTAGTATTACAAAAATAGCATAAATAATAATAAGGAGAAATAAGGTGCAGTTAGTTAAAATAAAAACAAATAAATATACTCGAACTGTAGGTATACTTGCGGGTTTAGTTTTATTGTCATTTGCTGATACGGCATGTGCTTTAACATTAGGTACTATGGCAAGTTCGGTCACTAAAACCTTTAAAGAAATCGGATTGTTAATCACATCGGGATCCTACATTGCTGGATTAGCTTTTTCCGTGGGTGCTATTATGAAATTTAAACAGCATAAAGATAATCCAACGCAAATTCCAATTGGTACTCCTATTTCCTTAGTGTTGATTGCTGCCGCATTATTGTTTATGCCGACATTATTGAAGTCAATTGGATCTACAATGTTTGGTACTGCGACTACTGCGGGCTCTACAGGTGTTTCTATTGACGGAACCAGTTAAAGCACTGTGTATTGTCAGGGCTTGGCTTTCATTTCACGAGGCCGGGCCCTAGTTAAAAAATTGATCTATTCCTTAATGCATTTCCTATAGTGTGCCCATCTAAAAACTCTAACTCACCTCCCGATGGAATCCCTCGAGCCAGTTGACTAACTTTTATTGATGTGTTGTTGAGGAGTTCGTAAATGAAGTGGCTTGTTGTCTGTCCCTCAACAGATGGACTTAAGGCAAGTATGACTTCCTGAATCTTTTCGGTTGTAATTAATTGATTTAGTTTAGGTAGGCCAATGTCTTCAGGCCCAATCCCGTCCATTGGCGATATTCGACCCATAAGGACATAATAGCAACCATGAAAAGCTTGGCTTTGCTCAATAGCGGCAACATCAGCAGGGCTTTCAACGATACAAAGTATGCTGGCATCACGTTCTGGATTAGAGCACAGATGGCATATAGTTTCAGTAGTGTGGTTATTGCAGCGATCACAATGACGGATCGAAACCATGGCTTCTTGTAGACAAGAAGCCAGGTGTATGCCTCTATCACGCTGGTTATTTAATAAATGATAAACCATACGTTGTGCTGATTTTGGACCAATACCAGGAAGACAGCGCAGCGCATTGACCAGACGTGATAATGTATCCATGCTTATTCTTTGCCTTCTTCGCCCTTCATAAAGTCAGTTGGGATGTTTAAACCAGCAGTGAGTTGTGTAATTTTATCTTTAGAGACTTTTTCTATTTTTCGCACAGCATCATTGACAGCGGCAGCAAATAAGTCTTCCAACATTTCGATGTCTTCTTCCATTAATGAGGGATTAATTTTAACTTCTGTGACATCGTGCCTTCCATTCATTTGAACCCTAACCATTCCTCCACCAGACTCACCGGTGACCAACAGCTCGCTCAGTTGTTGCTGTGCTTCTTGCATACGCTGTTGCATTTTTTGAGCTTCTTTCATTAGATTGCCAAGATTTTGATTAATGTCCATTGAAGACCTCGTAAGTTAAGTTGAATTATAATCTCTACCAATTATAGGCTATCTTTCAGCGGTGCAATAGACGTTTTAACTAATTCAGCAGAAAATTCCTGTTGTAGTCGTTGAAAAAATGAGTCCTCTTTTAGTGCGGTTTCCGCAAGTTGCAGCTGATTTTCTTTCGCTACTCGTTTTGCTGTTGCTGGGGTGGATGTTGTTGATTGGATGTGTTGTAACGATATTTTTATCGGTTCATGGTAATAGTCGGTCAGTGCGCTTTCGAGACGCGATACGACGGCCGATGTGAAAACAGATGCATAGCCTTTCTCGACGCGAAGTGTAATCTGGTGATTATTTTTTTCAATAAATTCAGCATTTTCAGCCGCAGATAACGTTAATCCGCTCAGATTGAGTTGCGGTAATAATGCTCCCCATTCTGTTATCGCTGTTTCTGTTGAACAAGGCGGCGTCACGCTGTTGGGCGGTACGACAATCACTTCGTTTGACAGGATAGGCGGATCGGAGATTAAAGATTCAGAGGATTCATTGACGGGATTACAATAAAGAGACGTATCCTTGGATGAGGGTTGATTGATGTCACAAGTCAATAATGGACTTTCTGGCAGACCAGCGGGTTTAAACGTATACATCCGAAGTAACATCATATCAAAAGCAATGACAGGTGAAGGAGCTAGATGCATGTCCTCCTGACTTTTAATGGCAATTTGATAAAACAATTGTGTGTCTTCGCGGGTAAATCGATTAGCGAGGACTTCAGTCTCAGATGAGTTTATAAGAAATTCACTGCTATTTTTAACATTTTGGTAAATACTCATTTGATGTAAATAATGGAGTAATTCCTCAAGAACATAATGAAATGGCCCTCCTTCTAGAGCAATTTGTTTGCTGATAGTGAGCATCTTGTGAGGGTTTAATTCTCCGAGAGCATGAAGCAATTGCAACGCGTAGTCTTGTTGGCTATAGCCTAAAAGTTGTTTAATTTCATCAGTACACAGCTTTCCATTACAGCCAACAATCGCTTGATCAAGCAAGCTCAACGCATCTCGGACACTGCCTTGCGCCGCTTTGGCGATTAAATTCAACGCATCAGCTTCATAATCTAACTTTTCTTCTTCTATAATAGTCTGTAAGTGCTTACTGATTTCCTCAACGGAAAGATGTTTTAAATTAAACTGTAAACACCGCGATAAAACGGTAATAGGAAGTTTTTGAGGATCAGTCGTCGCCAGCAAAAATTTAACATGCTCAGGCGGTTCTTCTAGAGTCTTCAGTAATGCGTTAAAGCTATGTTGAGAAAGCATGTGTACTTCGTCAATCAAATAAATTTTAAATCGACCGCTGCTAGGAACATATTGGATGTTTTCTAATAGTTCACGCGTATCTTCAACGCGAGTTCTTGACGCTCCGTCTACCTCAAGTAAATCGATACAACGCCCCTGCTCTATAGAAATGCAGTTACTACATTCAAGACATGGTCTAGCGCTAATACCCTGTTCGCAGTTGAGTGATTTAGCAAAAAGACGGGCTATACTCGTTTTACCAACGCCTCTGGTTCCTGTGAAAAGGTAAGCGTGGTGAAGGCGTCCCTGTTCAAGGGAGTTTGTTAGGGCTCTTTTAATATGATCTTGTCCTAAGAGCTGGGAAAAAGTGCGTGGGCGCCATTTTCGTGCAAGTGCCGTATAGCTCATAAGTTGTTTTCTATAATAAGGATGGTGGCAGCTTTAATAGCTACACCTCGACACTCGAATCAATCGTTACCGCTGCTCCCTTCCGGGCCTGACGGGGTTCACGGTCTATCGTCGTGAGGGAACCAAAAAAGCTACCATAGTAGAACGGAGAAGTTTAGCAAAAATAAAGAAAATAGCTAGTCCCAAAATAAAAAAAGAAAAAAGTAAAAAAACGTTTGACAA
>DIUW01000025.1 GCA_002423125.1 Legionellaceae bacterium UBA6148 | reverse complement strand
GCTGAAAACTACGGAATCGAGTATAAAGAAGCTGAGGCTGCAAACTATATTTGTATGAGTCGTTCTTTTCTGTCTCAGGACAGGGTGAACGGAACATTGGTTAATCGAACGCCGGGACCAAATTATATTAAAATTGGTCGATCAATTCGATATTTAAAAGATGATTTGGATTCGTGGCTAGACCAACACCGCTATAAAGCACAGGTATCGTGATGAACGACTGATACTTCGCGTGACCGTAAAATCGCTTTGTTAACGCGAAGTATCAACAGAAGTCTCGAACCTTATTTTCTTAAACTGTTTTGGCAGCAGCGTTTTTAATAAAACATCTACCTGCGCTGCATAGGGCTCAAATAAAGAAGGCCGCCGCGGAAAAATTCTATCGTTTATCCAATACACAGGCCATTGAAAAGTATCAACATAGGACTGCACAATGGGGTAATCATGTGTTGGATATTCATGATTTTTTTTGGTTGAAGTATAAATCCAAACTTGCTTTTGAGTAGGAAGGATCGCGGCAACCACGTTTAACCCTTCTAAACTCAATGCTCTCCTGCAGTAAACGCGTTCTCTCTTGTCATACTGCTCCATCTTTTTTGGATCACTTAATTTGTATATGACACCATTAAAGGAAGCCCCTGGATTTTCTGATACAGATAAAAACGTTGCATTCAAGCCAGGCAAATTACCACGTGCTGACCGCTTCGCTCATATCCTTTTATTAAGGCAGGGAAACTCTCTTGAGCCGTGGGAGCAGTTCTCTTTTTTGATTGCTCATCAATGAGGCTTCTATAACCGATGATATATTGCGGAAGCTGGTTGTTTATTTTTGGATGACAGGTCACAGCTTGCGCGGGGGATGTCAATAAGAGCAAGAGAATGCAATTAAGTTGTTTCACACTATTACTGAAAGCTATGATTTTATATTCCCAACCATTCTGACACATTCAATTTGCACCCTGTCAGCACCCTGCAACTCTTAATTTGTAAGGGTGCATTTCTATAAATCATTGATTATATTGGTGTCCCAGGCAAGATTCGAACTTGCGACCTGCCCCTTAGGAGGGAGAATACTATATTTTGTCAGTGTATCTCCATGTGTCCCTATGAACGAAAAACCTATACTGTGCGTGGCTTGTATAGTTGTGTGTGATATACAGAGATATATCAACATGCTACACTCTACAATAAATTAGCACTCTATATGCACTCTGTTTAATTAAGCTAGGAGTTTTAGTGCTTAATTAAATTTCTCAATAAGGCGGCGTTCAGATGAAAGATATCAAAGAAGGATCTTACCAGTTTCATTTAGATAAAGACTACAAAAATCTTTTAGATGAAATTAAAATAAGGCTGAAAAAAGCACAACTTAGAGCGGCAATAGTTGTTAACCATGAGCTTATTCAATTTTATTGGGATATTGGTAAACTGATTCTTGTATCTCAAGAAGAGGCCAAATGGGGTAATAAATTATTTGAAGTATTAGCGCAGGACTTACGTCATAGCTTTCCTAATACAGAAGGTTTTTCTAGGAGAAACCTATATAATATGCGCCAATTTGCTATCCATTATTCAACTTTTGAATTTGTGCAGGCATTGCCTGCACAATTAACATGGACTCATCATGTTGTACTTATTCAAGCATTTTTGCCTGAAGCCCTTAGTGAGAAACAATGGTATGCCCAACAAACAATAGAAAATGAATGGCCTTATCGAGAGCTTCAAGCACAAATAAAAAGCGATCTTTTTAGCCGACAATCAAAGCTGGAACATAAAACAACCAACTTTAAAGATAGACTCCCGTCACCTCAGTCTCAACTGGCTCAAGAAATGATTAAGGACCCTTATAAATTTCACTTTCTATCGGTGGGTAATGACGCGCATGAGAAAGATATACAAGATGGCCTGTTGATTCATGTTAAAGAATTTCTCATGGAGTTAGGTCAGGGGTTCGCTCTATATGGCACTAGATATCCTCTTTATGTTTCAGACAAAAGGTTTGAAATAGATTTATTAATGTACAACACCAAGCTTCATCTTTACGTGGTCGTCGAGCTCAAGAGAGGAGACTTCAGCCCGCAAGACACCGGGCAGTTGAATTTTTATCTTTCAGCGGTGGATGAGCAATTAAAAATGCCTGAAGATGGTCCAACTATCGGATTATTACTGTGTGAAAAAAAGGATAAAGTCATAGCAGAGTATGCGTTAAGACGAGTCGATAGTCCCATGGGGATTGTTGAGTATGAGTTAAATAAATCATTGCCCGAAAAACTGAATCATATTTTACCTACTACAGAGGAAATAGAAACCGAACTTAGTGCATATACACAGGAAATAAAAATGACTGAGGACGATGATGCAAGCAAAAATCAGTAATTCCTTAATCAAGACATTGCTTCCAGCTGAAAAAGTCTATGATGTCAGGGATCTAAATCTAAAGGGATTTTTAATACGGGTGCACCCTTCGGGAAGTATGAGTTATATTTGCCAATATAAAAGAGGGCGTCGTATTAACTTGGGTAAGGTAGGGGTCATTACTGCTGCGCAGGCACGAGAAAAAGCAATGGAAGTACTGAGCAATATTAATAAAGGTATTGAACCGACTGCTCAGAAAGGAATTAACAAACCAAAAACGCTACAAGAATTTATTGAAAATGAGTTTAAGCCCTGGGTTATGGCCCACCATAAAAGGGGAAATAAAACGATTGCCTCACTGATTCATTGTTTTAGTAAACTATTCCCAAAGCCACTCACAGAAATTACCCCTGCTATTATTGAGCAGTGGCGCAGCAAACGTATCAATGATGGTATATCCAATGCAACGCTTAATCGAGATATTGGCACATTGAAATCCGTGATGACAAAAGCCACAGAGTGGGGATTTATACAAGAAAGTCCTTTGAAAAATTTAAAACTGTCTAAAATAGATCGCTCTCCTAAAGTGCGCTATTTATCAGTAGAAGAAGAAATGCGATTGCGCCAAGTCTTATTAGAGCGAGAGCATCAATTAAAACAAGAGAGAATCAATGCCAATCAATGGCGAGCGGATCGTAAATACGCTTTATCGCCAGAGTTTTCTGATGATGATTTTTGTGATCACGTGATGCCAATGGTTTTGCTTTCCATCAATACGGGTTTACGCCAAGGGGAGCTATTTCACTTGAATTGGGATATGGTGAATTTATCAGAGGGTTCGCTTATTTTGGCGGGTGGCATCACCAAAAATAGTAGCTCTCGTTTTCTTCCATTAAATGATGAGGGCATGCATGTTATACAACGGCTTTATCATAAAAGTGCACTTAAAGAAGGGTTGGTATTCCCTAGTAAAAATAACAAGCCATTTAACAACATTAAACGCTCCTGGTCTTCAGTTTTAAAAAATGCACAGATCACGCAGTTTCGTTGGCATGATTTGCGGCACCATTTTGCTAGTAAATTGGTTATGGCTGGTGTTGATCTGAATACTGTTCGAGAGCTGCTGGGGCATTCTGATATTAAAATGACGCTGAGATATTCGCATTTAGCGCCCGAACATAAAGTGAATGCGGTTAGAAAAATTGATTGGTCGAGGCAGGGATTGGTCTCATGATAAGTGTCATTCAATTGGTGACTCAGGCTGAGGTATGTGTTGATACCGTTGCTATTGGTATCATCAAAAAAGGTATTCTGGCTTTAATTGGCATCGAGAAAACGGATACTGAAAAAGAAGCGGATAAATTATTTAATAAAATAATAAATTATCGGATTTTTCCAGATGCTCATGGGAAAATGAATCTCAGTTTGAAAGATATACGAGGCGAATTGTTGCTTGTTCCACAGTTTACGCTAGTAGCTGAAACAGCTAAAGGCACGCGTCCTGGCTTTTCAACGGGTATGCCACCACAAGAAGGAAAGCAACTATTTGAATATTTGGTAGAGTATGCCAAAAAACAACACGATATAGCGATAGCCAGCGGTTGTTTTGGTGCTTATATGCAAATCAGTTTATGTAACGATGGGCCAGTGACGTTTATGTTGCAAGTGTAAAGAGGAGTCCTTAATGTATCCAGTGATTGAAACTGAACGACTTATTTTACGTCCCCCTCAATTGGGTGATGAAACACCATTGAATGAAGCCATTAACCGATCATTATCTGCATTGCAACGATGGATGCCTTGGGCAACCGATCCAAGCATTGAGCGTACCATGCGCTTTGTTAAAGAAGGGATGGCGAATTGGTCAAATGAGCAGGCCAAAGATTTTCCAATGGTTATTTTTCATAAAGCATCCAATCAAATCATTGGTGCTAGTGGTTTTAATGAACGAAGTAATCCGCTGGTACCGATGTATGAAATTGGTTATTGGTTGGATAGCCAACACACGGGTTTAGGTTTTGCTACAGAGGCAGTAAGCGCATTGACAAAATTTGCCTTTGAATCATTTAGCGCCGTAAGAGTGCAAGTCGTGATGCAGGCAGATAATTATGCGAGTAGACGTATTGCTGAAAAATGTGGCTTTGTTCTTGAAGCGACATTAAAAAAATATCGTGTGGATTGTTTGTCAAAGCAACCGGCGGATGATTGTATTTTTGTGCGTTTTGATGCAGAGGGACTTTAAATAGGGATTAAGCGTTTAGATCATGTCACCTGTCCCTAATGGGGTGCGGGTAGAGTTAAAATTTATATAAAGGCAACTATTATATGCATCCAAATCCTAATGAGTTATATCCTATTCCTGGTTCAGAGCGCACAGTTTTTTTGAAAAATATTATCCAAAACCCCAATATCATTGTGGGTGAGTTTACTTATTATGACGATCCAGTTGATGTGCATAATTTTGAAAAAAATGTACTCTATCATTTTGATTTTATTGGTGACAAGCTGATTATTGGGAAGTTTTGCCAAATTGCAACGAATGTGAAGTTTGTCATGAATGGCGGTAACCATGATTTAGGTGGTTTTTCTTCTTTTCCGTTTGTTATTTTTCAGTCCTGTTGGCAACAAGTACCATTTACGCCTAATCGTAAAAAAGATACGGTCATAGGGAATGATGTTTGGATTGGTTATGATGCGACTATTATGCCAGGTGTAAGTATTGGAGATGGTGCAATTATTGGCACCAGGGCAGTGGTTACTAAAGATGTTGCACCTTATGAAATTGTTGGTGGTAATCCTGCACAAGTCATCCGCAAGCGCTTTGATGATCCAACCATTGATTTTTTACTGAAGCTGCAATGGTGGAGTTGGCCGATTGAGATAATTTCAGAACATGTATTGCATATTATGAATGGTGATAAGGCCGAGTTGGAGAAGTTATTATAATGCAACCCATGGAAATATTAATGTCGTGGCTGAATGACGAGTGTACGGCGGGCGCAAAGCACTCTCAACACGCTATCTTGTCGACTATGGGTATAAATGATCATCCTCATGGACGTGTTGTTGCAATTCGCGAAGTACAACCAGATAGATTAATTTTTTTCACACAGAAGGGCTCACGTAAAGTTGAAGAAATAACCGCATGCCCAAACGTGACGCTAACATTTTGGTTTGAGCGATTTGCCAGAGAAGTGATTATTGAAGGCCCCGCAGAGTTTTTGTCAGAAGCTGAGAATGAGCGGTATTGGAATACCTATCCTACTTGGGCGCAAATTCGATTTAATAGCTATGCAGCAACTTCTGGACAGCCTATTCTTGATAAGCAAATTTTAGAGAATAAAAAAAGAGAGGTGGAGTCTCGTTACAAAGATCAGGCTATTCCGGTGAGTGAACATTATTATGGGGTGTATGTTAGACCTCAGCGATTTGTCTTTTATAGCTATCGTTTGGATGAATTATCTGATGTTTTAGAGTATCAAAAAAGCGGAGACACTTGGGTAAAACAATGCTTGTCACCGTAGTTTTTAAATTTTTTTCGGTGGTGATTGATTAATCTGAAATGTATACAATCAACCTTGATGAAAATTCTTAATGTTGCGATTGGCTAACTACATAATGTAAAAAAATTACTCTTGATTAATCGGTAAAGTACATGCCGTAGCAGGGGACTATCGTTAGCAAGTTTTGGATGGTCAAAATCATCTGTCGAGTTATGTTTGAGACCAATTTTTTCCATAACTTTGCGAGATGCGATATTATTGACCGCGGTAAATGATACCACCTCGTCTAGCCCCAGTTCTGTAAAAGCATAAAGCAGTACTGCTTTAGCACCTTCTGTAGCATATCCTTGATTCCAATGACTTGATGCAAGCCGCCAACCAATTTCAATGGCAGGGGTAAAGTGTGCATCAAAAGAAGGTGTCATTAGTCCTAAGAACCCTATCATTTCATAGGTTGATTTGAGTTCAACTGCATATAATGAATACCCGAGGTCTTGTTGATGCTTGATAAAACGTTGGATATTGATGGCAGTTGCTTCAAGTGTAGCAACACCTGGTAAATATTCACGAACTTTTGGATCGCAGTCAACAGCAAACATAGTGTCAATATCACAGGCTTCCCATGTCCTTAAAATAAGTCGTTTAGTCTCTAAGATGCGCATGGTCGAATCACTTAAAACGTGGTGTCATGGTGTTTTGTCTAACTGATCGGTAATATATTGAATCAGAGTACAAATGTCTTTGCATTGGTTCGGACGATCCAAAGGAGGACATCGCACCAAACAATCAAGCAATGATAGCAAATTTAAAAGATGAACGCTAAGTTTCCAATGTTCAGGGAGAGAAAAACTCGAACTTAATCCTTTTAAAAATGATGTTTCAAATACAGTCGGCATCTGGTGCGCATAGCGTAACATGTTCGCGACATCCCACAGGGGTGAGCCTGAAAAAGAGAACTCCCAATCTAAAACCCCAGTAATTTCCCAGTCCCCGTTTCTTTGATTGACTAATATATTGGCTGGGTCGTAATCTGCATGAACTAAATGATGATTGTGCTCATCTGGGAAAAGCGATTGATACTTTTCAAGAAAATAGTCTATTTTCATAAGAACGGTGTTACTTAAACATGGCATCGCCGTGGCATTTTTTAAGCAGTTTTTTGCAAACTCAACCAATCCTGATTGTGAAATGGGTTCACAAATAGTGAGATTTTCATCAAAAAAACCTGCAGTTTTGAAATGATGGCTTTGAATTTTACCGAGGATGGAGCCTGCTTCATACATAAGAGCAGGTAAATTATGAGGAAGATCACCCAAAAGCAACTCTCTTAGTGTAATGCCTTCAATGAATTGAGTTATAGCAAAGCGATGTTGCTCATCGTCTCCAATGAAATAAATAGCAGGTATTGGTACAGTTTGTTTTAAAAGTTCACCTATTTTTTGTTCGCGGAAGGCTGCTTCTTTATCACGCAAATAAACGCGTAAAATATAAGGATGTTCATCAGTTTTTAGATGAATTTTAATATTTAAGTTGGCGCAGCCACCAGATATAATATCGTGTGATTCTAAGGTCTTTTCAGGAAATGCTTGCTTTACCATGGACCTTATTGTGTCTAGCGATAGCTGAATTTGCTTGTCGGCTTTTTCCCAATTGGTTTTGAAGGTCACATTTATACTCCTGAGAGAAAGACCAAGCCTATAGGCTCTCAAATTTTTCTAATAACCTGGTACGCAGTGCTTCAACGATCTGTAACGGCGCTTTCTCAGGCGAGCCTGCATTAAATGGTGGTTCGGGATCATATTCAATGGCCAACTGTAAGCTTTCGGCGACAGATTGTCCTGCAATCTTGGAGGCTAGGCTTAAGGCCATATCAATACCTGCAGAGACACCTGCTGCAGTGATAATTTTTCCAGACTCAACAATGCGTTTATGAGTGGGTATAGCACCATATGTTTGTAAGCGATCCATCACAGCCCAATGCGTTGTAGCTTGGACTCCCGATAAAACGCCCGCAGCACCCAGAATGAGACTACCCGTACAGACTGATGTTGTCCAGGTGGTCGTTGTGTGGATTTTTTTAATCCATGCCAGTATTTCTGGATAGTTGCGTAAAGATGTTGCGCTTTCCCCACCAGGTACTACTAAAATATCAGTTTCTGTTATATCGGATAATGCATGCTCTGTCATTAATGTTAAACCAGCCCCAGCCTGTATTGAGCCTGGTTGAAGACTTGCGCGGCATATGGTTGCACCAGGTAACCGAGTCAGTATTTCATGAGGGCCTATAGCATCGAGTGCTGTCATTCCATTATAAAATAGAAAGGTAATCTTCATAATGCTTTTCCAATCAGTAAATATCAGCAGTATAACAATAAATAAGCAGAACAAACGCCAATTTATTTATTTTATACCAATGTACACAGCGCACTCTTCTGATGAGGTATACACTTCGAAGTCAGTTTTGTACGCTCTCTTTTTTTCTGTGTTCTCAGCAAAATATTGCCAAACGGTTTGCCAGGTTTCAATGATTGCCTTGGGCATTGGTCCTCGATTTGTAAATACCAGATAGTCGCCCTCACTGACGATGATGGTGTCAAATTGAGTAGATAGGAGATCATGAGGCACTTCTACTCCGGCAGTAACGGTATAGAGGTCTGATGCGTCTGATTTATAATCCGAATAAACGCCATAAACCAATGGGTTGCTGTTGTCTTTTGATATTTGTTGAGAAAGGTTTTCTGAAAAAAAACGTTCCCATAGTCCTGGTAGCCGCGCTGCGTTGGGATTAAATTCATCTTCATTTTTTGTTCTTTCTGTTATCCCTGCTATTGTCATACGTTCAATGTACATTTTTTGTGGGTTGATATGTGTCATTAGTTATCCTTTTTTCAGTTGAATGATTTATAACTTCCCGAGAGAGACAAATCGCAGTCGATTACCATCGGGGTCGAGCGCGAGAAAAGTATAACCAAACGTCATGGGGGTTGGAGATTGTGCAATGGTTACGCCTTTCTTTTGCCAATCTGCAAACAACTCATCAAGCATAGCGGGATTATCCAGAGTGAAAGCCAACTCGCCACCGCCATTTTTATCTTCCGCGGGAGGTTCAACGGTATCTTTAAACTTCAACGCCAGGCGCATCCCGTTTGATAAAGTAAATTGATTGAAACTAGGTGACAACTCTTCGGGTTTTATCCCAAGTAACGCTTGATAGAATTGGCGACTTTTAGCAAGATTGTCAACATAGAGTACAACAGCACTTGGTTCGAGCATCATATTTTCCTTTTTTTAAGGGTTATTGATTGTATCGAATCCAGTATACGGGCATAGACTGACAGTTTCTGTCAGGAGTGAATGACTTTATTGCTCTGGAATATTGTGGATCTCGCGCCATTTTTTGAGAAGATTTTGACGGCGCGGTGAATACCGTATTTCTAACGGTGTTAATTTGACGATTCTATCAGTACGAAAATGGCGATAATCATGCTTCATCTCACACCAAGCAACAATAACGTGTACCTCCTCAAAAAATCCCAGCGCTAATGGCCAGATTATGCGATTTGATTCGTCCCCTTTAACATCAATATAGGTCATTTGAAGCTTATGTTCTTTGCGAATGCTTAAACGCACCAAGGCTTCTGCTTCATCATCATGAGTTATTGCAGTTTTTACGGGGCCAATGAGTAATCCTGAAAATTGCAATTGTGAGCGAAGATCAGCTGGCAAGACGGCGGCTATTTTAGCTAAAACGTTTGTGGCAGCGAACTTTAATTTTTTGTCAGCTCTGCGTGCCACCCAACGAGAACCAAGGACAAGCGCTTCAATTTCGTCTTCAGAAAACATGAGCGGTGGCAGCATAAATCCGGGTCGTAATACATATCCAAGACCAGGTTCACCTTTAATTTCAGCCCCTTGTGCTTGAAGTGTTGATATATCTCTATAGACTGTTCGAAGACTCACACCTAATTCTTGTGCGAGAGTTGCTCCACTGATTGGAAATCGATGTCGTCGTAATAATTGTATTAAATCAAATAGGCGTTCGGTTCGTGACATAAATGAAAACCTGAGAGTAATCCTGACATATTTTGGCAGTATTATACTTGATTAACAAAGGGCATGATATGTATAAAATTAGCTTTTACGTGCCGCAGCATGAAGTCGAACGAGTTAAAGCCGCTTTATTTGATGCGGGCGCTGGGCGAATTGGTCAATACTCTCATTGTGCTTGGCAGACGTTGGGCGAAGGACAATTTAAGCCATTAGAGGGCAGCAATCCTTCTGTGGGTGAATTGAATCAAATAGAACAGCTCCCTGAATATAAAGTGGATATGGTTTGTGATGAAAAGCATATTCAATCGGTTATCTCTGCATTAAAGAAATCACATCCTTATGAAACACCCGCGTATCATGTTGTTCGATGTGAGAATTTTTGAATAGCCACACTATTTTTTTTGATTGGGCATTCTGATATTGATATGACTTAAGATGCAATAAACACATCTGTCAACAACACCACCTTACTCCAATAATTCACGAAAACGTTCTAGTGGTGTCGTATATTTGATGGGTTGAAGATTCACAGGTATTTGTGCGATCATGTGTTCTGCACCATCAAAATCAGTGGGGTTTTCCTCTAATCGATAGCTGGCACACCGCTTAAAATCGTTCATGTGTCCTAAAATTTTTCTGTCCACCGTTTTGCAGAAAACAGGATTTTCATTTGACAAGCGTCGCAGTTCATCAATGTGGTGTGATAAATTTTCACGATATAGAAATTTTTCGATCAATACACTCACGCATTCTGGAATCGCTTTGGCACCGCCGACCGCAGCATAAGGTATGAAAAATGTATAAGTGGATTTTGCATGCGTTATCATCGCTATTTTTTTTCGATGAATTCGAAACATATCGATGAACCAATCATCTAGGGGTGATAATGTATCACAAGGAAGTGAAAGGTTATCAATTTTGCAGTCGCTAGCATATTTTTGGGTGATTCTAAACTGCATTAAGAGTCCTATTTAACTTGCTACCAATCGATTGTATCCCCATCAAAACGGCGAAGCACTTCAGCATGGCTTTCAGAAAAGTGTTGCTCCGCCTGTGTAAGCATTCCGGCAACACTGGTATGAACATCAACTAGTGCATCAGGACCACCCATTGCTGTTTTCACCCATCCTGGATGAATGAGCATGACCTTGATTCCTTTATCTTCCACATCTATCGCAAAGCTGCGCATGACGCAATGAAGTGCAGATTTACTGGCACGATAAGCATAAGATCTACCTCGTTCATTATCTGAAATACTACCCATGTGAGAGCTGATCACTAAGATGCTTTTGTCTTCACTGGCTTCTAAATTAGGCAGTAGAGCATCACTTAATTTTACAACGCCAATGCAATTGACATTAAGGACGTTCATGAAGTTAGCTCGATCCACATTTCCAACAGTAACACCCTGTTCACCGCTAGTACCAGCGTTGTTGATGAGCAGATCAATCGGCCTGTTACCGAGCTTTTGTTTTAATGCGGTGATGTCGGTATCGTTGGTCACATCTAATTGGAACACTTCGTCAGCCAATGCGCAGAGTTCAGGCGCGTTTTCAGGGTGACGGCAAGCACCTAAAATATAATAGCCCTGTTCCTTTAGCTGTTGGGCAAACTCAAGACCAATTCCTCTATTGGCGCCGGTTATAAGTGCCGTTTTCATGTTGGATCCTTATTGCGATTTTTTAAATTTCCAGCGATGCCAAATAACGGGGGTTGCTGCCAGAATGGTTTTTGTAAAGATAACGGGCTCATTTACTTCAGTTTGCGGGTTTAAACAGACCAAAGCGTATCCGTTTTTACGTTTTAATAATCGACGAAAAAACGTCCCTTCACTGGTTTCAATAATACAATCATGGCCTATGCACTCACTAATTTTTTGTGGAATGAGGTATTGAATGCCTCCGACAAAATCACCTTGCGCGTACCTTGGTTCCATGGTGTCATCAGAAACCATTATCACCAGCGCATTAGGGTTATGGGATCTAAAAAAATCAATTTCTTTCTGGATAGCGTTTTCTGTATTTAATAACGGAGCGATGTCTTTATCAATCGATGGGTAAAGGGCAAATTCTGATTCTAATAAACAGGGGCTTTTACCTGAGCCTTCAAGAAGCCATTGCATTGAGCAACTCACACCGACGCTGTGAAAGATTTCGACTAATTTTGACGCGGCTTTATCCGTCAGAGGATTTCGTCCTAATTCCCAAGACTGCAGGGTATGCGCGCTAATCCCATGTTTGCTTTCTAAATCTTTGCGCGAAATCCCTGCCAGTGTTCTCGTCATTTTTATGCGACGTCCGGCATTTACTCTCTGATCATCATTAGTTTTTTCCATTATCAATCCAATCAACCCTTTTCAATTGATACGTAATTTGGTATATTTAATTTAATTATACATTATCTGCGTATAAAAATCTTTATGCATATCACATTATGACACACGGAGGATTACGATGTCTCGCACAAGCTGTATCCCTCATCCAGAGGGTGAACGATTAGTTTTAATCCGTAAGTGGCAATTGGAAGCATGTCAAAAAGATGCCTGTGCAGCTGCTTTATTAAATTTATTCGAGTATTGGCACAATATCAAGCTTGAACAACGTTACCAAGCAAAAAATCATAATGCCGTAGCTGAAAGACATGGGGAAAATGGAAATCAAATTACAGGTTTATTACAGTGGCACAAATCAGAGCAATTGGAAGACTCTTTGTTAAATATTTTTAATAAACGAAGGATCCAGACTGCAATTGAATTATTAGAAAATTTGAAATTTATTTCGGTACATCGCAACCCCAATCCGCGTTATTCATTTGATAAAACACGGCATTTTTTATTTCACCCTAACGAAGTCAAGTCTTGGTTAAAGAGTTACCTGTTTGTGCAATCAGAGCATAAGTTAGATGTGGTCGATATTGATGCAGAAACAGCACCAGATCAGGCAATGAAAGACGAGTGTATCGATAGTGACAATTTGCTCCTATCGATAGAAGCAAATTGCACTTACGGTGATAGCAAAAGTGCATCATCGTTGGTGCAGATTGATCCTACGGTGGTAGCAAATTTACCCCAGCAATATACAAAGAATACAAACCAAGATTACGTAAAAAGATTACCAAACGAAATACAAATGACTGATGTTGCGTATGAACAATTTGAATTCACGCCTTTTGGTATGTTTTGGAATACATGGATAGCGCTTACGAATAAGCCCATTAACAAAAAAAAATCATTTGAAATTTTTTCAGCACTTGTGTCTGACGAAAGCTCCGATTTATTAAAAACAATGCTAGTGGCTTTGGATAGCCAAGCAAAAGAAAAGCAATTACGTCAACGATTAAATCTGTTTGTTCCTCAGTGGCCGAACCCTTCAAGTTGGCTTAACGAGGCACGCTGGGAAGATGAAGTTTGCCTTGATGAGTCGGTATATAAATCTGAGATGACCCGAAGCCAATCTGGCGTAAAACAACAGCAACAAATCATTAAGCAACAAAGAGAGGAGTACTTAGATGAGCAATACCAATCTCGTCTTTCTAGAAACCAAGATGAAAAATCAGCCGTTACTTTCAATAGACAAGCAGCGATCAGGCAATTTGATGAAGAATTTAGAAGCAGGAACGGATCTGTGTAATCAAAAACTATCAGAGCTAGAGGCTGTTAATTTAACAGAGTGGCTGATCTTTAAAATTAAAATTATTTATGGCCGCCCTGTTTTTGAGGGTGACTCCCCTGATGAAGCATCTGCAATTCGTCAGGAATGGCAAGACTTAGTACTTAAAATTGGCAAAAAAGGAGTGTTAGCAACCATTGAATATTTTTTATCTGGACATCATGCAGTCCCTTCTTTTCCACCATCACCAGTTGAGTTTAGAAAGTGCTATCGCACACATGTATCTCCTTCATTGGTGAAAGAAAAAGTGCAACACGAATCGCTTCTGATAACAAGCGAGCAAAGGGAAGTCGGATGTAAAAAACTGAAAGAATTACTAGGGCAGTTGAAACGTGTAAGTGGGTAATAAGACTTAATTTTGATAAGGAGAAATGCAATGAAAATGATAAAAAAATGTACGGATGCCGTGAAGTACGGCGTGACCGTTTTACCACTGGTCTTGATAACCAAATCAGCTTTTGCAACTGATTTATTAGGTCGCGCCCTAGAGGGAGATATAGCGGATTCATTAGGTAGTAGCTCGAAATTTTGGAAGGTTTTTATCTTGGTGGACATTATGTTGGCCACCGCAATGGCCGTGAAAAGTAAAAATCCGATGGTCTTTTTAGGAGTGGCTGGTGTGGCGTTTATTCCGGCGTTTCTGCTTAAAACGTTTGTGTTTTGAATAAGGAGGTTATTTATGAATGACGCAGTGTTGTATCGGTTTTTAACTGATCTGGATAAGCCTAAGCGCTATTTAAGTTTAACCATGGATGAATTGATAGTGGCAGTCACCTGTTTTGGGTTGCTCGCACTATGTAACCAGAAAATGGTGGTTGCCATTCTTGGGCTTGGCTTAGTCGCAGCACTGCGGCAATTAAAAAAGGGCGGTAGCCCTCGTGTGTTGTTGGTGTTGGCATATTGGTATTTACCCCATGCCATCACAACGTTTTTTTTACCTAAATTACCCGCTTCACACCTTCGAGTGTGGGTCGCATAGAGGTGTTTTATGGACTTTAGTGTTTATCAAAATCGATTCAGCCAGTTGTCCGCACGATTTAATCTGATGGTAGCGCTGGTATTTGGTCTTCTTGCCGCGAACTTTTTGTTGGTGGCGTTGGTTTGGTACACAAGTCTGCATCAACGCACACTTGTAACGCCTTTTGAAGGCGGCACTGGCTTTGCAAATTCAGATTCAAGTGTTGACTCAAAGTATTTGAGCATGATGAGCGAAAATTTTATTTATTCACGGCTGAATGTCACACCAGAAACAGTAGCAGCAGTTCACAAACGTTTGCTGATGTTTGTTGATGGCAGTCGATATGGGGTTATGCAATCAATCCTTGCGAATGAGGCGGCAGTTGTTCAAAAAAATAAAATATCCAGTGATTTTATCATCACCGACATGCAGTTAGATCCGCGCGCACTAAAAGCTACTGTGACGGGCGTACTGAATCGCTTTGTGGGGATAAGGGATCTGAAATCTGCACATATCCGCTATGAACTGACGTATCGCTATCGGTTTGGGCGTTTATCCATTTTAAGTTTCGTAAAAGTGAAGGAGTTGGAGCATGCGTAAAATGATTATGGGTAGTGTCTTAGCCTTATTGGCATCGAGCGCCATGAGCCAAACCTCTCTTGCGGTTCGTGATAATGGTGATGTGGCGCTTAATTTAAGCCAGTCCAACTACAACCGATTGGTCGTTAAAAACGACAAAATCGTGGAGGCCATATTTCCTGAAACCGCTATGGGCATTAAGCGCGATGAACAAGATGGCAGCGTTTATGTGATGTTGACGACCCAATCAAGTCCGTTCACGTTATTTTTGACTACTGAATCCGGGCATCATTTTTCAGTGACCGTGACGGGTGAAGATGGACTAGGCAAGACAGTTGAACTTGTGGCGCCCAAAACGGTGGCTTCCAACATCACAAAAATAGTGAATATTGCGAGCCCCAAAATCACGCAAGACCCACATCAAAACGCAATGCTCGAAATTATTAATCACATGGCGCGCCATGAGCTCATGCCGGGCATGACTATCAGTCATCCTTTTGGACGTGCCGAACGGATGGGGGCTGGGCTTTCTTTAATCCCTAAAGAAATATGGGCAGGCGACGGCGTTAAGGCCGAACGACTTGAGGTCTACAACGGTAGCGCCAAACCACTGAATTTATTGCCTGAGTGGTTCGAAGGCGACAACATCACGGCTATGAAGTTGTCTCAACCCATTTTGAAATCTCACGAAACCGCCATTCTGTATCGGGTACGAGAGGTTGCTCATGGCTAATATTCAACTCAATCGCCTGATTAAATCTCGCCAAATGCGCATGATGAGCTTGATAGGCGGTGGTCTGCTCATATTATCCCTGATCGTTGTGGGATTGTTAGCCGACGCCAAGCCCAAAAAACATGCGGCGCTGAGCCAAGTGAACGATTTAACGGGCATCATTGATGAATCGTTTACCGAAGCCAATGCCGATAGCGCCATGACGGCTCAACAAGGCGAGCTGGAATTGCTCAAAACGCAACTGAGTCAGCTGACTCAATCGATGAAAGAGTTGAACGAGACACATGAAAGGCAAGCACTTGAGCTGTCTCAAAGATTACAAGAAACCGCTCAATTAAAAAGAGAAGAAACACCGCCAAGTCCAACGCAACAACAGTTTATAGCCAGTTCGCAGGCCTCACTCAATGGTAATCAAGCCGGACTGTGGCATAACGGTGGAGCGAATCAACTAGCAAATATGGTGCCACGGCCTGTGCGCATACATATGGTGTCTTTTCGGAGACTTCATCACGCAAAGACTCAAACCCGTTTAAATCCCAATCGCTATGTACCCTCCAATACGTCGGTTCGCGCCGTGATTTTAGGAGGGGCAGACGCCGATGCATCGGTCAATGGACAGAGCAAAAACAATGGCGTGATGCTCTTTAAATTTTTGGAAGATGGCACGCTACCCAATGGTCAGCGTTCGCGCCTTCGAGGTTGTCGTGTCAGCGGGAATGCCTATGGCGATATTTCGAGTGAACGTGCATTCGCAACCCTTTATAAAATTTCATGCGCACATCCGGGCGAACCTATTATTGATAAAGAAGTGACCGGCTGGGTGTTCTTCAACGGTAAGGTCGGCGTGAAAGGTGTGCCGTTAATGCGTGATAACAAAATCATGCAATGGGCGGGTATTAGTGGCGCCTTAGCCGGGATTGCGTCTGCTGCACAATACGCGCAATCGGTGCAAAGCATCAGTTCGTTTGGGGCTGCATCGGTTGTCCCTCAATCCAATATCGGACCGTATGCGGCCTATGGTGGCGCATCAAAGGCTGCTGATGTGTTGTCGCAATATTACGTGAAACGTGCAGAGCAATACCACCCCGTTATTCAAGTAGGCTCAGGTAATGTGGTG
Organism: Legionellaceae bacterium UBA6148; assembly: GCA_002423125.1. Taxonomy (GTDB): domain Bacteria; phylum Pseudomonadota; class Gammaproteobacteria; order Legionellales; family Legionellaceae; genus UBA11403. The sequence goes on along the minus strand of DIUW01000025.1, from coordinate 16,332 downwards.
ACGATTGTGTTTAAAGATGGCTTTTATTTAGAGCCAGCGGAGGATGCATCCAATCAAGATAGGCCACAAAGCACGCGTCGCATGAGCACTATAAATAACACCGCCACTCCGGTGAATCAAGATGATTCACCGAACTTCAATGTTCCCCCAGAAGTCTTGGGGCAAATTGACCAACTCGCTAATCAATCCTTTGCATCAACTGGAGTTCAACCATGAGTATTCGAGTGTTATCCATCGTCGCAATCAGTGCAGCGGGGTTTTTAATGAGCGCTTGTTCACCCATGAATTCAGAGTTTAGTTGTAACGCAACGGCAGGTGATAGTTGCATGACCATTGAGCAGGTGGATGCTATGACACGTTATGCCGATGGTACTCGGGCATCTCAACAAAAACGAAGTCATTCCGCGCATCCGTATGCGTGGGTAGCACCTCAGAATGATGGACACCTAAATAAATTAGGTGCAGCTCAAAACCACACTTTGCATGCACGCGGCTAAGGATAAAAATATGCACGATTCATGGATTAGCGAATTACGAGACAAAGCACGCGCAGGGCTTCATCGGTTTTCACAGATGTTAGGTGAAACGGATGGCATGGCGCCCGTTTCAATAAAAGACCAACACCGGGCTCAAAAGCTGGTTGAGATTGATTTGCCTTCTTTTAAAAGCATTCTGCCGTATGAGTCTATTGATGCAGAAGACATCTTTATCAATCGCACGACGGCGGGTTTTGGCCTTCATGTATTACCAGCCTCGGGTGCCGATGAATCGCTCATGAAATCCATGGCCGAGCTTTTTAAAACAAAACTACCTGTTGGTGTTGATTGCACAGTGATGCTCTACAAGCACCAATATATTGGTGGTGAATTGGCGCGCAACTTCGAGCCCATTTTAAAAAAAGGTGGAATATATGCAGAGCTTGCCCGTCAGAGTATTGATTTTCACTTAAAGGCGGTAAAAAACGGCTACCCCAATGGGCGAAACGTGCCTGCACAATTGGCCGATTATCGCTGCTATTTTTTCCTATCCATGAAAAAGACCGGCGATTTTCAAACGCGTTTGAGTCTGCTTCGCGATGACTGGGCGTCTGAATTGAAAGTGGACGGCCTTGCTTTTGAGCGCTTGGGAAAATTTGATTTTCAACGTCTGTTGAGAACGCTCACATCGCCTAATCTTAATGACATCGAGTGGCCAGAGATCGAGGAAACAGGTGTACTGATTCGCGATTCAATCGTTGATCCATCGACCACCGTCGAGGTTTTTGACCGTGGAATGGACTTTTCAACCACAGACCTCATGGGCGACGTGCAAACGGTTCGCGCAGTTCAATGCGAGCTGTCAGGATATCCTAAGAAGCACACCCCTTGGGCGTTATGGCAAACGCCTGATTTATTCGCCAATCTGATGCACCCAGAACACGGCATTCAATGCCCGTTTGTCATCAGCTTTACGATTCGAGGCGCAAATCAAGAACGTCTGCGCGCAACGGCCAAGCGTCGTGCAAAATCGCTTTCAGATAACCTCAATGCCGTGCAACTGTTTATTAATCCTGGCCTTCATGATGAGCTTGAAGAGTGGTCTATTGTCCACGATGAGGGAAGCAAAGGAAATTTAGAGATTTTTCCAACGTTTTATAATGTGATGCTTTTAACAACGGAGGCCAAAGCGCGTGAACACACGGCCAAAGCCATTAGTGCCTTTCGACAATGTGAATTCACGTTAACTCCCGCCCCTTGCAAGCAATGGCTGCGATATTTAGGGTGCCTTCCTTTTTTATTAAGCGAAGGATTGTTTGGCAGTTTTGAGCTCATGGGAATGACTAAACCATTGAGTCACTATAATGTCGCTAATCTTCTGCCCATCGTTTCTGAATTTAAAGGCTCACGTTCGGGTTTGATTCTGCCGACCTATCGTCATCAATTATTTTTTTACGATCCGTTTGATGACAAAAATCTACCCATTACTAATTACAACCGATTAACCGTTGCATCCAGTGGCTCGGGCAAATCGTTTTTTCAATTGGCTCTCCTTCAAGAGGCGCAATCACGCGATCATTTGACGTTTGTTATTGATTTAGGCGGCTCGTACAAGCATTTGTGCGAAATGGTGGGCGGTACTTATATTGATGCCTCAACGCTCTCCCTCAATCCGTTTACCCTGTTTGATTTTGATGGTGTGACCGAAATTGCAGGGGAGCAGGTCAACGACTACGTTCAAATTCGAGATTTATTAGGCCTTATGGCAAGTCCTCGGGCGGAATTAGATCCAGTACAAAACGCCTGGCTTTTACAAGCGCTACTTGCGGTATGGAAAAAAAATGGCAGAGAAGCCTGTATTGATGATGTCATTGCATGTCTTCGTGAGATGCTTTTAATGCCTGAATCAGACAACGATCGGCGTTTGAAAGATTTGATAGTTCTTCTCAATCAATATGGTCGTGATGGCATTTATGGCGCGATGTTTAATAGCCCAACGCCGCTTCTAAATAAATCAAATTTCGTCGTACTCGAGATGGGCGCCCTTGAAAACAATCCTGAGCTTTTAACCATTGTGATGTTTGTGATGATTGTCATTATTCAAGGGCAATTCTACCAAACCGACCGACGGATTAGAAAACAGTGTTTCATTGATGAAGCCTGGCGGTTTTTATTAGGCTCAAATCCCGTGGCAGCCAATTTCATTGCGCAAGGATTTCGTACCGCACGTAAGCATAACGGTGGCTTCTCTGTCATCACGCAGTATTTGGAAGACACTAGCGCATCCATTCAAGGTCAAGCGATTGCGGCCAGTAGTGATACTAAAATCATCATGCGCCAAGGTGGATTTAAAGGATATATGGATTCCCACCCCAAGGCGTTCACCCCGAGCCAAGTCAAAATGATTGAATCGTTTGGCGAAGCGCATGGTCAGGGCTTTTCAAGTCTGATGATGCAATTTGGAACTTGTCATACCTTCCATCGCTACTTTGCCGATCCATTTTCAACCGCATTATTCTCAACAAGTGGCGATGTGTTTGGCGCGATTGAAGCATTGGTTGCCGAAGGCGTTTCAATGAGTGATGCGGTTCGACGAGTCGCGAATCTTCAACAGGAAGCAACATCATGAAGCAATGGCCTGTGGTAGTAGGTGCTATTGCGTTGACGGTGTTGGTGTGGATGAAACCATCATCAAACGTTGCAACGATTGATCTAAACCACATCAAAGGTCAATTTATTCATCAATTGGCGCTTCACCATGCGTCTAATGAAAGCGTAAAAAGATCAAGCGAGACCTTCAATCATAAGCTCAATGGTGTGCTGGATGCTTATGCCAAAAGTCATCACGTCGTCATTTTTGATAGCGCTCATGTCCTTTCCAGTAACAGGGATATAACAACATCCATTATTCCACTGCTTGCCAACGCCATGAGAGGTCAGTCATGAAGCGCGCATTGTTTGGGTTGATGTTGGCCTGTATAGGAACGTTAAGTTTTTCAAAATCCTTTGGCGTTGTAGGCGAAACTTTTCCTGTAAGTGAAATGAGCTTTTTAGATTTCATTGATCTCAGATTACAAAAACTGACGGCGAGTGGCGAGCTGCACGCAATGGAGTCCTCATTTCAAGCGCGTGCAGAGCGAACGGCTAATCGTCCTCATCCCGTTGGATTGCCCCGTGCGATTCTTAAACGCATCTATCACTACGACCCAACGGTGATACTGACCCATCCTATTTTAGATGAACACGGACAAATCATTTATCCCACAGGTACACGCGTTAATGGACTGGAACAACGCCCCAATTATACCCCTTGCTGGCTCTTCTTTAATGCTGATGATCATGCGCAATTGCTTTGGGCGCAGAAGCAACAGCACCAATGCCAAAATCCAAAATTTATTTTAACGGGTGGTGCGGTTCGCGATGCCGAGCAGGCATTGGAAAGCGCAATTTATTTCGACCAAGGCGGCCGATTATCTACACGTTTTCAATTAAGCGCAGTGCCTGCAACCGTCAAACGAAATCAGAACCGCTTGCAGGTTTCAGAAGTTGTAATCAAGGAGAGCGGCGATGAAATTTAAACCTGTTGTTTTAAGTGCTCTACTCACATTAACCACTATGGCAAACGCATCCCATTGCACGGGGCATTTTGTGAACCCGATTAAAGATGTTTGCTGGCGATGTTTATTCCCCCTGTCAATTGGTGGCTCGAAAATAGTAGGTAGTCATTTGCCTGATACGCGCAATGCATCCTCGCCCATTGGCATGTGTCCTGCGAGTACTGGATGGCGAATAGGTCTTAATATTGGCTTTTGGGAACCTCAAGCCCTTGTGGATGTAACCGATACACCTTACTGCTTGGTGAATTTAGGCGGACATCAAGTCAAACTTGGAGCTAAACAATCCCGAGGTGGTCAACACCATGTTGGGCAAGGCGAGGTCGGTGCATTTTATCACGTACATTGGTACAAATACCCGTTGCTTAATTGGCTTAATATCATCACGAGCGTTGGTTGTTTACAAACGGGCGACTTTGATATTGCCTATTTAACGGAGCTTGATCCCCTATGGTCAGATTCAGAAATGAGTTTTGTGTTGAACCCCGAGGCTACTTTATTCGGCAATCCAATCGCACAAACTGCCTGTGCGGCAGACAGTATTTCATCAACACTTCAATCGCAGCCATTAGACAGTCTCTTTTGGTGCGCAGGTTCACAAGGTAGTCATTACCCATTAACAGGGCATGTTAATGCCCCAGTATCTCCGGTTCAAACCGCTCTTCTGTTAACGGAGCGCCTGAATTACAAACTGCATCGTGACTATCTGATCCCTGATTCTAGTCCTGATAAAGGCGCCATTTGCACTGAACACCACTACCCAACGGTTCCAAAATCACGTTATCGCTATGAGATGGTCAATCAAGTTGCTGATGGTGGTCATTGTTATCCAAGCGGTGCATCAACGCTTACATGGGAAGCCGGAAAGATTAAACCGCATACACCCGATCAATATGGGTTTTTGGTGTGGCGAAAAAGAAATTGTACGTTTTTATGACAATCAAGGGGGCGTTATCGTGCGTAAGTTAATGATGGGATTAATCATGGGTCTTGTGGGGTTTGAGGCGATGAGTGCGCCAATCGCACAAGTCTTTGTAAGCTTTTCAATGCCGGAACGTTTACTACAGCAGACATTGAGTGAAAGCGCACGTTTAAATATTCCGGCGCTTCTTAATGGGCTTGTTGATAATTCAATGCCTAAAACCGTTCAGCGTATTCAAGCGCTTTCAAAAACAGTGCCCAACCTGAACTTGCAAATTGATCCCACTGCTTTTGCACGATTTGGGATTAAACAAGTTCCGGCGCTCGTTGTAGATAACGGGAAAGCGTTTGATGTGCTTTATGGCAATTTGTCGTTGAGTGATGGGTTGTTGAGAATCGCAGGACATGGCGATAGTGGGATGACCGCGAGTGATGTGAGGCAATTAATCAATGGCTAAGACAATTGGGATTTTCATGTGGTTGCTCAGTGCGTGTTTATGCGCAGAACCATCAGCGCCATTGGCAACAGCCGATGCGTTCAAACACGCTCTTGAACAATTTAAGCCGGGTGAGGTATTGCAAGGGTTTACACAAACTCCTGCCGAAATACGCTTAAACCCGACTGAAAATAATGATGGCCTGAAAGGCCAAGGACTTTCAGCGACCACTCAAAATGAAACGGCAAATCAGGTTTACACACAATACAACACGCGAACGAAGGCTATCCAAAATCTAAATAGTCCTGAAATGCAAATAGCCGAGCAACTCATTGAGGGTAGCTCAGATATGAAAGAAGGAGATTGTGACACAACCAAGAATGAAGAAAGCCATGATATGAGCGAGGGAGCTTCACGCCTCGGCGCATTGGCAGGTGTTGCAAGTGAGGTATCCACCAACCAAATCGGTGAGGGAATGGCTAAGATTTTTTCGGGATCGGCAATGAATTGTAAATCGTACCCCCTTGGTTTTCGCGATTGTTGTACAGATAGCGGATGGGGTGATTGGGTAAAGAACTGCCCATCCGACATGCAAGCACTTCAAAAAGCAAAGGACGAGGCTAGGGTCGTGTCTCTTGGGAAATATAAAAAACATAAACTCGATCTTGAATATCACCATGCTTATTGCATTTTCCCCACAAAGCTCAGTGCCATTATTCAAAAAGAAGGTCGGAAAGCTCAACTTCATATCCCTTTTGGCAAGGCAAAATCGCCTGATTGTCGCGGAATAACCCCTCAAGAATTGGAACACATTAATTTCAGCAAGCTTAATTTATCGCCCATTGAACAAGAACTCATGTCGCGCCTTCACGTACCCGATTCAGGAACGGCCTCAACTTTAAATCAGGCGCATATTGAACGACTCAATCAGCAGGGGCAAGATCATGATTAAATGGTTCTCAGGCTTAACATTACTTCTAGCAACGGCAGTAGCCTTTTCGGATGAAGCACCGATTGGCTTTCTTTGGTACAACGCACCCAAGCCCCCTGTGACTGAAAAAGAACAAAAACCACAGGGCGTGCCATTTAACCAAATGAGTTATACCCAGCGCGATAAAGTTCTTCATTTCTATACCATGGAAGCATTACATCGTGCTCGCCAAACAAAGTCCATGGAAGATATGCGTGAGTTTTTGGCGTTGCAACATTATTGGATGCAAGAGTCTTCACGCTTTGAAAGTCTTTTTCATAAAACGATGCTTTATTATCCAGAGTATGATTATTCCGTTACGCACCCCACCTCAAGCATTGGTACGAAATTACTAGATGCTGAGCGCGAAAAAAATAATAAAGCCGCGATTCAAACACTGTCGAAAACGCATGGCCTGCTTTTTTTCTATCGCAGCCAAAACCCTTATGACCAAAAACAAATTGCCGTCTTACAAGACTTTTGCACGCGGTTTGAATTGCCATTGATTCCAGTAAGTGTTGATGGCAAACGAGCGCCAGAATTACCCAACTCACGCTTGGATAAAGGGCAGGCAGAGGCACTTGGTGTGCGATTTTTTCCTGCTGTTCTGCTTGTAAATCCGAAAAGCCAAAAAACGTTGCCTATTGCGTTTGGGTTCACAACGCAAGACGTGCTTGAAGCCAATCTCGTCAGTGTCATTCATCATTTTAAGGAAGAGGCCGTATGAAAAAATTATTTAATGTTTCAATGATTGTCATGAGCTTGTGGCTAGGCGCAGCCTCTGCTGAAAGCTCAGATGTGCCATCAACACGAGACCATTTTTTTCAAACGCATGGATTCGTGTTCTTCTTTGCAAGCACGTGTCCATACTGTCATCAGTTTTCGCCCGTTCTAAGCCAAGTATCAAAACGGCTTGGTGCAAGCGTTCTACCGTTATCGTTTGATAATCAACCGCTACCTGAATTTCAAGACGTGTTGCCAGCCACCAGTGATTGGACGACGGTTGCCTTTAAGAATGCATCGATTCACTACCCTGCGTTATTTATTACTAACCCAAAAACTCAAGCACTCTATCCAGTATCCATTGGGGCGCTCAATGAAATGGAGCTTACAACTCGCATTGAAGCGCTCATTCCAAAAATCATGGCCTATGAAAACACTAAGGTGACGGCATGAACAAAATCATTAAAGTGTTGGCACTAAGTATCGCTGCGGTGAATTACGCTCATGCCGATGTCGCTGGCGATATGAATACCTTTTTCAATGGTATTGGTTATGCGTCAAACGTCACAAAGCCCGCTGCGTTTCAATCCCAAGCGGCAGGGTTTTACGGTGGAGGCTCACTGTTTGTACGCAATCGCGTGAGTCGTTATCAGCTTGTAGAGCTGGATTTACCCAGCTATCGCGCGGGCTGTAATGGCATTGATTTATTTACAGGAAGCATGAGTTTTTTGAGCCATAAAAAGCTCGTGGATTTAGGCAAGCAAGTGATGACGAGCAGTGGCGCGTATGCCGTTGATGTGATGTTGGCGACTACCGTTCCTGAATTAAAACAAGTACGAGATTACCTGCAAACGCTGGAGCAAAAGGTCAATCAAATGAGTGTGAACTCGTGTGAAATGGCGCAAAATTTTGTCGGCGGCGTATTTCCAAAAACTGCCGCTTCGCAACAAAAAATCTGTAAAGACCAAGCGGCGATGGGTCGAAGTGGGGTGGTATCGGATTATGTGTCCGCTCGCATGGATTGCGCAGGCAACGCACATGACGGAATTATGGCAAAAGCCGAAAAAGACCCTGAACAAAAGAAACAGGTGGTTTTAAATAAAAATATTGTCTGGTCAATTTTGCAAAACAACGCGTTCTTAAATGGTGATGTGCAACTCGCTGAAATGGTGATGAGTCTCACAGGAACCCTGATTATTGATAGCCAAGGCAAGGTGAAGGTTGTGCCCTCGTTAGCGGGAAGTAGTCACTTCATTCAAGCGCTTCTTGGTGGTAATAAATCAGCAAGCGTTGAGCAAATGTGGCGATGCAGTGACGAAACCCCTGGAACCGCCTGCATGACCGTCAGCCTTAAAGAGATGAAAATCGATGAGAGCAAGACATTGACGACGCGCGTTCGAAATATGATAGAGAGTCTCGATCTGAAGCTCAAAAAAGATGATGTCCCCACCGCTGAGGAACAAAATTTCTTAAGCCTCACAATGTTTCCAGTGATGAAATTTCTAACAGTGTTGAACAGTACGCATTATAACGATGCAGCTGTTGAAATTGAGGGTTACTCAACACTCATTGCGGAAGATTTGTTGCAACATTATTTAAGCGGCTTACTTCAAGATGTCGCGAATGCTACGGCAGGTTCAGAACTCAATGAAGACCTAATCAAAGATATTCAAACCCGTATACGAGAGGCCAATCGTGAGGTTGCGTCCATCGATCCCAAAATCGCTCGAAAACTACAAGAAAAAATAGCCCTCATTTCGCGCATGAGTGAAATTGAGAAACAACTCGCCAGTGGTCTGGGTAATACATCACATTAGGATGGGAAAACTATGTCAACAGAATACTTAACGATCCATGTCTTGGCAGCGGGTGATTTATTCACCGATGTTTTGAATGCCATCACGGCCTTCATGAATCAACGCGATTTTTTAGGCCTCCTACGAATTACCGCGCTCATCGGTATAGTCATGGTGTCCGCCGGATTTTTAAAATCCCGCGATCCAACGGTGTTTGCGAAATGGTTCTTGGGTTATGTGCTGTGCACCAATATTGTGTTGCTACCTAAAACCAATGTGTTAATCGAAGACATATCGACACAAACTTATCACAAGGTAGACAACGTACCCGTTGTGTTTGCTGCAACTGCGAGTCTTTTAACATCGGTTGGGTATGGGCTTGCACAAAGTTATGATGCGCTTTTTGCAACGCTCGGTGATTTTGCCTACACAAAAACGGGCGCGCTGTTTGGCGCTCGACTCATAGAGTCCGCTCGTGATTTCAGAATTATAGACCCCACACTCAAAGATGAAATGGATCACTATTTTCGCTCCTGCGTTGTGGGCGATATTCGGCTGAATCAAAAATACAGCGTGGGTGATTTAGCCGGAAGCGATAACATTTGGAATCTGATTACCAAGAAACCCTCACCGCTTCGTATGACCGAGATCGGCGGAAATCTCGTGACGTGCGTACAAGCTTCAAGTGCCGAGGGCAAAAACAGCCTTAAAGCACGCTTGGACGCTGAAATTCGAAAAACATACAGCATCTTTGGGATTAACCTGTTTGGAAAGCAGAAAAAAACTGATTATGAAAAACTGTTTGAAACACATCTAACCTCGGCAGCACGCTATTATCAGGGACTCACGGACAGCTCAAGTAATATCTTTCTACAAGCCATGATGATTAATGCGATGGGTGATGGCATTAACCACTATCAAGCCTTTACCGATAGCACGGCCAGTGTCGTGAATCATGAGTTTACCAAATCGCAACTACAACATCGCTGGAGCTGGGATATCTTGGGTCAAAAGGCCGTGTGGTTTTTACCGTTATTGCACACCAACCTCATGCTGATTCTGTTTGGTGTGTTTCCCTTGGTGTTGGCACTCAGCACTATGCCGGGTGGTGGTCACATTTTCAAAGGGTATTTGCAATTCCTTTTGTCACTCCAATGTTGGCCGGTGCTCTTTGCTGTCATTAATCATGTGATGACCAATGTGGGCATCGATGGAGTTTCAGGATATGGACCAATGACGATGGTCAATCTTGATAAAATGACCGAATTGAGCCGCGATATTTCAGGGGTAGCAGGCTACATCATGGCAATGATCCCATTTATCGCAAAAGGCTTGGTGTCGAATTTAGGCGAAGCGTTTAATGGACTCGCAACCAGCATCACTGGACACGTGCAAGGTTCAGGAATGGCTGTAGCTGGGGAAGCAGCATCGGCTTCTTTTGGGCTAGGTCAAACCAGCTTTTATAACACAACTGCCAATAATTTCTCTGCCAACAAGCATGATTCCAATTGGTCGCATATGCATGGGATGCATGCCGAGCAAGGCGGCTCTGGTGTGATTAAAACCATTACGGGTAGTGGTGAAACGGTCTTTGATGTCAGCCCCGGGATGTCAAAGGGTGCCGTCTCCATTAATACATCAGAAGCCTTAAACGGTTCGCTCAATCAAGCCTATGAAACGTCCAAACAGACCGCTCTTAATGAATCGCAGCATTTCCAAAGTGCCATATCCAATGCAGCACACCGTGCGATACAGCTTTCAACTCTCGATGGTCATGACATGCGGTTGGGTGATGGGGTATCTAGCCAAGAGTCGGGTCAATATACACAAGCATTATCAAAAATGACGAGCATTGCCACCGATGTTTCCAAGCGTTTAGGTGTGAGCCAGGAAGAAGCGATGACCACATTAACCTCCATGAGTGCAGGTGTTCATGCAAGTGTTTCTAGCGATCGCTCCGCTATTGGCCATCTCGGAAAGTGGGCGTTTGGTTTTGATGGCGGCGGACGCACAGATGAAAAATACGATCGATCATCCACTTCTGGCGATCGCTATCATGACAATACCGACAACACTGTGACAGCAAAAGAAGCTGCTGATTTCAATCAATCATTAAATTACGTCAGTCATTTTGCGCAAACGCATCATTTTGATGATTCACATTCCAAAGGCGCGAGTCTTTCTAACCAGTTGGGCGTGGACTTACGTGACGCACAAACCGCAAGTCATAATGTGGATTCGTCATTGTCTACAGCCACCCGCGTACAACAGGCACGAAGTTATGTTGAATCCCATGGGGCGCAAATTAATGCCGATCTTAATCAAGCATTTCCGGGGTATGTGGCAGCAACAGTGGGAACGGCTCAACGTGATGAACTTTTTTCGCATCCCGGCGATATGGCCTCTATTCAAAAACTTCAAACATTAGGACAGGATTTTGTAGCCCATAAACGGGATGAGTTGATTTCAGAGTTTGGCAATCAATCTCAAGGCACAAAAATCGATGCGCTTTATACCCAAAATGCACATCCTTTGATTGAGAAAGAAAGACAGATGGGACGTCACTATCAAACGAATCAAAATGCATTGAATCTAAACGCCAAGACGTCAGGAGTTGCTATGAATAATGCAGCCGCCAACCAATTCCAACAGAGCGTTCAAGGGCAAATGGAAAAGAGCAGGAACCAAACAACCAATGATGGAGAGCGCTTGCACGGTGGATTTAAAGAAACAACCGCAGAGGTTAATCAAGCCATTCAAATGGGTAAAGAAAATGCGAAGCGTCTTCCAGTGATGCCGCATCACAATCCTAAAAAGGAGGAGCATTAGCACCACTCTAAATAACAAAATCCATTCATAACAGACAAATTTAAGTCACAAATTCTCAGTGGCTAGCCGCTGCTTTGCCCAAAAATCACGATAAGGAAAAATAATGAGTACTGAGTCAAATTACAAACACTACACCCGCGGAGGCCAAATCTCTTTTCATAATCTGCGGATGTGGGATCAAATCACGAAAACACTTCTTTACTGCTGTCTGGGCGTCTGGTTTTTATCAAGCGGACTCGTGACGTGGATACTCACCGGTACTGATCGATTAATTCAAGCGGTGGCTTACTATTATGCGCTGTTCCTAACCACGGTTGGCATGGCACATACCTTTGAGATCCCTCATCTTGGTCACGTGTTTAAACGTTCCGTGCACGATTTAGTAAGCAACCCTTATTATGCGCGTAATGCTGATGCCTGTTTTGATGCGTTGATAAAAGCCGCTTTTATTGGTGGAGGACTTGCTCTCCTATTAGGGTCGATTTTAGCCGTCTATTTTATTCGCAAAGGAAAGTTTCAAGCTAAAAATCAGTTCATACGCGGAACAAGTCTTGTACCCAGTGCAACGCTTAAAAAACAAATTATTCGATCAGGTCGCGCCTCTGATCTAAATCTTGATGGTTTTCCGCTCATTAAAGACTGTGAAGTACAGCATTTATTGGTGCACGGAACCGTGGGCATGGGTAAAAGTCAGCTCATTATGAAGCTCATGGATGGGCTGCGTGCTCGCGGCGACAGGGTTATTGTATATGACAAAGGCTGTACGTTTACCGAAAGCTACTTTCAAGACTCAAGCGATGTGCTACTTAATCCATTCGATGCTCGCTGCGCCAATTGGGATTTATGGGCAGAGGCACCGCGAGATGAACTTCTTGAAAATATGGCTGAAAGCTTAATCCCCATGCACGGTGAGTCCGATCCGTTTTGGGTCAACGCAGCACGCACGGTGCTGTCTTCAGCCGCCTCAAAAATGCGACACGACCCGACTCGTTCACTTGAAAAACTACTCCAACTCTTAGTCACAGGCGAGTTTACCGAATTAGAGCCCTATCTAGCGGGTACAGCAGCCGCAACGCTTGTCAGCCAACAAATCGAAAAAACCGCAATTTCAATTCGCTCGGTCATTACCACTTATTTGAAATCCATGCAGTCACTCAGTGGTTTAAATGAGCCAGGAAAAGCGCCGTTTTCAATTCGCAATTATATCCTGAACCCAGACAACAACGGCTGGCTGTTTATTTCCTCCAATGGTGAACAACATAAATCATTAAGGCCGCTGATTTCAATGTGGATTGCGATGGCGTCATTGACGCTTCTAAGCCTCCCCGAGAACCAACATCGGCGCATTTGGTTTATCTGTGATGAGTTGCCGAGCTTACATAAATTGCCACTCTTGGGTGAAACCATTGCCGAGGTTCGAAAGTTTGGCGGCTGTTTTTTACTCGGCATGCAAAGCTTCAGCCAACTTGTCAAAGTTTACGGACGCAGTGGTGCTGCCGAAATCTTTGACTTACTCAATACACGCGCCTTTTTTGCAAGCCCGAGTCATGAGATGGCGCAGCTTGTCTCTAAAGAGTTGGGCGAAGAAGAGGTCGATGACACGCGTGAAAACTACTCCTACGGCGCCAATTCGATTCGTGATGGCATATCGCTTGGAAAAAATAGGGTCATCCGACCACTCGTGACCTATCCAGAAATCATGGGACTGGAGGCACTGGAATGTTTTCTGAGGCTACCCGGACACCCGATCACCAAATTAAAACTCAAACATCAAAAGCGGGCATCAGTGGCAAAAGGATTTATCGCGCGTGAATTACCCCTCACTCAGCAACCAATTGCCGATGATGTTTCGGATAAGTCTGTGCGCAATGAGACAACTGCTAACGGACGCGTTGATGGGCATTCACCCCAAAAACACAAACCATCGTTTGAATTGGAATCCATTTTTGAGACAAGGAGTTAAATCATGTTAAGTATGCAAGTGAAGCCTATTAGCAATGCAAGTGGTGCCGCGCGCTATTATTTCTCCAAAGACAATTATTACTTCACCGGTGAATTATCCGCAAACTGGCGAGGTAAAAGTGCTGATCGCCTTGCCTTGGGTGAGCACGTTAGTGTCGAACAATTGGAAATGATGTTAAGCGGTGTTTTGCCGAATGGTGCGATCATTGGATTAAAATCCACGAGTGGTGAAATGAAGCACCGTGGCGGTTATGACTTAACTTTTTCCGCACCAAAATCGGTTTCCTATTTGGCGCTGGTCACAGGCGATAAAGATTTTATTGATATTCACCAAAAGGCTGTTCAAAAAGTATTACAGATCATTGAAAAAGAGGCTGCTCAAGCACGAAAAATGGGGTTGTCTGGTGTGGAATATGAGAAAACAGGCAACCTGGCTTTCGCAACCATCCTTCATGATACCTCACGCGAACAAGATCCCATGCTACACACGCATGCACTCATGATGAATGCCACCGAGCGTCTCGATGGAAAATGGCGTGCGCTGGCTTCTGATATTCAAAAAGAACATGGCACGATGGAATGGATTATGGCCAATCAAATTTATTTAGGATTGGTGTATCGGTCAGAGCTGGCAATGGGACTCAAATCCAAAGGGCTTGAAATTGCTCCAACCGGTTCCCCGCATGGACTCTTTGAAATAAAACATTTTAATCCCGACTTATTAACCACCTTCTCAAAGCGCCGCACGCAAATTGAGGGACAAGTAGAAACGATGCATTCAAATTCATTAAAAGCGCATGATAGAGCCACCCAAGATACTCGAAAATATAAAAAAGAAGTCAATCCTGAGACAGTACGTGCGAAATGGATCAATGAGAGTCAGGCGTTAGGGGTAGAACCATCGACCTATTTAGAGGTTTTACAACAACAAACGGCTGATGCAAAACAACGAAGTTCCAGTGAGGTTGATCATGGACAAAGCCATGCCGTTCTTGACGCGATAGCCCACCTTGAAGAACGACGTTTAAGTTTTACTTATCAAGACGTGCTGCAAGCGAGCCTTTATTTTTCTCTAGGCGAGACGGGCTATGACACGCTCACCCAAAGCATCGAACACGAAATCAAAGCACACCGTTTAATTGCGCTTGATTTACAAGAAACTCGTTTTACAACCATTGGATTAATCGCCAAAGAGAAACAACTGATTGAACAATTGACCACGTTTGCCCCACAAAAAAAAGGGATCCGACAAGATACTCGTGGGGTCGACGGAACGGTGCAGAATACAGTAGCCCGCACTTTGGAAAGCAAACAAGGTGTTATTCGCATTCAACAGCAAAGTATTGTATCAAAAGACGTGCTGCTTGCCCTGATTGAATCAGCCACGGACTCGAAAACCATTCGAGTATTAAGCCCCACCCGAACGCTCGCCCAATCCATTAATGACACGACCACTAAAAAACCTGAAACTCTCTGGCAATGGCTAACTTCCATCGGAAAAAGCGATATTGCCCAATCGATTTCAGGTTTTAATCATGAGCACAAGGCATCGCACTTGTTACCCTTCTTTAAATCCAAAAAAGAACAAGAAATCATTATCGTGGATGATGTAGGAAGGTGCGCGCCAGACGACTTGAGTCAATTATTATCGATTGCGTCAAAACGTGCTGCCAAAGTTATGCTGCTTGAAAAATCAGAGGGGCTAACAGGTTTTAAATCAGATATACCCGGTCTTCTGGACAAAGCGCAAGTGCCAACCTATCAAGCGTTTGATAAAACAAAAAATGCGCCTGAGATGCAGCTTCATGAGGCGCGTGATAAAACCGAGCGTCTTATGTTAGCGGCTTCTGAATATACGCGGCTCAGCCAATCCGAGCGTCAAAAAACCTGTGTGCTGACGGCTTCAAAGACCGAAAGCTGGGAGGTGAACCAACATATTCGCCAGAAACTAAAAGAAACAGGAGTATTATCTTCGGTCGAAAAAGAACTCAAAACACTATTGCCAGTCTCTCTCACGGTAGCTGAGAAAAAAACCGCCAAGAGCTATCAGCCAGGCTGGATGTTGTTTCATAAGCTACAAAATAAAACTCAAAAATTAACTGTGGTATCGGTGGACGAAAAAAAACAACGACTCGTTGTGCGTGAAAAAAGCGGAGTACAAACCGAACTCCTGATGAAACATATCACTCAAAAAACACACGTTTTTGAGGAGCGCGCGTTGCCTGTTTCAATTGGCGAACAATTGATTTCAACCGGTGATATGCCTTTTGAAAGGGTAAAAGCTGGAACCGCTTATGAAGTGACTGCATTTACACGCCATGGCCTAAAATTAAAATCAGGCTCTAAAACGATTCATTTACTGAATACAGACCACCTCCCGTTGACTTACGCTTATGCTAAAAACCTGCACGCGCATGATTACAAAACCGTCGATAAAACCATCCTCACGATGCCCTCGTATTGTTTAAATAAAAACATCATGGCATTAAGCGCCGAAACCTCGCGCCAGTCCTTGACGGTCATCACCGATGATGTTGAAAAAGCCAAACGCCATGCTTCAAAGCTATCCGTGAATCAATCCGCCATTTCCATCACGCTTGAGGC
>DIUW01000022.1 GCA_002423125.1 Legionellaceae bacterium UBA6148 | reverse complement strand
TACAGCAGTATACGGACTCAATCGATTAAGGAAAAATTATGTCGATTTTGCTCTGTCCACTTGGGTGCTAATTTTATGCCAAGGAGCAAGGCGTGTTACAATACTTGCCCCCTCAAAAAACAGGAGAGCATCATCTCTATTTCACGTTGTATTGCTTTACTTCTACTCATTCTATTTTCACAACTCAATTACAGCCAAAGCTTCTCTAAACTATGGGGAGCGGCGACCTATTTTGGGCGTTATAATCAATTACTTTATACCGTTGAACCACAAATTAGATTGATTGATAGCGCGAACAGGTATGATCAATCTTTATTGAACGCCGGTATTGGTCAAACGATTATGCCCCAACTGCAAATTTGGCTGGGTCAAACTTACATTAATTATGCAGATACGAATAACATTGCGGAAGATATTGAAAGTGTCGTTTTAAATGAATATCGCATTTGGGAACAAGTGGTATGGCGAAGGCCTTTTTTTGAGAGTTTAGCGTTGCGATCACGTTTAGAGCAACGACATGCTTTTGACAATGCGGAGTGGGCCGTACGGTTTCGAGAGCGAGGTTTTTGGACTATCCCTCTCAATGAAACACTTTCTTTTGCCTTAAATGACGAGTTTTTTTTAAATTTGAAATCTGCACCATGGGTCACAACCCCTTTTTTCGATCAAAATCGTTTGTTTATAGGAATTTTTTATAAATTTACCCCCAATATAGGCGTGAATATCAGCTATATGAATCAGTATATTAACAAAATAAACAAAGAATATAATAATGGAATTGTGCTGAATTTAATCATATATGCGTTTTAAATCTATTTTTCAAAAAATAATCGAATGATATTCGATATGATCTAACTCGTTTTATTTAAACCCCCCGAGAACACCGGACACTAAAAGAAAAATCCTTCGTCTCCGCACCCTGACTGCTGCCGCTACTAACAAAGTGCTGGTACCACGCATTGCCGGATGGGTCTCCACTGAACTCTGTCGAACTCCAGTAATAGTCATCATCGACAAAATTAGCAGCAATAGCCGGGTCGGCGTTATATAATGCCAATTTAGATCTAAAAATAAAACACTGACGCTTATTAATGTTCATTTGAAATCATTTTGTCACGCATGATAAAAAGTGCGGCAGCTAATCTGCCAAAGACATGCACCATTAATCCCTGATAAGAGCGAACTTTACTGGCAATTTGAATACCTGTTCGCTCATTGACCCAATTGAAGAATGACTCGATGGGTTGTCGAACTTGAGAAATAGCCGTTGATAACCATTGATCGGCTGTATCTAAAAACTTTTGTCCCTTATCTTTCTTGACTGGCGTAAATAAAGTCACGTTCTGTTCTTGATGAATGGGTTCGTTTTCAACTTGGTATGCCTTGTCTGCATAAATTGTAAATTACCTCAACTAAGCGGCAACTTTGGAAGAACTGGAAGAGGAGGTAAAACCTTACCCAAAATCTTACCCAAAGTTGTCGCGGTTATATGCGAAAACTAACGAATAGTTGAGAAGGATTTGAGAAGAAGTCTATGTTATTTTATTAATCAATCAGTTACGTACTGTTTTGAACCTTTGCGAACACTTACAAAATGTGTAATTGGTGCCCAGGGCCGGAATCGAACCGGCATGGTGTTACCACCGAGGGATTTTAAGTCCCTTGCGTCTACCTGTTTCGCCACCTGGGCATTTTATGGAGGCTGAGGCCGGAATCGGACCGGCGTACGCGGCTTTGCAGGCCGCTGCATGACCACTCTGCCACACAGCCAAAACATGAGAGGAGATACAAAAAAAGCGACTGTTTGTCGCTTTCATTTGGAGCGGGAAACGAGGCTCGAACTCGCGACCCCAACCTTGGCAAGGTTGTGCTCTACCACTGAGCTATTCCCGCGTCCTTTCGAGGTGACATTCTACCGAAAATCGCTGCGCTGTCAATAAGTAACGTTATCTTTTTTTTCATTTTTTCATTAATTGCGGCCAAGCAATCATAATATAAATAACCATTGACCAAATAGTCAAAATAGCAGCCAAATATAGCAGGATAAACCCTATCACACCCCACCATGAAGTTACGGGACTAAAGGCTAACAGCAAAAACAAAGCAAGCATTTGGATAGCGGTTTTAATTTTCCCAATATTGTTCACCGTGATGCTAGCACGACTGCCCACCTCCGCCATCCATTCTCTCAAGGCAGAAATCACAATCTCACGACCGACAATAATAATTGCCGGTATCGTTAGATAACTCAGTTCTTTAGCCCCTACTAATAACAACAAGCTAGTAGCAACTAATAATTTATCTGCAACCGGATCGAGAAAAGCGCCAAATGGAGACATCTGATGTAGTTTACGAGCAAGATACCCATCTAACCAGTCGGTAAAACAAGCCATTGCAAAAATAAACGCAGCCAGGCCTGGCGCCCACGAAAACGGCAAATAAAATACCAGAACAAACACCGGTATGAGCACAATACGCATTAACGTCAGCATATTAGGTAAACTGGTTAAAGTAGTCACTTCAATCACCTCGTTCAAACAAATTTAAATACTTGGCTAACTGCTGAAATTCATTAAATACATCATGCGCCCCTGCTGATCGCAAGATCGACTCATTCTGACCATAAAAATCCACACCGATCGCCGTCACCTGAAGCTGTATCGCCATCTCAATATCACTAACAGAATCACCGACCATTAACGTTTGCTCAGGAGAAACACAACACTCGTCCATAATTTCTTGAAGCATTTGTGGGCACGGTTTTGCAGGAGCCTGACTGGCTGAGCGAATCACATCGAACACATCCGATAATCCTGATATTTCTAAATCACGCAACAAGCTCTTCTGTCCTTTATTTGTCGCAATGGCTAGTTTCATCCCCGCTTGTTTAATCTGTTGCAACACTTCGCGCGCACCCCGGGTAAGGCAGACTTCGGCAGAGTTGAGCAACATCGCATTCTGGACCGTTTGTAATAGTTCAGCTTGTTGATGCGTTGGTAAATGAGGGAAGAGTTTTTTTACTGCAACCACAGGGCCAAGAGTAATGTAATAACGAGCAGCACTCACGTCAACAGCGCCTAATCCTAGCTGTTTAGCTTGCGCAGCAATAGCGTTAATAAACTGACCTAGCGTATCACCAAGCGTTCCTTCCCAGTCAAACACCACTAAACGATAGGGGGTACTCATATTGATTTATCCCTTAAATAATTCAATGCACTTTCAAAATTGTCATCCAAATTCGCTTCAAATACCAACTCTTTTCCATTCAAGTTAAATTGGATGGCTCTAGCATGCAAATATAGCCTTTTTTTCACAGCGGATAAATCAATTCCAGTGACATTGCTACCATATTTTTCATCCCCAAGAATAGGATGACCAAGATATGCACTATGTACTCTAATTTGATGGGTACGACCCGTTTTCGGGATCGCTTCAATCCAACAGGAGTGACTAAAATTTTCTACTAATCTAAACGCCGTTTGCGACGCTTTACCTTCATCGTCAACACGCACAACGCGTTCTCCTGATTTCAACGTATTTTTTTCCAGCGCAACATCAACCATTGCTGTGTTTTTGCCCACCCAAGGATAGGCAAGCAATGCCCAATAGGTTTTTTTAATGGATCGCGATTCAAATAATGCTTGTAATGAACGTAATGCACTGCGTTTTTTGGCCAATATCAAACAACCTGACGTTTCTTTATCTAGTCTATGCACTAGCTCGAGATAATGTAAATCCGTCCTCATTTTTCGAAACCCTTCGATCAATCCAAGACTTAAGCCACTACCGCCATGCACCGCAATACCCGAAGGCTTATTCACAACTAATAATAAGTCATCTTCATACATAATACTGCTTTGTAACTGTTCGACGAGTCGGTCACCAACAAAAATTTCTTTTTCAGCGGAGACTCGAACGGGAGGAATACGCACCATATCGCGCATACTTAACCGAGTGTCTGGTTTTGCTCGCTTTTTATTGACACGAACCTCACCTCCGCGAATGATGCGATACACATGGCTTTTAGGCACTCCTTTCAAAACTCGAATTAAATAATTATCCAAACGTTGCCCATCTTCTTCTGAACTAATTTCAACGTACCGTACATCACTCATTATGATAAAACCTATTTGCTGATCGTTAATTTTTTGTTATGATGGCACAAGCGAGACATTAAATAAAATGCATCGCCACAGAATTATTAGAATTTATGAAGAAAGAAAATAAGAAATGACTCGCGCTTACCTTTAGTCAATGATACAAGGAAGCAACCCATTTTATAGCCACATTACCAGAGCAAAGTTGGATATTTACATTTTAATCACAGGCGCATGCCAAGCATGCTGCACACCTTCTTTCGCTGCGTTCTTATCGCCCGTAATCAATCGCTTAAAATTTTGGGTTCTGCTTAAAAAACACATTCCCTTTTATAACGCCAACTATTCAAAAAATTCGTTCTTAACCACGATAAGCACTATGACTCGAGCGAGCAAGTTCGTCTTAAGTCACGTGGCAATGAGAGGAATCACTCGAATAACTCAGGCTGAAAATAATAGAGAAGCAACCTTGAATTATTGTTGACCTGGAGCGCCCTACACTTTGGGGTAAATAATGGAAAAAATGTTAATCAATGCAACACAGAGCGAAGAAATTCGTGTTGCGCTCATTAAAAACAATCATCTTTATGATTTAGATATTGAATGCCCTGCTGAAACCAAGAAAAAAGGCAATATCTATAAAGCAGTCGTCACTCGTCGTGAACCGAGTCTTGATGCTGTTTTCGTCGAATATGGAGCAAAGCGCCAAGGTTTCTTGCCATTAAAAGAAATCGCTGCAGAATATTTGAATCAACGCACACAAACACAAGGAAGCGAAAAACCACCCATTACCTCTCTGCTTCGTGAAGGTCAAGAGCTATTAATTCAAGTCGATAAAGAAGAGCGGGGCAACAAAGGTGCTGCATTAACTACATACATTACGCTGGCGGGTTGCTATCTTGTCCTTATGCCCAACAGCCCTCGATCAGGCGGAATTTCACGCCGTATTGAAGGCGATGATCGTGATGAACTCAAGGAAACCCTTAATTCTCTATCACTAGAAGAAGATATGGGATTAATTATTCGAACTGCGGGAGTTGGTAAAAGCCAAGAGGAATTACAAGCTGACCTGGACATGTTGCTCAACCAATGGAAAGCCATTTCTCAAGCACACCAAAATCAAATCGCACCTTGCTTGATTCATCAAGAAGGCGATGTGATTATTCGATCAATTCGCGATAACTTGCGAAAATCAATTAGCGAAATCATTATCGATGACCAAGTTTCTTACATCAAAGCAAGACAGTACATCGAACAAATTAAACCTGAATTTTTGCCCAATCTTAAGTTATATAACAGCACAGTGCCATTGTTTAATCTTTATCAAATTGAAAGCCAAATCGAAACGGCCTTCCAACGCCAGGTTGCATTGCCTTCTGGTGGAGCGCTTGTGATTGATAGGACTGAGGCGTTAGTTTCTATCGACATTAACTCCGCAAAAGCGACAAGTGGTGCAGACATCGAGTCAACAGCACTCAATACAAATCTCGAAGCGGCTGATGAAATTGCTCGACAACTCCGACTTCGGGACTTGGGGGGGCTGGTTGTTATTGACTTTATTGATATGAGCCTCAGTAAACACCAGCGTGATGTTGAAAATCGGTTAAAAGAAGCACTCAAAGCAGACCGTGCACGCATTCAAGTCGGCCGAATTTCCCGCTTCGGATTGCTCGAGATGTCGCGCCAACGACTCCGCTTATCACTGGGGGAATCTGCGCAAGATATATGCCCACGTTGCGAAGGTCGTGGTACCGTACGTAATATTCAATCTCATGCCCTATCTATTGTTCGGTTAATTGAAGAAGAAGCTTTAAAAGAAAAAACTGCTGAAATTCAAGTGCAACTCCCTGTGGAAATGGCAACGTTTATCATGAATGAAAAACGTGACTTTATTTTAAACATAGAAAAACGCCACAACGTGCATGTTATTATTGTGTCAAATCCCTATCTGCTAACTCCGCAATATAAAATTGTGCGATTAAAAGAAGACAATGTCGGAAAAAATAAAAAACCGAGCTACACGATGATTCAACCACCTGAAATAGCAATGGATCACACTTCGTCAGCGGAAGTAACCATCATTGAACCTGCTGTAAAACAATTTATAGAGCACAAAGCGCTGCAATCAAAAACAGATGGTTTTTTCAAAAAATTATGGGCTAACCTCTTCGGTCAAGAGCCTCTAACAAGCGTAATCAAAAAACAAACGACCCAAAATAAGTCGCCTGAGAAGCGACCCCAGTCTGGTCAAAAGCATTCAGACCAAAAACATTCAGACCAGCGTCACTCAAATCACCCAGCCAATAGACGACGCAGGCCTCTTATGGCAGCAGCAGGAACTCCACAAAACCAGCCGGAAAAATCAACCACCCCTGGAAAAACAGCAGCGTCACAACATAAAAAATCTGCTCCGCCCAAGCAACATCATTCTGAAGGAACAAAGCCTGCAGCATCCCCGAAGAAAAAACAAACCGCTGAAGAATAATCGTACCCATGCGCTGCAATGAAGAGTCGCTTCATTGCAGCGTGCACCCAAAGCATCAAGAAGCGTATAGGGCCTCATCTAAAATGTCGTCGTTGCCCAGGGTTCCGTGCTTTAAACTCTCGGTTGCTTCACTGCGTTCGCAATGACGACATTTAGATGGGACAGCAAAGAGATTAAACTTTTAACATAATTAATAAGGCAAACTTAAGGAAATTTATGGTATAGTATGCGCTTCGTTACAACTACATGTATTTTTATTTTGCCTTAATGAGGATTTAGTTATGAAAAAAATAATGTTATTAACCCTACTGCTTTCAAATTTCATCACCGGCATTGTTCATGCCGACGACGTCAATAACTGCGGAAAATTAAGTATTTTGATTACCAACCTAACGCCATCAACATGTACATTGGTTAATTCGTATCTTCGACATGGTTATTATAAATATACATCCAGCGTTCCCATGTACATCCCTGCTAATACGACAGCTGGTCCAGTTTTTATAGAGCAAAGTATTTTTGGCCCTGACTTAGAGCTCAGTTATTCATGCGGAGACGGGAAGTTAATTACTTTTTCTAGTCAACAAAATCTTTGCTTTTTAGGAGCTGGAGACGTTTATGGACGAGTTCTGTTTAGCCAAAACACTTCAGCAGATTATCAAGCCATCATTGGCAGCTGGTTCTGGGAGCAGCACGGCGTCATCAGCTGGCGTTTGCAATAGTACCTCGGTACCAACTATTCTATACTGCGCGCGGCCACAATTTGCGGTTTTTGCCTTGCTCTTTTTGTCCCAGATTGAGCGTTTAAAGCTTGACAATGGAATAACCATTGCGATGCGCTTTAAATGCTCAACTGGAGCAAAAATAGCAGTCATCAAAAAATCGCATATTGTGGCCGAGCGCAGTATAAATCCCCTCATCCGCCCTACGGGCACCTTCTCCCCATGTCTGGGGAGAAGGGAAAATGACAAAAATAGTTCATGCTCCGGGAGTGCCGGTCGATCTTTTTAAGCCCGCTGGGTTTGCTTCTCTACACCCCGGGGCTGCCATTGCCTGTCGTCGCTCAAATATCATCATGTGGCAGCAATCTTCGCTTTGATCGAAAATAGGTAGCCGGGGAATGTTCAAACAAATTTGCTAATTTTTCCATGTAAATACACGCATAACGTTCCACTTGATAGGCGAAATAGCTTTCTTCTGCGCCAACTCGAAAAATTCGATCCCATTTATCATTAAAAAACGCATGCTGTTTTTGCAGGAGTAATGATATTTTCTGATCAAGATCAACGATTTTAGTTTGTAAGCTATCCAGTGTCCTATCATATTGATCGGTTCTTTCATCGACGCCTTGCATATGTAGCTTGTTATTTTCTTCTTCAAGTTGTTGCTTGATCAACATTGCACTCATAATTTCCTGTTCGATAGGAAGTATTTTTTTCTGCCCCGCTATTTCGCTTCCAAGCTCTTCAACAACCAACGCAGTCCGCCAATTACAATGTTTTTTCAAGCGTAAAATATCACCATAAATATGATCACCAACATACAAAATTTCATCACCTCGCAATTTCAAGTCTTCAGCAAATTTAGTTGCATTCCCCCCCTGATAAATTCCTGGAGTAATAACCCCCACAGGATTGGTCATCGATCCTGTGGCAGGATCAATGCGTAAAAATCGTATTTTATCGTAAAAAAACCGCGGTTTGTCCGCTAATGTAATAACGTACTCAAATAAGTCTTGCCAAGTTTCACCGTCCTTCAAAAAAGGATTAATCGCAAAATCTAAAAGAGTACGTGTGTAATAATAATCCGAATTAGTAGCAATAAATATTTTCTTGCCATGCTGTATGTATCGCTTAAGCCCCTCAACAACCGATTGATCTTTGATAACATAATTATCAAGATCGTCACTGACCTGCTTTTTTAATTTTCCTTCGGCATGAACTTTATCCACCGCCAATAATACATCACTTGCAAGCACAGCATATGTTGGAAACGCTTCCGGATTTTCATCCTTTAAATCAACGAGCTGGCTATATAAAAGGCATAAAGAAATGGAAAACGACGTATCAATGACCATATAATTCGGATCATTTAAATCAACGTAGGTACTCCGATAGAACTTTTTCTGATCGTTAAAATCAATTTGATGCGTGCCATGGCTACTCTGACGAATCGCCCCATGCCGACTGACTTTCAGAATATTTCCATTCTTGCTATCGATAACGAGGCCCCGAATGACTTCGTCAAAATTAAATTTTAATGCTTTGAGCGACTCAGGGTATTTCTTGTTATTGATCAATTCATCAATCATAAATTGATAAACTAAACCCTCGAAGTTTTTTGTTTTATACCGGATCAACGTGTGATCCATATCCAGCCCAATGTATTTTATTTTTCTCATATTTAAAATACGATTCACAAATACCGTATCAGTCATTTATAGTCCTCGCTAATGAGTTTTCGGTTTTTTAGGCGATTTGAATTTTTGCCTATTGTTTTCAAAAAGATGGGTAATATTTTACTCAAAATGAATCCGCATCAGCTAATTCCCAAAACGTTTTATAGTCTGCAGGAATAGTCGAACCTAATAAAGCACCCGGCTGTAAATAATCGTGAATCTCATTGAGTGATTTGACACTTTCAGCACTGACGCGTCTCATCACATGATAAGGTCTTAGATCACTCGGATTAGTCAACCCCATTGCTCCCACCATTTCGGCAAACGACTTCATTGTATTTCGATGAAAATTCGCCACTCTATGTTGCTTCTCATCCACAACGAGCCCTTGCTGCAAGCGCCAACTTTGTGTTGCAACGCCCGTTGGACAAGTGTTTGCATTACATTGTTTGGATTGAATACAGCCAATCGCCATCATCATGGCACGTGCAGAATTGCATATATCCGCTCCCATCGCTATTTTTTCAATCATGTCAAACCCGGTGGCCGTTTTACCACCACAAATAATTCGAATTTTGTCGCGAAGATTCACGCCAACCAATGCATTATGAACAAATACGAGACCAGCCTCTAACGGCTCGCCAACATGATCGACAAACTCCAATGGACCTGCTCCAGTTCCCCCTTCAGCACCATCAACGGTGATAAAATCAGGCAAAATATGACTGGCAAGCATCGCCTTACAAATCCCTAAAAATTCTTCTTTACGCCCAACACACAATTTAAATCCAATGGGTTTTCCACCAGATAATTCTCGTAATTGTTGAACGAATTCTAATAAACCACGAGGAGTACTAAACGCTGAATGAGCCATTGGCGATATAACAGCATGACCCATAGGAACTTTTCGAACGAGAGCAATTTCCTCTGTTAATTTACTCGCAGGTAGAATTCCGCCATGACCAGGTTTTGCACCTTGAGATAACTTAATTTCAACCATTTTCACTTCAGGTCGGTTGGCCTCGACTTTAAATTGCTCTGCGTCGAACATACCGTCATCGGTACGACAACCAAAATAGGCTGTGCCAATTTGAAATACCAGCGCGCCTCCTTGCAAATGGTAAGGACTTAACCCACCCTCACCCGTATTATGTGAAAATTCACCCAATAGTGCGCCTTTATTCAGGGCCATTAGCGCATTTGCAGACAATGCTCCAAAACTCATGGCTGAAATATTAAGACGAGAAGCACTGTATGGTTGCAAACAATCGGGACCACCAATAAGCACTCGTGGTTCGACTTCTGCATGCGATTTGGGCGACAATGAATGCAGCACCCACGAATAACCAATCGCAGAAATATCTCGATCCGTACCAAACGGAACGGTGTCACGTGCATTTTTAGATCGCTGATACACCAGTGAGCGTGTTTCGCGGTTAAACGGACGCTCACTTTCATCATCAGCAATAAAATACTGTTGAATTTCTGGTCTAAAAAACTCCAAAATATACCGCATATGCCCGAGTATTGGGAAGTTTTTCAATATCGAATGTTTTTTCTGCAACAAATCATATAGTCCGACAAGAGCTAACGGAATCATAAATGCAAGAAACCAGCGAATATCATGAAACATTGCAAACAACAGTAATATTGCCAGTAAAATCACACCAAATCCTAAATACCATTGACGCCGCATATTAACCTCCAGTCGCTAAATAGACAGGGTTCCACATGGAAGCCTTGACAAGTTGCTGCAGTGCTTCTGCAGAAACATCCTTGGCATACCCTTCCTTAATCGCTTGAGCAATTACCGCTTTCGCAATATGCTGACTCACCTCACGAATCATCGGTAGATCGGGCAACAAACGACCTTTCCCTATTTGAATGGCTGGAGCTAACTCACTCAATGCGACCGCCGCGGCCATCATCATGCCATCCGTCACTCGTGTAATGTGTCCTGCCACAACAGCTAGCCCCATGCCTGGAAAAATATATGAGTTATTGCACTGTGCAATGGGTATTTGTTGATCGTTCATCGTCACCGGATCAAACGGGCTTCCTGTTGCAACGAGGGCTTGTCCGTCGGTCCATTTGAGTAAATCTTGAGGCACTGCTTCGACTCGAGAGGTCGGATTCGATAAGGGTAAAACAATGGGACGCTGGCAATAGCTCGCCATTAATCGAATCATCGGCTCTGTAAATTGATTCGGTTGGGCTGAAAATCCAAGTAATATGGTTGGTTTTGCATTACGAATGACATCCATTAACGTAATCTTTCCAGGAGTGTCTAAAGTCCAATTTTTCAATGCCTGCATTGAATGAACAAAAGGCTGCTGAAATGATGGTAAATCAGTCATCGTATCCTGCAATAAGCCAGCACGGTCAACTAAATAAAACCGCTTCCTAGCCTCCGGCTCTGATAATCCTTGATCCATCATTGCATGAACCAATTGCTCACTGACGCCACATCCTGCCGAACCAGCACCCAGTAAAGCAATGCGGTGTTCTTTCAAAGGAATACCTGCCACTCGAGTCGCGGCAAGAATAACAGAAACAACCACAGCAGCCGTTCCTTGAATATCATCATTAAACGTGCACAGTTGATCTTGATATCGTTTTAATAATGGATAAGCATGTTGTTGTGCGAAATCTTCAAACTGAAGCAAAACATGGGGAAAATGACGTTTTACACCCTGAACAAACACATCAACAAAATCGTCGTATTCTTGGCCTGAAATACGCGCGTGCCTCCAGCCGAGGTATTCGGGATCGTCGAGTCTTTCTTGATTGTTGGTTCCAACATCTAAAATAACAGGCAACGTTTGTGCGGGATCAATACCACCGCACGCGGTATACAATGATAATTTACCAATGGGTATGCCAAGCCCCCCTGCTCCTTGATCGCCTAGCCCTAGAATTCGCTCACCATCGGTAACAACAATCACGCGAATAGTGCGTACTTTAGCAATTGCGGAAAGAATCGCATCCATTCTATCGCGCTCAGGATAAGAAATGAATAGACCACGGGGCTGTCGATAGATATGATGGAATAGTTCACATGCTTCACCAACAACGGGCGTATAAATCACGGGTAACATTTCTTCTAGATTTTCAAGAACAAAGCGATAAAACAACACTTCATTTCGATCTTGTAATGCACGTAAATAAATATGTTTTTCCAATGGAGTCGATTTTGCAGCGTATGCATCACTGCAACGCAACAGTTGTTCTTCTATAGGTTCAACATTGCAAGGCAATAAACCATATAAACAAAAGGTTTCGCGCTCTTCTTCACTGAACGCAGTTCCTTTATTCAATAATGGCTCTCGCAGTAATTCTAATCCTTTGAGTGATGTGTTGTTGGTGCTCATAATTTATCTCATCCTTGATTGGTCATATAACATTAGCATAACGCAGTGGTGCCGTCTTCATCAATATACCCTGCGAAGTACCTGAAGCGCTCTATCATTAAATCTCACAATTTGGTACTCTTACGAAATAATCAATAAACCATCAAGCAAATGTTGAGTATGATTTAGTTATGCCTTCCGTAATGAACTCAAATACAAGTATTCAGAGACCTTTTTTAAAATGGCTCGGTAACAAATACAACTGCATCAATCATATTTTAAACGCGCTACCCAAAGCGAACCGATTAATCGAACCTTTCGCTGGAAGTGGTGCCGTGTTCATCAACACTCATTATGAACATTACGTTATTGCCGAAGAAAATAATGATTTAATTACACTATTTAGCTATCTACAATGTGAGGGGCAGGCGTTTATTTCGCTTTGTGAGACTTACTTCTGTGCGACCAATAACAAAGAGGATCAATATTATCGTCTACGTGAAGAATTCAATCATTGCACCGACGCACGGCAGCGTGCGGCTTTGTTTGTCTATTTAAACCGGCATGGGTACAACGGTCTTTGTCGTTACAACCAGCAAGGTGTCTTCAATGTGCCATTTGGCCGTTATACCCGACCATCGCTACCTCGAAAACGGATGGAATTTTTTCATTTAAAAAGCCAGGGGATCGTATTTAAAAAGTCTGATTTTCAAGACACGTTCGCGTTAGCCGAACCAGGCGACCTCATTTACTGTGATCCACCTTATGCCCCGATCAATCAATCCAGCAATTTTTCCTCTTATACAGCGAAAGGATTTGGTGAGCAAGAACAAATCATTCTCGCCGAACTGGCCAAACAAGCCGCTCAACGCGGAATAACCGTCGTCATCTCCAATCACGATACAGCATTTACTCGACATCATTATCATGGTAGTCAAATCACATCGTTTCCTGTGAAACGATTTGTTTCAAGTAACATCGAAAAACGAGTTCCTACACAGGAGCTTCTAGCTGTATTTCGATGATTTACGATCTTTTAAGAAAAAAGCAAAAATCAAAACAAATAACAATGAAATCGGTAAAATTGACAATGCGCATTGATAATCAGCAGCACGATAAACATGCTCCCCTGATACCAATGTATTTTCACCAAACAGATCCAATAACTTGCCCACTAATGGCTGAAAAATAACCCCACCCAAAGTGACAATCATATTAGTCGCTGCAAATATGGTGCCAGACAATTTTGCGCCACTCATTTCCTTCGCCAGTACAAAAACAATAATTTCTGTAGCACTGAACACACCATATAGAAATAACCAAACATTCAATGAAACATATGACAATCCAGGCCAATATAAAACAACGCAAATACAAATGAAGGCCAGCAAGGCACCTATCACTAAGGGAAACACCCGTCGCCCAGTCCAATCGGATAAATAACCAGCAAGAGGCGCACCAACAGCCCAACCCAGAAACATTGCAGAAATCGTCTTGGCCGCTTCAATTTTTGTTAGATGATGGGCATGCTCCAAGTAAGATTTACCCCATAACTCACCGAATACGGACAGCGACGTATATAAACACGCGCCGACAAACCCAATAATCCATACCTCACGCGCCGCTAACACTTTCCACACATCACGAAAAAAACTGCTTAACGATTGCGTATGGACTATTGTGACGGAGGGCCTATCTCGTACGATAAATAAAATAAGAAGCGTCAAGATGAAACCCAAAATGACCATTGCCAGTAAGACATAGTTCAAACCCATAGAGACAACCATCTCTGTCAGTTTGACTTCACCATATACAAGGCCGAGCATTCCCAAGGTGGTTACTAGCCCAGCAACTAATGAAAAATAACGTCGGGGAAGCCAATTCATAGCCAAGCTCAACACACCAACAAAAGCAAACGACGAACCAAACCCAACCAAAAACCGCCCTGATCCTGCAATCGGTATTGAGGATGAATAACTAAACAAAAACGACCCTAATGTGCATAAGAAACATGCGAGGGTTAAAAGACGTCGGGGACCAAAACGATCCATTAACATCCCCACAGGCATCTGCATCGGTGAGTAAGCAAAATAATACACCGCCGACAACTGCCCGAATGCGCTGGCAGAAATATGTCCAAACGCGGCACTCAATTCACTTTGTAACGCGCCTGGAATAATTCTTAAAAAAAATTCATAGCAATAAAAAAGCGCGCCGACCGCACAGATCAGGCTACCGATCCACACCTGTTTTCGTTTGCTGGACTCAACTTCGACGGGTGATATCTGCTCTGGCATAAGTCTCTCTCAAAAAGAACGTTAAAATAGCCGCGATTAAAATCCCAACAGGAACAACCGACAGGGCAAGCTTGTAATCCACTGCAGAATGCACAAGTTCCTGTAAATTAGGACCTACTTTTTCCAACACCACCGCCGTGGATTGTTTAAGATGCCAATATTGACTCAAATCAAGCAACTTACCAACGAGCGGCTGTAAAAACATTGCACCCAGCATGACCATCATATTCGTCGCGGCAATGGCTGTTCCTGCTGCATCCTCTGGACTTAATTCACGACCTACAGCAAAAACAATCGCTTGGGAACTATATAGAAGACCTAACAAAAACATCAACACATTAAGTTGTAGCACATGGAGCCCGGGTACATAAATAATAATTGACATCACTAAAGCTGCACCGATTGCACCGGTAAACATAGGCAGCCTACGCAATTTAATTTTATCCGAAATATAACCATTTAACGGTGCGCCAATGGTGAATCCTAAAAAAAGCATCGAGTTACAAAATTCTGCATTGGCATGTGAAAGACCGCAGCCATGCGTTAAATAAGGGATTCCCCACAATTCAGCAAACACGGTTGTGGGTAAATAAACCAAACACCCATACATGCCATTAACCCATATCTGGCCGTTGCGTAATATAACAAACAGGTCGGTCATGTTTTTTCGAAAACTTTCAACTTTTTCACTGACGGGTTTATGATCTTTCTTATCTCGAATACCAATCCATAAGACAGCGGCCAGACCAATACCGATATAAGCGGCCCAATTAATGGTCATTTGCCATCCAATATGTTCGACCATTCCTCCCAATAAATTATCACCCACCATCGCACTGATTGTCCCCAGTGCAGAAGCTAATCCGGCAGCCAATGCCATTTTATCTTCAGGAAGCCAGATGGTCGCTAGTTTCAGCACACCTACAAAACCAAACGCTGAGCCTAATCCTACAAGAAAACGCCCCGTAGCGGCATATTCAAACAAATGCGTGGTTGAAAAAACCAGCGATCCCAATACACAAATTAAACAAGCCATGGTCAGTAATCGTCTTGGTCCAAAACGATCCATTAGGATCCCAACAGGCAATTGCATCGGCACGTAGGCATAATAATAAAACGCGGACAAAAATCCAAACCCAGTCGCTGACAAAGCAAAATGACCACGAAGAGGACCTTCCATTACGCTGGGCAGAGTACGTAAAAAATACTCATACGCGTAAAAAGATGCACCAAGTCCGCAAACAAACCAAGCCATAAAAAAATATTTTTTATTGTAGTTGGTAGTAGTAGACACAATCGCTCCTTATTTTTATTTTTCGCTTACTGTGCTACGTTTGTTTTCCTTCGTCGCAACTCCAGTCAGTACCGCCGCATGCGCGACAGCCTGCGATACACGATCTCGCAAACGAGAATCAAATGGTTTTGGAATGATGTAGTTAGGACCAAAATCCCAATCCGTTATTCCTGGATAATTCATTTTCACGTCATCTGGGACTGGTTCATGAACCAACTGGCGAATTGCCTCGACTGCCGCAATTTGCATGGCTTGATTGATACAGGTGGCTCGCACATCAAGCGCACCACGAAATATATAAGGAAAACACAACACATTATTGACTTGATTAGGATAGTCGCTACGACCAGTGGCAATAATTAAATTGGATCGCGCTCTTAGAGCCACCTCAGGACGAATTTCAGGATTTGGATTGGATAATGCAAAAATAATCGGTCGATCTGCCATGAGTTGAACCAATTCTTCATTTAATAAATCAGATTTGGCGACACCAATAAACACATCCGCATCAACCATAGCATCCGCCAATGTACGACGATCCGTTGTGCGCGCAAAAGCAGCCTTATGGCGATTCAAATCATCCCGTCCCGAATGAATAACGCCTTTACTATCAAGCAAAAGCATTTTTTCTTGGTCAGCACCCAACGCAAGAAGTAAACGCATGGATGCAATACCTGCTGCGCCCGCACCAATACAGACGATCCGAACGTCCGATAATTTCTTTTGCTGTATTTCGCATGCATTGAGTAAACCTGCCGCAATAACGATCGCCGTCCCATGTTGATCATCATGGAACACCGGAATATTCAGCTGATTAACCAGCGCAGCTTCAATGTCAAAACACTCTGGAGCCTTTATGTCTTCAAGATTAATACCGCCAAAAGTGGGAGCGATACTCTTAGCCGTTGCAATAAATTGCTGCGAATCAGCCGCATCCACCTCAATATCAAATACATCGATGTCTGCAAACCGTTTAAACAGAACAGCCTTACCTTCCATCACGGGCTTACTTGCCAAAGCCCCAACATTTCCTAAACCCAATACAGCCGAACCATCCGTCATAACAGCAACTAAATTGCCCTTGGATGTGTAACGATAAGCATTTTCAGGATCACGAGCAATCTCAAGCACTGGCTCAGCTACACCAGGCGTATAGGCTAGTGAGAGGTCATCTTGAGAATTAGTCGGTTTAGTGACATAAACCCCTAGTTTTCCAGGTATTGGATATTCATGATAGGACAATGCCCGTTTTTTTAAATTTTCGTCATTCATTATGGCTTAATCCAGTTGATATGGGAGACATGGTGATAAGTTGACGTGCGCTTTTAAAGCAAAATGTAAAACGACCTGATCGATCTTGCATTGTTTAAACCTAGAAAATTGAATCGTAGCCAAAGTTGCTAATGTGCCGATTCACAGGCTCTTTCTAGGTTAAACGCCAAATCCATCTGGTCGTTATAGTGGTCTTTTTCAGGAGGTATACAAAAAACAACGATTGAGTGAATTACTCAGCCGATTTAGTCGCTGCACGATCCTTATATCGATCACGGAATTTCTGTACGCGACCGGCAGTATCTACAAGTTTCTGCTTGCCAGTATAAAACGGATGGCATTCGGAACATACTTCAATGTTCAAATCGCGACATAAAGTAGAACCTGTTTGAAACGAATGACCACAACTGCAAACAACGTTAATGGTTTTATACTCAGGATGAATTTCAGCTTTCATAATTAAACTCTCTCACGATAATAATGGGCATCGCCACCTGAACACGATTGTCAAGCACCATACCCCCAACAAATGACCCGGAACGATAGCAGATTTAGATGACTAATGCAAATTTAGGAACGTGCACGAAATAGCGCCCAAACGGGGGTATGATCCGAAGGGCGATCCGCGCGACGAGGCTCAACATCAATACCAACATCAGCACAGTCTTGATGTAACGCATCGCTTAGCAATATATGGTCAATACGCATCCCAAGATTACGTCGAAATCCTGCCGCGCGATAATCCCACCAGCTGAACAGTTGCTTTTCAGGCATCGCTTCACGAATACTATCTTTCAAACCCAGGGCAATCAGTTCTGCAAAGGCTCTGCGCTCAGGCTCACTGACAAGGACTTGCCCTTCCCATTTTTGGGGATCATGAACATCACAATCGGCTGGTGCAATATTAAAATCACCCACAACGGCAAGCTTCGGATAACATTGCAATTGCTGTTGAATAAATTGTGTCACGTGGTTTAACCACATGAGCTTATAATCGTATTTTTCTGATCCCGGCTCAAAGCCGTTTGGGACGTATAAATTAATCAATCGAATCCCTGCAACACTTGCTGCTAGAATTCGACGCTGAGGATCCTGCAACTGAGGGATATCCATCACCGTATCTTCCAATGGCATCCGACTTATAATTGCCACGCCGTTATAGGTTTTTTGTCCTGAAAATACGACTGAAAAACCACGTTCGGTAAACGCTTCCACAGGAAATTGTTCGTCAATCACCTTGGTTTCCTGTAGAGCCAATACATCCACATTAGCTGACTCAAGCCATGCCAATACTTGATCAAGACGAACTTTCAGTGAGTTCACATTCCAGCTTGCTAATTTCATCACGGTTTACCTCGTATAACGGACAAGCAAAGGGGCGTGATCGGAAAATCGCTCGTCACGATAGATACCGACTTCAGCTACACAATCCACCAGACCTGGCGTAATCACTTGATAGTCAATTCGCCAACCTACATTTTTTTCATACGCTTGGCCGCGATTAGACCACCAGGTGTACTCATCTTCCAATTGATTCTTAACTCGAAAAGCATCAACAAATCCCATCGCTCCAAAGAGAGTATCAAGCCATGCACGCTCCTCTGGTAAAAAACCAGAATTTTTCTGATTGCCACGCCAATTTTTAATGTCTATTTTTTTATGCGCAATATTGTAATCTCCGCAGATAATGAGCTCACGTCCGGCTAATTTTAGTGTATTAAGATGCTCTGCAAAATGCGCTAAAAATTCATATTTAACGGCTTGTCGCTCATCACCGCTGGTGCCTGATGGCAAATAAAGGGAGATAATACTGATATCATCATAATCAAACTGGATGTACCGCCCTTCTGTATCACACGCATCAAACCCAAATCCCTTGATCACCGCATTCGGCTGATGGCGTGCGTAAATCGCAACACCGCTATAGCCTTTTTTTTCTGCATCAAAATAATCACAATAAAATCCGGCAGGAAAATACAGCGATTCAGGCGTTAATTGAGGCGTTTGCGCTTTCGTTTCTTGGATACAAACAAAATCCGCTTGTTGCTTCGCCAACCATTCATAAAATCCTTTACGAGCGGCTGAACGGATCCCATTCGCATTAAAGCTGATGACGTTCATATTACGATTCTCTTTATCCACGCAGCAACACCGCAATTTGAGCCACTCGTTTACCCAAATGGTTTGCCAATGTCATTTCATCATCACTTAAGGGACTATCCTGTCCAGCACCACAAACATGCGTAGCGCCATAAGGCGTACCACCGGTTTGTGTCGTGTTAAGTGCATTTTCGGTATAAGGCAACCCCACCATTATCATGCCATGATGAAGTAACGGTAACATCATACTCATCAACGTCGTCTCTTGCCCACCATGCATCGATGCGGTTGACGAGAACACACAGGCCGGCTTATTCACAAGAGAACCACTCAACCATAACGATGAAGTAGAGTCCAAAAAATATTTCATCGGCGCCGCCATATTGCCAAATCGCGTAGGACTCCCTAAAGCAAGCCCAGCACAATCACGCAAATCCTCTAACGTCGCATAAGGTGCACCAGAATCCGGAATGGATTCAGAAACCGCCTCACACGTTGCGGATACAGGAGGCACGGTACGCAATCGCGCTTCCATTCCATCGATAAGCCCGACTCCACGAGCGATATGTTGCGCAAGTTTTGCAACAGAGCCAGTCCGAGAATAATACAATACCAATATGTATGGCTGAGACATAAGTCGTTTCCTATGATGTTAAGTAATGCCTATATTCTCAAATTTTACCTTATAGGTCGAGCAAAGAAACAGGGTCACCTAGGGCCCCCCATCTAAATGTACACAAAAATTCGTCATTGCGAACGCGGTGAAGCAACCCAGAGTTTAAAGCACGGAACCCTAGATTGCTTCACTGCGTTCGCAAAGACGACGAATTTTTTTCATGAGGTAGCCCTGAGCAAAGAAACCCTACTCTATTCCGGTATTATTTTTGATGAATTGTTCAATTCGTTTTGTTCTTCAGATTGACGCCAGCTCTCAACAATATCTCTATAATGACGAGTCGTTTCTATTGTATTTTCTATAGAAGAATCATCGGAATCAAAAATTAAAGATTCACCTTGTTCACTTCCTGATGCAAGCTCGCTAGATTGATCCAATAAGACCTCGTCTTTGTTTTCCTCACGTCTAAACTGAATATACTCATCCAAATTACCTTGAAACGCAGCAAATTTCTCCGACGTTTTGATCCAAGAAAAAGGCCCCCGTTCATCCTGTTGCAATGCTTTATATCGCTCATTCAGTTTTTCAAAATCTCGAGTAAGCAAAATCACTGGATTTTTCTGTTGTAAACGAATGACGGTATCAATATCAAGTTGTAATTGCATGATATCAGCAGCATATATCATCTGATCCACGTTGTTACATACATAATCTTCCATTGCTTGAAATATTCGATCGACTGCTGTTTTTTTGTGATTAATGAGTACTTTTCTTTCAGAAATACGTTCGGCAATATACTGAAGTGATTCCATAATACCCATTTTATTTTTTTCCGGTCGTCGTAATAAGGCTTGAAAATCTTCTTTTGCCGATTGAATACCTTGCCTAATTTTATCTTTACTTTCTTTCCCGGTAAGTCCCTTCATCGCCTCCACCATTGCTTGAGAGGGGACCAGAGCAGGATAAGCGCGCCAAAGCTTAGACTCACCCGCATTAGGCACTCCATCTAAGGTCCGGCGATTAAAAAAATCTAAAATAGAATTAGGATGTATACGCTTTCCACCAAATCGTGGAAAACGCAACTGATCAGCAAATGCATGCCCAAAGTCAATCCGCGCAATTCGTGATTTGTTTTTTTCTGTAATAACGAGCATATTACCTGGATTGACATCATGATCACCCAGCAGCGCCGAAACGGCGACAGCTTGCGCAAGCTCTTTGAATAACCATGCATTTTTCGGGGCATTCAAATTACGTTGATAAGAAGGAAATTCCGGATTGTGTGCAACAAGCTTTATGTCTATCAGGCGTTTTTTTTGAGCATTAGGATCTCTGAAAGGACGCTCAGTTTTGGGATCAATATAGTCATTTAACGTTTCGACGCGATCACCCGTTATAAACAACGACGCCACTCCCACAGATTTTTTTGGCTCATTGGCAACTAGAGAGACATCTGGGATCCGCGGACCTGGATTAGTGGGATCTTCTGGCATAAGCAACTTTGCTATCCGGCTGGCAATGACTTCTCCAAAATTTTCGTGGTCATATCCAAGTGCTTTGATACGCCGAAACCATTGAGCATCTTGAATTGAATTTTTTAATTGATACCAACAATGATCGTGACCTAGTATTTTACCACTCCCAGTCACTCCTCCATTTCCCGCGGGATCACCAATAAAAAAATCCCTATCTTTAACGTTACTAAACATGAGAACCTCAATCTGATCATTGAAGCTATATTGTAAGTATAGCTATAAAAAATCAAATTGGCTTTTCTAAAACAACCTGAATATTAATTCCCTTGATTGTCGGGCTCGATCGAGCATCTGATAAATACGCAATCAAGGGCTGATCCACAACACGACCTTGAATGGCTGATGCATTTCTAAACATTAATATCTTTTTATGCCAAAATGCGAAGCCCAAATGCGAGACATTGAGATGAGTGCCAATTACAGCAGTTAAATCCCAATTCGGACGTATAATTTCAACAATGGCCCCATCAGGGATCTGTTGGAATACATAATGATTGGGTTTGCCTGCATGATCAAATAATGCGGTCAACGGAATATAGTGAATTGTCGCTGTCTGAGAGGATAATTGCTGCCCACGTTTTTTTAACTCACTCAACCGTTTATGTTGCTCAACAGAAGATGGATCCGCCAAACGGATTTTATTTTCTGAAAAATGCTGATACCAAGCCGGCTTATTGATTTCAGCCCTCGTTGCTTTGGCAATCGATTGTTGGCGTTCATTATGCAACGTCATTGTAATATCTTTAAGAATTCCTTGACGTTGATTATTGTTGTTCCAATCCAGATCAGTGAAGTGATTTCGCATAACAAACGATACACGACCTTTTTGATAACGAATGGATTTCATGTTTTGCTTAAACGAATCCAAATTATCCGCCAAGCTCAAAGCGAGTACCGTTTCAACAAACGTCAAACAATCAAATACATCGACACGATACAACGGATATTGATCATATTGTCCCGATAGACCTTCTCCAAGCGCCCCCAGATAATAAGGTTTGTTTAAAAAGAGACGGCTCATCTCAGCAAGCCGCTTCTGCATCGATGACGTTTTGTTACTCTCATGCGAATAAAGCGATTGAATAAACCGATCGGCTTTTTGTTCTTCAACAGAATTTAAAGCTGCCAAACAAAACGATGACTGAAGTGCAAGAGCAATATAAAATAACAATGGTCGTAAATGCACTGTACCGAACTCCAAAAATTCAATGTTTTTATAATATCATTTCTGATACTCTTTTAGATACGTCCCTTCATTCAATACGTTGATTCATTCGTGAAAAAATCGAGTTTAGATGTTCAAAAAACACCCGACCAACACACACTCCTCACCCTTTCTTTGGCGGCGCTAGGGGTTGTTTATGGTGATATTGGCACAAGCCCGCTTTATGCTATGCGTGAATCGCTAAGTGGACTTCCCATTAATTCAACCAACGTTCTCGGTGTTTTATCACTTATTTTTTGGACATTATCGTCTGTCATTTCAATTAAATATTTAATCATATTATTACGTGCGGATAACGATGGAGAAGGCGGGATCCTTGCTTTATTGGCACTTGTCAAACGGCTGAAAAATCAACAAAGCTCACTCTTATTTTTTATTGCTATTTTTGGCGCAGGGTTTATTTTAGGCGACGGTATGCTGACTCCTGCCATCTCGATTCTCAGTGCCGTAGAAGGGCTACACGTTGTCATGCCCAGTCTATCCAGTTGGGCAATTCCCATCACATGCATCATTATTCTTCTACTATTTGCCGCTCAACGTTATGGGACAGCCGCCATTGGCTTTTTTTTTGGCCCGTTACTCATGATCTGGTTTATTATTTTGGCCCTCTTAGGCATCCCCCATATTATTAAACATCCCATGGTGTTAAATGCCATCAACCCTCTTTATGCGTACCATTTTTTTCACGAGCTCGGTTGGAAAGGCTACACGGCTTTAGGTGGCGTTTTTTTAGTCGCAACGGGGGCCGAAGCGCTATACGCTGACTTGGGTCATTTTGGAAAACGTCCCATACGCCTCAGTTGGTTCACCATCGCCCTTCCTGCACTGCTGATTAATTATTTCGGGCAAGGCGCTCTGCTACTTCAGCATCCTGAGACCATTGCCAATCCTTTCTACCTATCCGCACCGAGCTGGTCGTTAATCCCTTTATTGATCATTGCCACCATTGCGACCATCATCGCATCACAAGCTATTATTTCCGCGACATTTTCCATCACACACCAAGCTATTTTACTCGGTCTATACCCCAAAATTCCCATTAAACAAAC
Source organism: Legionellaceae bacterium UBA6148 (assembly GCA_002423125.1). Lineage (GTDB taxonomy): Bacteria > Pseudomonadota > Gammaproteobacteria > Legionellales > Legionellaceae > UBA11403. The sequence goes on along the minus strand of DIUW01000022.1, from coordinate 26,968 downwards.
TTCTGAATCAATAAGAGGGCAAATTTACATCCCTCAGATGAATTTTATTTTGGGCATTGGTACGATTATTTTAGTATTGTGCTTCAAAAATTCTGATTCATTAACTCATGCGTATGGAATAGCGGTTAATCTTAATATGGTTCTCACCACCACTCTTGCGTTTTTTGTTGCCGTCAACCAATGGCGTTGGCATTGGATATGGGTCGCGTTGGCATTTTCTTTTTTAGGCATAGTTGATGTTGCATTTTTAGGAGCTAATCTTCAAAAATTGCTTACGGGAGGATGGGTTCCTGTCGTTTTTGCCGGTGCGTGCGCATTTATTATGTACACTTGGCGGGAAGGCAGAAAATATTTAAGCGAAACATATTACATGAAAAAAGAAGAATTAATGAAGATACTAAGGCAATTTGATTATAAAAGCTTTAGTCATCTTCCCAATGCCACTGCAATTTTTATTACCGATATTTATGATAAAACCGGAGGAGCTTTCCTGCATTTTCTAAAATTCAACCTTACGCTGCCAGAAAAAATAATATTGATTAACTATTCCACTGAAAATATACCTCATGTTCCGTCACATCAACGATTTGAAGTGACGATATTAAAAGAAAACATCTGCGAACTCACCCTTCATTATGGATTCAAAGATATTGCATCGATTCCTCTTGCACTGTATACAGCAAATGAGCGTGGTATCCTGCCTTTTTCAATTGACGTAGAGCGTTTGACGTATTTAGTTGAAATACCCAATGTAGTCGCTTCTCGCAAGCAACAAACATTTCATTTTTTCTGGCAAGAGAAAATTTTCGCATTCCTCGTTCGAAATTATTCTGCAAATATGGACATTGAGTATTATCAGTTGCCGTTTAATCATACAATGGCGATGGGAACGTATTATATTATTTAATTATATTATTTAAACAAAGGAGTCTTCATGCTCAACATCATTTGGCTAGGCATGATGTGCCTAGCCGTCATCGTTGGTCTCATTCAAGGCCACCTCAATGACGTTGTGATCGCCGTAACAAGTTCCGCCAAGGTCGCTTTTGAGCTAGCACTTGGACTTTCGGGCATCATGGCATTATGGCTCGGGATCATGAATATTGCTTCTGAATCGGGCTTGATGAATCATTTAGCACGTGCGCTTCGCCCCATCATGACACGACTTTTCCCGGATATTCCTGTTGAGCATCCTGCAATGGGCGCAATGATTTTGAATCTTTCAGCCAATATGCTAGGTCTTGCCAATGCCGCCACTCCTTTTGGGATCGCGGCCATGAAAGAATTACAACGCTTAAATCCTCATGTGAACCAAGCAAGCAATGCCATGTGCACGTTTTTAGCCATTAACACGTCGAGCGTCCAATTAATTCCAGCCACTGCCATCGCCTTTTTAGCCGCCAACGGCAGCTCGGATCCAACGAGTGTTATTGCGAGTACACTCATCGCAACGAGCATATCAACGATTGTCGCAATCATTGCAGTAAAACTGCTTGAAAAATTACCGCGCTATCGAATTCCAGAAGAAGTGCAATCATGATTCATGTTGCTCAAACAATTTCCAATTCAATCTTACTGTCTTTTATTGTCGGAATTCCCTTATTTGCTGCCACTAAAAAAATTGATGTCTTTACGTCATTTGTTACAGGAGCTAAAAAAGGATTTGAAACAAGCATCAGTATCATCCCTTACCTGATAGCCATGATGGTTGCAATTGCAATGCTACGTGCTTCAGGTTTTTTTGAATTGTTATATGCCGTACTCTCCCCTTTATTATCAGCCATCGGCATCCCCGCAGAACTACTGCCATTAGCACTCATCCGTCCTTTTTCAGGCAGCGCAGCAACAGGAGTAATGGCTGAGTTGATTCATGATAATGGTGGCGATTCCTTGATATCAAAAATGGCCGCAACCATTATGGGAAGCACTGAAACAACCTTTTATGTCATTGCGGTGTATTTTGGATCGGTCGGAGTCTCAAGAACACGTCATGCAGTATGGGCAGGATTGATTGCTGATGTAACGGGAATCATTGTAGGGGTTTATGTGTGTCAATATTTGTTTTCATAATATTGGATAATTATCCCACTGCATGATTATGATTTTTCTTCGGCGCGAGATGTGCTTCTTCGAATAACTTCAAATGTTCTATCAATTTATCCGCATGTGCTTTAAATGATGCAAGATCTCTTGATGGAACGGGCAACGCGCTGGGTAAAGCGACTGTTCTTGGATTTCTGGGTTGATGATTCACATGCAGTTCATAATGACAATGAGGTCCTGAGGCCAAACCACTTTTTCCAACAAACCCTATCAATTGACCTCGCTTCACATAACCACCGCGAAAAAGACCTTTTTGAAATTTAAGCAAATGCGCATAAACCGATGTATACAATGTATTGTGGTGTGTGATTTTAATCACATTCCCATAACCATTTTCATACCCCATCATCGCCACACGGCCATCCCCCGTTGCATAAACAGGCGTCCCCATTGGTGCTGCTAAATCAATCCCACGGTGCGGACGATTATAATGAAGGATAGGATGCATTCTTGATAAACTAAACGGTGAATTAATCCGGCTAAATTTCACAGGATAACGGGAAAATCCGGGCTTCATACTTTTCCCTTCCGGAGTGAAATAATCAACTTCGCCGGCCGTATTGACGTGCCGGAAAGCTTGATGCGTTACACCACGGTTTGTATAAGTCACGGCGATAATCTCGCCTGTACTCATCATCGTATTATCAATATAACTGGCTTTATAAATAATGCTAAACCGATCACCGCCTCGAATATCTTTTGCAAAATTAATTTCTTGTTTAAAGATATCGGTCATTTGCTGAATCAATTTATAAGGGATATTGTGCCGTTTGGCCGTACTGTAGAGCGAATATTGAACCGTTGCCGTAAAATATTTATCGCGAACTTCCATTTTTTGCGAACTTAATTTTGCTTGATAATTGCCTTTAACACGCGAAATTTCAAGCGTTTGCATGCGATTAACCTGAAGAATCATTCGTTCCAATACGTTCTTTTTAATCAAGAGCTCCAACGACTGATTCGGCTTAATCCGAGTTAATAGGGCCGTATATTTTTTATCTTGAATAATGGAATGTAACGTTTGCACACTCAAACCTTGGCGTTTAAATATCGATGACAACGTGTCACCTGGCTGAGTTTTTAAATTCACCCAATCATTTTCAACAGGAGGTGCCTTTGCAGGAAGTGCCTTTGCAGGAGGTGCCTTTGCAGGAACTTTCTTTGCTGGAGATTCCTTTACTGTTAACGTCTTGGCGGGTGGTTGTATGTTCGCCTGAGGTAATGTGATTGTCTCTTGCTCATCCGTGTTCTTTTTTTTACCAAGGTAGGTTTTGACCAAGCAATAAGGCAACAAAACCGTAATAATCAATGCCACTAGGATCAGTATTTTGGACGGTTTAGCAGGAGGAGCAGAAGAATATCGTTGTTGATGCATATTAAACCTTATTTGCAATATGGGGTATAGCATGATCGTTTATTCCCAACTAAGATACCTCTTGTGATAAAATAGGTCAATCATTTCAACCAAAGGTTTACAACGATGAATAATGAAAAAGCAATCTACATGGACTTACTGCGCGGATGTGATGAGGTGTTACCCGAGCACGAACTTGAAAAAAAATTACTGAAAAACAAGCCATTAAAGATTAAAGCAGGATTTGATCCAACAGCACCCGACCTACATTTAGGACACACGGTTGTTTTTAATAAATTACGCCAATTTCAACAATTAGGACATGAAATTATTTTTTTAATCGGTGACTTTACTGCAATGATTGGCGACCCAACAGGTAAAAGCGCTACTCGCCAGCCACTCAGCAAAGAATCCGTCATTGAAAACGCAAAAACCTATCAAGACCAAGTATTTAAAATACTTGACCCCGCAAAAACCACTGTCACATTTAATTCACAATGGTGGGATAAAATGAATGCAGCCGATCTGATTCGATTGGCAGGAACGCACACCGTCGCTCGTATGCTTGAGCGCGATGATTTTGATAAGCGTTATACATCAGGACAGCCCATCGCGATTCATGAGTTTCTATACCCGCTCATTCAAGGATATGACTCAGTCGAACTCAAAGCAGACATCGAGCTTGGCGGGCGCGACCAGAAATTTAATTTACTGATGGGACGTGAATTACAAAAGCACGCCGGTCTTGAACCCCAAGTCATCATGATGACGCCTCTAATCGAAGGATTAGACGGCATCAAAAAAATGTCCAAATCACTCGATAATTATGTAGGAATTAACGAACCCGCTGACGTGATGTTCGGCAAGTTAATGTCCATTTCTGACGAACTGATGTGGCGTTATATTGAATTACTCAGCTTTAAGCCACTCACTGAGATCAATGCCATAAAAAAGCACGTGTCAGAAGGGATGAATCCACGCGATGTTAAAATTGATTTTGCAAAAGAAATCGTTGCACGATTTCATGATGAATCGCAGGCAGAAATAGCACATACTGCATTTATTGATCGATTTCAAAAAAAGCAGGTACCCGATTCTCTCGAGCTACAAACCATCGAATGCACATCCACGACCACTCTGGCTCAATTGTTAAAACAAGCCGGATTAACACAAAGTACGTCGGACTCTATTCGAATGGTTCAACAAGGCGCGGTTAAAATTGATGGCGAAAAAATATCGGATGCAAATTTAGTCCTCTCGTTGAATTGTGCCTATCTTATCGAAGTGGGAAAACGGCGTATTGCAAGATTGTATTTACAAACTGCAGTGTAAACGGTATACATTGATGCGCCAATTTTTCATAACTCATGGAGAGTATTATGCTGTTACCTCAATTAACATTAACTGAACTGGTTGAAACCGCTCAGAACATAGTGACCCCTCAAAAAGACGCACCCCTTGTTGTGCTTAACAACGCACAGACTGAAGCGGTTGAATTTATCTCACGGGTTGCTCGACAGGTTGAATTAGTAAGCCATACTTATTCATCCATGGATTCTAAATTTAAGAACAAAAATAGCGAATCTTTTCTGGGCCAAGTCATTATCAGTGCGCTATTGTTTCAATTGATTGATATAACAAAAACTCACTCAAGCGAATCCAGCGTTCACTCAGAATGTCATATTGGGAGACAACTTCTTGATTTATTTCAGGTTAAGACGCTTTCTGATATACCGTCTGAGGATGTTGTAACGCACTTGCGTTGCTTGGCTCAATTCATCAAGACCCTCAGCAAAACATCGAACCCTCCCATTTGGTTTGAAGGCGTTCCGGACTCAACGGTAATCGAACTCATATCACTTAAAATTAAAAATCATCCAGAGTGGGTAGTTTTTAACCAGCAAGTAACCACCATCATGACCTCTGTAGTAAATGCAGTAAATACCAAGGTACAAGAACAAAAAGCCAACGACCGCAACCGCCTCATCGTGGGCAGATTCTTGCCTTATACAGTGGATCCTCTGATAGAGAATTCAACTGGCTTCATTAAAAACGTTGCCGCGTATTCTGCCGAACCTTCAACAATGGCACAAATATCAGCAGCCCAACGTCCAAGTACAAAGCCAATGAATGTCGTATCATTTCTAGCAAATGTCAATAAAGGAGCCATATTGCTTGAATTGATTGCTATCGCAGCAGTTTCACCGAAACCAGAAGATCAAGCAAAACATCTTCTTGGAAAAGCGATTCTTGACTTTTTACAAGTCAAACAATTAGCTGATGTTGAAGAAAGCACGATAGTCGAATGCCTCAACTGTTTGGATCAATTTATTCAAGCATGCCCCAGCACCATTCGCTGGAACCGAATGAAAACAAATGATGCATTACGTGAAATCATTTCAACAGAACTGAAAAAACAACCTGGCTGGGAGATGGTTGATTTTAATTCTGATTGCGTGTTAAATAATCCTGTTAATTCAACTCCTTTCATGGTACAACCATCGTAAGTTAAGTATCGTAGCCCGGGTGAAGCGTAGCGAAACCCGGGGATTGTACTCATCGCCGGGTTCCAGTGCGTTGCACCCGGGCTACCTTTTTTCGCACAATCCTCCCCCTATTCAATAACCTCAAATGAACAACGATAAAATCCACTATTAGGACTTGATTAAATAATGCTATATAATGCATCAATATTCGATTCGTAAACGTTCACGAGAGTATGTAAATTTCGTCGTTACGAGCGCAGCGACGACAGTTTCCTCTTCGATTTGAAGCAAATAACATCCGTTGTCAACGCTTAAGTTGATGCCATTACGTGAACGCTTACTTCGATTCTTTCATCTGAAGACTATTGGAAAAAGTATGCCACCAAACGATGTAGCTAGTGCAGAACCATCAACATCAAGAACAGTTGCTAAAATTATATTTACCAGCACCAGTGGTTTATTATATTTTACTGTCCCCACAGCCGGTGGAAAAAATTTAAAGATTCTTATTGGAAGTGATAGCGCTGAGGTGAATAATTTGGTTTATTTTTTAAGCGCGACCTCAACTGTAGTATATAGCTTATTTCTCTACAATAAATTAGGATTTTTCTCTTTATATATTAATACGCTGCCCAAAATAGCAACTTCGTTTTTAGCTATTTTTGCAGCATCATCTTATTATACGGCAGGAAATACCGGTGCGAGAGAGTTAGAATTTAGTGAAAATGCTGGAAAGATTATTGGTATTCTCAACTATGTCGTTCGAGTAGGTGTGTTAACCGATACTGCGGAAAAATTTCCTGCTTTTATGATCCAATTCAAGACATTAATAGGTGGCGCAATAGATAAAAGACACTATGCTGAATTATTGAGAGTAAGTGTCGCATTGTTCAGCTGCCTGATTTTTGCTGCATCCATCACTGATGCATCGTATTCAATGGGCCAGTCCGTTGCAGAGGCAATGGGTTTAGAAACTAATATTGCATCGGCTTTAGGGAATGTCGTCGGAGTATTAGCTGCTTTTGGTATCATGCCCATCATAGGCATGTCGAATTACAAAGGGATACGAGAGCTTACTTTTGCTGATCCATCGAGCGGCCTTAATGTTAAAACGGATCGATATACTTTCATTGCTTTTTTCTTGACATGGATAGCAGCAATGGGAACTTTAGGAGCAATATTCAACAGCAGCGGCGCTATGTTCGCTCGTATGCCAGGTTCAATGTATCTTAGAGTGTCAGAAGCAATATTGGCGACTGTCACCGGATCTACGCCAGGAATGGCTGTGCCATTACGTCGGGTGAGCGGTGTAATGGGAGTGTGCGTTGAGAATCTGCGGTTGAGATTTTTCCCTGCGGCGACGTCCGCAAATGAGCCAACCCTTGTTCAAGTCAATTCACCGACGCCTAGTCCGCAGGGTTGATATATACCCATCGGAAATGAAAATACTGGATTTGGTCTATCGCTTTTTCCGCCCATTGCCTCTAAAAAGATTTGCAATAGGGCTGGCTATTACGCATCTTTTTAGAGGCAATGGACAAAAAAATCGAGTCGCCCAAAAACCAGTATCTTCACTTCCAATGGGTATATACCCATCGGAAACGACGAAATTTATAATTCTCCGTGAACGCTTAAGTTGACGCTATTACATCAACGTTTACCTTTACTTCGCACGATCAACGTCATTCCCTCAATCCAATACCTTTTTTCAATAGCCTCAAATTAACAAATACCAAACACACCAGCATCAACACAATAATGATCATTGCAAGAGACATATTCACCTCTTGGTTACCAATCATGGCATGGCGCATTGCGTTCACCATGTAGTAAATCGGGTTAACCAAAGTAAATTTTTGCCAAAACGGTGCAAGCATACTGGTTGCGTAAAATACACCCCCCAGATAGGTCAAGGGGGTTAGAATAAACGTCGGAACAAGAGCCACATCATCAAAATTACGCGCCAACATGCCATTCAAAAATCCAGCCAATGAAAATAAAGCCGAAACCAGTAACACAACCAATAGCGTCATTGGTAAGCGATGTAAATCAAAACTTAAAAAAAACGACGAAACGCCAAACACGAGGCAAGCGACAATCAATCCACGGATCACCCCTCCTAGGGTATAACCAATTAAAATCAAACTATAGTGCATGGGGCTAATCAACACTTCTTCAATACTTCGTTGAAAACGAACATTGAACAACGATGTACACACATTAGAATAAGCATTTGTAATAACCGTCATCAAGATAAGGCCGGGTGCAATAAAAAACATATAACTCACACCCTGCACTAATCCCATGTGGCTGCCCACCACCGATCCAAAAATTAAAAAATACAGCAGTGTTTGAATCACCGGCGGTAAAAAAACCTGGCTTGAAATACGAAACATCCGCATAATTTCACGACGTAAAATAGTATATAACCCAATCAGTTGTGGACTATTCATCATGATTGATCAGATCCATAAAAAGCTCTTCCAAGCGGTTAGTTTTATTACGCATACTCTGAATCTGAAGTTGGTGTTTATCCAAAATGGAAAAAACATCGTTCAATGACAGCTCATTACTCACGCGTAATTCAAAGGTATTCGCGTCCACTTTTTCAAAATGAAGGGATTCGATTGTTGGTAATACCTCGATAGGTTTCAAAGTATCAAATACAAACGTTTGATGGTGCAACGACTGCAATAATTGCTTCATTGATGTTTTTTTAACGATAAGGCCTTTATCAATAATCGCTATGTTTTTACAAAGCTGCTCAGCCTCTTCAAGATAATGGGTCGTTAAAATAATCGTTGTGCCTTCCTCATTGGTTCGACGAAGAAAGTCCCACATCGTACGGCGAATTTCAACATCCACGCCAGCGGTGGGTTCATCAAGTATCAATACTTTCGGCCGGTGCACCAATGCGCGGGCAATCATCAAGCGACGCTTCATGCCTCCTGATAGATGACGAACAATACTATCGCGTTTACTCATCAGCCCTAGTTGCTCGAGCAATGCATCAACGCGTGGACGCGCTGCAGAGCGTGAAATACCGTAGTACCCTGCTTGATTTAGTAAAATTTGATCGCACGTTTCAAACACATTCAGGTTCAATTCTTGAGGCACAAGACCTAAACAAGCCTTGGCTCGCTCGGTCTGCTGATCTAAATCATACCCATGAATACGAATCACCCCGGCTGTTTTGATAAGCAATGACGCGAGTAATCCAATGGTCGTTGACTTCCCCGCACCATTCGCGCCCAGTAGCGCAAAAAAATCACCAGGCTCGACCGTGAGATCAATCCCCTTCACCGCCTCAATGCCATTCGCATACGTTTTACGTAGCTGTTGTATTTCTATTGCGGACATAAGATTCAACCAAATTGATTACAAGTAACTGCTCGCCCCCGTCATTGTGAACCGAAGGCGAAGCAATTACATTACAAAATGTACCGCATCAAATCCTCATCCATGACCAGTTTGCCTAAATGAGTTTGAACATATGCAGCATCCACATGAACCGTTTCGCCCGACTTATCTGTAGCATCAAACGATACCACTTCAAGCAAACGTTCCATTACAGTATATAAACGTCGAGCACCAATGTTTTCTGTGCGTTCGTTTACTTGCCAAGCCACCTCAGCAATACGACGAATCCCAGTCTCGCCAAACGTAAGCGTCAACCCTTCAGTCGCCATCAACGCTGAATACTGCTCCGTCAATGATGCACTCGGCTCGGTTAAAATACGCACGAAATCTTCAGCAGTAAGCGCTCCAAGCTCAACACGAATCGGCAGTCGACCTTGAAGTTCAGCGATTAAATCAGAGGGCTTTGATACATGAAACGCACCCGAAGCAATAAACAAGATATGATCGCTATTCACCATGCCGTATTTTGTTGAAACCGTGGTGCCTTCAATAAGCGGTAATAAATCGCGCTGAACCCCTTCACGAGAAACATCACCGCCATGCTCTGATCGCTTAGCAACTTTATCAATTTCATCAATAAACACGATCCCATTTTGTTCAACATTTTCAATAGCACGTGTTTTAATGTCATCTTCGTTAATCAGTTTAGCCGCTTCTTCTTCAATCAGGATCTTTCGAGCTTTAGCAATCGGTAATTTACGCGTTTTAGTTTTATCCGTCCCGATTTGTTGAAACATGGTTTGTAATTGGCTGGTCATTTCCTCCATACCGGGAGGCGCCATAATTTCAACACCGATTGGTGCAGTAGCCAGATCAATTTCAATCTCATGATCATCCAGCGATCCTTCTCGCAATTGTTTGCGAAACGTTTGACGCGTTTTAGAATCTTTTTCAGGAGCGGATTCAGTACCGCGAGCTTGAGGCAGAAGGACATCAAGAATGCGCTCTTCCGCGGCATCTTCGGCTCGAACTTTGACTTTGCTCATCGCCCATTCGCGCTCCTGCTTAATCGCAGTATCGGCTAAGTCACGGATGATCGAGTCAACATCACGGCCTACATAACCAATTTCAGTGAATTTTGTCGCTTCGACCTTAATAAATGGCGCATCAGCGAGCTTTGCCAATCGTCGCGATATTTCAGTTTTACCCACACCGGTTGGCCCAATCATCAAAATATTTTTAGGCATGATTTCATTGCGCAATACGGGATCTTTAATCTGCATTCGCCGCCAACGATTCCGTAACGCAATCGCAACGGCACGTTTCGCATCACCTTGCCCAATAATGTGTTTATCCAACTCCGCAACGATTTCACGAGGCGTCATGGTCATTTTATTTCCAACAGTCAATTGATTACTCACAGTCGCTATCCAATTCTTCAATAGTAAAATTATGATTCGTATAAATACAGATCTCGCTCGCAATGGTTAACCCTTGCGTGACAATCTCTTTTGCCGATAGTGTCGTACTTCGTAGTAAAGCCTTCGCTGCAGATTGAGCAAACGGCCCACCTGAACCAATCGCAATTAAGCCTTCTTCGGGCTCTATGACATCACCATTACCGGTAATAATCAAGGACACTTTACTATCCGCAACCGCGATCAATGCTTCTAAACGGCGCAATATTCGATCCGTTCGCCAGTCTTTCGCGAGCTCCACCGCCGCACGCACTAAATGACCTTGATGCGCATCTAACTTTTTCTCAAACCGTTCAAACAAGGTAAATGCATCCGCAGTCCCACCGGCAAAACCAGCGATCACTTTATCTTTATAAAGCCGACGAACTTTCCGCGCATTGCCTTTCATCACCGTATTACCGAGCGTCACCTGCCCATCTCCCCCAATGACCACTTTATTTCCACGACGCACGGAAAGAATGGTTGTACCGCGATATTGTTCCAAAATAAATCCTCGGTTAAGTCTGTATAAGAATAAGTGGGGGCGAAAAATGAAAATTCAAGGCGAAAAAGACACCCAATCCTCTATTATCAAATTTGGGACTCGCTCAAATTCTTTTACATTATTGGTGACCAATGTCACATTGATGCACTGCGCGTGTGCCGCAATCATCAAGTCCAACGGGCCGATAGGAGCACTTTTTTTTCAAGATACGATCGTATTCGTCCATAATGGCAAGCTGCCCCATCATCAAATGGGATAATTCAAAATACAACGATTAGAAATAATGTAACTGGCTATTTGAAATACAATATTGTAGCATGCCAATTTTCCCTGCCTATCCGGTTGTCACATCATTGTCATTGCGAGGAACGAAGCAACCCAGAGAACAGTGCTTCGAACACTGGATTGCTTCGTTCCTCGCAATGACGAAATTATCAACCGGATAAGGCAGGCAATTTTCACACCCATTAATGCATCGATTTTTTTAACGCTGTAGGGAATCCTCATTATGCTGAAAACAACAATCATTCCATTGATCGATTTAACCTACCTACCCGATACATTCAATCATGAGAAAGATGAAGCAGAGATAGTAAAACTGTGTGAATCTGCATCAAGTGAATTGGGTACTGTGGCTGCATTGTGCGTACATCCACACTATGTTGCGTTTACAAAACAAGAGCTTGCAAAAAGAGGACTCACCATCCCCGTTGCCACTGTTGTCAACTTCCCATCAGGCGACGAATCCATCGAATCGGTTTCAGAGTCTATTCAATTCAGTCTTGCAGCGGGCGCTAACGAAATTGATATCGTGATGCCATACAAAAAATTACACGAAGGTCGAGTGGGTGAAATCAGCGATTTTCTGCAGAGATGTAAAAATTTACTTCCTAAAAATGTTCTCCTTAAGGTTATTATTGAAAGTGGTGTTTTAACATTAGATGAAGTGCGTGCAGCGACTGAAATTGTATGTGATATCGAGGCGGCTTTTGTGAAGACATCGACCGGAAAAATCAAAGACAAAGGAGCTTCGATAGAAGCGGTCAACGTCATGCTTGATATGCTCTCTAAACATAAACAAGCCGGCGGCCTGGTTTGTGGTTTGAAAATATCAGGTGGCGTGTCCATTAAGAACGTTGATGCATTTCTTAGTCGTGTAAACGAGGTCATGGGAAACACGTTTATAAACCAAACGACGTTGCGTTTTGGATCCAGTGCATTGTTAAGTCAGTTAGGAGCGTGGCAGGAATAACGTCCTTACCAGTATCTTCACCGTAATTCGCCCACATCGACGATGTGGGCGGGAACTGCTATCGATTTACAATTTTTACTGGCGCAATTGTGGAAACAAAATGACATCGCGGATTGACATGGAATTGGTAAATAACATCACCAATCGATCGATTCCAATGCCTTCACCCGCCGTCGGCGGCATGCCGTATTCTAATGCTTCGATGTAATCACTATCAAAATGCATCGCTTCCAAATCGCCAGCGTCTTTATCTTCTACTTGCTTATGAAAACGTGCCGCTTGATCTTCAGCGTCGTTCAGCTCAGAAAAGCCATTTGCAATCTCGCGTCCAGCAATAAAAAACTCAAACCGATCGGTCACATCCGGATCGTTATTACTACGACGTGCTAACGGTGATACTTCCGTTGGATATTCCAAAATAAACGTCGGCTGAAAAAGTTTATGCTCAACGGTTTCATCAAATAACACCATATGCAATTTGCCTAACCCATCGGTGTCGTTGTAAGCAAGATTTAAACTTTTTAAAACGTCTCGACAAGCGGCAACGGTTGCTAATTGTTCGAGAGTAATGTGAGGATTGTATTTTAAAATCGATTCTTTAATCGTTAATCGTGCAAATGGAGTGTCAAAATCAATATTCTGGCCTTGATACGTCACTGACCGACTACCCACAACTTCATCACACACATAACGCAACAACTTCTCTGTAAAATCCATCATATCGCGATAATCAGCATACGCTTGATAAAATTCTACCATCGTAAACTCAGGATTATGCCGCGTCGAAATGCCTTCATTGCGAAAATTGCGATTGATTTCATACACTCGCTCAAATCCACCCACAACCAAGCGCTTCAAATAAAGCTCTGGTGCAATACGCAAGTACATTTGCATATCCAACGTATTGTGATGGGTCACAAAAGGACGTGCCACAGCACCCCCGGGAATAGGATGCAGCATCGGTGTTTCAACTTCTAAAAATTGATGGCTATCCATGTATTGCCGAACGGCCCGAATCAAGCGCGAACGCAGAATAAAGGTTGCGCGCGTGTCTTCATTGGCAATTAAATCAACATAGCGCTTGCGATAACACATTTCCTGGTCAGCCAAGCCGTGAAATTTGTCTGGCAAAGGACGCAAGGATTTAGTAAGCAACTCGACGCTTTCAGCGTGTATCGTTAACTCACCCGTTTTGGTAATAAATAACTCGCCACGCACTCCGACTATATCGCCTAAATCCCAGTGTTTAAACTGCTCATACACTTCAGGTAAGTCATTTTGACGGATATACACCTGAGCACGGCCGGAACTGTCTTGAATATGAAAAAAACTTGCTTTTCCCATAATGCGGCGCAACACAATGCGACCAGCAACCACAACATTGATATGTTTTTCAGCCAACTCATCTTTAGAACATGTACCATATTGATTCATTAAATCATCGGCTAGATGCTCACGACGAAATTGATTTGGAAAATTAAATCCACCCGCACGAAGTTCAGATAATTTTTGTTTACGCACTTCAAGCACGTCACCTTCGTCTAATATTATATTTTCTTCAATCATGCGCCTTCCACTCCTGCTTTTAAACTCGCTTCGATAAATTGATCAAGGGAACCGTCTAAAACGGCCTGTGTATTACTGGTTTCAACACCGGTACGCAAATCTTTGATACGCGATTGGTCTAAAACATACGACCGAATCTGTGAACCCCAACCAATATCAGATTTCGTCGCTTCGAGTGCTTGTTGCTCAGCATTTTTCTTTTGCATTTCAAGCTCATACAATTTTGCTCGCAACTGCTTCATGGCTTGATCTTTATTTTTATGCTGACTACGATCGGTTTGACATTGTACGACGGTATTCGTCGGTAAATGAGTCAGGCGAACGGCCGAATCGGTTCGGTTAACGTGCTGGCCACCCGCTCCCGACGCGCGATAGGTATCAATACGCAAATCGGCCGGATTGATTTCTATCTCAATATCATCGTCCACTTCAGGTGATGCAAATACGGATGCAAACGACGTATGACGCCGATTGCCAGAGTCGAAAGGTGATTTACGCACAAGTCGATGAACTCCCGTTTCAGTTCTCAACCATCCGTAAGCATAAGGCCCGGTAAAATGAATCGTCGCACTTTTTATCCCTGCAACGTCACCAGCCGAACACTCTACCAACTCCGTGACAAAGCCGTGCTGCTCACCCCAGCGCAAATACATTCGTAGAATCATTTCAGCCCAATCTTGTGCTTCGGTGCCACCCGAACCCGATTGAATATCCAAAAAGGCATTGGACTTGTCCATTTTTCCCGAGAACATACGCTGAAACTCAAGAAGCGCAACCTGTTTTTCTATTTTTTGTAATTCATTAAACACATCGTGAATGGTACTTTCGTCCTCTTCTTCACGCGCCATAGCAAACAACTCGATTAAATCATCTATCGATTGCGTCAATTGCTGTAATTGATGAACCACGTACTCCAACTGTGCTCGCTCACGGCCAAGTGCCTGTGCAATTTCAGGCTTGTCCCAAACGGCAGAATCTTCTAGCTCACGAACAACCTCTTCCAAACGCTCGTATTTGCTATCAAAGTCAAAGATACCCCCGAAGTGCCGCAACGCGTTGTTGTAGATCAGATAGGCTGAGGGCAATATGATTCACTTCCAACATGAGGATTCCTATATCATTAAATGTCTGTATTTTACAGGGAAAGTGTTGACATGGCCAGAGCCTACGCATGACGTTTTCAAGCAGCGGTGGTGTTGTTTTAAACCTCACTCCACCAAACGTGATTTAATCCGATGGGTTGCCTGGCTATGTATTTGAGAAACACGTGATTCGCTAACACCGATCACGTCGCCGATTTCTTTTAGATTAAGATCTTGCTCATAATAAAGTGACAAAACAAGACGCTCTTTTTGTGGAAGGCTATCAATCACCTCAGAAAGCCGATTTTTCATGTCTTCACGTAACGCATTCACATGAGGCTCACTGGATAAACCTTGATTTTCATCGGTTAATACATCATCCGTCACACCCAAATCATCAAAACCATAAAGATGAGCGCTCGCTGAGTCATTCAGCATACCGTGATATTCTTCAAGATTGATTCCAAGCTCCAGAGCAACCTCATTGTCTTTTGCATCACGTCCTAATCGATTTTCAACCAATTTCACTGCAGAAGAAATCAATCGTGAATTACGATAGACCGACCGAGGAACCCAATCATTGCGCCGCACTTCATCCAACATATACCCACGGATACGAATACTGGCATACGTCTCAAAAGCCGCTCCTTTTGTTTCATCATAATGCCGAACCGCCTCAAGTAAACCTAACATCCCCGCCTGCATCAAATCATCCAAGAGAATTGACCGTGGTAATCGACCGAGTAGATGATAGGCAATACGTTTAACCAATACCGCGTGCTCTTTAATCATTGCATCCTGCTGTTGCTGAGTGATTTCCCCGCATTCCACTACAGTATCCACACTCCTCTCCTGTTGAATAATCAAGTGACTCTTTACAGTATCAATTATTCTTTCATGAGAATCAACGTATGTAAGATTATACCCACCGAACGAATGACAGACTATCCAAAATCGAAAAACACCTGCTAGACTAGAACTATTCCCATTGGAACTGAGGATACGGGTTATCCGATGGGTATATAACCACAGGAGCTATCATGAAACGGATTTTCATTAATAAACGCCATAGCCACGTTATGTTTTATCTTTTTTTATCAGCCTTTCCGATTGGATCTCAGGCAGCAGAAAGAATGAATCTTCGTGGACAACGATATTGTGAAATTATTGCATCCCAATCACTCACCAACTATGCCGTATACAACACATGGGGATTAAACGATTGCCCTGCGGCATTGTGGAATAAAATTACCGTAGATGAGGTCAAACAAGAAACGGGGGCTTCGTTTGTAAAACTCAATGGACCTCGACATTGGGTGATTGATGGATTTAAAAAAACAGCGTTAATCAACCCCGCCATCAAAACACTGTCTGGCCTACCCATGCGAGAAGCTGGCATATTGCACTTTAGTGTATTTGATTTACTGAAGCCCAACACGCCGTATCAAGAAAGGAATGTCAATCGTCAAACCACTTGGATCTACCAAGCCGGTCAACCTGTTTATGAGCTCATTAATCCAAAAGGCAAGGTATTCATCATGCAGTCCTACAGCGTCCAAGAGCAGCCTCAAACCGAAGCGTCCTTGGCTCAATTGGGAAGTCAATTAACACTCCCCGCAGGATGGCAATTCAAAACCGGTATTCTTAAGCACTCCGAATCACTCGAGGCAATTAATAATCAAGCGGTTGTTGCCCAAGACAACTTTTCAAATACCTACCAAATGGCACGATATGATTTTCTTGAGAAGGCCACAAACAAGCATGAAACGCAACCGGAATAACTTCCGGTCACGTTTCTTATCAAATTGACCCAAGCACACGAACTAGAAACGAAGTTGATACTGAGCCACATGCATTAGTCGCAGTAACATAAACCCTAAAATCTGTCGATGCACCCGTTGGAGGGGTAAAAATACTCACGACTCCAGTCGACGAGTCGATGGAAACAGTATTCGCCCGAAGATTACCCGTTGTAGTATAGGAGTAAACTAAAGCTTCTGATGAGGCAAATGCCGATGCGGTAGGAACGAGAGTAGTCTTCCCTGGAGGCGGGCCATTTTCCACAATAATTGGACCGTTGATTCGTCCCACTCGAGCGATGCAACGAGAGACCACTTGCGGGTCAACCACCGCCAACACTTGCGGTATATAAATAGCCGGTTCTGAAACCCAATCAACCAATGGTGTTGACGGGCTATCCGCCAAAGCCGAAACACTGGGCACAGCACTGCTTGTGTTGTCCTTCATGGTATAATGAACACGAACACCTACGTTATACGTATTCGGTAAATTATGTTTCCCATCGACATAAGCCCCATCCAATCCAAACGCCCAGTCCGGCATCCTCGTAGGCGCGTACATCAATACGGCTTGATAGTCATTAAATGGCGCACGAATGCCTGCAATCAAATCAAGTGTTGTGTTCAATTTGAACGCTTGATTAAATCGAAAGGTAGCACCGACTCCCTTCGCGTTATCACTTGAAATATATTGTGTCGTATAATGAACATTATCATAATTGAGTTCGACTCCCGCTTTACTCCCTTGCCACGGATGCACATTCACTCCTGGAGCCAAATACCACGCATTTGATCCAGCAATACCTCTCGAAAATGTAAACGTTTCAGGGCCATTCGTTGCCGTTGTAAAAACCACATCTTTTGAGCTCAGGCGTTTGTTGGGAGCATGGGAGTAACCACCCTGTAATGTGAGTTCAGGGAAAAAATTATATTGATTCCAATCGTATTGATGTAAATCATATTGGTAGTATCCACCAATAGCACCTTGGTGAACCCACTCTCGAACCTTGCCACTATAAAAAGCATACTCAATGTCTTGGTTTAAAAATTCACCGGAGAATTTTATTCGCTGATTTTCTTGAAGATCCCAGCCGACCGTTCCATTCGCGCGAAAATTCCTGGGCCCTGCTTCGCCTAAAAAAGACGCGGCTAAACGATCGGTAATTGACCGTGAATATCGCAAGGTTGGGGTCACACCAACAAATGAAGTGGGTTGATTCACTGTAGTGCCTGAACTAGGCACACTCGCTGCGTGCAAGTTAGCATAACTACCAGCGAATGCTACTAACATAAGCGTGTTTAGATGGATTATTTTTGACATGTCGCTCCCTAAAAAATGTGGCCGGACGTTATTTCGGCCACGTTCCTAACCGTGTAGTGAATTATTCCATTCATTTGAAATATTCACTGGTTCAGGGGACGTTGTCAATCTTAATTTGTGTAAACTCGGATCCGCATTTTTTGGATGGCATCTGTGATTTTGTCCCGGAATTTAGTGCGGCTTGGCGCCCATCCATTGCGACAAATGAAGATACTGGATTTGGTCTATCGCTTTTTCCGCCCATTGCCTTTAAAAAGATTTGCAATAGGGCTGGTTATTACGCATTTTTTTAAAGGCAATGGACAAAAAAATCGAGTCGCCCAAAAAACAGTATCTTCACTTCCAATGGGTATAGAGGCGTTGTTCGTTCAGACTGACGAGTGAATTAAGTCACGCAATTGACTTAGTCTGACGTCCAAATCCGCAGGAGCATCGCCGCCGCCTTGAGCCATGTCATCACGACCGCCTCCTTTGCCACAGAGATGCCTTACACAGTCTGCTGCTGAAGGTACGCGACCAATGAGAGGCTTACTTATAGCCGCTATCACACTGAGTTTATTTTCAGAAAGGGTATACAGCACAATCACAGCCGACTCCAGGCGCGATTTCAATTGATCAAGTATCACTCGAAGACCTTGTGCATTTTGATTATCAATGCGTTTAATCAGCACATTGACATCACCCATTTTTTGAATATCCGCGAGCAGCGCGTCACCCGATTGCGCGGCCACTTTCTGCTGTAACGTTGATAATAATTTTTCTTGTTGCTTTGTATCGAGAATCCATTGCGATAACTTCTCCACGGCCTTATCCGGTGATGCTTTAAGCTTCACAGACAATTCACCCAGCATCATCAGCTGTTGATTAACCCATTCCAAGGCCATTGCCCCGGTCACTATTTCAATGCGTCGAACACCGCTGGCAACGCCATATTCTGCCGTGATCTTGAAAAGGCCAATATCGCCAGTACGACGTGCATGTGTACCACCACAAAGCTCTTTTGAGAATTGACCCAACGATAACACCCTGACAACATCACTGTATTTCTCACCAAATAAAGCAACCGCACCTGATTGCTTCGCTTCATTCATATCCATTAAGACAGTAACCGCTTCATGATTTGCCCGAATATGTTGATTCACCACGGCTTCAAGCTGTCTTAGCGTATCTGCTGTTAGTGCTTCATGATGGGAGAAATCAAAGCGAGCTCGATCGGCATCAACTAAGGACCCCTTCTGCTGAACGTGCGGACCAACAATTTGTTTCAATGCCGCATGTAACAAATGAGTCGCTGTATGATTGATCCGAATTGCATCACGACGTGTCGCATCAACCTGTGCTTCAACGGCTTGTTTTGCTAAGAATTCACCCTCGATGACTTCACCGTAATGAACAATTGCTTTTCCTGATGTCTGCGTATCATCAACGCGAAACACGCCACTCGGACCAACCAACTGACCACGGTCTCCAACTTGCCCACCGCTTTCGGCATAAAAAGGTGAATCGGTCAGAACAATTGCGCCTCGCTCGCCTTGGGTTAATTGTTTTACTTCAGATGCTTCCTTGAGCAAAATTGACACGTGACTTTTAAAACGGTCTTTCTCGTAACCATGAAACGTTGAAACATCGCTTAAGGTTAAGTCTGAAAAATAATCCACTGAAAATTGACTCGCTGATTGTGATTTTTGACGCTGCTGCTGCATGAGTTGATTAAACCCATCGATATCAACGTGCAAACCGTGCTCACGTGCAATGTCTTCTGTTAAATCGAGCGGAAACCCATACGTGTCATATAATTTGAATGCAATATCAGCAGGCATTGTTTTGCCTTTCAATCCTGCGATCTGTTCATGCAGTAACGCAAGACCATGCTCAAGTGTCCGTGCAAACTGATTTTCTTCTTGAGTTAAAACGCGTTCGATGATTGCTTGCTTAGCGGTGATGTCTGGATATGCATCACCCATCACATCGATAAGCGGTGCGACCAGTTGATAAAAAAACGGTGACGTAAGCCCCAGTTTATTGCCATGACGTACCGCACGTCGAATGATTCGACGCAATACGTAACCACGCCCTTCATTGCTAGGAACCACGCCGTCCACAATTAAGAACGAGCAAGCGCGGATATGATCGGCAATCACTTTAAGTGATGGATTGGTGATATCAACCGTTGGTACCAATTTTACTAAGGCTTGAATAATATGCTGAAAACTATCAATTTCATAATTATTATGTACTCCTTGAACCACTGCGGCAATGCGCTCAAGTCCCATGCCCGTATCAACTGAGGGCTTAGGCAATGGATGCAGGCACCCCTCTTTGTCGCGATTATACTGCATGAACACTAAATTCCAGATTTCAATATAGCGATCGCCATCGGCCTCTGGCGTGCCTGGAGGACCACCGGGAATATCTGCTCCGTGATCATAAAAAATCTCAGTACATGGACCACATGGGCCGGTATCACCCATCGACCAAAAATTATCGTCATCGCCACATCGAGAAAAACGCTCTTTGGATACCCCAATTTCTTTCAACCAAATATCAGCTGCCTCATCGTCATCTTGATAAACGGTTACCCATAAACGTTCAACGGGCAGCTTTAAAACCTGTGTTAGAAATTCCCACGCATAAGCAATAGCTTCTCGTTTGAAATAATCGCCAAAACTAAAATTCCCCAGCATTTCAAAAAACGTATGATGCCGCGCAGTGTAGCCAACATTCTCGAGGTCATTGTGTTTTCCTCCCGCCCGTACACAACGCTGCGAACTTGTCGCACGAGTGTAAGGACGTGACTCAAGACCAAGAAATACGTCTTTAAACGGAACCATACCCGCATTCGTAAATAATAATGTCGGGTCATTACCAGGCACCAATGAGCTTGATTGAACAACCTCATGACCTCGGGCGGCAAAAAAATCTAAAAACTGTTGTCTTATTTCTGAACTTTTCATAGTTATTTATCACATAGTGGGTTGCGTGGGATGGTGTCACACCGAATATCAATTTAACCTACGTTCGAACGACCTCAGCGATCGTTTTCATCGAAAAACCGCGATAAAGCAAAAATTGCTTTTGTTTTTGCTTGTCTGCAAAAGATGCATCATCCGAAGGGATGTATTTTTTTTCCCATACTCGGGTCGCGTGATCGAACCAATGATCGTGCTCAGCATGAAGAGCATCATCAATAATTTTGCGATCAACCTGTTTTGATTGCAATTCTTGGCGAATTCTAATGGGGCCATAACCTTGCCGAACACGAGTACGACAAAGACTTTCCGCAAATCGAGCATCACTCTGCAAGCCTTGTCGCTCACAGGTTGTTAACGCGTCTTGAATATCCGCGTCAACATAACCTTTTTGCGCTAATTTATCCGCGAGATCGGCAAGGCCATGCTCACGCCTTGCCAGCAAGCGGACAGCGCAAGCGAGCGCTTCATTCATCGATACATTCAGCTACCGCCTCATTCGTACGAATCATAGGCGCTTTTTTAACCAAATACTCAGCCCTAATTTTTTGCTCCAGTAGCTGAGATAAATCAGTATGCTCTTTCAAATAAGCCCGAACATTCTCTTTGCCCTGGCCAATTTTTTCTTGATTATGACTATACCAAGCACCCGATTTCTCAATCAATCCGAGCTGAGTCGCCAAACCAATGATTTCACTTTCACGGGAAATCCCTTCGTTATATAAAATATCAAACTCTGCCATTTTGAACGGCGGCGCTACTTTATTTTTTACAACTTTCACACGGGTTTCATTCCCGACAATTTCTTCACCTTTTTTAATCGACCCAATGCGGCGAATATCCAGGCGAACTGATGCGTAAAATTTAAGAGCATTACCACCCGTCGTTGTTTCAGGGCTACCAAACATAACGCCAATTTTCATTCGAATTTGGTTGATAAAAATAACCAATGTATTCGATCGTTTAATATTTGCAGTTAATTTACGCAATGCTTGTGACATCAATCGTGCTTGCAAGCCAACATGCGAATCACCCATATCCCCTTCAATTTCAGCTTTAGGTGTCAACGCCGCAACCGAATCAATAATAATCACGTCAACAGCCGCCGAACGCACCAACATATCGACAATTTCAAGCGCCTGCTCACCCGTATCCGGTTGAGAGACCAGTAAGTCTTCAACTTTCACGCCTAACTTTTGGGCGTAACTAGGGTCAAGTGCATGTTCTGCATCTACAAACGCAGCAACGCCGCCATTTTTCTGACATTCAGCAATGACTTGAAGGGTTAACGTCGTTTTTCCAGAAGACTCAGGGCCATAAATTTCAACGACGCGCCCTTTAGGTAAGCCACCAATACCGAGCGCAATATCCAAACCCAACGAACCGGTTGAAACAACATCAATATCTTTCTCGATTGAGTCATCGCCTAAACGCATGACCGAACCTTTACCAAACTGTCGCTCGATTTGCGCGAGAGCGGCATTCAATGCTTTTTGTTTATTGTCTTCCATTGGTTCACCTGTGTAAGATATGCAAAAAAAAATTATCCCATAGATACGTCTATGCAGCAATGGAAATGTCCTACCTAGAAAGGAATAAAAAATGAACACACTTGTCTGGCAACCCACGCACCCTGAAACCACTCGCTTGTGGGCCTTCATGCGCTATGTAGAAAACATACATGGTCTGCAATTTGACGAGTATCAACTCTTACACTCCTGGTCGGTACAAAACCCCGCATTATTTTGGCAGGCGCTGTGTGATTTTTTTAACATCCACTTTGACACAAAACCAGCTCAGGTATTAAACCAGTATGATCGCATGATGGATGCGCGCTGGTTTCAAGGAGCTACATTTAATTTTGCTCAACAATTACTATCACGTACGGACGAACATACTGCCCTCATCTGTATAAATGAACCCGGTGAACGACGCGTTTATAGCTATCGTGAATTAAGCATGCAAGCTCAAGCTTGTGCAGCGGGTTTAAAACACGCCGGTGTAACACGCGGAGATAGAGTTGCTGCAATTTTACCGAATGTCGCTTATGGCATTATCGCAATGCTTGCAACAGCCTCCATCGGTGCAATTTGGGCATCATGCTCACCGGATTTTGGCATCGATGCGGCTGTCGATCGATTTGGACAAATTCAACCTCGCGTCTTATTTTTATGTGATGGTTATCAATATCAAGGCAAATCATTTGATACGCTCGCTAAAATGCAAGCAATCACCACATTGATTCCAAGTTTAACGCATGTGGTTGTCTGTCCCTATTTGATGAACAGCGCCCCCTCTATCCCGGCATCAATGACGCTATGGGACAACTTTCTGCAACCATCAACACACCTCGAATTTGCCTCACTACCCTTCGATCACCCCCTCTATATTATGTTTTCCTCTGGCACGACTGGCGCACCGAAGTGTATTGTTCATGGTGCCGGTGGTACGTTGTTGCAGCACATTAAAGAGCTCGGCCTGCACACCGATATTCATCCGACGGATAATATGTGTTTTTACACCACCTGTGGATGGATGATGTGGAATTGGATGGTTTCTACATTAGCACTGGGCGGAACATTAACGCTCTATGAGGGCGCACCAATGTACCCGGATCACAATCGCTTATTTCAATTAATTGATGAGGAGCGCGTTTCTGTTTTTGGCACCAGTGCGAAATTTCTTTCCGCTGCCGAAAAATCTGGCGCCAATCCAGGGGACGACTTTAAAATGCAATCATTACGCTGCATTTTATCCACTGGCTCGCCATTGCTACCGAAAAACTATGATTTTGTTTACGAACACATCAAGTCGGACGTGCAGCTTTGCTCGATTTCAGGAGGAACGGACATAATTTCATGCTTCGCTTTAGGCAATCCCACCCTGCCCGTCTACCGCGGCGAATTACAGTGTTTAGGTCTTGGTATGGATGTTGCTATTTTTGATGATAGTGGCAATCGATTACTGAAACAACCGGGAGAACTCGTCTGCACAACGCCATTTCCATCCATGCCGATCTACTTTTGGAATGATGTTCATAACAAGCGTTATCAACAAGCCTATTTCGAGAAATATCCCGGGATCTGGGCACATGGTGATCGGGCTGAAATAACCGCACATCACGGGCTCATTATTTACGGTCGATCGGATGCGATATTAAATCCAGGCGGCGTGCGCATTGGCACTGCGGAAATTTATCATCAAATAGAAAAAATTGAAGAAATCATCGACAGCGTTGTCATTGCCCAAACGTGGCAAGATGACGTACGCATTGTTTTATTTGTTCAATTACGTGAGGGCTTAGTCCTAGACGAAGCGCTTCAGCAGACCATTCGCAACGTCATACGAACCCATGCGTCTCCCAAGCACGTTCCTGCCAAAATCGTACAAGTCCCAAGCATTCCTCGTACCATCAACGGCAAAGTAGTTGAGCTCGCGGTACGTGACGTAGTCGAAGGACGCCCGGTCAACAATTTAGCGTCTCTCGCCAACCCTGAGGCATTAGCTTATTTTAGCAATCGATTAGAATTGCAAAGTTGAAGGACATTCCTAACTTTGAAAAAAAGTTTCAAAATTTCCTAGCCAACGCTTAGCAAGCGTGTAAGCTGTTTCAGGCCGTTTCTGTAATAAATCGCTTGCGATTGGCCCGATGGTTTGCAACAGTTCCCCATCACGGGCTAAATTGGCAATTTTATAGTGGCGATACCCTGTTTGACGTGTTCCAAGAACGTCACCGGATCCCCGTAGCTCTAAATCTTTTTCGGAAATAACAAAGCCATCGGTGGTCGCGCGCATGATTCGTAATCGTTCGGCACTGTGGTGTGATAGAGGGGTTTGGTAGAGCAAAAGGCAGTGCGACTCGATGTTGCCTCGACCGACGCGGCCCCGAAGTTGGTGTAATTGTGAAAGTCCAAGACGCTCGGCGTTTTCAATAATCATTAAACTGGCATTGGGTACGTTGACGCCGACTTCAATGACGGTGGTGGCAACGAGTAAATCAATCTCTCCTTGTTTAAATGCAGCCATAACGGCTTCTTTCTCGGCTTGGCGTAATCGGCCATGCACCAAACCGATGCGTACATTCGGTAGTTGCAATTGTAATTGCTCACATGTTTCCGTTGCCGCGGCGCATTGCAATGCTTCTGATTCGTCAATCAAAGTGCATACCCAATAAGCCTGACGTCCAGAAGCAATGGCAGCTTCTAGGCGGGTAATGATGGGCTCGCGTTTGTCTTGATGGAGTATCGCAGTCATCACCGGCGTTCGCCCAGGAGGAAGTTCATCAAGGACGGATAAATCCATATATGCAAATTGCGACATGGCGAGTGTTCTTGGAATGGGCGTTGCCGTCATGAGCAACTGGTGCGGCATCTCACCATTTGTTTGCCCCTTTTGTTGTAGAAGGGATCGTTGCTCGACACCGAATCGATGCTGTTCATCAATAATAACTAAGCCTAATCGTGCGAATTCAACGGCGTCTTGAAATAAGGCGTGTGTGCCAATAATCAGTTGGCATTGATGCGTTGCCAGTGCCTGAAGAACGTCCGAACGTTCACGCACTTTCATTTTTCCTGTTAACCGATGCACGGTAATCCCTAATGCCTGCAACCATGGCGTTAGTGTTTGAGCATGTTGCTCGCTTAATAAATCAGTAGGAGCCATCAGCGCGGCCTGATAGCCGTTCGCAATGGCGTGAATAGCAGCAAGAGCGGCAACGACCGTTTTACCGGATCCAACATCACCCTGCACGAGTCGGAGCATGGGTTTATTTTGCGTGAGATCCTGTTTAATTTCATCATGCACGCGTACTTGTGCGGCGGTTAAGGTAAAGGGAAGGTGTGATAGGAGATCCATAACGTGTTGATTTGCCGGTTTAAATACTGGAGCAGAGTGTTTCGCTCGATGTTGTCTCGCAAATTGCATGCTTAACCGCTGCGCAAGTAGTTCATCGAAAATCAGGCGCTTGAGTCCAGGATGGGATCCATTTTCAAGTGTCTGAATGCAGCTATCAGGCGGTGGATTATGTAAATGAGTAATCGCTGTAGCTAACGGCTGAAGGGCATGACGGTCAAGCATATTCTGATCCATCCACTCCAATGACTCAAGTGCGCTTTGGTATTGGGCAATGGCCAATTGAATGAGTTGCCGTATTTTATTTTGCGTGAGTCCATTGGTTGATGAATAAATTGGCGTAAGCGTTTCTTCGACGATCTGATGTTGATCATTCCCCAATATCTTATATTCAGGGTGCACCATTTCGAAGGTATTGCTAAATTCACGGACTTCACCAAACGCACGAACCATTGGGCTTTCATTGAAAGCGAGTACTTGTTGCCGATTAAAATGAAAAAAACGAAATTTTAAAACACCAGTTTTGTCTTCTATATAACAGGTGAGCATCATTCGCTTGCCCTGCTTGACTTCGACTTTGCAAATACGCCCCGTCACAACGCACCAGTCGTTTGCTCGCAGATCACGTATTGGCGTAATGCGGGTTCGATCTTGGTAGCGAAAGGGGAGATGAAATAATAGATCTTGCACCGTATGAATACCGCAAGCATTGAGTTTTTTTGACAGCACCGGGCCAACGCCGGGAAGTTGTTCGCAGGTTTGAGTGAGCACGAATAGTTTCGATATTAAAATAGAAATGTTATCAAGGTATGATGAATTTGTATACTCGGATCCGCATTTTTTGGATGGCATCTGTGATTGTC
>DIUW01000029.1 GCA_002423125.1 Legionellaceae bacterium UBA6148 | reverse complement strand
TCGTTCTAAAAGATCTGCACCCAAAAGAATTACCATTTATTCATAAAACACGATTAAATTGTCTTATGACTGTCTGTAATACCGCAGCGAACAACAATACCCTTTATTTAACTGGACTAGGAAGAAAGGATCCCGCAAAAACAAAAACCAGCAGTAATATAGAGAAAGTGAATAGACTCCTAGGTAATCATCATCTTAAAGTGGAGAAGATGCTTTTTTACCAATATATGGCTCATCGATTGATTCCAAAATCGATGAGCCCCTGGATACACGTTGATTGGAGTTGTATTAACGCAACGACAAACCTCTATTTATTACGAGCAAGCCTATCTGTAACGGGACGCTCTATAGTTCTTTATGAAGAATGTCACCCTCAGAAAAAAGAGAGTAATAATATCGTTCACAAAGAATTTTTATTAAATCTTAAAAAAATTTTACCTCCTTGCTTAACGCCCGTTATTGTTAGTGATGCAGGCTTTAGAGCGCCATGGTTTATTGCTGTTCGCCAGTTAGGATGGGACTTTGTTGGTCGATTACGTAATAAAAATCTGGTTTGTATGGATGGGGCTGAAACCTGGCAATTAAGTTCACTTTTCTTTGAGCAGGCAACAGGGAGTCCTACTCATTTAGGTCGTGGCCGTTTAACTGAAAAGGAACAAGTTCCTGCTCATTTTGTAATATACAAAGGTAAAAAAAAAATAGACATAAGCGTAATCTCAATAAAAAAATTAGTGCTTCTGGTAAAAGTAAACGTCATGCAAAAGCGGGTAATGAACCATGGCTCCTAGTGACATCACTATCTCAATCACAAGATAACCCAAACCATATTGTCAATATCTACCGACAGCGAATGAGAATTGAAGAAAATTTTAGGGATACCAAATGCCCTCACTATGGGCTTGGACTCAAAGATAGTCTCACTAGAACATCTGAACGAATGGCCATTTTGTTACTCATTGCAGCCATTGCTACTTTTGCTGCATGGTTAGCAGGTATTACCACTATTCACATCGGTAACGCATCTGATTTTCAGGCACACTCCGCTAAATTCACAAGGTCTTTATCGATAGTATTTTTGGGGAGAGAGGCAATAAAAAAACAATTGATTTTCTATGATTCCCAACTAATTACTGCTCTGAGTATCTTGCTCCAGATGGTGATAAAAACACAACTGGAGCGTGGGGTGTATGAATAAATTCGTGTGGATCTCTCAGGGCTTGACCGCGGGCTCCATGAATCTAGCAGGATTGTATGATGTTCTAAAAAGTCAACCATTAAAAACTTGAACATCGAGTAATATCGATACATATACTATACTTATTGTATATTATTTGATTTAAGGATTTGCAATGAATCATTCTTTGTTAATACAAATAGCTCAGGCGTTGGGCTACAGTGTCATTAAGGAAGGAGGGCTCTGTCAAGGATTTTCTCTGATGTATGCACGGGCGGTGTGTGCAAATGATTTAGATACGTTTAACAAACGATTCAATAAAACCAGTTTCTTCGAAAATAAGCGAGGGGAGTGATAGTGGCCATACAATCCATAATATCCAGCGATAATACCAAACTGGTTCTAACCGCCTCTAAAAAAAATAATTTTAACGTTATTTTGAATCAAAATGACACAATCAATCTCTATGGGCATACCGTTACTCCTTTTGATGCGATTGTCATGCGCGGCATTATGCCGGATAACAATATTGCTAGTTTGGCGCTGTTGAAATCCATTGGCGGGCAGCTCGCTTTTTTAGAGCGATTAGAGGCAGAGGATGCTAAAAAAGCGAATCCGGATGATCCGAGTATTGAGCTCTATTATCAATCTTTGCCACCTCATATGGCATTGACTCGTCAGGTCGACAAAGCCATTAATGCTCATACTGCGCGACTGCTGCAGGTGATGGGAAAAGTGGAGCAGGTTAGAAGTAGCACGATGACATCAAGAGACAGACAAGCGCTTATTACGCAATGTAATCAAGTATTTGAGGAAAGCATCAACTACATTAAGCAACTCAAAGAATCACATCAAGCATCTCGGTCCCCCACAGCATCAAATAATTCACTCAAAATCCCCTCATCCGCCCTACGGGCACCTTCTCCCCATGTCTGGGGAGAAGGGAAAATCGTTGAAACACGTTGTGATGACATGATAAGCGAACTGGAGACTTGTCAACGAAATTTTCAACATGATCCCATCTTTGTTGACGATGATCGCCCGATCGATACGAAAGCGCATCAACGCGTATTTCGTACGGTTCTTCGGCATTATGAATCTTTAGAAGGAACTGTCAGTGCGTGGGAGGGGGTGACGCTGAATCGAAGTTGTACGGAAGCTTATCAAGATGCTTCTCTTGCTCTTCAAAATCATATTTACAGCATCCAAGCACCGAATGATGTGCAATTGTGGCAGTTACCTAAAACGGGGAAGGTGGCATTAGATACCCAGTTGTATGGTGAGCAATTTGAACGAGATAAACTGCTATTTACTTTAAGTGCCGGAGATTTAAAGCCGCTCGAGGCATTTGAAGCAAATAAACGGGAGATACATCAACGCCAAAAAGACGATGCAAAGGAAGAGGCTATATTGAGGGTTGATGAAGGCTTGGAGGAAACGAGTGACGATATTCTTGGGGATTTTAAAGAAAATTTACAAGATGGAATTAATGCATATAAAGCAGAGCATCGTGAATCCAGTATCGATGAACAAGCGATGTGTGACATTTTAAACAAGGCTTTTAATCAATCGAATAGCGATCACATCTATATTGTTGGATCACCCAAACCACTGTACCTTCACAAAACATGCGATTTATATTCGACGATAGGACATGCCCTAGAAGAGATGTCGTCTCATTTTTCGCACGAAATGGCAGCAAAGCATCCTGGGCTGACTTTCGCTTTTTTTAGCTTCACTGCGGCGACATTTGGAGCATCTGCACTGATGGCGACGAATACATTGACGCATTTTGCCAGTCAATATTTGCAAATTGTGGGAGAGGTTTTTCATAAAGCATCGGGAGGAAAGTTATCTGCTGCAGCCGTTCAAAATGCCTTGCTTGTCGTAGAGAAAAATTGGATATCGTTTACTCACGCCGACACCTTGGCGAAAAGTATTTTCATGAACGTTATTGTTTTGCCTAAATTGACGTTTATGATGTCGGAGTTGTTGCTCAGTAACCGTCTAGATAAAAAAACATTAAGTAAAATTGTAGAGCAATTTCAAAAAGATGAGCTACTGTATGAATCCAATGAAAAAAAGATGTCTGACATGCTATTGCAGGCGGTAGTCATTTCTCTAGGGTTGGGTTTGACTGCTGCCAGTGGACTTTTATTGAACTACATCATGTCATTACCTATTATTCAACAAGGTAGCTCGGGAATGCATTTCCCCTTCGAAAAATTTAATTTTCTCCCGGATATATTGCCTGAGACGTTTACAAGCATCGCAACAGAGCAAAATGTATTCTTTGAAATAATAGCGATCGTTTCCGTCGTTTTTTCTTTAAAGGTAAAGGATTTAGCCTGTGATAAAATTCTCGAGGTCGGTCAAAAAATATTTAAAAAAAACGAAGTTCCTGAGCTATTGGTGCATACGGAGATGCTGGATGCCTTATATCGTTTGTATCTTGACGATCGATTGAATTTTGGACGAATTAAAATAGCAATGGAAGAAATAGAAAAAGTGAGACCCGGTACATGGAAAACAATACAGGATTCTTCCAATAAGTTAAGAAAAGAAATACCTGCGTCGGTTGAATTTATAAAAGAAGCGTCATTTTGGGATGCGCTGAATGACATCGCGCTGAGTGAGCTGGTAGAGCCGACAAAAAAAGTTGAGCGTTCATCTTTGGCTGCTACGGCTCTAAAGCGATTTCGACAAGCGATCGATGTGACTGGTCGAGCAATGTTATGGATCGTTGGTCCACCTATAGGAACGATGTATACCTTAGTTTTAAATCCTATATTGACCCTTTTTGCATGGAGCTTATTCAGAATCATGGGGAAACCAAGGACACTCAAACAGGTCTATTTTGATGATCCTTTTACGGCTGAAATGTTCTATCAAGCGGCCAAATTAGGTAGAGCGGTATCTGGCGTTTTTAATTTTGTATCGAATATGCTTAAAGTGGTGGGAAACTCAAGCTATCGTGCGGTCTTTTTAGGATTGAAGATCATCGCCACAGGGATTGCATTCACGGCATTGTGCTCGAATGCAATCATACATGGACAAATACGCCAAGGGATTGGTGCTTTTTTAGCGAAAATAGGGTCGGTGATATCACGAGGTGTATTGCGTATAGCGTCTGGTATTGTTCGAAGCGTGTTTGGTTCAGTCAGAGGGTTACTCATTGGTGCTATGGCCGTTGCTCCATCGATTGTGAGTATTGGATTATTGCCATTTGCTATGGGTGGAGTCGGTTTTGGCATCGCGAGCGCCGTTCGTGCTGTTCGAAAAAGCAAGCCAATTTTGGATGCTTTTAAAGAAGGTTATCTGTCGATGTTTCATGATGGAAAATCAAAGCAATTGAGTGATTTCGTTGTGAGAGGCTTTTTATTCATTCAAAATAAAACAGCGTTTATTACTCAAGTGTCCCATGCTATTTTTGAACCCATGGATACACTACGCCAAGCCCTGCACTCACGAGAAGATCGTGTTGAAAATGATTTATTGGCCAATGTTGGAGCAACGACGATTATGAGTGTGCGCGATAGGGTTTTGTCTGGTTTAAACACGGTGCAGGCAAGAGGTAAAAATGGTATCGGCGAGGGGATCAATGTTCTCCGTACGTTATTTGTACGATCGGTGGAAACAGAAATTCAACGACATGGTAGTAACGTAAAGGACGGAGCGCAAGATGTAACGTTGAGGAATACGCAATCAAGTGCTGCATTTATCCATAGCATGATAGGTTCGCCTAAACTCCGTGTGGAAGAAAATGTTAAGGGGGTGGTGAAAGTAGAGGAAAAACAAGTACCACCACCAGTAGCACCAACAACAGATGGTTTATCATCGACTTCATCAAGGTCACACACCCCGCGTTAATCTACCATTTTTGTAAAACGTCCTGTAAATGCTTCACGGGCTCGACCTCAATACCCAATGATTGCTGCTGTTTTGGCGCGTTGCCATAAGGCACAATAGCGCGTTTGAAGCCATGTTTTGCGGCTTCTTTTAAGCGCTCTTGACCACTTTGTACGGGACGTATTTCCCCCGCTAGACCTATTTCGCCAAAAATAATCGTTTCGCTATCAAATACACGGTTTCTTAGACTGGATACCACTGCGGTCAGCAGTGCAAGATCACTGCCGGTTTCCATGACTTTGACGCCACCGACAACATTAATAAATACGTCCTGGTCAAATGTTGCAATGCCTCCGTGACGGTGAAGTACGGCCAATAAAATGGCGAGTCGATTGTGCTCAAGTCCTGCGGTTACTCGGCGTGCTTGTTGGCCGTGTGCTTCATCTACTAATGCTTGGACCTCCACAAGCATGGGACGAGTGCCTTCCCACGTGACCATGACGGCACTACCGGGCGTTGGTTCAGGTTGGCGCGAAAGAAATATGGCGGATGGATTAGCCACCTCTTTAAGCCCTTTATCCGTCATTGCAAACACACCCAATTCATTCACCGCACCAAAGCGATTTTTTATAGCACGAATCACGCGAAAACGACTGTCGTTTTGGCCTTCAAAATACAAAACGCAATCCACCATGTGCTCTAACACGCGTGGTCCGGCGATAGCACCTTCTTTCGTCACGTGACCTACAAGAAAGACAGCCGTTTGAGTCATTTTGGCAAAACGGACCAACTGGGCAGCTGACTCCCGCACTTGGCTCACGCTACCGGGTGCTGAAGAAATTGAATCCGTAAACGTCGTTTGAATTGAATCAATCACGATAATGTCCGGCTTTTCATGTTGCGCATGATTTAAAATCGTTTCAACTTGCGTTTCAGCTAATAATTTGAGTCCCGTTAATGGCAACTGTAAGCGCTTGGCACGCATAGCGACTTGTTGTAGCGATTCTTCACCTGTAACATACAGAACGGAGTGTTGTAATGATAAATTGGCGAGGGTCTGGATTAACAGCGTTGATTTACCTATTCCCGGATCGCCACCAATCAACACAATTGATCCATTGACTAAACCACCACCCAGTACACGATTTAACTCAGATAAACCGCAGTCCATGCGAGATTGTTTGTCCATGACGACATCTTCAACTAACGTCACGTTCGATCGTTGATTGGCATAGTTACCCAGTCGAGCAGTACGGCCAGCGGAGGCAACCTGCTCCTCAACAATCGAATTCCAAGTGCCGCATTGCGTGCATTGCCCTGACCATTGAGAAGACGTAGCGGCACATTGACTGCAGGTAAATCTAAGCTTGGTTTTCATGTGATTCTCGGTTAAATTACGCTTTTATCGATAAATTATACGTGAAACCTTTATGAATCACACTTCTTTTGAATGGGCTATAATCGGGGCAGGGCCAGCAGGAATTGCTGCAGTTGGTCGTTTAATCGATCATGGAGTCAAGCCGGATCATATTATATGGATCGACCCTTATTTTAATGTCGGTGATTTGGGTCGTTTATGGTCGAATGTATCGAGTAATACCGAAGTGAGACTGTTTCATAATTTCCTAATGGCGTCAAACGCGTTCCAGTATGCAACCGCACCGATTGATTTTGGGCTCAATCATTTGCCTGAAAATGATACATGCGCATTGCATTATATGGTTGAACCACTTCAATGGGTTACAAACCATTTGTTGACCAAAGTGAGATCCATTAAGGGGAGTGCCCATCATTTAAAACGCCTTGATGGTCATTGGGTGATAGAAGGAAAAGAGACGTGCATAGCGCGTCATGTTGTTCTTACGGTAGGCGCTGAATCAGAGACATTGCACCATCCTGCGGTTGAATCCATTTCGTTTGATATTGCAATTGATAAGGAGCGTTTACGTCAATCGATCGATCCAACGCATACGTTTGCTGTATTTGGTTCATCACATTCCGCTATTATGATTATTCGTTATTTAGTGGAGTTAAACGTTCATAAAATCATTAATTTTTACCGAAGTCCTTGCCGATATGCAGTGAATCAAGGTAACTGGATTTTATTTGACAACACCGGTTTGAAAGGCACAACCGCTGATTGGGCGCGAGAATTTATTGACGGAACCTTGCCCAAAAATCTCGTTCGGATCCACAACACGCCATTAAATCTTGAGCGTTATTTACCACGATGTAATCGCTCAATTGATGCTGTGGGTTTTAAACGCCGAAACAGTATCACCGTTGGTGATTATGGCCATCTCGATTATAATCCACGCACGGGGATCCTTGCGCGAGGGTTATTTGGTCTGGGTATCGCTTATCCAGAACATAAGCACGATCCTTTAGGAAACCTTGAAACTCAAGTTGGAATGTGGAAATTTATGACATATCTTGATAAAATCATGCCCATCTGGCTCAACTACTAGGAATCAACATGAGCAAACCTATACCGTTTGAACACTCTCTTACAGAATTAGAAACCATTGTTGGGCAATTAGAAAAAGGTGATTTATCGCTTGAGGAGTCCTTGAAGCACTACGAGAAAGGCATTAACCTTGCGCAAAAATGCCAAAAGATACTGAGTGAAGCAGAACAAAAAATCGAAATACTTTCTACTCATAAAGAATTTCCTCATGAGTTCGATGAATGAATCATTCTATTATTACAAAATATGTTGATCGTCATAATGCTTTCTTACGCAATGTTGTTGAGCAAGCAGATATTCCTTCCCCCTTACTAAAAGATGCAATTTTATACAATTTATTTCCAGGTGGGAAACGTCTTCGACCCATTTTGGTTTATCTGTGTGGTGAGTTGGCCAATGCAAGGATTGAAAGTCTGGATAGCATTGCTGCAGCCATTGAGTTAATGCATTGTTATTCACTGGTTCATGATGATCTACCGGCCATGGATAATGACGATTTTCGGCGCGGTCGCGCAACCTGTCATCGGGCATTTGATGAGGCAACTGCTATATTAGTAGGAGACGGCATGCAGGGGCTTGCAAATAGCCTGCTGTTGACCCAGTTACCAAACATGCTTCCTGAACGTCAAGTGATTCAAATTACACTGGAGTTAATAAACTCCAGTGGATTCGCAGGTATGGTCAGTGGTCAGAGTCTTGATTTATCTGAACTCAGTCAATCGCGGATCACTGAAGAAAAACTACGGCAGATACATTACCTAAAAACAGGCACTTTGTTTAGCGCGTGCATTAATATGGCGCTACTCGCGGGGGAGCCTTCTGAGACCACATCGGCATCTCTTTTTCAATTTGCTTCTTATCTGGGCATTGTTTTTCAAATGCAAGATGATTACAATGACCGATATAGCAGCATTGGGGTCTCAGGCAAGAATCGTGCCTCAGATGAAGCCAATAAAAAAACCACCTATGCAAGTTTGTTTGATAAACGAGATCTGCTTGATTTAATTAATCAATATTATGAAAAAGCTCATTTGGCACTTGAAGCACTCGGACCTAGGGCGAATACTCTGAACGATTTAACTCGTGTTTTACATCAACGTACATAAGAGGAGTGAATATGACCAATGTTACGCAACGCAATGATAATCATTTTTTTAAATTTGCCTGTTTGGCGTCAATTGCTGCTGGAACTATTTTCGCCGTAGGTGCTCTTGCATCGGCAGCTCCCATAGGAGTTGCACTATTCTCAGGATTATCACTTGCTGCTGGGGGGATCATACTCGGCTCGCTCAGTCAATTTTGCTATCGCAGCTTTGGATCGGGCAGGGGGACTGGGCCGATTGTTTTTAATGATTCCCCAGGTTATTGGGGACGGTTTGTAAATTGGTATTCTAGTCCTACTCCTTGGTTTTCTAGTCCGTGGCTTTCTAGACCGTGGTTTTCTGATCAAAGCTGGTTTTCTGGCTGGGGGAACTGGCGGAATTCAGGTCATCACAGGTACCATGATCCCCGCGTCCATGTGCATCAGGATGCGGCACCTTTTTTTAGTCCTAATGTCCATGGACATCAGCAGCCTATGGCGCGCGGTTTTTATGCTAATGCTAATGGAAACCAGATGCAACGATCTGTTTATTCATCTGCTCCACTCCCTGGTCGTCCAGGATTCTTTCATTCTCCTCCAGATAACAATAATCCTGGATGCAGTGCTTATCAACAACCATATGCGGGTGGCTCGGGCTATCATCACACTCGTTGATAGACCAAGTTTTCCCTTCTCCCCAGACATGGAGAGAAGGTGCCCGTAGGGCGGATGAGGGAATTTTGAATAAATTATTTGATGTTGTGGGGTACCGAGGTACCTGAGATGCTTTACGATTTTTTGAACCGAACCCATCCCATCAATGAATCATCAAAAATTCGATAATGACCTTGATCGTCTTTGTCTAATAACAACCGCCGCGCATAATCTTTACCTTCCCAAAGACGGTTAAAATAATTTTGTTCGGCTAGTGTGATGTTGTCTTCATTGACGCTAACGATGACAGCAACATGACCCGTGATGGCTAATGCATTGCTGTAAATGAGTAAATCGCCCACTTGAGGGGCTTCTGTGGTGGTTTTGTTTGTAAAACGTAATAAGGGGACATGAACATGGGTATCGATCGTTTCCCCAAACTTTAAATTCCAAATATGGTAGGCATATTCCACATCTCCAAAGGTAATGCCCTGATTTTCAATCAACCAACGCCGTGAATACTCAACACACTGCCATTTCATCCCCGTGAATATTTTGTTGTCCTGCTGGTTTATCATTACAAAATTATCGTCATTTTTTACACAATGACCACTGCAGTTGCTATATGCTTTTGTTAAAAATGACTGACCAATAAACGAACCAAATGCGGCATTACAATGCTCACTACAACCTGATTCATGAGCGTCACATGGGCTACTTATCCCCATGAGAGCGACTAAGGAACTATAAATAAATAACTTGAACATTTGAGGACCCCTGACTTCGATTCGGTAGTTTTTTAAGACTTTAAATACTCGAGATTGAAGCCTGAGGTGTATCATCATTTTCTAAGACCCTTTTAATAGCATCCAACTTATCTATTAGAGCCTTAGTTCGCTCAATTCCAAGGGTCTGTGGGGTTTTAAATGACAATAAGCCATAGGTGTGCTGTTGGACCAAAGGTGATCTAAAGCGAAATCCTGATAAAATTCCAATTAAAGATAATGTCAATAAATTGTAAATTATTTCAAAGATACCTAACGTTTTTTTATCTTTAAAAGGCTCAATGTTGGTATTGGCAAGATGTTCCGCTAATTTTTCGATTTTTTTTAATTTAAATTCCAACGGTTGACTAGAGTAAGATTCTTGCCATGGGTTATTGTTATCACCCTTAAGTATATTTTTTAAGCCCTCCAAAAAATTACGGCGATGCTTAATTTCACTATCGGTAAGATCGGTAGGCTTTTCTTCTAACTGAAATCTTAAAGCATCTTCGAGTGAGAGCAAGAAATGAGAAATAAATGCATCAAAAAGAGTTTTTTTATCCAATATTGTCTCTAATTCATTTTCAGTTAAGCTGATGTCTGATCGAATGGATCTGCCATCAGGATGTCTACAATATTTTTTTACAACAAACATCATGAAATCTTCATGAAACTCTATGGGCGATGATAAAAAAAGATCTCTTTTCTTTTTAAGAACATTCATTAATTCTTTATCAAATTGATCATTAACAATCTTATATATCGCTGCAGTCATAAAAAAAATTCTCCATATAAAAATAAGGTTGATTTTTACACGCCTCTGTGGATTTCGCGAACAAACCACGGAACGTCGACAGGTAGGTGCGAATAGCTACAAGCTACATTGTACGTATACGCAAACATTTTCTCAATAAAAATACATAAATAATATAAAATGATACGGATGAAGTAAAAATAAGACTTTGATCATCGGTTTTGTCAGATGTATTGTTTTGAAAATGTTAAATCAATTTTTTAGTCTACACTAAACATTACCATTGAATTATTTCATATACATGATGAGGCGTAATGATGAAAAAAACATCCCATACAAGTAATTCTCCCTATCATGATTTATATCGATCGATTGAGAAGATGCGACGTCATGGTATGCAGAACAATGATTCTCATATGGTTCAATTGGCAACGGCACTAGTAAAAAATTTAACCAATTTTGAATCACATCCGAATAAAAAAAATTCAGCGATAAAAAATAACTTTAGAGTTCAATTTCTTGCAACGTTACATCGCGAAGATAAGTCATTTCATAATCAACCTAATCCAACTAAACCGTTTCTTGGTGCAATATATAAAGCGCTCTATATTAGTGTTTTTGAAGTTCAAAAAATGAATTCTTTGTCTTTCTTTCAGGCTTCTGCAGATAAAGGTGTTGAACCGAAGAAAGATTTCAGACCTTGATCCTGGAAAAAGCAGTTGAAGGCTACTACAATGGCTTTTTCCAGGTTGAAACAATGAGATCCAATATGACACTCGCTATTTTGGCGACAGGCGATGAAATTATTCACGGCGATACCTTGAATACCAATGGTCATTATATTGCTAAGGCATTGAGTTCAGATGGCATTCCGCTCGGCTTACAAGTAACATGCAGCGATAAAGAGCATGATCTTGCTGATGCCATTTCTTTTTTGGCACAGAAGCATTCTGTGATTGTGAGCATCGGAGGACTCGGCCCAACTTCAGATGACCGAACTCGATTCGCGTTTGCACGTTATTTTGGATTAGAGTTAGTTGAATATGCTGAAGCACTTGATCATATTCAAGCGCGTATAAAGCGAGCTAATCTTCCCTTTGATGATGGTAATCGACTGCAAGCACTCTTTCCTCCCAATGCAACCATACTACCGAATCCCAATGGTACTGCTCAAGGCTGTCTATTTTCAGTTAAAGCACCTCAGGTACCTCGCTACCCAACATCAAATAACGTATTCAAAATCCCCTCATCCGCCCTACGGACCCCTTCTCCCCATGTCTGGGGAGAAGGGGAAATTGAAGGAAGTTATTGGGAAGACAAATTGATTGTGTTATTGCCGGGACCACCGCGTGAATGTTTGCCGATGTTTAATGATTATGTGTTGCCATATTTGCAAAACACACAGCATAGTCAAAAAAAATTACTTTCATGGCAATTGTTTGGTGTTGCGGAAGGGCAGGTGGCCGCAATACTTGAAACCGCATTAAACGGAATCAGTTGCAGTTTTGGATATCGCCTGGATACGCCTTATCTGGAATTTAAGGTTCGTTGTGCCTCGGAGACCGTTGCCGAAGTGCAGACTATTGTCGATCCCTTAGTGGCGTCAATGATTATTTCACCTCCTAAACAAAAAGCATCCACGTTGCTGCGTGATCGATTGACATTGATGAAGGAACCTATTTTTATCCTGGATAGGGCGACAGGGGGTGTTTTAGAAACGT
Source organism: Legionellaceae bacterium UBA6148 (assembly GCA_002423125.1). Taxonomy (GTDB): domain Bacteria; phylum Pseudomonadota; class Gammaproteobacteria; order Legionellales; family Legionellaceae; genus UBA11403. The sequence continues at coordinate 7,269 of DIUW01000029.1, read as the reverse complement.
TGTTGCGTTGTCCGGATAACATAGAACAGGTCAATTTTCATGATAGGAGCACCACTGGAACGGGCCTTTATTTTGAAATTACGGGTCTGGATGTATTTTGGAGGCAGGATAAAGAAGCAACTTCAGCAGACTTGTTAATGACCTATTCTGTCAATGGTTCGATGGGTCAGTATTCTGAACCTCCGGCGTTCGCAAAGACGACTGGATTTGAGCGTCATTCCATACCTTACCGCGGCCATTCGATGGTCTTACATTATGCTGCAGAGTGGTTAAGCTTCAGGATTTTGCATGTCATCGATCAAATCCATTAGGGCATAAGATAGTGCTTCTGTGCCTTCACGCTTGATGGCTGAAATCTCAAACGTTCTTCCTTTCCAATCGATTTCTTTGATGATCCGATCGATGACTTTTTTGCGCTCGACGTTATCAGGGATCATATCCGTTTTGTTGAACACGAGCCAGCGCGGTTTGTTCAGTAACTCGGGACTATAAGCAGCTAATTCGTTGATAATGGCTTTTGCTGAATGGGCAGGATCGGACTCATCGAGGGGTGCAATGTCGACGATATGCAATAAAATGCATGTTCTGGACAGATGTTTTAAAAATTGAATTCCAAGTCCCGCTCCTTCGGATGCCCCTTCGATTAAACCAGGGATATCCGCCATCACAAAACTTTTGTGTGGAGCCGTACTCACCACACCGAGGCCTGGATGTAATGTTGTAAAGGGATAATCCGCAACTTTAGGCTTTGCACTTGATACCGCACGGATTAGAGTCGATTTTCCTGCGTTGGGCAAGCCCAGTAAACCGACATCGGCAAGAATTCGTAGCTCTAGACGCAATGGTCGAGTTTCGCCTTCAGAACCTTGGCTGGTCTTTCGAGGGGCTCGATTAACACTGCTTTTATAACGAGTGTTTCCCAAGCCATGAAATCCACCCTGGGCAACAATAAGGCGATCGTTCGGATGATTAATGTCGCCAAGCAGCTCACCTGTATCGGCTTCATAGACCATCGTGCCGACAGGGACTGGAATGATTAAATCTTCGCCTTTTTTTCCAGTACAATTTGATCCCATTCCGCCTTGACCATTTTGTGCCTTGAATTGGCGTTGGTAGCGAAAGTCGATGAGAGTATTGAGCCCTTCAGTTGCTTGAAGATAGACACTTCCACCATCGCCGCCATCGCCGCCATCAGGACCACCAAGGGGTTCAAATTTTTCGCGCCGGAAACTCAAGCATCCATTACCGCCGTTACCGGCAGTGACTTTAATAATGGCTTCGTCGACAAATTTCATGGTTTCTCAATGGATTAATGTAGCAATGGATTAATGTAGAATTAATGTGGATTAACAATGTCGTAGTCCGGGCGCAGCGAAGTAGACGCGGGTTTTCAAACCCGTTTTCCAGGTTGAAACTCGACTATACCCCAGCAGTTCTCAATATGGAGCTTATAAATTACACAAGGATTGCTTCTAACCCAGTATTGTCATCCCAGCCTGCGCTGGGATGACAATGATGTTGTTCAACATCTACACCCGGATTACACGCTAGTCCAGGGGATTTTATTCTACGACAGCAGGTTCAATCATCACGTATTGACGATTGGCTGGACCTTTGACGATAAACTTAACGAATCCCTCAACCAGTGCATACAATGTATGATCACGGCCAAGTCCAACACCAGTGCCAGCGTGAAAACGCGTGCCACGTTGTCGTACTAAAATTTCCCCTGCATTAACCAATTGACCACCGAATCGTTTGACACCTAGGTATTTAGGGTTCGAGTCGCGGCCGTTACGGGTACTACCACCAGCTTTTTTAGTTGCCATTATTTATATCCTCTTACTTACTAATCGCAGTAATTTTTACTTGCGTGTAGTTTTGTCTGTGACCCATTTGCTTCATGTGATGCTTACGGCGTCGAAATTTAACAATTCTAATTTTTTTATGGCGACCATGCTGCAATATTTCGCCTTGAACAGATGCGTCCTTAATAAACGGCTCACCACACGTGATTCTATCACCGTCTGCAATCATGAGTACTTCATTAAAATCGAGAGAAGAGCCTACTTCTGCTGGCAGTTCTTCAAATTTAAGTACATCACCTACTTTAACGCGGTATTGCTTACCGCCGGTTTTAATTACCGCATACATTTTATTGCTCTCCACTTTTAACCATAGGTTTGGTTATATACCCATTGGAAATGAAGATACTGGATTTGGTCTATCGCTTTTTTCGCCCATTGCTTCAAAAAAGATTTGCAATAGGACTGGCTATTACGCATCTTTTTTGAAGCAATGGACAAAAAAATCGAGTCGCCCAAAAACCAGTATCTTTACTTCCAATGGGTATATAACCCAAAGCGCTGTATTCTAATTAAAATCGTAGAAGACTTCAAGTTGAATTTAAAATATTGTATACTCGCCAACCAGTTCTTTTTGTAAACCTGGTCGCAAGGTTGCTTTAAGAACCATTTAAAAATTATACCGGAGACGTTTAATGTCAGCAATTAAGTTAGAAGCAGAAATAAGATCCGATTTAGGGAAAGGTTCGAGCCGCCGCCTACGTCGAATTGAAAATAAAGTACCAGGGGTTATTTATGGTGGCGAGAAGGCCGCCCTAGCGATTCATTTGTCGCATCATAAAGTGATTAAAGCACTTGAGACAGAAAGTATTTATTCCAGTGTGCTTGATGTGGCTGTAGGTGGAAAAACGGAGCGCGTTATTCTTAAAGATCTACAACGTCATCCTTATAAGCCAATTGTTCTTCATATGGATTTTCAACGTGTTTCTGCAAAAGATGTGTTAGTTAAAATGGTCCCCATTCACTATTTGAATGAAGACGTATCTAAAGGCGTTAAAGCGGGTGGAATCGTGAACCATACGATGACTCAAGTCGAAGTGAAATGCCAAGTAAAAGATCTGCCAGAGTTTATCTCTGTTGATTTGTTAGATATGGGGCTTGATGACGTACTTCATTTATCCGATCTTAAATTGCCTAAAGGTGTTCAGTTGGCGGTTGATCCAAATGAAGGTGGCCACAATCACTCGGTTGTTACTATTCACTTACCTAAAGTAGCGGTTGAGGAAGAGACTGCTGTTGAAGAGTCTGCTGAGGAAGAAGCTGCTGCAAGTGAAGAATCAGCAGATGAATCAAAGTCTGAAGCATCTGACGAGTAATCTTAGTTTCTGTACGACCCGTTTGGGTTGAAGAGAGTTAAGAAACAGTTTGTCATGGCGATCCAAGTGCAACTCAGGGGTTTTAATCATTGATCCCTGGGCTGCTTCGCTTTCGATCGCAATAATAACGTCTCTTCAGCCTGAGCAGTACAGAAAACAAACAGTGGAATCATGCATAAAGGTCGTATTGCCCATGACAATAAAGTTGATTGTTGGTTTACGTAATCCTGGAAAGGTTTATGAGCAGACGCGGCATAATGCGGGAGCTTGGTTTCTTGAAGACCTGGCAAAACACAATCAGATTTCATTTCAAACGAATAAAAAAATGCTAGGTGACATGGCTGAGGTTGATTACAATGGCTCGCGTTGTTACCTCCTATTGCCTTCAACGTTTATGAATCACAGCGGACAATCCGTTCGTGCAATGTGTGATTTTTATCGCATCGCACCTCATGACATCGTGGTCGCTCATGATGAATTGGATCTTCTTCCCGGACGTATTAAGTTGAAAACAGGCGGAGGGCATGGCGGGCACAATGGTCTCAGAGATATTATCGCTCATCTAGGCACTACTGACTTTCATCGCCTGCGTCTTGGCATCGGCCATCCCGGTCATAAAGATATGGTATTAGATTATGTATTGGGTAAACCATCTAAAGAAGATCGGTGCCATGTGCTTGACGCATGTGCTCGCGCGGTTGATGTGGTTCCTATCTTATTAAAAAGCACTATAGCTTTGGCAATGAATCAATTAAATTTAAAATAATCAAATGGGGTAATGTATGGGGTTCAAATGTGGGATAGTCGGTTTGCCTAATGTGGGAAAATCAACGTTGTTTAACGCGCTTACGCGAGCAGGTATTGAAGCATCCAATTACCCATTTTGTACAATTGAGCCCAATGTCGGCATGGTCACTGTTCCCGACCCACGTTTGGATGCGTTAAGTCTTATTGTTAAGCCACAACGAGTCCTACCGGCGGTCATGCAATTTGTAGACATTGCGGGACTTGTGAAGGGTGCTGCGACGGGTGAGGGGCTTGGTAACAAATTTCTTGCGAACATTCGTGAAACTGACGCGATTGCTCACGTGGTTCGTTGTTTTGAACATTCCGATATCGTACATGTCGAAGGGCGTGTTGATCCCATTAATGATATCGAAATAATCAATACCGAGCTTGCTTTGGCAGATATGGACACCATTGAAAAAGCATTGTTTAAAGCCGATAAATTAAGTCGAAGTGGAAACAAAGAAGCGATTATTGAAAAAGAAATTTTAACCCGACTTAAATCGCATGTTGATCAAGGCCATCCTGTGCGTACCTTGCCATTAACAACAGAAGAGAAACTCATTACACGGCATTTGTTTTTACTCACCGCTAAACCGGTGCTTTATATTGCCAATGTGAACGATGATGGCTATGAAAATAATCCTCATTTAGACCGTGTGGCTGTTTTAGCTGCATCGGAAGGTGCGAGCCTTGTGGCATTATGTGCAGCGACAGAATCTGAGTTAGTCGAGCTGGATGAAGCGGATCGTTTGGAGTTCATGAACGATTTAGGTTTGTCCGAGCCAGGTCTTAATCGAGTGATCCGTGCTGGTTACGAGTTACTTGGATTGGAGACTTATTTTACTGCGGGTGTTAAAGAAGTTCGAGCATGGACCATTTTGCGTGGAGCAACTGCCCCACAAGCGGCGGGTGTTATTCATACTGATTTTGAAAAAGGGTTTATTCGTGCTGAAGTGATTGCCTACGATGCGTTTATTGCACATGGTGGAGAGCAGGGCGCAAAAGAAGCAGGAAAATTGCGCCTTGAAGGAAAAGGCTATGTGGTCGCGGATGGCGATGTCATGCACTTTTTGTTTAATGTTTAATGGTCTCGAGATATTGCATAACGCGCTATTTCAATTAGTGCGTTTTTGTACTCGGATTCGGGTATGACGCACAGGGCTGAAATGGCGTTATTAACTTCAGCCTCAGCTCTTTTTTTCGTGTATTCTATCGCTTTCGTTTCTTCAATGGCATGTAAAATATCCTGAAGATGCTCAAGTGATCCATGTTCTAATGCATATTTTATTTGTTCTTGTTGTTTGGCATTTCCATGTTTTAAGGCGTGAATAAGAGGTAGCGTTGGAGTACCAAAAGCCAAATCATCACCAATATTTTTTCCGAAAACAGCGACATCGCCACAGTAATCCAGAGCATCATCAATGAGCTGAAATGCAGTACCCAGGTGTAGTCCATAATCGTACATCCCTTTTTGTACTCGTTCTTCGGCATGTCCTAAAATTGGGGCAACACACGCTGATGCAGCAAATAATTTCGATGTTTTAGCGCGGATGACTTCAAAATAATGATCCTCTGTCAAACCGTGTTTATGACGATTGTCATGTTGTTGTAACTCACCAAAACTGATTTGAAATGCGGTGTCGGTCATGAGTTGATTCACATTGTTATTTTGAAAATCAATCATAATTCGAACGTATTGGGTAAATAAATAATCACCGACCAAAATACTAATTTTGTCGCCCCAAATCGTATTCGCAGTTTCACGACCACGCCTCATTTTGGACTCATCAATGACGTCATCATGCAAGAGAGTCGCTGTATGCAGAAATTCCACCATTGCCGCTAATAAGACACGATCGGTATCGGCATATCCGCCTGCTCGACTTGATAAAAAAACAACGAGTGGGCGCAACTGCTTTCCACCACCTCGAATAATGTGGTTAACGATGTCGGTGACAAAAGGGGGGCTTTCTTTGATAGTATCAAAAATTAAGTTGTTCAATGAGTCAAAATCACTTTGAACGCATTCCCGTAGACGATGGATTGTCATATTGTTTCCTCAAGCAAATAATGGAGGTATGCTAAGTTGGTCGCTGAATATTGTCAAGGTAATGTGGCCCTGCCCCCAGCAGTTCTCAATATGGAGCTTAAAAATTACACAAGGATCGCCTCTAACCCAGTATTGTCATCCCAGCGCAGGCTGGGATCCATTTCTGAATGAGCACAGTGCCATATTGATACATGGATCCCCGCCTGCGCTGGGAAGACAATGATGTTGTTCAAATCATGATCTCCATATTGAGAACTGCTGGCCCTGACCCGCGATGGGGTTTTGACCTTCGATATGATTACTGTAAAATAGTTGTAAATAATTCTTTTAGAGAGTTTTTGTTTGTCTTTTTGACTATAATATGATCTGTCTAATGTTAATTAAATTTTGAGGTGAGTTATGCCTGGTCCAGTGATGACAGAAGAAGAACTTAAAAAACAGAATGCTCTTGAGGCTGAGGCAGCAAAAAAAGCTGAAGCAGCAAAACAACAAGCGCTTCTGGTTTCAGAAGATGAAACGCTATCTCCAGCTAACTTCGTTGCGAAGGGGCCTGCTCCTGTTTTGAAGTCACTTGTTCAAGCCTATATCGATGAATTTAAAAATGAAAAATTTTATAAAGAACCGATATCTGATCCGACGAAAGGAGCGTGTGTTTTAACCTTTGGGACTAAGGAGCTAGCGACGGTTTTTTTTGAAAAACAGGCCAATAGTGGTCTGACGTTTTTATGTCAAGAAGAAGGGAAAGGATTTGATGGCCATAATTTCTTTGCTTGTGGTGATAAAAACCTTTACCAAGGTAGTGTTCAGGAGATTATGGAGGCGCTGAGTGCGTCTTTAGCAGCTGCTGAAGAAAACTCTGAGCTAAAAAATACGATTTCGGAAGGCTTGGAACTGTTTAAACGGGCAACATCATCGCACCCGACTAAACGATTTCGTGATGCATTGCCACAGAAGGAAGAGGCTCCTGCTGCGCCATCAACGCCACCTTCTCCCTCACCTTTTCAAAAAAATTGATTCGGGTAGGTCGGTGTTGTGTGCTCGATTCCGCAGTTTTTGGATGGCATCTGTGATTGTCGTCCCGGAATTTAGTGCGACTTGGGGAGCTTGCGAGCTTTAGTCGCGCTTAATGTCCGGGATCCAGGCTTGGCACCCATCCAATGCGACAATGGATCCCGGACATTAAGCAGACCTAAACTCGCAGGCTCGTTAAGGCCTGCTAAATTCCGGGACGACAGTCAAAAACTGCGGA
>DIUW01000007.1 GCA_002423125.1 Legionellaceae bacterium UBA6148 | reverse complement strand
TCATCAGGCAGAGACGTTAAAATTATTTTCAGTGATTCAGGATGATTTACTACCATATGCATGGCTGCATTGCCCAATTGATTTCTTTCGTTAATGGCTAACAGGCGTTTTTCATCATTAGACAGTGACGCTAAAATCATGTTTAGTGTTTCAGGATGGTCTATTGCAGCATGCATGGCGGTATCGCCATTACGATTTTTTTCGTTAATCGCGATTAGGCGTTTTTTATCACTAGAGAGCGACGGTAAAATCACTTTCAGTAATTCAAGTTTTAGGAAGAAGGTTCCTAAGCGTTTGTCACTGAGCGGGGCCTGCATCTCTTTAGGAAGGTTGTTAATCACCATCGGAATGAGTTGTGAATACCCTGGATTGGTATGCATTAATAATATGAACAATAGCATGAGCATGTCTTTTTTTTGGGTCGGTGTTATTTTCTCGGTTTTTAAAAACTTAGTCACAAGAATAACTAGATTTTCTTCAGAAAATAAACCTACAAGTATTTTCATTAACGTATGGTCTAGTTCGGTTTCGTTTATTATTGCGGAGGCTATTAATAGGCGTTGTTTGTTATTAGAAATCGACTCCAATATTATTTTGAGTGATTCAGGATGATATATTGCCGTATGCATGACTGCGCGGTTATATTTATTTTTTTCTTTAATGGCTAACAGGCGATTTTCATCATTAGACAGCGACGCTAAAATCACCTTCAGTGATTCAGGATGATTTATCGCGACATGCATGACGGTATCGCCAAGCTGATTTTTTTCGCTAATGGCTATCAGGCGTTTTTGATCATTAGGCAGCGACGCTAAAATTATTTTCAGTGATTCAGGATGCTTTATTGCAGCATGCATGGCTGTGCGGCCATCGTGATTTTTTTGACTAATGACTAGTAGGCGTTTCTCATCATCAGGCAGCGACTCTAAAATTATTTTTAGTGATTTTGGGTACTGTATTGCATCATCTAGAATTGTTCTCATTAAGTTATTTTTTGCCATTATGGCATCAAATCGCTCGTTACCATCAAGTAGCATGAGTGATATTTTAAGTAGTTCAGGATTTTGAAGCAGAAGCGTTCTTTGTACTAACACTAGATTAGTGAACGCGTCTTTTGTGTATTTTATGTCTTTCATATCCTTTTTTATGTCTTCAGGAGGGCTGTTAATCAATGTAAAAATGGATTGTGAAAGATCGGGCACATCTAGAATTAAATGTAATAACAGTTCATATTTTCTACTAATTGATTTTTTTTCAGTATTAAGAAACTCAGTCAGAATGAAAACTTGTTTTTCTAGAGTAAGGCCGAATAGGATATAACCCATATTTTTAGCGGAGTCTTTTGTGAAAAAATAGGGTGTAAGTAATTCAGGTTGAAGAAGAGAGAATAAGGCGCTGAGTTTTTGTGTTGAGAACTCTAAACATAAACTTTGCAGTTCTTCCAGAGTATTTATTGTATTGAGAAAGTCTTTTTTTACAAGCGCATCGTCTTTAAACGTTTCTCTGATGTCGTCCGCATTCCATGCCATCACCATACGAAGACCGGCTAAGGTTTTGGTATCGATAGAAATCTTAAAGGTATTAAACAGCTCTTTTGTAAGTGGGAGTCTATCTCCATCAGCAGAAAGATTATCGTCGTTTGTTAGTGACATCGCTTTCTGATGGCTTTGTCCGCGGGAAGGGGGGGCTATTTGATATTCTGATATAAAAGCCTCTCTGGCTTCCGCGAGCGTTTCTTCAGCTAATTTAATAAGCTCTTTTCGCTCTGCTGCAGAAGGAATATTAATGAGTATATTTTCGTGCTTACCCATCTTTTTTGCAAGTACATTCCTACGCGTTGCTATACAGCTCGCAAAATCCTCCTCAGGGTTTTTTTTGTCGGTTGAAGCTAGTTTTAACAATAAGTCAATTTCATCCCGTATGTCTTGTGGGATTGTTTCTTTTATTGGGGAACTTAGCGCATTGTAATAGTCATGAAACGCCACAAGCGCAAGAAAAGCACCAGTGGCAGCCTTTTCTTCGGTTCCTGTCCCTGCATATGCGTCACTAAGCTTGAAGTGTTTGCATAATAGCTGTAACTGACCCAAAAGATGTGAGTCCTCTCCAGAAAGGGCATCCCATCGCTCTTTAGCGCTGACCAAAGCTAAAGAAAAACTTGAGTGTGAAGTCAGTCGCGCGAGCTCTTCTTCGATAGATGACGGTTGTAGTGTATCAAAATCGTGACAATAGGGTCTTTTATTGTTGTCTATATCGGCTAGAACCATCACTGGGATGAGCGATTTTCCATCGGTGCTGGTAATATGTGTTTCTAGAATCCGTGGGATATTGGTTGGAACAAAATAGTTGTTGCTCAGCTCTTTGTACTCTCCTTTTTTAACGCAGCTTTCTGCCGATTCACGTTTTGCGTGTTGCTCGTGTAATCTCTTCAGTTGCTCGCGTAATTTCGTCAAATGACGATGAGGTTCAAGATGTCGCATAAAAACAGGCTCGTTTCTATTAGCTAACCAATGAGATATTGATGGGTTCTTTTTTAATTCCAAGTATTCTGAAATTTCATTTTTAATGGCCTCATCCAATTTTAGTTCGGCGTTATATTTTTCTAAATTTTCTTTGAAAGAAGGGCCGCTTTCTATCGCTAGTAAGCGCTTTAATGGGGCGTTGTTTTTTTCCATGAATAAGTAGCCAACCATTTGGTCAATGGTTGGATTTTTGGGAACCTTATCGCTTGTTGGAGGCGGCGGAGTGGGAGAGGGGAATGCTTTCAAGCGGGCTTCGCGGGCTTCCGCTTCTTGTTTTTCTCGCGTATCCACCTTGGGTGCATGAATCACCACGTAGGAAGGGTAGTCTTGCTCATATGCCGAAATCCAGTTCAATTCGGGCATCAATAAATCTAATTCAGAAACAGGCGCCTCTCCTGGTTTCAAATGTTCGTTCTTATGTTGACTGAGTGATTCTGCAAGTTTGCAAAACGATAAAGTGACGACGTCTCTAGGAAGCGCGGTGTAGCTTAATAGATTTTTGCGGATAAAAAGCCAGTTTTGGCGTAGATATTGCTCTATATTTTTCTCAAGTGTCGCTATATCTTCGGTATTTTGCGTGTTTAAATCAGAGATGACTTTCTTTAGATAGGACTGGTAGACCTTTTCCCTGACATGGTTTGCCTTTGGCAAGTTTTTTTCATGCTCAGATAAACGTGCGATAACGCTGTTTAAGGTGTTATGTAAAGGTGTCATATTCTGCTCAATCAACGAAAAGTGATTTAAATTATATCATGTTGATGCAAAAGAACAATTGTTTTTTAAATCATAACTCCCCACGTCGTCCCGAGCACAGCGAGGGATCTCCCTTGCGTGGCGCCATCGTCAACATAACGATGGATACAAATCAGCCCATTCTGAATGAGCACAGTGCCATTTTGATACATGGATCCTCTCCTTCGCGGGGATGACAATTCAGAGAATTTCGGTAGAGCCAATCTTTTGGTTTACTCTACGAGACTTTTTGACCGGAGTTAGCTGCATTGTCTGTTTACGGGAGCATTTCTTGTAAATTGATGTTTCACAAAGGTGAGTTTTGATCCATCAAATAGATGCACTAGATGTGTTCGAAGGTCTTTGTAGTTTATGATTTGTTGATCAGTGTTATTGGTCGTAATCGAATCGAGCATTCTTAAATAAATCGTTGAATTTTTTAAGTTCCCATGATTGTTAATGATCATGCTGCTTACTGTCCCATAAATTTTGTTGTACTGAGTATTGATGTTTATTGATTTTTCGTTTTGTAAATTTGAGCGAAAAATACTCGAATTTAAGCACCCATTTTTATCATCTTTGTTTGAAACAGTGGAGTTCGTATTCAAAAACCAATGGGCTGCAGTCTCGGTATTAATTGATTTTGCATGTGATATCAGACCATTTATTATTTTTAGTCTATTTTCGGTTCCTTTTAGAGCTCGTTGACTGTATGTGAATTGATTGAGTGGCGTAAATTGAGGGCTTAAATAAGTGTTTGTATGTGTAAAACGCTCCTTTTTATTCGATAAAACATGATAAGTGAATGGGCGTTTTGCATCCGCGTCATGATCGGCAAAGGCCACCTCAACGGTTAAGATTTTTTTTGCATCGGCAAACTGATAAAAATCAGGCGCTGCGGTGCTAAAAATTTTGGATAAATAGGGGAGCATCTCATCGATGGTGTTGAAGTTTTGTAACACACCCTGTAAGACCATACCATATGAGGATCCATGCTCAGGTGCTAAAAATCGGGGGTGGCTTTTAGCATCTTTAGGTCGTAAAGCGTCTTCTTCAATAGCTGTTAATCCATGCTGATTAACGCCCATTGAAAGTCCATTACTGGCCGTCAATGCATAAAATTGATTCTCATGACGGTAATGATTGCCATGCCAATGACGAAACTGTTTCGACGGCTTTATGATACCAACTGCTTGCGGGCCATAAGAAGAGTCTCTATTTTTTCCAATGATCGTCCCAGATGACGTCACAATCCCAAATGCGGTACACGCATGAATCACTTGTGTAGAAAAAAATAGAATAGCGAATAGGATCGGTTTCATCTTCGGACGACGTAGCAAGTCATTTCAATTAGTTTTTATCTCGAAAAATAATTCGCCCTTTGCTTAAATCATAGGGTGTTAATTCCACTTTGACTTTATCACCAGTCAAAATACGAATATAATTTTTACGCATGCGCCCAGATATGTGGGCAATAACAACGTGGCCATTTTCCAATTCAACGCGAAACATCGTGTTGGGAAGGGTGTCAATGACGGTTCCTAGCATTTCAATGTGGTCTTCTTTTGCCATAGTTCTCTCAAAGCTCATTAGTGGAAAGTATATTGCACTAAAAAAATGAAAATGGCAATTCATACTTGCCTATTAACAAATCTGTCATGTCTACGCTTGAGCGGGTATTTGACAGAATGGAGCATAATCATAATTTCTTTCGGATACTTCAATTTCTGTTTGGATGGCTTTAAAGAAATTGTAGCCTGAGAATAGGCTAGCACCTACTGTAATTGCCACACCCGGTAAACCTGTGATTGTTGCAGCGACAAGAGCAACGGTTAACAGTCCAAGCAAGGCGTAGCGTAAAGCAACGTTATGTAATGCGCGATCTAAAAATGTGTAGTTTATTTTATGAGGCGTGAGTGCGATGTGGGCTGTATTGACTGCTTTGCGCGCAAATTTAAGGCGTGCAGTTAGGCTAAGCTGAGTTTGATTGTAGTCATTTGCTTTAAACTTTTCTTTAGCTGATTGTACGTGTGTGAGCTGAAGAGTAATCCGTTGAATATCACCATTATTTCCTGCTGCTTTGCTTTGATCAATTTTTTTCAGCAATAACTGCTCTACTGTATCAATCTGCTTTAACATATCGGCTATTAAGACATTATTGTTCTTATAACGTGTTGGCAAAATGTTTGAAGTGTCAGAGGAATATAGAGGAGGTGATTGGCTCCAAAAGATCTCATTTTTTCCCCATGATCGATTATAGAACTTTTTGGTTCTCCCTTCCGCATTTGTCACCGTTGCGGGTGTTGTTTTTCCTGTACTCACTAACTGAATGGGTAGGAGTGGTACTGCGTAACATCGAGGAAATGCTGCTTTGGATGGGCTGCTTAAAAATTTATCGTAATCTTCCTTGTTGATGATCTCAGAGTCATATAGAAAATCAAGGACACGTGTCTTACACGTATAAGATTGAGTCGAGTTAAATCCCGATCGAGTCACATCCATCGTGATATGAAATGGTCTTAAGCGTGGTTGAATGTTAGGATCTTTTGCAAGCGTTAACTCCTCTGCTTGCCTCTCCTCCGGAGTTAGATCGATTCTTGCTGCAAGTGCTTCTTCAGCGGCTCGTTTTTTTTGAGCGGCCAGATCCTGCTCTCGAAGAAAGCGTGTATGTCCATCAGCAGGATAACCTTCTTTATTTAACTGTTCATTTAATTCTAAGATGGCCGTGTTTTCATCTTGTATGGCACGTGTATAGCGATTTTTTAAATCACTATATTGGTTTTCTGTCACTTCAAAACTAATCCCTTTTAACCCTCGTTTGTCGATCTCACGTATTTTCTCTTGGCGTAAATGCCCGTGGCTGTCTTGTAAGTCAATTCTAAAACCGAGGATCTTTTTAAGGGTCTTGATGATGGGATTGGTCGTGGAACTAGGAAGTTCACTATAGAATCCGACGGCATCTTTGACTTGGATGTGAGCACCTTGATTGGCTTGCTCAGACATTAACAGACTGGCGTGCCAGAATGGGTTGAATCCTGCTTCTGTAGTCAGCACTGTATAGGTTACAAAATACTTTGGATAACTCATTTTTACTCACATATTATAAAAAATCGGTTATTATTCAGAGTCTTAAACCTCTCAGAGTTTAATCGAATCCAAATATTTTTCAGCATCCAATGCGGCCATACAGCCAAATCCAGCAGATGTGACCGCTTGACGGTAAACATGATCGGCAACATCGCCACATGCAAATACGCCTGGAATATTCGTCTCAGTCACTCCACCTTGGAGTCCGGATCGAATGACCAGATAACCGTCATGCATCTTAAGCTGATCGTTAAATAGCTGTGTATTGGGGGTGTGTCCAATGGCGATGAATACACCGTCGACAGTAATATCTTGGGTCGTTTCTTCGTTCAGATTTCGAAGACGTGCACCGGTTACTTTCATATCGTTACCCAACACCTCATCCAGTGTGTGATTCCAAATGACTCGAATATTACCATGATGTTCTTTTTCAAACAACTTATCTTGAAGCATTTTTTCTGCGCGCAAGCTGTCTCGTCGATGAACTAATGTAACAGAGCTCGCAATGTTGGATAAATACAATGCTTCCTCAACAGCGGTGTTTCCTCCACCAATCACACACACTGCTTTGTTGCGATAGAAAAAGCCATCACATGTAGCGCACGCAGATACTCCTTTTCCCATATAGGCTTTTTCAGAGGGAAGGCCTAGGTAACGGGCTGATGCACCTGTCGCGATAATCAGTGCGTCACAGGTATAGGTTTCGCTGTCGCCTTTTAAACGAAATGGGCGTGATGTGAGATCGGCATGTACAATGTGGTCGATGATTCGTTTTGTTTGAAAACGCTCTGCGTGTTTTTGCATGCGTTCCATCAGAGCTGGACCTTGTAAACCCTCAACATCCCCAGGCCAGTTATCGACATCCGTTGTGGTTGTGAGCTGACCACCGGGCTCCATTCCCGTGATGAGAACAGGATTTAAATTGGCTCTTGCTGCGTAGATGGCGGCTGTGTAACCGGCTGGGCCAGATCCTAGAATAATTAATCGATGATGGTTAGGATTAGTTATGCTCATCTTCTCTTTCTTCCCAATGATTTGTGTTAATATCGCGAATAATATATTAAATGGTGAAGCTTTGAAATACTTATGGTGAAACAACGAAGGGGAGCTAAGGCAGGAACCCCGAAAGAATCCCTGCCATATTTTGTGAAAAAACGAGTGATCGAGGGCTGTTTTATTCTAGTGCTCACATTAGCTCTGTTTATTGTATTGTCTTTAGCGTCTCACCATGAGACGGATCCGGGATGGTCGCAAACGGGAGCAAGCGTCGGAGTCGTTGCAAATGCTGGCGGGCGCGTTGGAGCGTATATGGCCGACATTTTATATTGTTTCTTTGGCTATCTTGCTTATGTTTTACCCGTCGGCTTAGTCTTTTTTGCCTGGCAAATTTTAAAAGAAAATCGCTCGGTACAGGCCGATCATCAATCAATCCTGGTGATTCGTAGTGCAGGGGTCCTGTTTTTGTTTATCGGTGGATGTGGCTTGTTAAGCTTGAACATATCGCAAAGTGCATTTTCAGGACAATTTAGTGCGGGTGGTGTCGTAGGGCGATTTGCAGCTACTGCATTGACACATGCCGTTAATCAACAAGGATCAATGCTTATATTATTGGCAATGCTGCTTGCAGGAATCACCTGGGCGACTCATTTGTCTTGGGGCTATTTGCTTGAGATGACAGGGTATATGAGTATAAAAGGGGGGCATTTCATCATAAAAATGCTGTTAGCTGGGTGGCATCAATTACTCCGAGCGCTGAACTCGTTTGAAGCGGCTGAGTTACCTACTCAGCGATCGTCTGATCAATCTAAGCCCCGAGTGATGCCGAAAATTGCTATTGAACGAGTAGAACGAATCGAAAAAAAGGTTCCTGTTATTGCTTCAGATACAATCGAGGCATTAATCCCACCGACTTCTGTACGCGCCGTTCAATCATTGGAACCGCCTAAAATGAAGGTGGTGAGTGGTTTGCCCGCGTTAAAATTGCTCGATAAAGGCCAGCCAGGTAAACCGATGGGTGGTTTTACTCATGACGAGCTTGAGGCTCTATCTCGCGAAGTAGAACAACATCTGCGTGATTTTGGTGTTCAAGCGGATGTCGTTGCGGTGCATCCTGGACCTGTTATTACACGGTTTGAACTACAGCTTGCGGCCGGTGTGAAAGTCAGCAAACTTTCAGCGTTGTCGGTTGATTTGGCCCGCTCACTGTCGGTCAAAAGCGTTCGTGTTGTCGAAATTATTCCCGGAAAAACGGTTGTTGGAATTGAATTGCCGAATGCTAATCGTGCCATGGTGCATTTGTCAGATGTGCTTTCTTCAGAAGTGTATCAACAAGCGCATTCGCCTTTAAGTATGGCTTTGGGAGTGGATATAGCAGGGCACCCAATGATTGTCGATTTAGGTAAAATGCCTCACCTGCTGGTGGCCGGTACAACCGGTTCAGGTAAATCGGTGGGTATTAACGCCATGATTTTAAGCTTGTTATTTAAAGCAACACCGGATCAAGTGCGTTTGATCATGATTGATCCAAAGATGCTTGAGCTATCCGTTTATGATGGCATTCCACACTTGCTGACTCCCGTAGTAACTGATATGAAGGAAGCTGCAAGCGCTTTGCGTTGGTGTGTCGGAGAAATGGAGCGCCGATATCGATTAATGTCCTCGCTTGGTGTGCGAAATTTAGCTGGATTCAATGCGAAATTAGCAGAAGCTGTGGCAGAGGGTAATCCTATAGCGGATCCTTTGTGGAAACCAGTTCATGGCATGGACACTCAGGCTCCTTTGTTAGTTCCATTGCCTTATGTCGTTGTGATTATTGATGAATTAGCCGACATGATGATGGTCGTTGGCAAAAAAGTTGAACAGCTTATTGCAAGAATTGCTCAAAAAGCACGGGCAGCTGGAATTCACTTGATTTTAGCAACACAACGTCCTTCGGTTGATGTGTTGACGGGGCTTATCAAGTCGAATATTCCTACACGAGTTTCATTTCAAGTGTCTTCAAAAATTGACTCACGTACCATTTTAGATCAACAAGGTGCTGAGGCATTATTAGGACATGGTGATATGTTATTTTTAGCGCCAGGAACAGGTGCACCATTGCGTGTTCATGGTGCCTTTGTTGATGACAAGGAAGTGCATCGTGTTGCAGATGATTGGCGAGCACGTGGGCGACCTGAATATATTGTTGAAATTACCCAGGCGTCAGGTGATGATGGTGAAGGTGGTGTTGATGAAGATGAGCAGTCAGCTGAAGAAAATGATCCACTGTACGATCAAGCGGTCGAGTTCGTGATCCAGACGCGAAAAGCGAGTATTTCGTCCGTACAGCGTCGATTTAAAATTGGCTATAATCGTGCGGCGCGTTTGGTTGAGGAAATGGAGCGGACGGGCTTAGTTGGACCATTGGATGGTGGATCGCGAGATGTGTTGGTCTCGTCGGTTGAATAAAGATTATAAGGATTATAATGAAAAAAATTCTTTATGCGGTTTTATTGCTGAGTGTACAAACGCTTTTTGCGAGCACGCCGGGCGAGGTTCTGCAAACTAAACTTAATGCATTACGCTCGATGAGTGCTAACTTCAATCAAGTTGTGAAGGCTAAACGACGTGAAATATCGCGATCTTCTGGCACGATGGCCCTAGCACGTCCGGGGCATTTTCGTTGGCAGACAAAGCAGCCAATGGAGCAATTGGTGGTTGCTGATGGTACGCGTTTATGGATTTATGATGTTGAGTTAGAGCAGGTGAGTGTCAAAAAACAAGAAAATAATATCGGTGGTACTGCTGCGTTGTTTTTGAGTGGATATGATAATACGGTTGCTCGCGACTTTGATGTGACGATGAATGAAAAAGGCAATATGACTTCGTTTGATTTAAACGCTAAATCAAATAAAGCTAATTTTTTGCGTGTCACTCTGGCCTTTGAAGGTGCTGCATTACGTGGTATTGTTCTATATGATCAATTAGGGCAACAAACGGATGTGGCGCTCAGTAAAGTGCAGATTAATCCCAAACTTGCCGTATCACTATTTAAATTTAACCCGCCACGGGGTGTGGATGTCGTGGAGCAGTGATTGACTCACATTGATAAGGATTCTAATGAGCGAGCCCACGGTAGACAATCCAAAAAAGCGTCTAAAACACATTCTTGGGAAGTGCTGGGTGTTTTTAGGAATTGTGATCATTGTCATGGCCATTATATTTTGTGTATTTCGAGCATTTACACCTTGGGCAAGACAATATAAGACGACCGTTGAGTCACATTTATCCACACTGCTTGGGCAGCAAGTCGTCATTCGGAGCATGGAAACGGGTTGGTATTGGCTTCACCCAGTGCTTCAATTGAATCGAGTATCGCTTACAGATGACGCAACTCATACCTTAAAAATAAATAAATTATTAGTTGGGATTAATTTATTCAGTTCTCTTTTGCATTGGAAATTACAACCCGGTATTTTGTACGTTGACCATACTCAGTTGATTTTTCGGCAAAATAATAATCACTGGAAACTAGAAGGATTGAATTTAACCAGTCAAGATACCGACTTGGGGCCAGATGCTTATTTACCTCTATTCGCTTGGCTGTCTACGCAGCAAAAAATTGTTTTTCGTCAAGCGTCAGTTGCCGTCTATTTTCAAGATGGTTCAGTTATCCCATTAACCCATCTGAATATCTTGTTGGATAACCAAGGCGGGCGATATCGCTTGAAAGGGGGCGTTCAGCTTGCACAAAAAATTCCTACACAATTGTCAATATTTGCTGATCTTGAATTGAATCCTCGGGTGTTTGATCAAACCAATGGCCAAATTCACCTGACGGTTGAATCACTTACACCGGAACAGTGGCAGGGTTTTTTACCCCATCTTCCAGTGAAAGTGGAAGATGGGCGCGTTAATGCTTCGCTTTGGTTGGATATTAAACACGGTGAAGTGATGGAAAGCGAAGGAACAATACACGTTAGTCATCTTGTTTTGAATCGTGAGGATAGGGCAGAACTTTACAAGATACCCTCTGGCAGCATGAATTTGGGATGGAAAAATACAAAAAAGGGATGGGAGATCAACGGTTCTCATGTTCAACTTGACATGGATGGTACACAATGGCCTGAAAATTCATTTTTCATACATCACAATGAGTTATCTCAGTCTGACAGAATTTATGTCAAACATATACTATTAACCCCTCTATTGGCGATGGATCTTCCATGGCCTGAGCTCTTCAAACCTATTCTAGAAATGAAGCCTAGCGGTCAATTATATGATGCAGAGTTCAATATCAAGAAGAAGGTGCCCGATTATGTTTTAATGGGCTTTACTGATCTTGGATGGGAGGGGTTTGGTCATATTCCTGCCGTATCTGGTTTAACAGGGGTTATCCATTGGCAGCCTCGTGAAGGTCGCTTTGAATTAGATAGCCATAATACATTTATTAAACCACACCAACAACCATCGATTATGCTCTCACGAATGAATACCTCAATCGCATGGAAACCACTGAATCAAGGGATACAGCTTAGTCTTGAAAATCTTGTGTTACAAAATCAGGATTTGACACTAACTGCCGGCGGTTTTTTGGATGATCTGGAGCATTTCTCTTCCAGTCACGTGCATTTAGTGAGCCAATTTTCAATGAGTCATGGGGAAAAATGGCTACAATACATTCCATCATCCTCGCTGAAGAAAAAATTAACTCAATGGCTAAAGCAAAACATTAAAAAAATAACCAAAGCCAGTGGTCAGATGACGATTGATGGAAAAATGGCAGATTTTCCATTTGATCAAACCCCGGGTGAATTTTCAATATTGACTTATTTAACAGGGGTTGATCTCTTGATTGCTCCTAAATGGCCGTTAGCGCGCGCAATTGATGCCTATTTGCATGTTGATAAGCGTGATCTGAATGTTGACATACAACATGCTAATTTAAATGGTGTTGTGATTGATAATATGAATTTGCGTATCGATGATATTGGTCTTGATTATGAAACACTACTTCTTCATGGAAAAATAAATGCGGAGGCAGAAAAAATATTAGCCACTGTATTTGCGATGCCCTTAGGTGAAAAATTGTCTAGGCTCAACGCATTGGATCTTCGTGGCTTGCTTGGGCTCGACCTAAAAGTAGAGGTCCCGCTCTATCCTGAAAATGATGAGGTGCTCACGCAGGGCGAGATTACGTTTGCAGATAACCAGATTGTATTCCATGGCGGAGAAAATGCTTTAGAACTTGAAAATTTGACTGGATTGGTGGCCTTTAACCAAACGGGCATTCTTGACAGTACTGTGACCACGACCTTAGCGGGTGGGCCACTTTCGTTACATTTTGAATCAATCAACAAACCAAAGCCTGCAACACAGGTCACGATTAAGGGTCACACGATGATGGATGAGTTGAGTCGTACTCTTAAATTACCTGCTTTGAGCGTGATGAAGGGCTCATTGAATCTTGATGGTCTGTTAACCCTTTCTGATGATGCGACCGATTGGGACACTCTCAATCTCCATTCATCACTGCAGGGAGTGAGCGTGGATTTACCTAAACCATTAGGTAAATCCGCCAATGTCGTGATGCCTATCACCGCTAACATTGATTTTAACGATAAAAAAGAAATACGTTGTCATATTAATTACGCTGGTGTGGATCTGCAAGCAGCGCCATTAGATAAAAACGAATGGTCTTTTTTGATTAAGCAGAAAGACCTTTCTGCAGATGTTCGATACAAGCAATCCACCAACACACTAAGCGGTCAGATTGCATATTTTCATCTTGATAATGTGGTGGATTCAACCAGTCTGAATACGGATAATATAACGCCAGAAGCTATTCCTAACCTTCATTTGAAGGTTCAAAAATTCATTTACGGTGATGTTGATGTAGGGCAGGTTACTTTAGATAGCAAAAGTACGAAAACAAATGTTCAGATTGAATCATGTAAGGTGACTTCTCCCTCATATGAATTGAATATCAAAGGCAATTGGATTAAGGAAAATACAACCGATCGGACTGATGTAGAAGCGTATTTGACCGTTAGTGACTTGGGAAAAAGCCTTGATCGATGGCATATTAAGCCGACGGTCTTTACCAATAAAGGAGCGGTGTCTTTTACGGGCGGATGGCCGGGCGGGATTACTAATTTTTCATTGGGTAAGGTCACCGGTCAACTTCAAGTGCTCATTAAAAATGGGCGGATCACTAATTTAGGTTCTGCAACCGAGGAAAAATTGGGCTTGGGTAAATTGTTGAGTATTTTCAGTTTGCAAACGATACCACGACGATTATCGCTTGATTTTAGTGATTTAGCTAAAGGTGGTTATAGCTTTGATCAGTTCAAGGGCAACTTTCAATTGAAGCAAGGAATCATGAGTACCCAAGACAGTGAGATGGATGGTCCTGTCGCTCTTGTGAGTATGAAAGGCAATCTGGATGTGGTTAAACAGTTGTGTTTTCTTGATATTTTTGTATCTCCGCATATCATGGCAAGTCTTCCTATTGTCGCGACCATTGCGGGTGGGCCAATTGGGCCTATTGCAGGCGTTGCAACGTGGGTAGCGATTAAAATTATAAATAAAAGCATGCTGAAAGTGACCGGATATACATATAAAGTCTCCGGCCCTTGGACGGATCCTGCCGTTGTGCAGTTAAATATTTTCAAGAAGCGAGTGAAGCCGTAGGTTTATAAATCAGTTCAATCAGAGAGAGTGTGGAACATGCATTTACATATTTTAGGCATTGGCGGTACGTTCATGAGTGCGTTAGCCTTATTGGCGCGGGAAGATGGGCATCATGTGACGGGGAGTGATGCTAATTGCTATCCTCCAGTGAGTGATTTGTTGAAGGCGAAGGAAATCGCTTGGACCGAGGGTTATGAAGACACCACTCAGGCCTTAAAAGCAGATTATATTGTCGTCGGCAATAGCATCAAACGTGGTGTGCCGGTTCTTGAAGCCATTTTGAAGGCAAAAAAGCCCTATACCTCCGGCCCTCAATGGCTAGCGGAGCATATTTTGCCTCGATATCGTGTATTTGCGGTTTCCGGGACTCATGGTAAAACAACGACAACATCGATGCTTGCTTTTATTTTGACACAAGCAGGGCTTGATCCGGCTTATTTGATTGGCGGTGTGGCAACTGATTTTAATACGAGCGCACACTTAGGAAAAGGGGATTGTTTTGTCATCGAAGCAGATGAATATGATAGTGCTTATTTTGATAAACGCCCTAAATTCATACATTATCGTCCGGACGTTGCGATTCTCAATAATTTAGAATTTGATCATGCGGATATTTATGAGAATCTCCCTGCGATTCAATTGCAATTTAGTTATTTTTTAAGGACGATTCCGCCACAAGGTACGGTGATTAAACCACGTGATGATGCGGCATTGAATGAAGTCTGGGAGCGCGGTCATTTTTGTGGTCTTGAAGAGTTGGCGTTCGATGGAGAGTCAACCTGGCGTGCTGAGTTACTGGATGAATGCGGTCGATCGTTTCGAGTGTGGTATCAGGGAAAAGTCGTTGCTGACATTAATTGGTCTTTAATTGGTCGATTTAACGTTGAAAACGGTTTAGCTGCACTAGCCGCCAGTACTCATGCGGGCGTTTCGCCTGCGGTTGCTGCAAAAGCACTGGAAAAATTTACCCCAGTTAAGCGACGACTTGAGGTCAAATCGAATCCGCATGGTGTGACAATTTATGATGATTTTGCTCATCACCCAACAGCAATTACAAAAACCATTGATGCTTTAAAACAGAGTGGACGTCACAAGCGTATTTTTGTTGTCCTCGAATTCGCATCGTACACCATGCGTAGTGGTGTCCATAAGGACAGAATGAATGCGGCCTTGTCGGGAGTTGATGGCGCCTATTTACTCAGTCCTGAGGCATTCAGTTTGGCGGATGTTTCTAAAACATGGTCATTTCCGCATGAGTTACATCCTCAAACCTCCTCAATAGTCGATGCTGTGGCGAAAACAGTACAATCTGGAGATGCTGTTTTAGTCATGAGTAATCGAGGGTTTGAGAATATTCATCAACGCCTAGCAGATAAAATCCTAGAAAAAGCCATTGACTAGCGCGAGTCGCTCTGGCGTTCCGATATCATTCCAATAGCCTTGGTGAATGTTACAGCTGACACGTTGAGAATCTGCGGCTTGTCGAATAATCGGTGTCATTGAGAAACGCCCTGGTTGTATGTTGGCGAGTAACTGCGGCCTATAACAGGCAATTCCAGAAAAGGTAAATTGTTTTTCGTGATTACTTAATAAACCATCTTCTGATATTCCAAAATCTGCGTGTGCATAATATGAGGGTTGCTTGACTAAAACCAGATGAGCTAAATGCTGATCTGCGAGAGATAATGTTGAAAAGTCGAAATCGGTGAAAATATCGGCATTGACGGTGACAAAGGGCTCATCTCCGAGCTGTTGCAATGCATGAACGATTCCCCCTCCTGTTTCGAGCCCACCAGGCGGTTCTGCTGAATAGAGGATATTGATATTCCAGCGAGCGCCATTTTTTAATCGGCTTCTAATTTCACTACCCAAATAGGCATGATTAATGACAATGGTTTTAAAGCCGGCGGTTGCTAAGTGATTGACATGGTATTCGATTAAAGGAATACCATGAATTGTGCAAAGTGCCTTGGGTAAAGTGTCGGTTAATGGTCTTAAGCGCTCTCCTCGGCCGGCAGCTAAAATCATGGCTGTTTTCATGCGTGAGACATTTCCTTAAACTGTGGTAGAACGCGCTTTTCCATGAACTGAAGAAATGGTGCAAACGTTGTATGTCGTTTTAAGCACGTTATGGTGTAATCCATGGTAAGCGGTAAATCGCCCAAATAATTCGGTTTATTGTCACGCAAAGCAAGACGGCAGAATATGCCTAATACTTTTAAATGTCGTTGTAATCCGCAAAAATCAACCTCATTCCTCATGGTTTGCATGGACCATTGTTGTACTAATGGTTGGTGCTGATGGAAAAATTCCAGATAATGATCATAGGCTGCTTGAGGTAGTTTGGTGTAGCAATCTTTTAAAAGAGACGCTACATCATAGGTTATTGGGCCATACATTGCATCTTGAAAGTCAATTACGCCGAGTTGGGAAGGCGTATTTCCCTCAATAACCATCAGATTGCGAGAATGGTAGTCGCGGTGGATAAATACGTGTGGCTGATTGGTGAGATGGTCGGTGAGAGCATGAAAGGTTGAGTTTAAAATGTGGTCTTCTTCTGCTGTCAGTGTTAGTTCTAAATATCTCTTTAAAAACCAGTCGTGAAACAATGCAATTTCTTTTAACATATGCGCTTTATCAAATACCGGAATGGATGCAATTGGACATTGCTGTATGTGAATTAAGGTTTTGAGTGCACTGCGGTATAAATGATCTTGATTACTTTGTGTGAGGGTGTTGAGCAAAAGATGATCGCCTAAGTCATCCAATAAGATGAACCCCTGTTTGAGATCAGCGGCATGAATGACTGGAGTGCGAACGCCCATGGATTGTAATGTTTGATTGACACTGATAAACGGGAGTATATTTTCTTTTTCCGGCGGAGCATCCATCACGATTCTTGTCACCTTGCCAGAGGATAGACGAAGATAACGACGAAAGCTTGCGTCTCCGGCTAAGGGTGTTAAGGTGAATGAATTCTGATTAAGCTGAATTTGAAGCCATTCGTTCAGTGCGTTGTGTCGTGTCTGCATGATATACTTTCCGGCCTGTATTGTTGTCACCATTTAGCACTCCCTATTAACGAGGAGTCTAGTTTGTTTAATATACTTCACGAAGTATTGTATTATAAGGTATTTTTGTGGCATTGAATATCCGACTTTATTACACCTTGAGTGGTTTGGCATTAATTTTGTTTGTTGCAAGTTATTCAGTATTGCATGCGGCAACAGAGGATATTGAACCCGTGCTTGCTTGCGTTATTGCACGAGACGTTGAGCTATCCTCCTCCGATCGTCTCAGACTTTCCCAATGTTTAGCATGGGAAAATGACACAACGATGCCTACCTGTCGCGGATCATATACCCCCATTACTGTACCCGCGTTGACTGAGGCTGAAGGCGTTCATATTCAAGCCGATAGCGTGTCGTTTTATGCCGAAGGGCGTTCTCGTCTATCTGGAAATGTCGAAGTTCGTCAAGCCGAGCACGTTGTGACTGCTCAAACAGCTTACGTTTATCGTGATGCCAAAAAAAATCAAGTAACCAAAATCGAGTTGTTAGGTGAAGTACGGTTTCTTGAACCCAATCGAATGATGATTGCGCGCAAGGCAACTCTGAATCCTGAAGATAAATCGGGCCTAGTTGAAGACGTTTTATATCGATTTAATATGAGTCAGAATCAAAAAAAGGTTACCTCATTACCGGCTTGGGGACGTGCGAGTTTTATTGAACGGCTTGCGAATAAAAATCTTCGTTTAGGTCGAGCAACGTACAGTACTTGCCCCCCCGAGCGCGAATCTTGGCATATTGAGGCACAAGAAATCAAACTCGATACAACGAAATCGGTCGGAGTTGCGAAAAATGCAACGTTGCGTGTTGGACCGTTGCCCGTGATGTATACACCTTATCTCACTTTCCCAACCTCAAATGCGAGAAAATCCGGATTTTTAATGCCCTTATTTGGTTATACGAATATTGGCGGATTCGATACAGCATTGCCTTATTATTGGAATATTGCGCCTAATTATGATGCCGTCATAACACCGCATGAGTACACATTGCGAGGGACGATGATAGGGGGGAAATTTCGGTATTTGACCAATCATTCATTAGGTATTTTTAGCGGAAATATACTTCCTCAAGATCGAGCCTTCGGTCAATTTTTAGCGAATAATCGTCAAGAATTTCCGCAACTCGATGATGTCTCAACAAACCGATGGTCGTTGTTTTTACGTGATACGACAATGCTCGCACCTCATTTAACGATGGGCATTAACTTTCAACAAGTGTCAGACTCTTACTATCAACAGGATTTTAGCAGCAATCTTGCTATTTTGACTGAAAATCAATTATTACGACAAGGCGATCTGACCTATACAACGGATCATTGGCTACTCCGTGGGATGGTCCAAAGTTATCAAACACTTCATCCGGTGAATCAAGCGCCGGTTGCAAATATTTATGAGCGACTACCTCAATTACTCGCGCAAGGTTCTTATTATGAATTACCCATGGGTGCTAATCTGAACTTGCAAGGGCAATTTGATTATTACCATTTTCCGTCTAGCAATGCACCGTTTGATGGGCTGACTCTTCCTCAAGGACCGCGCTATCATCTGAATCCTACGTTGTCGTTGCCCGAAATGAAGCCGTGGGGCTATATTACGCCGTCTGTGTCGTTGGTTGAAAATTATTATGACGTATACTACGGACCCCAGTTGACGGGGCAATCATTTAATCGAACAATTCCCCAATACAGTCTAGATAGTGGGTTGTCGTTTGAACGAGAGCAGGGCGCTTATACCCAGACATTGGAACCTCGCTTGTTTTATTTGATGGTGCCTTATCATGATCAAACGCCAGTGCCAGTATACGACTCAGGGTATATGATTTTTAATACGGAGCAGCTCTTTCGAACCAATCGATTTTCGGGTTTTGATAGGATTGGTGATGCGAACCAATTGTCCTATGCGGTGACATCACGTTGGATAACGGATAATAATGGAAAGGAAAAAGCAAGTCTCAGTGTTGGGCAAATTAGATATTTTGCAAACCGACGTGTCAAGCTGTGTTATCGTGAGGACGCTCCATGCATCGATAGCCCACTCATGCTGGGATATTTGTCACCGATTGCCGATACATCGCCCATTGCATCGCATGGCATTTATCGAATTAATTCGGTGTTACTCACAACCGCTGATTATGTTTGGGATACGTTTACACACGCGACCAATAACGGCAATCTGAATTTTCATTACCAACCACGAGAAAATCGTGTACTGACGTTTGGTTATACCTATCTTGTGGATGGAAATTTATTGCCATCCGCTCGTGGCGGCGTGCAAAACACAGCGCTCCATCAAGCAACGGTAGCGTATGCAACACCGATCACGGATCGTTGGAGTGGTCTTGGTATATACAGTTATAACATCAGCAAGGGATATGGCATGCTGGGTGTCTTGGGGATGCAATATGAAAATTGTTGCTGGGCTGCACGTTTAATGGGTGGGCGAACGTTTATGAGTTTGGATCCGGACAGCTTTCGACCACAATACAATAACAACGTGTACTTTCAAGTCTTGTTGAAAGGCTTAGGAACCGTTGCGAGCAGTGATCCATCCAGTATTCTCCGGAGTTATTTGCCAGGATTTAAAGATTTGTTTAAATAGGAGCATGACAGGATGGGGGAAGCGTGTTATTGGGTTTATATACTGCGTTGTGAGAATAATACGTATTACACCGGTTATACAAATGATCTACAACGTCGTTACGAATCGCATGTGAATGGCACAGGAAAATGTAAATATACGCGTAGTTTTAAGCCTACAGGGATTGCGCAAGCCTGGCAAATTGATGGTTCGAAGGCGTTGGCAATGCAAATAGAGCGTTATATTAAAACATTGTCTCGTGCTGAAAAAGAAAAATTGATTGCTTGTCCATCGATTCTTGATGATGGTTATGCACGAAACGCCATCTCTCGAAAGACATCTAATGAGATGAGTCGCTTGCTTGATGGTTGAAACACGTTCACTGGATAGTTTCCTTCATTGCTCGAATATGTCGATATGCTTCATTAATGCGTTGCTCGCTAATCTCGCCAGATCGTACTTTTGATTCAATGATATCAATCAGCTCTTCGGGATCTTGTGGCTCATCGGATAATTGATTACCGAATATCATCATGTCTGCGCCAGCATTTATCGCGAGTGTAAGCGCTTCATCAAGAGGATAATGGTCACTGATGGCCTTCATTTGCATATCATCGGTGATGATAACCCCCTTAAAGTTGAGTTTCTCACGTAATAATCCGGTGAGTATTTTATGTGACAAGGTAGCAGGAAGTCCAGATTCATCGAGTTGACGATTCACCAAATGCGCGGTCATCACCATGTTGCACGCTTGATCTTGTCCTAATAATTGTTCGTAAGGTTCAAGTTCTTCCGCTTGCCATGTGTCACTGACGTCAACAAAGCCAAGATGGGAGTCACCCGTTGCACTGCCATGACCAGGGAAATGTTTATAAGCACATTGAACGTTGTGCGATAAATAGGCTTGGGAATAAATCATCGCGTACTTTGTCACTTCATCAGGATTTTCTGAGAAACTACGGTTTACTTTGCCAATAATGGGGCTATCTGGATTGACATTTACATCAACAACCGGTGCAAAATTTAAATTAAACCCGGCATTTTGTAACGTTATCGCCATCGTTTCTGTTACTTTATTTACGTCGTTAAGACTCATCTGGCTTACTTTTGCAGCGGAAAACGTTTCAGGAAATCCCTGGCTTTGGTTTAATCGGGTACCGATTGTACCGCCTTCATAATCGATTGAAATAAGTAATGGTAATGATGGCCTGTGATATTTGTGTTGCGCGCGCTGGTTGGCTTGTTGTAACTGAGTGTTTAATTGACGTATTTGCTCAGGATTTTCAATATTTTTATCAAATTGTTTTGTTTTAGGATTATAGTCAAATAAAATAACCCCGCCAATATTGTCCTTTTGGATGGTATTGATAATGGCTGATTGCTTATCAACATGGCTTCCTTCAAAGCCAATAATCAGCATTTGACCAATCTTATCACGCAAACTCATTGGTGTTGAGTGGGCGATATTCCCAATACAGAGGCTTAACCCTATTGCTACTAGAGTGGCCGTGCGCAGTATAGAATAACTCATAAAACCCTTTATTGATTAAAATAAGGTTAACTATATTTAAATATAAGCACAATGTCAATCATTTTTTCTTTTTAACCGCAGTATAACGACAACACTCCCTAGCGGTATTTTGTACTATAGTTTAATGATTACATGTTGATAAATGGTGATGTATGTCAAGAGATCGTTCGGAAATAGAACAAGATATTGCTAAGGCTAAGGCGCATCTGAGGGATCTTGAAGCGGTTCATAATCAATTATATAAGGAGAGAACGGGTAAGCCGTATGTCCCCGATCCTGTTGATCATAGCCAGAGGCTTGATACTACTAGTGCGGGAGAATCGGATCATCTTGATGATGGTTGGTCCCCTGTGGTAATTGTGGGGATAATTTTTTTGGCAGTCGTAACCGTCATTCCAGCAGTACTAGCAGGATTGACAATAGCAGGTGTCTTTGATTCTAAGGAAACTATCGAAAAAAAGGCTTTCGAAGCTGTTCGATTACAACAAGAGGTCATCAATAAGCTTGAACAAGAATTAATAAACGCCTCACTACGCATTGATATCCCTGATCGGCCTACCCCTGAGGTTCCTCCTCATGATAATTTAGTGGACACTGCTGCAACAATAAAAACTCCCCCTCCTCAAAATTACGCTACAAAAAGTGATGATCTTAAATATATCATTCTGAAATATACAGAAACATTTGTTATTTCTAATGCTTATAAACCACCGATCGAGAACGAAGATGGTTCGCGGACTTTTCATTTTGAAACGGATGATCAAGCACTCGCGTTTTTTAAAAATCTAGCAGAAGATCAGAACCCGCCATGTAAATTTTTGTGTCAATTAGAAGGGCAAGAGGGGGAGGCTATTCATTGGTTTTCTTGTGGCGATGGCAAATTTTATCAAGGATCTGTTCAGGAGATTACAGATCAATTAACAGCCGCAGCTGAAGATGTCAAAAATAATCCTGCAGCCCTAGAGATTGTTCGTGAAGGGTTGGCACAATTGAGCGAGATGAATCATAAAACGGATCCTGTTGCAGAGAAGTCGAAAGAGCCGACAATGACCGCGCCTCATTATTGAGAACTGCTGAACTTTCATGCCTTTTATTGACTATTAAGGTTATTTTTATTACAATTGTTGGCTCTTATTAAATATTGAAAAGCCATTCCCTTACAGATCCTCAATGAAGACGAAGCTCAGCATTTCTTGAGCCTTTTTTTAGACAGGGGATTTGATTGCCAAAAAGCACGACTTGAACTTCAAAATAATGCTTGGCGATTGGCGCAGGACGCTTTAGAAAATAAAACATGGCTTCAATCACTGTATAAGCAAAGTGGCGATCGTCATTCCTTGTATAGTGAGCGGAATCGTGAAATTTTTTATCCCCAATTTTTAAAAATTTTCACAGAACTTACACGCCAGAAAAAATTCATTTCGGGCATTTCAAGTCTCGATAAAGAAGACTCTTCTTATGATTTAGCTGTCGTTGATGAGACTCAAAACGCTGCGGTTCAATCGCATTTATGGATCTATCGCTTGAGCCAGAGAACGGTTTTTGTTGGTGATAGTCTACAAAAAGGCAAGCAGGTGTTTTCAAGTATCGTCGAATTAGAGCCTGCTATTTTCCATCTTTTTCAACAAAAATTAAGTGTATTACCGCTATCGAAAACATTACGATTGCTCCCTGATGTTGCACAGATTGCGAATCAAATCGTGAAGCTCTATACCCATCTCTACAAAGGACGGGCTGATGCGCTTTCCTACAATGAGATTAGCGTGCCCGATGTGGAAGAGGCTCTTCGTGTAGAACAAGAAAAATGTGTTCATCGTTTGGTTGTGACAGAAAATGAAACGGTCACTTGGAGTGGTCGAGATGATGCGGATGCGGCGATCATTGTTCTGAATGAGAAAGACAAAACACTAGCCCAGCCATTGATTAATAGTGCGAATATATTCACGCATAATGAAGCGCAAGGATTGGATTTTTCACATACGCTTTTGTTTTTGTCGGAAGAAACGTTTTCACCAGAAAAGAAGAATGCCGCCAGTCAAGAGATAAAAAAAATGGTGTCATTAGAATTTTCGCCCTTGTCAGAGAGATTAAGTGACTGGGCATTCTGCACTGTTTGACATTAAGGGGATTTAATTTTTCAACCAAGTGGAATAGGAAAACCTCGTGGACTATCCCCTTTTCACCTCTTATGTTGCGAGTACCTCTCGTACCGAACAAGTTTTGCTCTTAAAAAAAATGCTTTTTTTATGACTATCATTAGAGAGAATTTATCGTTTCTTTTTGGACAACCTGTAGCAGAAGACAAAACAATAGGGATTCGGTCGTTGTATTTATTTGTTGATCCGAGCACGCGAGTATATATTGATGCTACATGGTCATTTTGGGAGCAATTCTTACTCATGCATGAAGAGCAACTTTTTGCTCAGGTGAGCGATGAAGGTGAAGATCAAGGAACAAGCTTTTTTTACAACATTTGCAAAAGTGAGACAGGAAGAGACTTTATCTCTCGTCGATGGCCCTCGTTTTGGGAGCCCTTGGTTCGTAGGCATGCCGCAATGCTTTTTGCTTCAGTAACCGGTCCTTCTAAAGAGGACAACGGTAAAACACCATTCGATCATCTTTTGATTACAAGCGATGGTATTGCCTTTCTAAAAGAGCGCTGTGATGTGTTTTGTGAAATGTCTGGTTTGTCGATCCATGTAATAAACAAATCGTCTGAATTATGGCGTCAGCCATGATTTAGACGATCTTGCCCTGAGTTACACAGGCACCAACGTGCAATAAAGCAGCGCCAACACTTCCCCCAGCATTTGTCGCTTATCAAATATAATGGCTTGATTGATTTCAATCTCAAAACCTAAATAGTCTTGTTCAGGATACTTTTTCCGTAGCGTGCGTACAAAGCAATCACTAATTCCTTGATAAGGGTAATTCATGCGAATACGGTATCCGGGGTTCTCTTCTAGAATACGCTTACGCCATTGAGTGGCTTGTTTTCTTTCACTGAGTCGTCTGGGATCGTATAGGAATCCAATATCAGCATTGCGTACATGATGATTAAGAATGGGGGTGAAGCTATGCATGGATAAATGGATGACTTGGAAACCTTCTTGGATCTTGTTGTGAACCAATGCTTCGGCTTTTTGTCGAAAGGGTTGATAGTACTGATCGATAATGTGCTGTTTTTCAGTTTGAGGTAATCCTTTGGTAAATTCGGAAAAACATTGACCATGCGTTAGACTTCGGTTGCAATCAATAATGAGTCGGCTGACGGTGGTTTCGAGCAATGGGCAATGGATCGTTTGGCTCAGGTCACGAGCAATGTCCAGTACTCCTAAATCCACACCGCGATGCGTGTTGAGAATGGCTTCTTGTTGGTGAAACAGGGACTGGTAGGCACTTGGGATTGTATTGACAGCATGTTCACAACTCAGAATAAATGTATATTTCTTCATGGTTTAAAGAGCGTGTTTTGAAGTAAGCAGTCAGCCAACTGTTGGTAGACTCGTTTTAATTTGGGTTGACTAAAGTCCTTTTGACATGCTCGAACAATACGCTCGCTTAAATTACCATGATGAAGGATGTTTTCAAGGGCAAGTTGCGTCGGATTGTCGAGTGAAGAACTCGCCGTTTCAATGAGAGTTGACCATGCATCACGAACGGTCATTCGACGTTTGGGTAATTGCCACTGCGTGAATAATTCAGTTTGGTCAAGCGGTGTGGATAAGCCTTTTTTTAGCGTTTCATCATAAACTGCTTTGAGCGCTTTTGTAGGGCAGGGACGATGTAAATGATGTTCCGATGTTGTATACCAGTGCTTTAAAATCGCATGCACCGCTTTTGCAATCGCAATATCCGCTTGAACACATTCCTGCGAATCAACGATCCTAATCTCAAGTGCCTTATAGTCAAATTTTGGAATAGCGCCGCGAGAGTTAAGCCACTCATATTGCAATAAATCTTTTGGATCAAACGGACTAATGTCTCGATACATCGGCGCTAGAATTGCATCGCGATAATGTGCTTCAGAGGTTATCGTTTCCGGGATAATATCCCCACTGATGGAGGGAATTCTTTGTTGATTTGTTGCATAATAAACCAATCGAGTGTCTTGAAAGCCAGTTAATTGTTTATCAATAATGGGACTACTTGCGGCAAGAGCAGGTAGCAAGGGGAGTAGAACACGAACCAGACTGTGTAAATGCGCAAACTCCTCATCATTAGCAAAAGGTAAGTTAATATGCATGCTTTGTAAATTTGACCAACCATGCCCTTCACAATTGAAAATAGTATCGTATTGTTGATAAATCGATCGATTGCCATGCGGCCAGCGAATCGTTTCAGTGACTGGATTCATCCAGGGATGGGCCGCTGTTGGCAATAGCTGTAAATGATGTTCTTGCAGCATGGGTTGAATGCGCAAAATTGCTTGGTGAAAGTGATCGGCGATAGGATCAGTTGGTGGGCGAGGGCCATTATTTTTAAGTTCTAAAACATGCATCACTAATTCATTACTGATCGCAATATCGCCCATCTCGACTTCATTGGTTTGATGCCCTGCCAGCGTTTTAAGCAGCTGGTCACTTTTGGGTTGAACATTGAGCGAGTCTTGATCAACTAACATATACTCAATTTCAATGCCCATGACTGAAAAAATGGGGTATTTAGGCATAATCATATTTCCTGCGAATACGGCTTAAAAAAACGTTCATAATTTGTTGGTAAAGTTCTTCACCAAGAATTTGATCTTCGATTCCAAAATCAATATTGGGATTATCATTCACCTCAATGACATAGTGTTTATCGCCAGCACTTTTGATATCGACTCCATAAAGACTATCCCCAATAAGACGTGTAACCTTTAATGCCGTTTTGATCACGCCCTCCGGTACTTCGTTTAAAGGAACGGTATCAAATTTACCCTCTAATTCCTGTACCGAATTCCAGTTATAGATCTGCCAGTGATCTTTGGCCATGTAATAACGGCAGGCAAAAAGAGGCTTATGATCGAGAATACCGATACGCCAGTCAAATTCTGTTGGGATGAAGGGTTGAAGCAATATTAAATCGGATGCTTTGAAAAATTGAGTGAGTGATTTTTGCAGTTCTTTTTCGTCATCAACCTTGATGACACCGAGTGAAAAAGCACTGTCGGGTTTTTTTAAAACACAAGGATAGGTGATCTTGGGTAGTTTTTTATGGTGCTTATTAATGAATGTTGTTTGCGGCGTAAGGATTTGATGTGTTTGCATGAGCTCGGCCATATACACTTTATTGGTGCATTTTACGATAGACTGAGGATCATCAATGACAATCAAATTTTCTTGTGCCGCTCGGCGTGCCAATCTGTAAGTGTAGTGGTCTAAAGAGGTTGTTGCTCGAATAAACAGAGCATCGTATTCCGCAATGGATTTACAGTCATTTTTATCAATAAATTCGACATTCATGCCTATTGATTCGCCTGCGTTGACAAACTGCTCCAATGCCTTTTTATCAGAAGGCGAATTCGGCTCAAGAGGATCCGTCAGAATCGCTAAATCATAAAGCCGTTGCTTTTTTCGCCAATGGTGGAATCGTTTTTTAGAAAAATAAGTCCGGGCGGCCTCTTGCATAAAGGGAATGTGATGTTCTGGGATGTCGGCTGGTGCTAACGGAATTAATTTTTTGATAGCCCATTGTTTTTTATTGACTAATAAAAAACGCATCAAAGGTAATGGGAAAAGGCCATGTAATTTTTTTGCAAGATCAAGATGAGTCTTTGCCATATTTTGACCAAAATAGGTACTTAGTACAAATTCGTCACTCTTTATGTCATGAAGGCTATGTTGAATTTCTTCCTCAATATCGAGAGAAATTTGTTTGGTCAGGCTTGTGCTGAGCGAGTCTTGAATATGGTGAGCAGAGGGTATGGCTTTGTGGTCGCGTGCTTGCGCAAGCAGTGAGACATAGTATCCAATAGTTTGATAATGATACGATTTACAAAGATTAATCACTCGAATGGATGTGTTTTGATGATATTGCTCATCTGATAAATAATCAGACGCGTCAACGATGGGGGCAAGATCGCTAATAAAAGACCAATAATGAGGGTCGTCAGTGACCAGGATCATTTGCATGAGATTCCTTATGAGGTTGAATGATAAGTAAGTTGGCATCGTAAGTCAGTACGCCGAGCATGATTGCATTGATCAGTCGAGTACTGCTGACTTTGTAATAGTTATTATGTGACAAGGGGTTTTCACGATGTGGATCGGCCACAACAATGTGACGGTGTGTTTCATCATAACCACACAAAACAACAAAATGTCCGCAGGGGGTGCCTTGAACGTCATCGTAAAAGGAAGTCCCTTCGACGCTAAATCGTTCGCGAGCACTCCGGTATAGGTAGGTTGCACTCAGGCCGGTTAAAATAGGAATTTTTTGTTTAAAATACTCCTTGAGGACGGATACATTAATCGTCTGAAAACGAACTTTCCCACCTAACTCGAGATATTCTTGGTATGCGATGCTGGATTGCATGATGCCTTTGTTTTTTTTATACATCATTTGCTGTTTGAGCTTTCTGATGAGCAATGCACTATCGGACTCGCCGTGGCTAGAAAACCAAGTGGGATCAAATAAATCAAGATTATTGACATAAATGGTTGCTTCAAATTGACGTAACAGAGCATGTTTACCTAACATGGCCGCAAGGGTTCCACCGGATACGGAGCGCTCAACACTATCGATAATGTCCTCAAGGCTATCTTGTAAACCGAAATAGCGATAAATGCCATGCAGACAAGTGGGACCACACGTTTCATCATCCGGTTGAGTGTTGATGGTAAGATCGATCATGCGTTACTCAAACATCCTTTTTGAGATGAGATTAAATAGTTAATCTTAAAACTAGAACGTAATGGTGTTCATGTCAATGTAATTGTAATTGTTTGACGGCAGGGTTGTCCCATCTAAATGTCTTCACTGCGTTCGCAATGACGAATTTTTGTGTACATTTAAACTCGGATCCGCCATTTTTGGATGGCATCTGTGATTGTCGTCCCGGAATTTAGTGCGACTTGGCGAGCCTGCGAGCTTTAGTCGCGCTTAATGNNGACGACAGTCAAAAACTGCGGAATTAAGTTTATAGTGGGTGCTCTGCAGGGCTACCTCATGAAAAAAATCCGTCGTATGCAGCTTATGTTCGGGGCTTTTGACCCAGATCGTCTTCCCTATTATCATGATTGGGGGAATCCTCTGGCTTAAAGAGTCCATAGCGGCTGGTTGATAATATGGATTCTTTGGGTGGATTCGCTTTATCTTCAATTGTTATTTCGTTAATTTTTTTAGCTTTTTTATCGAAAAAATAGTGCTCTATTATTCGCATTAAGGAAAAAGTAGTTCCGCTTATCCCCATTCTATTGATGGATCGAATGTCTCCTAAGCGTATAACTTCCGACCTTATTAATTGATCCCAGCACCATTTGATTGTTTTATCGGGATGTGTGCTTACCTTGACATGTAGAGCGATAAGGTAATTGAAACCAGAGCGATGTACGACAAAAGTACCCATGCTTGCACCCAAAAAAGACGACAATGGATAGAGGGGGGTTGGCAAAATCTGATTAAGGATATATTCAAAAGAAAAAGTCGCAAAAAGCGTCCCCGTATTACCATAAAGGTGTCTAGCAAAAAATGTAGAATTGCGTCTCCACTGATCCATTGCAGGAATCTTTGGCTGCATTTCATTATGATGATTTTTATAAATATATTCAGAGACAGGACCACAGGTCATTTGCTCACACACCGCGCTCCAGAAGCCACAGCGTACAGCGGTTATTATAAAAGGATCCTCTTTATTCATGAGTGACCATGTCGTCCCATAAAATGCAAGCGAACTTGGATAGGCTGCACGCATTTGTGGTATCAATGCATAATAGGGTTTTTTTAATACTTCTGTAAATGCTTGACGAGGAGTCATGTTTTTTTGAACAAGGTAAGCGGCGCGTTCAATTGGAGACCAAAGAACCTTCGCCGATCCTCCCACAACTGTAGCTGCTGCCGCACGCTCTACTACTTCTGGATTGACGTGTTTGAAAGGATTCCATTGTGTAACATCGGTTTGCTTTGGAGAAACTGGCATAAATTATCAGTCCAACATAAAAAAATAAACATTATATGGATTGCTTCAATGAATGCAACTATGACGGGGCAATCGGACACGGCTGTCCCATCTAAATGTTGTCTTTGCGAACGCAGTGAAGCAACCCAGAGTTTAAAGCACGGAACCCTGGATTCACTTCGTTCGCAAGACGACATTTAGATGGGACATGGTTTAAACAGGCCTACAGGCAGCCGCAACAGCAGGAGGCGCAGACGAAACCCAGTCGAGCGAAGCTTTTTCCATATTCTTTCTTTCTGTGGCCCTTGCAAGCAATGGCGTCCATAGATTTTCAATTTTTATCCTAGCTTTTTCTGGCATAGTTGAATGAATAAAACTAAAAAGAGAAAGATTTTTTCCTATCTTTTTCAGACCTTCTGCGCTTACAAAATTAGCATCGATAGAACTTAAAATCTGAAAAATCATAGCGTTATTTCTTTTGTCGTGATAACTCTGAGTTGCTGTGACAAAGAGATCAGAAAATCCTTCTTGGCTGATATCAAAGCCTAATTCGTGTATTTCTTTCGATAGTTCGGGCATATATGCTTCAACAAACAAAGACATTCTATCTTTCCATTCCGAAGTCGACGAAACGCTATCCTCTTGTCGTCGATTAAATATCGATAATTGACTCAAATTGTTATTCTGTTGATTATTGACAACAGCGCTCATTGCAGAAGAAACAGGCCGAGATGACATCCTATCAATGGAGCGAGTTGACGTTTCGAGATCCATCTCCATGGTAGAGTGTGACGTCTAAATAACCTCTTTCAATTCTCCCTTCTCCACAGGGATGGGGAGAAGGTGACCGTAGGGCGGATGAGGGAATTTTGAATACGTTATTTGATGTTATGGGGTACCGAGGTACCTGAGGTGCTATTGATGAGCTAGTCTTCTTATTGCATGAGCATTGAGGTCTAGGTTGTTTTGTTCTTGTTGTTGGACTGGATTGTTGAGTGCTTTAACTAGTTGTTTGTGAGTGTATAGCCCAACTACGCTATTATGATGTTGAGGATTTTGTTCTTGTTGTTGAGGTGCTTTAGGTTGTTGATGTTTACTGTGGTTGTAATATCCACTTTTCTCTTTTTTTTGCATGTATTCTCTCCTAAAAAGTTCAAAATTAAATTTCGCTCGAAGAGGGGATCCGGAAAGGAAAATCTAAAATGAGACGTTTAAACTCAATTCTGCAGTTTTTGACTGTCGTCCCGGAATTTAGCAGGCCTTAACGAGCCTGCGAGTTTAGGTCTGCTTAATGTCCGGGATCCATTGTCGCATTGGATGGGCGCCAAGTCGCACTAAATTCCAGGACGACAATCACAGAGCAGTTAAGCTCACATATTTAATATATGTTTTTATATACTCTATAAATAGTTAGCGGAATTTGAGCGTGCTACGATACACGACTATTATTTGATATACAACTTAAAGATTTGGCATCGGTAATGGCGCTCGATCAGAACGACATTGCTTCAATATATCATCTTGCAATTGATGTGATCCGCTGTGTTTAAAGAAGCCTTGGCTTACCATAACGGCAGCCGGGCCAAATGAAACACCACCCGAACTTAGATGCGTGGTACATCGCGCATTGTCGATAGGGCGTTGCTGCCCCTTCGCCTCATATAACGTTCCCAATGTAGGACACGCATCAAAAGAAACTGCCCTAGAACCCACCCAAACGCGAGCCACTCCATCTGAGATGAGCGCAGACAAATCGAGTGCCGTCAACGTTTTACCACCGGTCAGTTTCCCTAAAGCAAGCTCAATCACTGTAGGCCACAATCGATTGATGCAATTCAGCAGCAACACTGAATTTGTTTGAGCAAACTCTTGATGAAGCTGGGGTTCATGAGTCCCATAAAAAGCTTTGGTTCCGCCGACTCCGATAATCAGGCATTCATCCACGCATCGTGCTTGCCAAGCAATCCCATAACCATGAAATCCAATTTCTCGGTATTGTTGATGAAGCGCAGCATATTGTTGCATGTGAGCAACGGATAACAGTGGAATGGTTAATTGTAACGATACTCCAGAAAATCGAGCCGCAGGAGGCTCTTGAAATCCCAATGCAGAAAGTGTGCCAACCGCTTCCCCAGGGCAAAACACATAAGCGGTTTGTTCGTATACATGTTTTTGTTTTACATGTGCTGGATCATCTTGAAAAACTAATCCGCTAATGTGTGCCTGTTCAACGTTAGGATCGTAAGTAACACCGATCACGGTTCGTTTCCAATGCGCTTGGAAACAGTTTTTTGTGTCTCCTGCTTGATTCGTATAAGTTCCCATTTTCTGTTCTAAATAATGATGTAGTTTAGGCAAGAAAATTGAAGTCGCCAAGCAACCACCAGGCACCCAGATTGCACCCGCATCGGCATTCCAAACACGTTTAGCAGACTCATTCAAGTGACTATTTAATTCACAAAAATCGTTTAAGAAAGGATCTTTTTCGATCACCTCCGTTGGCGATAATAAGCGACAATGTTGATATCCTCTTGCTTGCGCATATTGTTGTTGACGCATTAAATGCTGCGTTGCATTGGGTCGCCCCTGAACCAAGTCGATCCGATAGCCATTTTGTGCTTGATTTTGACGAGTATGCGCCTCAGAACAGGGATAAAAATGAGAATCCTTCATAATCTGTTTGAAATCATCATCGCCTGTGTCATACAACATATTCCATAACGCCATGCTCAACTTGCCCATGCGTAGCATCAGCTCTGTGTTTTCTTGTAATCGCTGACTGTTTTGAACAACCCCGCGCACAGCAGCAATAAATCGTTTAGCATCTTCGGAGTCCAATACATATCGCATATCGTTTGCAAGAATGCCGCCTGGAAGCTGAAAAGGAGTACTGATATTTTGAAAAAAATTGGTATAGTTCACGACGCTCAGCATTTCACTTGGAGTCAAACTCGGTACCAAATGCGCAACAGTCGTGTCACTTAAACGATCATTTTTTTCATGAATGCTGATGCGAATTTTTTGGAAATCTGAACGCGCCTGAATAAAAGCAACATAAGCTTCTAAATAGGCGGAAATTCCTCCCCCTACAATAACTAATTTTGATGAAGGATAATTCGTAGATTGAGGCATAGAGAGTCGCTTGTTGTGAAAAACGGCGAGCATATCGCAATGCCATAAATCAATCAATCGTCAAAGACGTTGCAATGGTCGAATTTTTCTTAAGCCAAAATGCTGATCCATTCATTAACGATAAAGTAGGGCACTCCCCTGTTATTGACTATCTCTTAACGCTCCTAAATAAGCTATAATAATATCATCCATGATCTCAATTGGCGCAATATGATAAAATTAGATAAAAGATTATTTGCTCACATTAATAACGATGCTTTTTTACTGGGCAGTTTTGGCTTGCAAGGTAATGTATCTTCATCAGTTTATTCAAATAAGGAACGGTCCGGTTTCTAAAAGTATCGTTCATCTAATGAACGCATGTTCTCAATTAGTCCTAATTGAAAAAGATATTCGCCAAATCGATTCTACTAAGAACTTCTCTCAAGTAACCAAGATTGCTGAAACCATCCAAACCAATGCACTTGCTTTGAAAGGCGAGGAATACCTTTTACTTCCCGGTGGCTGGCTGGATCCAAGTGATGGCCACTTCATGATTTATCAGCTAAGTAAAGACTCTAATGGCGATTTACTTTTTTCGATCCATAACTCAGGAAGTGGTCTAAAATTTCATGCTAAACATTCGGATAAAGAAAAAGAACTCTATAACCCAATCATGACTTTTAAAATACCTGCTGAAATGATTAAAACAAAGCATTTTGTTAACCTCCTTGACGGTGCGTTATCAACAAGCCAACATACCGGAGGTAAAAACCATTGTAGGTGGCGCCCATTTACTCAGTGAAATGGATGCATTGATCGATCATTGTGAGATGTTACACAGGCAATGGCCGACACCATTTCTTTAATGCAAAACCAATGAAATCGGCTGAAATCGTTGATAAAATTTACGATAACCTCGTTCATGATGTGATAAATTCCCCCGACAAATAAACATTAATCGTAACGGGTTAAAAAATGCCCCCTAAGTTGACACATTCAGTGACTCGCTCGCGCCTATCCATGACTTTTTTGAATCCACCAAAAATCCCTGTGGATGAGGTTTGCGGAATCATGACAGCTAAATCGTTTTTCTCATGGGGATGGGTTACTTTGGATAGAGCTAAAAACCAGTCCATCGAGTTCAAAAATCGACTTTTTCCAAATCGATGTAATGACTTAAAAAATCGATTTGACTGTTCAGTGACATCGCCCTCCAAAACAGATTGGTAAGCGTCTTTTAAAACTTCGGATACATCAACGTTAGGAGAATTCAATTGTTCTTCAATTTTGGTCATGACTGCGTGGCGTCTAGCCTCAATGTGCCAAAATGATTTCTTTTTGTAGTTGTCGAAAATATGAACAATGAAGTTTTTATCAAGCAGCGGCTTATCGAAGAGTGCCTGTAACGTTGTCGACAGCCTCATAAATGATTCATTTGGCTCATTTTGAGATTTAATTTCTTGCTCAACACGTTGAACGAACCATTGTTTCAAGGTAGCGTAGCGATCCACTGAATTACGCCCGAATAAGGGGGACTTAAACAAGTGAACAAACATTGGTTTGCTGGCCATCGTGTTTAATTCATCAAATGATTTTTCTTTGAATGCCGTTTCGAGAAGCTTAAATAAATCTGCCTCAACTGTTTCTGGATTTTTTGTCATGCTATCAATTAAAAATTGGCGTTCTGCCTTTGCTTCTGTTGGTTTAGCCAACCAATGTTCTAAAACTTTTTCAACAGTGATATTGGGTGCTTTCAAAACGCTCGCCAGTGATGCATTTTGTGTGATAGCACTTAATAGTGCTGCTCTATGAGCGGTTTGAGTGGGTTGGAGTGGCTGGCAGTCTATTTTACACAGGCGCTGTGCGAGATAATGTTGTTCTTTTTGATAGAAATCATTCATAAGAACATTAAATTTTTCGGTGTTTTCTTTTTGTTCGAAATGAGGATGCTCTATTATGAATTGTTTAAAGCTATCCAGAATCGCTCTATCAGTGGCTCGTTTGTTTTTGATGAGATACTCGGCCCATTCAATTTCCATTTCATGAAAATAGGTATCGGTTCTAGTTTGATGGTCTGGTAAGTTGCGCACAGTCTGCCAAAATGGGGAAAGAGATAGATCTGAAAAAAATCGATATAATGGATTGTATTGAGATGGTATGTCTCCCAATTGACGTTGTTCGTTTTTTTCTGCAGTAGTTAATATCTGTAAAAAAGAGCCTTTTTGACCATTACGCGCAGTCCTTCCCATGATTTGACGCACTGTTCGTACAGGGAATGGAGAGGCACAAATGATGTTTAAGGGAGCGTCTTCTCGGGGTTTAAAATCGGTGTTTCTTGAGAGCGCAGGTGTGCAAATCGAAATCTTGTTGGTTTTGATGGCCTCAGCAATAAACTGTTCTTCTTTAGAGGAGTCGGCGTCATACACTTGAATGCTTAGGCTGGGGTCTTTTTTTCGTAAATAAGCTTCAAATGTGTTAGCGTCCTCAATTTTATTGAAGTAGACAAGATGAGGGGGCGTGCGGTTTTCTGGTTGAGATGATCTCAATTTTATTGTTTTATAAATGTGTGCAAATTTGAGGTCTTTGTTTTGAAGCAACACTTCAGGATGCATTTCACATTGATTCTCCTTATGTTCGGGAATCACTGAAATAACGAACTCTTCTCCAAATAAGGCCGTATAACGGGCTATGTCATCCTCTGTGCCAATAATAGTGGCACTTGAACCTAAAAATCTGGCCTGGCCTAAAGAAGCTCTTAAGAAACCGACGTTATCGGCTTGTGCAGCGGTAGAGGTTTGAGCAGGCAGGTGTACCGTTGGAAGCTTGGGTGTGCTTTTGATGTCACCCGCATTGATACGTGCACACAAGCATTGATGCACTCCTCTTGAAAAATGTACATTGGTCGTCGGTACTGCTCTATCCATGATAATCGGATGGACATGCGCGATGCCGGTACCAGGCTCAATCAAGACTTTATAATCTTGGTTTAACTCTAAACGAGCTGCGATTGATGCTGAAGATAATAAAGCGATGATTTGATCCGTGGTCAGGTTGTCAATGATGGTGCTTCTTCGCTCTTTTTCTTCTTCTTGGCATGCTTGTTCCGTGATCGTTCGCAAAGTCTCTTTTATTCGACCCTCAATAAGCCCACGAACTAATTCATCCGTGAGCACTTTAAAGGGATACCGTGACCAATAAGTATTAAAAACTTGATAAAGCCATGAATTGAGGGCAAATAACTTATTTTCCTCAGCCAGACGAAGTGGGGTTACATTATCGAATAGCGAATCAATTTCATTGGCCACTCTATGCATGACGCCTTTCTGACGTCCGTATTTTAACCAATATAAACCGATCTCCTCTGGCGTACTGTAAAGTATGGTATTGTGTTGATAGCAGTCTTTATCAGCGTTATTGGTTAAGATGGCGGCATTGATATCCAAAAAAGCATAAAGCTTTTTAAATACGGTGAAATCACGCGCTGCATCCACGAGCGAGGAGGTGGTAAAGGCGACTTTATCGCCAAAAGCCAATGCCAATAAGATGCCCACCATCGCATCAATGATTGATTTTCCTTCACCTGTTGCAATTTCTTGAAAATGCACCTTTTTGTTACATGAAAAGGCATTGAGTATTGCTGCGCGCTGAGTTTCATTTAGCAAAAAACCGGTTGAATAAAACAAAGCCTCTTCCACTAAAGGAAAGAGGGCTCTGAGTTTGAGATCAGGAGTCACATTGTTCAATAATTTTATTCTTTTAATCAACGATTGTAGTTCTTCATGAGAGAGCTGAGATGCTGCTTTTCCGTTGTATAATTCTTCTGTGTCGGTGTAACGCAAATGGTCTATTTCAGCGTGTAACTCAGACTTTGACTGAGAAGAGCTTTTGATTAAAGCCAGCCTCACATCACCTTCACGTTGCTTGCGAGTGGTGCGACCACCTCTTGGATCGAATATGAGTTCATCGAGTGTTTTTTGGTCTGGATGTTCTGCATATTGTTCTATGTTGTTCCAGGAGGGTGTGGTGTGCTGATAGAGTTTTTCTAATTTTTGAAACTCCACTTTTGCAATACGGAGCAGTCCAGTGATTGTTGAAGATTTAATATTGAAAATCAAGTCTTCATTGGATGTTGCACTCTGCAATGCCCAGCACAATACGGTGGTTAATTGAGACGAGTTGGCGTCCGTGTTGATGAACGGTTCAATAAAGCTCTCAAACGTAGCTGCATTTTCAACGCGGGACATCAATACATTAAATCGAGAAGATGGCTGCGTGAGTAATAAGCGTGCTAAACGAAGATGCTTAGGATGGTTTAAGTGAATCAACGGATGCGTTAGGAAGGTTTCCAAGGTCGAGATATCAACGGGCTGTGAACGTGATTCTGTAAGAAAAGTAATAAAATCTTGCGTTTTATCGAGTTCACTGGTGTTGTACTGAGCCGTTTTTTTTATCATTGCTTCAATGTGATGAAGCGGAAAACGAGCGCTTGCTAATTGATTACAATAGGCCAATCGCAGACGCAGGTTGGGCAAGGGGGTGAGCATTTGAAAGAGCAGGGAGAGATCTTTTTCTTTAAATGCAGTTATTAACTTGAGGAAGTGCGTCGCGCAATTGAGATCAAAATCATCTCGAGCCGCCCAAGACTCGAAAAGGGAATTCATGTCTTGATTTTGAGTAAACAAGGTTTGTAAAGAAAGTGTTAGGGTGATTAATTCAGCTGATTCTTGTTTTTTATAAAGACCGGAGCGTGT
The DNA here is from genome assembly GCA_002423125.1 of Legionellaceae bacterium UBA6148. Classification (GTDB taxonomy): domain Bacteria; phylum Pseudomonadota; class Gammaproteobacteria; order Legionellales; family Legionellaceae; genus UBA11403. The sequence continues at coordinate 3,464 of DIUW01000007.1, read as the reverse complement.
ATTTGATAAAATTTTGCTTAATTGGATCTTAAAAAAATCCGGTGCATCGCTTAAGGCTTCCAATGAATAATCATCTTCAAATGGGGTTGAGCTCAACATTTTGTTGCGACGAGGAGGCGGCGATGTCACGATTTTTTGTTCAGTCAATGGACCATCTATTTGATTATTCATTCGATACTGTATCGGTGCTTGGAGGATCTGTTTTGCAAGGGTATGAAATACATTCGTTCCTTGATTGGATCGAGTGGTTGCGACATGCTGAAGAGCAACCAGTGGATTTAAACAAAGTCCTGCTAAACACGCTTTTTCATAGTCACGTAAAGTGATGGCTGGATTTTCAATCAATGCCTTCAACAAACGAAGGGATTGCTCTAGCTTTGTATAATCCGTGTTGACCGGACGAGGTTTACATAAGTCATAAAAAAACAGTGCCGTATTAGGAGATTTTGCCCACAAGTCGAACCAAAAACGTCTATGTGGTTTCAATGTCTCTATTTTGAATAAGGTCAACGTTTCGAAAAATTCTTGAATATCGTGTACTTTTTTAAAACGTAGCGTTTTTTGTTCTAAAATAAAGGTGGCAATTGCATCCTCATCTGTATCATTGAGGGAGAGACATTGATCAAGCAATTTTTGAGCAGTGATCGGGTTGAGAGGTGTATCAATCTGATTAGCAAGACATATTACAAAACCTAGTTTGGATAATGGCACGGATTGAGTGGGAGTTACATTGGAGTGCACTAAGCTTCGTAAGGATTGAAAACGATCAGCCCCAATGGGTTGACTGGCTAAATACATAAATAGAGAGGCAGAAGAGAGAAACCGCTCTCTCAACTGAGTCCACTGTGTTATTTGCGCGAAAGGGGGTGCGTCTTTTTCTTGTTTTGATGGTACCGTAACTGTTTTGATGTTTTCTAACGTCAAGCGATATCGAGGCCGCATCTCCTCGCAAATAAATTGTACGCCTTTCTCTGTGAATAAATGATGGAACAAAAACCCCGTAATGGTAAGTCCGTGTAAACAAGCAAGCTGTGTCGGTAAACATTTGCGCTGGTGGGCTTGCGTGAATAAATACAGCATGGCATCCATGAGTACAGCGGGATCGCTACCCGAGGGAGGAATTTTCCATCCAGAAGAAACCAGATGGTGAGTGGTTTTACCGAGGTTTCCTGGTGTGTCTAGGGAATTTAAGCAAGAAATAAAATATGCAAAATTTTGGACTAACTTATCTAAAGGTTGTCTTGATTCACCCATGTTGCCAATAAAACGTTCGAATAATTTGATCTCATCATGATTGAAGTGACTTAGTACTTTAGTAGCCTCAACTATTTCTGGATAGTTATTATCGTTTACAAAATATGACAATTGTTCAAATTGAGTGAAATATTTTATGAGAGTGAGATCAATCGGTGGCGTTAGCAGTGCTTTAAATCGTTTTATTCCTTCTTTGCCATATAAGAAGAATAAGTCTTCAAATGCAGTCACTGGAATGGGAATTGCATTTCCCAAATGCTCTAAAATTTGTTGATGGATCTCATTTAATCCCGAAATGGTTACAGATTTATTATCAACAGGGGTCCTAAGAAGAGAGAAGTTTGAAATATTCTGCTCAGGTTGAAAGGTTTGAATTGATGGAGCAGATTTCTGCTTTTGGCGTTCTTTCCAGAAGTATCTATCAAAATCACAATTCAGGATGGATACGCCATTGTCTTTAGAGTGACTAAAATAAATGCGATTTTTAAAATCATGCCACGGATTATAATAACTGACCCCTGCGTGATTCCACCTTCCGCGGTAGAGAGATCGATTTTTATAATATTCATAATGATTTCGTCCCATATATTTGACTAACGGAAGCATACCTGTCCAAATCACACCCCTCTCGTCGATGACAAGAAAATGGTCCGTTAAACGCTGCAATTCTTCTGTTTTTCCTATCTGACCCAGTAATGTTTGTAGAGTATTGTTTGAGTCAAGCTGCTCTCCTGATGGTTCTGGGAAGCTTGGGAGTTGTGTGCTTGCGATGGTGCTTGTTTTCGTGTGCAGCGCCACTTGTGTTTGTACCGCGGCATCTAATACATTCTGTGCTTCTAATGAAGCTCTATTTTGATTAAATGTTTGACGGAGTATGCGGTGAACACGATCCAACTCTAATGATTGCGGTGCTTCTAGAGAGGAGTCTTGTGTGTGTAGTTTGCTTGATGGCATAAAAAGAATAGGGGGGCGTCCAACGCGTTGAGGTTTATTTTCGTCAGAAAATCCAGCTAAAATAGAACGGAAAGAGAGATATTGAAAGTTCTCTCTTAACCCTTCAAATAAAGCTGAGCAGGTGATTGCGTTGACTTCAGCGTTCTGTCTTATTTTAGCTAATTCAGCACAGCCTCTCAGATTTGCGGAAAGTGGACGCGGGGTTAGAGCGACTAGCTCCCTTAAATTGTCGCCTCTATCCGCATCAAGCGAAACCTCGAATAAGGCATAGAAGGCATAAATATAGGGGCTATGCGAATTTGTTAAACGGGAGTTTTCAAATTTTAACCAGGCGTTGACAAACCCTTCAATGATTTCTTTATCCTTCTGGGGTAAAGATAAATGACTAGCATTTGCTTGATACCATTTTACATCCTCTTGAATAATCAAAGGCAGTGGTGAATCAGGCTGCAAGAGGAGCTTATCTTGATCGGGCCATTGTGTACGTTTACATTTAAATAGCATGTGCACTAAGTGATCATATGTTTTGTTTCCATAGTACTTATCGTCTACATAACCGTAATTACTCCCAAAGATTTGTTCATGTAAGTGGCTTGGCACCACACCATCAAATGGAATGCTAAGGTTGGTGACGACAGGAGGTTCAGCATCCCGCCTGTATGCAAGAAAATCTTCGTCAAAACTCAAAATGACAGATCGTATTTTTTTTTCGCTAAAAACAGGATCGAGTCTGTCTTTCAGCGCTTCAAAAGAAGCGGTTAAACTTGCTTGGAAGGTGCTTTTCAGCGCTTCTTTTTCTTGACTAGAAAGCTCTCTAAGTGTTCTATTTTCCTTAGAAAAGGCATGAAAAATATCTGATTTTACTTTGATCTCAATACGAACATCATAAGGGGCAGGTATGTTGTGATCAAAACGATTGGGGTATGTGGAATTTTTCAATCGTTTGGCTATATCTGAATTTTCATAAACTAAGCCTTCAGCATACCTTCCAGTTTCTGCATTGATCAGTATCATTTTTGTAATATTAAAAATTGAATCTGGCAAAATAGCTCTCCCCTTTTAATTTGCCATTATAATATACTTTTTTCGCCATAAATGCAATCTTAGATCATAAATTGAGCACGCCGACATTCGGGATCGATGGCGATTTAACAAAAACAGTAACCGTCAGATTTTGGTGTAAGATTGATAGAGAACTCGGTCCAATAGAGGCTATTTGTGATGCTTTTAAAGTAAACGTTCGGAGAAATACACCT
>DIUW01000028.1 GCA_002423125.1 Legionellaceae bacterium UBA6148 | reverse complement strand
GAAGGTTTTGGTGATCTTACCCTGGGTAGCAATGCTTTGTGTACTGCGGTAGGTAATTATTACGGTATATCTGTACTCGCTTTATTTGTGAGTCACAATGGGGGGGGCTCATGGTCGGAGATTCATTCTGGCTTGCCTAGTGGGGGTATCTTCTATGCAACAAATTGCAGCGGTTCTGGTGCCAGTGCTGTGTGTACTGCAGTTGGGACTGATGATCAACTAAATTTATTAATCAGTATGAGTCAAGATGGTGGGACTAACTGGCATAGCGCGAATATCGGCGCTACACCAGGAAGATTTGTAGCTACAAGTTGTACTGGCTCTGGGGCACAAACAATTTGTATTGCCGCAGGAAGAAAAGGCTCTGCCGCAAATCACTCCGTACTTTATGTTTCTAGAGACGCGGGCGTTACCTGGAGTGAAGTGCCGTCCAATTCATATCAACTGTATGGTGCTAGTTGCAGTGGTTCAGGTAACAATGCATTGTGTGCAGCAGCAGGCCTCCAGGCCTCTTCTGTAGGACCTGCTGCGCTATATGTCAGTCAGGATGGTGGACAGAGTTGGAGTACGCCTTCAACACCGGTAAATAGTCGTTTCAATAGTGTTAATTGTGTGGGGGCGAGTAGCTCCGGTCTTTGTGTGGCATCAGGTCTTAATAGTACAACGAGAAATGCTTTATCGTTCATCAGCAATGATGGCGGACAAAATTGGAGTGCGTGGATTGCTCAAGAGCCTTCGAGCTCGTTCAACAGCGTACAGTGCACTGGAACAGCGGGGACGTCCGCTGTCTGTGTTGCTGTTGGGCGTGATACTGCAACGCAGCAACCGTTAGTCTATGTCAGCAGTGATGGTTCCGGGCTGCTGTGGAGTAAAAAAGAAACTGAGAGCACTAACAGTACGTTTAACAGCGTAACATGCACAGGAGATGGCTCCTCTGCTTCTTGTGCGGCAGCTGGGAAGAATATAGGAGAAAACAGCGCCTTATTGTATTTCAGTCAAGATGGTGGTGCTCATTGGTCTAACGAAGCAAGCATTAGCAAAGCCGGTTCTCTTGCTTCCGTTTCTTGTGTTGGCGGCGGTGCTTCTCTGATTTGCTCTACTGCAGGTGATGCGAGTCCGGCCCCATTGCTGTACCAAAGCACAACAAATGGAGCCTCGTGGCAAGTGATTGATCTACCCACAGCGGCAGGTTACTTTAATAAAGCCAGCTGTACTGGTTCGGGGTTGGATGCTGTGTGCATTGCTGTTGGAAAAAATTATTTGGGTAATCTCCCCCTACTTTATCGCGGAGTTCCCATTAGTGCGTATTCCTGGAATTGGATTGAGGTTAATACGGGCTTAACTGCTCATGGATTACTCAATGATGTTAGCTGTACTGGAGAGAGTACTACGAGTATTTGCTCTGCAGTGGGATATGAGATTGATAATAATATTTTAGGAGCGCCCATTCTTGTGGTGACGCATGATGGAGGTCTGTCGTGGAGCAGGATTAATACCTCCTTAATTAAAGCAAAGCTGTTGGGATCTAGTTGTACTGGTTCTGATGATAATGCTATTTGTATCGCGGCAGGGCAAGATCTTAATGATCCTTCCTGGCCTTCTGTACTGTTGGTGAGTAGAGATGCAGGAAGGCGTTGGACACGTGTTGATACAGGTACTAATAATCAATATTTGGAAACAGCGAGTTGCTCTGGATTCGGCTCCAATGCCGTTTGTACGGCAGCGGGTCAGGGCTCTTCGTCAAGCAACAGTGCGTTGATCTACTTAAGCCAAGACGGCGGTCAAAGCTGGAGCTCTCCTGATACTTCAGCATTAACCAGTAATGGTGAGTTTTTGAATACGCAATGCACAGGAGTCGGTGCTAATACTTTATGTACAGCTTCAGGTCAAGATTATGTTACAGCTTTGCCGTTGTTGTATGTCAGCCAAAATGCCGGGCAATCATGGAGTGCTCAGCCGTCGCTTATTGCGCCAGGACAGGGAGCAGGGATTTTATATCAAACGAGTTGTACTGGTGAAGCAGCGCAAGCTCTTTGCGCATCGGCAGGGGTATATGAAGGTGATTACCCTTCTTATATTTATCTAGGGCAAAGCAGCGGTTTTTCTTTACTGTGGAGTCTTATCACTCCCTCCACTTATTCTGGCTCTTTGAATAGTGCTAATTGTGTCGGTTTAGGCACAAGAGCTACATGCATGATTGCCGGCAGCGAGGTGAACAACCTTCCGTCAGTACTGTTTCGTCCCAGCTTGTATTTATCTACTAATGCAGGCATATCTTGGAGTGCAGTATCTATCGATACCGCCATATTATCTGGCAAATTTAACGGATTAGCGAGTACGAGTCGTTTGCAAATTGAATGAAGGTGAGTCGACCCACGGAACTTCCCCGTGAGCCTCTCGCAAAACGGTGCGGGAGCCTCTCGACTCACACCGCTTCCATTAGGCAAACGTACTCACCATACCTATTTTCCGGTTCTGTCGCAAAAAATTTAATAGCGCCAAAACGGCCCCATCTTACGGTCCGTGCCACCAGGGGCCACTTTTTTGTATGAAATGAGTTCTAATGTTTCTTATTGAAATCAAATTTGTAGTTTTGTTGGGTTTAACCGATTTTAAACACTCAAAATGTGGCATTTGTCACTATAATAAAGACTAAATCACGCCTAACAAGGCTGCTAAACAAGCATTCTGAGCTGTCAATTGCGTTGAAGTGGCCCCTGGTGGTAAGGACCGTAAGATGGGGCCAAAAAGCGGGCTGAGACAAGCCACTCACCTTATATTGCTCAATAATAGTATCCCAATATTCGTTTCGTTGTGACATGAAAGCTCCAGTTCAGTAAGGAGCGCCAAGATTGAATTAATTTACGAGGGTTGTGTAGGTGTATTTCTCCGAACGTTTACCGAGAATCCACCACTGTAGCCTGAACATAATTTTCTCAAGGTATTAAAGATACTTTGCTCGACCACCATCATTCGATCCCCCAATTTCAGGAAATTTGTCGCCTCTGACGGTGCCGGCTATGTTTAGTTCTGTGTGCTAAGTAGCGCATCTGCCTTATTATTTCTTCTTGTTTTGATTAAAAGTAAAGCGGCACTAATGAAGCAACAGGAAATTATAAAATAGGGTAGGATAAATGATTTTTTTAACGCAATGCCTACGCATACGGGGCCTAGTCCCCAGGCAAATGCAAAAAGAGACCCGGTTACGCCCATGATTTCTCCTTGCTGATCGTTTTTTACACGCATCGATAAGAGTGTAACTAACGTTACATAGGCTTGTGGTGCTGCAAAGGTGAGGAGCATCACTGGCCAGACTTGGGCTGAGTTGTTGATGTTTACAAAAATAAACGTACATGCCAAAACTGCTAATAAAGCAGCTAGGGCAATAGTTGGCAGTGCGTATGACTTTGTGAGTTTAGGGAGAATCCACAAGACACTAATGCCAAATAATAAACCTATATAACTAATAAGATAGCCTACTTGCGAGCCGCTCCAATCCAATTGCTGGGTTAAAAAAACCGGAATGGTAGAAAAAAAAGAGCTCCATCCGAAAAGAAAGAGTAATAAAATCGCACAATAAGGAGCTGTTTTTTTATCATTGAATGCTCTTAATAGAGGAGCAAAACATGAGCGAATATTAATGGTTATATTGGCATTGCCAGAATAGGTTTCTTTAAAAAATAGCTGTATTAATAATGCGCCAATAAGTCCCATTGCAGCACTTACGAAAAAAGGAATTTGATAGCTGGCATAGTCACCAAAAAGATTTTTATCCATTAAAAATCCACCAATCACGGGGCCAATAGCAAAACCAATGATGTTGGCAAAAACAGTTAATCCCAGGCGAGACGCTTGTTGTGACTCTTCACTAATATCAATAACTGCAGCTTGGGCTATAGGCATACTTCCTGCGGTCATTCCTGAAATACTGCGACCAATAAGTATGCCAATAAAGCTAGAGTAAGCTATCGCAAAACCAGCAATTAAGAAGCCAATAAAATTACCTAACATGGAAATGATCAAGATATTTTTTCGGCCGTACTTATCAGATAAACACCCTAAAAGAGGTGAAACTAAAAACATAAAAAAGCAATAAATACCCAAGGCTAATTCATAAAAGAAATGACGGTCAGCAAGCGTAGCTTGTGAAAATACATGAGAGGTATTTTCTATTAAAATCGGGACGAAGACAGGGAAGGCAATTCCCCATCCCAAAGCATCCACCATAACTACAGTAAATAAAGCGAGGATGCTAAATTGTTGATGTTTCATAAACTGACTCCCTTGCTGTATATAACTGTTCACAAAATTTACTAATATATTTAAGCGATTTTTTTTCTGTCAAAATTAACATATGGTTTCGTGCTTTTATATCTATTATTTGCATATTGGGCATTTCTTTTTCCCAATCCTGCCAATAATTAATCTTATCTAAAGAGAACGTATCGCCTTTAACACTCAAATAGGGGCGTAAGTTACCATAAAATAAATCATTCGTATTGCGAAAATAATAACATTGTACGCCATTGGGCTGCGGGAGAGGAGCAATGTTATAGCCACCAATTTGATAGGCGGTTTGCACTTCTACATTCCTTTTAATAAAAGCTTCAATCTGCTTTTCAGTAGTTTTAAGCCCCATGTTCTTTGCCTTCTTCGCCAAACTTAAAATGAACTCCTTTTCCTTTAAAGTATTATCCAACTCATTTTGATGAATTAGCTGGGCCAGAATTTTTTTGTAATTTTGTTCAGCAGCTGGCCACAATAGCATGTTAGTGACTTGCAGCGCTGCATTCTTTATTGCATTGTCATTATTTATTGGCGCATTCCTAAGCGCAGTATTATCCGGTGAATCAATCATTATCATAGAGCTGACTTGCTCTTGCTGACTTTGTAATTGACGGGTAATTTCATAAGAAATAATCCCCCCCAAACAAAACCCACCTAAGTCATAAGGGCCATTAGGTTGAATCGATTTTATTAACTTAATATAGTAACGTGCCATTTCTGGAATGCTTTCAGTAGGCTTATCCTGTGCCATAAAACCCCGTGCTTGGATGGCATAAAAGGGGCGTTTAATTACAGTAGCAATAGCAACATAACTTTCTACACCGCCTAAACCGCCATGAATCCAAAATATAGGCTTTCCTTGGTGTACGGAATTCAAATGAATTAACTCGAAATAATGCGTGCTAGTGGATATTTTGGGTTGATGCGGCGTGGTATTAAGCTTTTCAATTAATGAAGCAATCGTATCTTCTGAAGTTAATTGTCCCGGTGAGAAGGTGGGAAATTGCGTGCGAATTTGCGCTGCAATTGTAACGAACATAATCGAATTTAAACCATAATGCTGCAGTTGAGTGCGCGCATTAAGTTTTTCAGGACTAATTCCTAATTGCAAGGAAAGAATGGATCGAATAAAGGATTCACTGCCGTTCTCATTGAACACGATAGAGGGCAATGTTACTTTTGAGCCTTTTTGTTTAGGCGAATTTAACCAGCAACTTTGCAATGCAAATGGATATGACGGTAAAGGAATACGTTTTGCATTTCTTACCTTATAAAGAATATCCCAGTTTATCGGTGCACCCATAACCCAATAACGGGCAAGTTGCTCCAGCTTTCCTGATGCGTGTAATAAGTTTAATAGGATATCTCCAATCTGCCCTGAAAATAATTCCATTATTTCAGCATTCTGTTGCTCTATAGTTCCTGTAAAAAAGCATTGACTTTGCTGATCAGAAGCTGTGGCAAATAATTGTAAAGCATTTTGTAATTCATTTAGTGACGATACAACAAAGGCCACCCGTTCAGGCATCGCCTCACGTCCTGTTTGTAGGGTATAGGCAATATCGCTTAGCAATGAATCAGGCGTAGCCCCAATAAATTCATGAAGCAATTGAGCACGTCTTAGTAAACGATCATTGCTTTTTGCTGACAATACAACAAGATAAGATTCTTGTATTTCTCGAGTAGGTTCTGTTGCTTTGTAGTCCTCAAGGACAGTATGGGCGTTGACTCCGCCAATACCATAACCATTAATACTGGCACGGCGAGGAGTGTTTGCATCTATAGGCCATGGCTGATTTACCGTGGCGAATTTAAAAGCGCTATCTTCCAAATTAATAGTACAATTCGGTTGCTTAAAAGCAGGAATCGCAGGGATCTGTCGGTGATGTAAGGCTAAGATTACTTTTATGAGGGAAGCCATACCCGAAAAAATTTCTGCATGTCCCATATAGGGTTTGAGATTACTTAAATAGCAAGTTTGCATGCTTTTAGCGGTCCCTTTTCCCAAAAGCTCAACCATTCCCGATTTGAGAGCACTGATTTCAGCACTATCTGCTAAGGAAGAGCCAACTCCTTGAGTTTCTATGTAAGAGACTGTTGCAGGATCTATTCCGGCATTTTTATAAGCCATTAGCATAGCTGCTTTCATTCCCGCCCCATTAGGTGCTGTAAATGAAATTCCCTTTCCTCCATGTGCTACCCCTGTTCCTTTTATAACAGCGTAAATAAAATCGTTATCAGTCTCAGCTTGAGCCAATGATTTAATTAGTAAGGCGCCCACACCTTCGCCCTTGACTAAACCATTTGCATCGTCCTGAAATGGTTTGGGCGTTCCTGTAGGACTTAACATGTCCGCAGCTTCTAATCCCAAATAACTCATTGGCGATAAGAGTAAATTAACGCCAGCGATAATTGCTTGGGAGCATTCACCTTGCTGAATGGATTGCACGGCGCGATGTAAGGCAACTAATGAGGAGGAACAGGCGGTTTCGCAATATTCACTAGGGCCATGTAAATCTAGAAAATAAGAAATACGGTTAGGAATTAGGGATAATGAAGGCGAAGACATTAAGCCGGGGGTCTCTAATTGAGTTTGGGGTGAATAGACCTTGAGGTGATTATAGTCACTGGGCCCCACAGCAATAAATACGCCGGTTGCGTCCTGGGCTAAGGTATTGGGAGTGACTCCTGCATTTTCAAGAGCATTCCAAATGTGCATCAATAACAATCGTTGCTCCGGGCTCATGTATTGAGCTTCTTTAGGTGAAATGCCAAAAAACAGCGGATCAAAGCCATCGATATTATCTAAAAAACCACCCCATTTATTATTTAGCGTAAAGCCTTTCTCTTCTGAAAACTCAGACCAATCAATACGCTCTAGAGGTGCTTTGGTAATAGCACTTGTTCCCTTAATGAGGTTATCCCAAAATTCGACAATGGATTCTGCTTGAGGGAAGCTAGCGCTTAAACCAATAATAGCAACATCTGTATGTTCATTATTAGCGATACCTTTGGATTCGGTGACGGCCGTTGGCAATGGGAGTTGGTTGGTAAATTCAGGTTTGTTAGGCCTTACTGGGGTTTTAAATTTATCTTCATTTTGAGCCACAATAAATTGGGTCAATTGTTCCACGGTATTATATTCAAACATGATTGTTATATCTAAATTAATAGCTAAAGCGTGTGCAATCGCACGCGTTAAATTCACCGCAATAATTGAATCAAAACCATAGGAAGAAAAAGGTTCTTGCGGATTAATTTTTCGTTTATCAATGCGTAATGAGGTGGCTATTTCGTTAATAATAGTCTGTTCAATGTGTTGGTGTGCGTGCGTTTTTTCGGGTTGATCTAGGTGTATTGGTGGTTTTGTTACCTTATGCAAAGCCTGATTCACTGGCTCCTTAGTAACTGCTACAGCCATCTCAAATTGCTCTTTGTTTGACGCCACAATAATTTGCTGACCTAAATCAAGAGCATCGTGACATGGGAAATTGACAGCATCAAACCCCACGCTTTCTAAAACTTGTTGCCAGGTTCTATCTGAAAGTAAAGGACATCCTGGTACACGTAACTCAGGATCTTCATAGCGCCACCAACCCTCAAGCAAACCAAAAGTTACATGATTAATTAAATTATTTTGGGTTATTTCATTGAGAAAAATTACACCATTGCTTTTTAATAAATGTCTAACATGTTGCATGGTTTCTTTGATGTTTTTTGTCGCATGCAATACATTGGCGGCAATAACCAAATCATAACAACCAGCTTCAATATTCGATTGTGGCAAGCCGCGTTCCACGTTAAAAATTTTATAGGTTAAGAACGGATTACTCGGGCCATAAGTTGCTTCAGCATGATTTAAAAAAGCTTTAGAGATATCGGTGTAACAATATTCAGCAATAGAACTACGCACTGATTTTAACGCTTCCAAAACTACTGCACTGGTTGCTCCAGTTCCGGCACCAACTTCTAATATTCTCACTTTGCTGGTGGGGTTTTGCGCGCGCTGTTGTTCAATATAAGTAAGAGCTTGTTGCGCTAGTGCCTGATTAAAATAAATTGAGGTCTGATTGTGCTTATAAGTATTTTCCACTAATTTCAATGAAGAGTGCGGAAAGATGACTTCTGGAGCGGTTTTTTTGCCTACTAATATGTCCGCTAAATTAGGTACGGTAGCATCCATCAATAGGGCATATGCCTGCAAATCCTGATACTTAAGCCATTCACCCTTTTTCTCATCCCACAGCGCCCATAGTTCTTTGTTAGTGAATTGATGAGCGAGCAAAACTGGCTGGCCTTGTTCGTAACGAACGTACTTTTCTTGCACGAAAATCCGTACAATTTCTTCTAACCAACGTTGGTACATTGGCAGTATTCCAGCCTTAGAACGTGCCTCTTCTAGGCTTAATTCTTGGCCATAATCGAATAGGTGCAATGCATTTAAATGATGATAAATTACATTCATTAATACAGTTTTCATTGGGCGTTCTCCAACAAGAGTTCATTGACGGCATGCATTTTTTTTCGTACCTCAGCTAACAGGCCGTTATTAGGCTGAGAAGCGCCGTTGTTATTAATTATTGCCAAACCGCGATTATTGAAATCATGCGAGTCATTCATGAGCGCCATTTGTGATTCATTTCCTGCGAGAAGGCTTTCAATTGCTGCCATAAGCTCTTTGGGCTGAATATACTTCGCTCGCTCTAGTTCGGTGTTTTCACTCATATTGTTAAAGCAATAACCTAAGTTAATCACCCGCACAGGATAAGCCGCCTCGTGACTGATTTGCACACCAAAAGCATCTTTAAAAGCACAAGCCGCGGCGTAATGTCCTTGACCTAAGGCTGTTAGATAGGAGTTAATTGATGAGATAAATAACATAAAATCAAGGGCTGAATGGTCAAATACTTGCTGCATGTGCACACTAACATTAACCTTTGCTTGCAGGACACGTGTCAGGGTTGTTTCTTTCATTGTATCAAGGCTGCATCTATCAAAAACCAGAGCCGCCTGAATTACGCCTTGAGTTAGGCCAAAGCGAATTTTAATTTCCGCATAGGCTTGTTGCAAAGCGATTAAATCGCTGGCGTCAGCACTGATGTAATATGGTTTAGGCCCAAGTTCTCGCCATTGATTCATTTTTAATTCAATAGCTTTATTATGCAATTGGCGTCCGATCCAAATAATCTGTGCTTTATATTCACGAATTAAATAGGCACTGATGGCTTCACCAATCCCGCCAGCACCGCCAATAATCACATAAACGCCACCTTTCCTAAAACGGGAGGGCTTGGTTGTAGGTGAGATTATGCTGAGTTTTTGAATATACCAGGTTCCTTGGCGATAAATTAAGGCATTGCCATCTTTATGTGGGGCTAAACTCATTAGACTTGTGAGAGTACTGTCGGTAAGCGTGTCCACGTCAGCTAAGCGAATGAGCCAATTAGGATATTCCTTGGCTATCGTACCTACTAAACCATGAATGCTCGCATCCGTGGCATTGGGGTGCTCCTCAGCAATTTTTTGCGTATTGTGAGTAATCAGAGTCCAATGAAGGGCTCGTTGACTGTAGTTGAGTGCTAACAATGCCTTTAAAATACGAAAAACAAACAGTACTCCTTTATTCTGTCCGGTAATAAATGATGTTGCTTCATGGGGGCGCGTAGGTGCTATCCAAATCAGATGAACTATTGTGTGAGTAGCTGCCAATTTTTGTTGAATAAATTCTGGAGAAGAATGTCCTTCAATATCAAGAGGTAGAGCATGAGGGAATTCCTTTCTTAGAGCGTCCTGCTCATTTACTGAGCCTCCAATAATAACGGTTGCTCCATCTTGTTTTGGATAGTTGGAGTAGCTTCGCTCTTTATACTCCTCCCATAGCGGTCGCAGTTGCACAATTTTATCGGGAGAATAAAAATCTTTTTTAACTAATTTTATGGCGGGAGTATTAGGTAACCAGTAACTTTCTTTAGCAAAAGGATAAGTAGGCAACGATATTCTTTGATAAGAGCTATTTTTAAATAAATGTTTTGCATCTATTTGTTTGCCCCGAAGGTATTCTTCAGCCAGCATTGAAAGCGATGGTTCAAATGGCAGAGAACGATTTTCTTCATTGAGCCAAGAAAAGAGTGCATTAATTAAGTCGGTCGGGATTTGAGCAATCCACGCGCCTCGACAAGGTAGATGTTTGCGTCCCATCAATAAGGTAAAACTTACATCTCCAAGATTAACGGATTGATGCCTTTGGCAATAACTTAGTAATTGCTGTGCTTGCTGCCTTAATTGCTGCTCACTATGTGCTGATAAAACAATAAGGTGTTTTTTTTCTGGGGAAGAAAACTGGCTAATACGCTCAGGAGCTTCTTCAATGACAAAGTGAGCATTAGTGCCGCTGGCACCAAAAGAACTGGTAGCGGCCATTCTCTTATGCCCCGCCTTAGCTGGCCAAGAAATAAGGCTAGTATTAATATAAAACGGGCTTTGTTCCAAATTAATATTGGTATTTGTGGTTTGATAATGCAGTGACGGGGGAATTTGTTGGTGCTTTAGGGCAAGGATAATTTTAATAATTCCTACTACTCCTGCAGCCAATTGAGTATGACCAATATTAGATTTAATCGAACCTAAAGCACAAAACTGGCGTTTATCGGTATAGGTGGCAAATGCCTTGCTTAATGCTTGGAACTCAATAGGATCACCCAATTTTGTGCCGGTTCCATGAGCTTCAACCAGTTGAATGTGACTCGGATTAATACCAAAGCTCTCATAGACTTGTCGTTCTAATCGTTCTTGTGAGTTGGCACTAGGTGCGGTAATGCCATTAGTCGTACCATCTTGATTAATACCACTGCCGCGGATAACTGCATGAATTGAATCGCCATCTTTTAGTGCATCACTTAGGCGCTTTAAAATGAGCACTCCGGCACCTTCTGAAGGTACAAAACCATCAGCCTTATCATCAAAAGTCTGGCAACGTCCTTTAGGGGATAACATTCTTGCTCGATGTGCTGCAACATATAATCGTGGCGAACATTGCACAAAAACACCACCGGTTACGGCCATGTCAATTTCCTGATTGCGTAAGCTTTGACAAGCCTGGTGAATGGCGACCAAAGAGCTTGAGCAGGCTGTATCTACTGCAACGGCAGGTCCTTGTAAATTAAGATAATAAGATAATCGTGCGGGTACTAGGGAGCTCATATTGCCCCAAAAAGCTTGGGCAGGATAATTATTGTCTATCAAATTAAGATAGTCGCCAGTGCAACACCCTACATAAACACCTGTTTTTAAGGGCGGATTACTTTGGCCCACATAACCCGCATCTTCTAATGCCTTCCATGACTCTTCAAGGAAAATGCGTTGTTGCGGCTCCATATAAGAGGCTTCCAGGCCTGAAATACTAAAAAATAAGGGATCAAAGGTACTGATATCCTTTAAAAAACCACCTTCTGTACACTCCACATCGTAGTCTTCTAAATTCCAACGCGTTACAGGCTCAATTAAATCGGTACCTTGACTTAAATGCTCCCAGAGTTCATGCACATCATCAGCTTTAGGATAACGGGCACTCATGCCAATAATGGCTATAGGTTCATTGTTAGATAGAGAGTTTTTAGCCAATTCAGAATTTCTATGATGAGGCTGAGTTGGCTCCGTTTTAAGTTCAGCTTCAAACTCGGTCAAAATATATTGTGTTAATAAAGTGACAGTGGGGTAATCAAATAAGCTGGTTACATGTAAGGTAATCTTTAAAGAATTATTTAATTGGTGGACTAAGTTAACGCCCACTAAGGAATCTAGGCCATAATCAGCAAAAGGTTCATTCAGCTGAATTTCATCATGAGTTAATTTTAATGTTGTTGCCAGATATTGAATAATTGTTTTTTGTAAGTCCAACTCGGTTAATAAGCAAATCAATGAAGTACTCCTATGAGTTGATTTCTGGATTGGATGAACCGTGGGCTTGGAAACGTCGATCCAATAGCGCTTTTTGGTAAATGGGTACGTAGGTAAACTGATGCGACGTTCTACTTTAGAGGACGCATTTTGACGCCAATTGATTGCCTCGCCATTAAGCCATCTTCGTGCTTTATCTTGAAGCGATGAGCCTTGCTCTATTGATGGTAGTTGGCCATAAGTCAGGTAATCTCTTAACATGCGGCAAGCAGAATCATGATCTGCCGCGATAAATGCTATGCGACAGCTCAAGGCTTTGCGTCCGACCTGCAAGGTATGTGCTACGGCGCCTAGATCTTCATGCGGATGTCTTTCGAGAAAAGCGAGTAGCGCTTGCGCATAAACCTTAAGGCAATCTTGAGTTTTTGTAGATAAGACAATTAATACAGGCTCGTTGGTTGGAGTAAATAAGCGTCGCTCCTGATAGTGCTCCAAAATCGCATGAGCATTCGTTCCACCAATACCAAAAGCGCTAATAGCGGCTCGATAAGGCTCTGCGCTTATGGGTAGCTCCGTATAGGAACTAACTACATAAAAAGGCGAATTGCTAATATTTAAATCAGAATTGGGGTTTTTATAATGCAGCGATTGTGGAATGGCTTGATACTTTAGCAACAATGCAGTTTTAATTAATCCGGCGAATCCTGCAGCAGTATCTAAATGGCCAATATTGGTTTTAACTGACCCAATACCACAAAAATTTTGTTTACTGGTGTAATCGCGATAAGCTTCCGATAGCGCATTAAACTCTATAGGATCGCCAATTTTTGTTCCGGTTCCATGAGCTTCTACGTAGCAAATTGATTCAGGGTTAATTTGAGTTTGATCTAGTACTTTTTGTATTACTTGAGTTTGGCCTTGAATGCTTGGTGCATAAAAACCTACTTTATCTGCTCCATCATTATTAACCGCCACGCCACGAATTAAGGCGTAAATTGAATCGCCATCGTGAATGGCATCCATTGCTTTTTTGATTAAAATAACAGCAACACCTTCGCCACCAACCATACCATCTGCTGATTTATCAAATGTTTTACAGCGGCCATCACTAGAGAAGTTTAATCCAGGCTGGTGAACGTAGCCTAAGCTTTTTGCTGGGAAAAGAGTAGCCGCGCCAACTAATGCCTGGCGGGTGTCGCCGGATAATAAATTTTGGCAGGCCAGTTGTAAGCCAACCAACGAAGAGGAGCAGTTTGTATTTACGGATAAACTAGGGCCTTTGAAGCCTAATTTATTGGAAATCATTGTTGGAA
Organism: Legionellaceae bacterium UBA6148; assembly: GCA_002423125.1. Lineage (GTDB taxonomy): Bacteria > Pseudomonadota > Gammaproteobacteria > Legionellales > Legionellaceae > UBA11403. Next base: position 4,897 of record DIUW01000028.1, on the reverse strand, counting down.
TACTGCCGCTTTGGGCCAAAAGCCAAGCCACATAATTATCGGTATTATTCATTAAGCGCTCTTTTGTCATGTGTTCGACAAAATGAGGCAATAGGGCTTGATAAAAATTAGAGCTGGTAGACATGAATACACTGGTTTGGACAAGGTCATCGGCTAAATATCCAGCGTCTTCTACAGCACTCCATGCATGCATCAATAACAAACGCCCTTGCGGGTCCATCAACTCTGCATCACGAGGTGAAATATTAAAAAAGGTAGGATCAAATTTATCTTTATCAGCAAGAGAGGTAGATATGGCTACGTATTGAGGGTTATCCAGATGCTTAGTTATTAACTCATTGGATTCGATGGTAGTTTCATCAAGCCACTGAATATTAGTTTCCCCGTTTTTTAATAACTCCCAGAATTGGTCATGGTTATCAATGCCATTAAACTGGCAAGAAATACCAATAATGGCAATACTATCTTCATAATATTTGGGGATGTCGTTATTATTTAATTCATCACGCGCCAGCTCACGTGGCAGGCTTTTTAATTTATTCTCAAATGGCAATTCGGTTGCAGGCATTCGTGTTTTTAAATAAGTACTAAAATCTTTAATACGTGGATAACGAAATAACTCCGTAACTGGAATGCTGCAATGATATTGACGATTAATGTGTTCAATAACACTCACTGCAGTAAATGAATCGCCACCGATGTCAAAAAAGTGATCCTCTAATTCAATATGGGTTACATTGAGAATATTTTTAAAAACAGTCAATATTAATTGATCATAATCAATGGGTTTTTGCTGTGCGAGAGGTTTGGTTTCCCTTTTTATTAGGCATTTTTTATCAATTTTTCCATTAGGAGTTAAAGGGAATTGTGTTACTTCTACAAACTCATGGGGAATCATGTAATCAGGTAAGACTTGCTTTAAGGCTGATCGCCACTGACGAAGATCAATATTCGTGTTTTTTTTGGGTAGATAATAAGCAATTAAACGTTTTCTATGCTCTTGTTCTTCAACAAGCACAATGGCTTGTGTTATGTCAGGATTCTGATTTAATTTTTGCTCAATATCTCCTAGCTCAATACGAAACCCACGAATTTTCACCTGCTGATCGCTACGCCCTAAATAAGCGAGCTCACCGTTGGCTAACCATTGTGCACAATCTCCTGTTTGATACATTACTTCACCGGGCACCCAGGGGTTTGGAATAAACCGTTCATTGGTCAAAAGGGAGTTATTATGATAGCCGCGTGCAACTCCAGCTCCCGAAATATAGAGATCTCCAGCTACGCCTATGGGGCAGGGCGCGTATGCTTTATTGAGCACATAAATTTGGGTATTAGCGATGGGTTTGCCAAGGGTCACTGGATTTTGGTAGTTCAGTGGCTGCATGGTCGACCAAATAGTTGTTTCAGTAGGCCCATAGACATTCCAAACGGAACATTCCGTTGCTAGCAATTGCTCTTTAATACGTTCAGGCAACGCTTCTCCACCACATAAAATCGTCATTGGTTGGTCTTGTCGCCAGCCTGATTGCAAGAGTCGGGCCCAGGTACTTGGTGTGGCTTGCATGAGCGTTGGCTTTTGAGTGGTGATTTGCTGTTTTAGGAGCTCACTATTGACCACCTGTTCGCTGCTGCATATATGGCATTGAGCGCCAGCAATAAGCGGTAAAAACAGTTCCAGGGCCGCGATATCAAAACAATAAGTGGTGATGGCTAAGAGTTTATCCTTTGCGCTGACTTTTAGTTGCTCGCGCATAAAAATAAGGAGATTAGCCAGGCCACGATGCGTAACCATTACCCCTTTAGGTTGGCCGGTACTTCCAGAGGTATAAATCACATAAGCCAAATGGTTTGGCTTTATTGCGCGGGTAAAAATTGGCTCTAAAGAAGGTAAATCAGCATCAATATTTATTCGTTCGATATGAGGGTGTTGTGCTAAAAAAGTTAATTTATTGTTTAGTGTTGAGTGGCTTAAAACAATAGAACATCCACTGTCTTGAATCATGAAAGACAATCGTTCTTCAGGGTATGCTGGATCCAGAGGTACGTAGGCTGCTGATGCTTTCATAACGGCAAGCAAACAAACGGTCAGGTCTACAGAGCGATTAATACAGACTGCAATTTTAGAGTGTTCATTAACACTCTTATGGGATAAATATGTGGCTAATACCGTACTTCGCTCATTGAGCTGTTTGTAGGTTAAGGATTGATGCTCATCACTGACTGCAAGAGCATGCGGTGACTCTTGTGCCTGTTTCGCAAATAAATCGAGTAGGGTTAGATTGAGTGAGGTTTTATGAGCGGTTTCATTCCAGTGATGAATGATTTTGTTATATTCTTGCTTGCTAAGGCAGGACAAACGATTCAGATCAATATCAGGATTTTCTAAGACTTGAGTCAATATATGATCAAAATGTTGATGCATTTGCTCCAAAAAATCGTCATCAAACCATTCGGCTAAGCCCACTAAACCATAAGCAATAGAATCCTCCATCTCTTGATACAGACAATAGAGTTTTGCACCGGTTAGGCCTACGGAAAAAGTATAGTGCGGGATTGAACTTAGTTGTGGGCCATTGATTAGTAACTCCGATTGAGAGAACGCTACAGAAAAATCATACTCTTGTTGCTGCAACGAGGTAAAAATATCGTAGGTACTGGTATACCAATGAGCACGCGCTCGTATTTCTTCTTTTTGTTGTTTTAAGTACTGGCGAAAGGTACCTTCGCGGGTAAAACAATAGTATAAGGTATTAACAAACGCCCCCTTAAGTGACTGGTACTTTTTGCCACGGGTATTCATTGGAAAAGAGATAACTAATTGTTTTTGATTGCTGTATTCACTGATGAGTATTGCCCAAACTGTTTTAAGAATTTGAAATACCGAATGACCACTGGCTTTACTAAAAAGCTTTAAACGCTGATACAGTCGTTGTTCCAGAGGGCATAAAAGGCGATTTTCTTTAAAATGGGTCTCTGTACTGGCATATTTTTTAGGTAGGTTAATCTGTAACGGATAGTTTTTTAATTTATTAGTCCAGTAGTCAGGATCTGCTTTTATATGCAAATCGTGCTCTGTTTTTAAGTATTCTTCATGGAGTTTAAGGTTAATGCTATCAGACAATTCCAAATTAATAGGTTGATTGTAGTACTCTCCAATAAGTTTTAATAGGTTATCAAATTGGGTCCCATCAATAATAATGTGATGAAAAATAGGGATGAACGTGCTTATTTTGCTTTCTTTATTGATGATAAGTACAAAACGAAATAATGGTCCTTTGGCTAAGTCAAAGTGCTGATTAATGTAGGCATCGCGTACTGATTGGTATTGCGATTCATTATTTACCCATTCACAATGTAAATCGATACATTGCTCTTTAGTAATTACTTGAGTTAACTGCTTATCGCGAATCGTAAATGTAGAGCGTAGATTATAGTTAGTATTTACTAATCGCTGTAACGCAGTTTCCAAACGAGTAGTATCTATTGCTTCTTTATAATGGTATTGGCCATATAAATGATAACGGCATTGTTCTTCTGCTGGTAAGCATTCGGCCGATAACCAAAAAATTTTACTGTATTGACTTGCTGGTAGAGAATCATGCTTATTGTCTTGGCGACGTTTTGTACCTTCTTTTATTGTTCTAATCAGATTAGTCAATATGGTGCTTTCACCAATTTCCTCAAAAGATTGTTGTCCTTTAGCTAAAAGATATTGCATGCTTTTAGTCCATAATACTGGCTCGGTGATTTGATTGGTTAAAAGCTTTTTTAATTCCATCAGGCGGTAAGGCTTTGCAGTAACGTTAGAAATAACAGGCAAGCAGGGTTCATTAAACTCAAATTGCTCAAGGAATTGTTCAAACTCCTTTTTACATCCTGCCATAAATGGGGAATGAAACGGACCACTTGTTTTGATCGGAATGCAAACAGTTTGACCTATCGTTTCCAGGAGTTCCCGCATGCGTTCAATAGCGGAGTGTTTGCCGGATAAAACAAATTGAGATGGACTGTTGTAATTGGCTATGCAGACGTCAAAGCATTGTTGCTCATCCAATATATTGTTTAATTGGTCATAAGACAAACCAAGAACAGCTATCATTAATCCATCAGTAGCTTTGCCCATTAATAGAGCTCTTTGTTGTACTAATTTTAACCCAGTAAGAAAATCAAAGGCCTCTCCCGTAAGAAGCGCGTTATATTCGCCCAGGCTATGCCCGGCAACATAATCAGGCTTTATAGGGTGCTCTTTTAGCTTTTTTAAATAATGGAGGGCGTTAACAACATAGATAGCAGGCTGTGCAAATTGAGTTTGATTTAATAACTGTTTTGGATCTTCTAAACATAACTGTTTTATTGAATAACCGAGAATAGGATCAATGGCGTCTAACAATTCCTTGTTGTTATTGAATAATGACTTGCCCATTCCCTTTTTTTGAATACCTTGGCCCGGGAAGATATATACAGTCATTGTTTTTCCATTTATTAGTTAATGAGTTTATTATTTGCATACAGCAAGGAATTTTTTTTGCTCATTGTATCAATAAATTGAATATTCGAGAAGTTTTTCGTATCCGTTCGGAGAACTACGGGTTGCGTGATTTAATTAGTTTTTGAGATGATGTTGAAAGGCAATAACTTGGAGTAATCATCGTCAGTTTTGCAAGAGCGGATATTTTCAAATAGGTATTGTAGATAATCGAAAGGATTCCGGCACCGTCAAGTTGTTTGAGAAGAAGACAGGCCTGGGTTAAAAATAGCCACACTTGAAATTTTAGGAACACTTCGCCTGTGAAACAATTTCTTGCCACTGATCCCATGCAAAAATCAGGTGTTTACGCTGGTCAGTTGCGGACATTTTATAACGATGAGCCGATGTTTCGCACCTAATTTAACA
>DIUW01000009.1 GCA_002423125.1 Legionellaceae bacterium UBA6148 | reverse complement strand
GCATTTGGGATTAGTTCACTGATTACCGGAGGTCTCAGCGTACTAGGCGGCGCAACAGCCGAGCTCGGCACTGCTGCAACGCTTGGCATTGGCTTCGCCGCCGGTTTTGTAGGGAGCCTTGTCGGACAAGGCGCTGCGAACGCCATGCACCTACAAAAAGGCATCGACCTAAACGGCGCACTCCTAACAGGCTTAGCGACTGCCGCCACAGCAGGTCTTGGCAAACTACTCAACGGCTCAAGCGTTTACAAAGACCTCCGCAGCGCGATGGACACGGGCCCACTCAACAAAGTTTTCAGTGTTAGCAATGCCACAGAAATGATGGAGCGCAACGCCTTAAGTCAAAGCTTAAATCTAGCGCTAAGCCACCACCAACACTTTGACTGGCTAGAGCTAGGTGTTTCCAGTGCAACGGCAGGGATTATGGGCGGAAGTGAAATCAAAGGCATCAACAACAAGATCCAAGAAAAGATAGGCTCCAGTGCCGCCATTCTCACCTCCGAAGTCGAAGCACTCGCAACAGGCCGCCTCACCAACAGCCACTTCGACGCCACCGAGATTCTAAAAAACAACCTCGGCAGCGCCATCGCCTCAGGATTATTCGCAGCCGGTGCCGAGCCGAGAGAGGAAGCGGTTGCAGAGAACACAGAAATGGCCTATTGTCCGATTCCAAAAGAAGAAGAACCCAACTACACAGCAATCCCTGCAGGAACCTACGAACGCTTCCATGAAGAGGCTCAATCAACGATCTACTCTGCCGATGATGATGCATTAAACTACGGTACTGATTTGTTTAATACACGAATTGAATATCAACCATCACCCTATTCATTTGATGAAGCATTAAGTAATCAAATAAATCTAAAAGGAAGTTCGAGTCCAAAATATTGGGTAGGGGGATCTAAACTATGGGCGAATGCTTCCAAAGAACAAGTCCGTGATTCGATGTCGGTTGATATTTTACTTTTAGATCCCGTACAAAAAATGCAATTTATGGATTTACATTATCAATCTGGAATTAGTGCGGTAGATTTAGATAAGTTATTAAAGGATAACAAAGTACTTAAAAACAAAGGAGCGATCTTTTTAAAAGCATCAAAGGACAACAATATAAATCCTATTTATTTAATATCCCATGCATTGCATGAAACTGGAAAAAATATTAGTGAGCTAGCTAAAAATAATAATTTTTTTGGAATGGGGGCGATAGATGGACGGGCCAAAATTGAGGGAGTTAAATTTGCAAAACAACATGGTTGGTCGACCCCAGAATTAGGCATTATGGGAGCAGCTAAAATTATTTCAGAAAAGTGGTTAAATAACTCAATTGGATCACAACGTACTTTATATGGTATGCGATGGAATCCAATGAATCCTGGTAAAAATCCACAATATGCTACGGATATAGGTTGGGCCAGAATGCAAGCGCCGTTAATTTATGATCAGGTGACTCAGTTTCAAAAAAATAACCCAGCATATCGACCATTTTTTATAGTACCTAAGTATCGTTGATTATACAATTTAGTGAGGTTAGTGTGATGATTAAAAAAAATAAAATATTTATTTTTACGTATATTGTAATAAGCTTTTTTTTGAGCAATTATTCTTATTCAGCTGAAAAAATAAAAATTGATTCGCATATGGAGGAGCTTATTAAAAAAACTTCATTCAAAGTAAAATTACAAAATGGCGATGGAAAATTTTTAACTGCTTATATGTATGCGAGTGATGAACGTATTGAATCAATAGAGCCGCATTATTCTTGTCGGGGAGAAAAAATTCCTGCTTCAGTAAGTAGAGTGGGGCATTATTACATCTATTTGTATGATGAAAAGAAGGGATCTTTCCTGCCGACTAGAACAAAGGTTTTCAGTGACTTTCATGAGCTTAGATTCAATGTGGAAGGATCTGGTTTAATAGTATTATCTGGTTTGAAACAACACAAGCCAGATGTGCTGATTATTAGCCAATATGGAGATTGTTCTGGTGATTTTTTTGATGCATATGGATTTTATAAAGATAAATTATCCTTAAAAAATTATTTATTTGCGGCGGGTAAGCGGAAAGTAGTCGGCTTTTATGGAAGAATCTCCAAGTACCAAGTCAATAACAGTTTAGTGGCTTATACTACAAGTGAAAATTATGGCTTGGTAGAATGGGCTTTATGTTTATCGGATAATGAGGGAGAGATTGAGCTTCAACCAGCGTAACATAATGCAGTTTGTAGCCTTGGTGCCGCAATACTCTGAACCAGCAAAGTGGCACAGAGGGAAGAGCGGCAGCCGGGACGGTGTGCCCCTGAACCTTATTCAAAACTGAGTACTTGAAAAACAGACATAAGCACAATAGTACGTTATCGATGCTCATCAAAAATATCCTAACGTTTCTGTGAATTTAATCAATTCGGTCATTGCGCATGAAAGTAAAGGAATGTGGAATGCAGTTTCAAATACAGGAGCGTTGGGAGTGATGCAGATAACAGCAGATAATTATGCCCCGCATAATGGCGTTAAATTTAATCCGTTTGATCCAGAAAAATCGATTATGCATGGTACAAAAATGTTGAGTTTTTATATTGATAAATTTGGCTCAAATCAATTGGGAATCGATAAATCATTAGTAGCATACAATCAAGGTAAAGGTGCTGTATCTCGAGCAATAGATAAGTATAAAGAAAACTGGTTGGAAAACATTAACGAAGAGGGCCGTAACTATATTATCAAAATTCATAATATTAGAAATAACGGACAAAAAATTCCTGGATATTTTGGAGAAAGGCGATGAAAAAATGTATATTTTTCTTGGGATTGCTTTTAAGTTCTATATTACATGGACAAGAACTTAAGCCATGTCAAAAAATAGATTTTTCTGCAGTAGCCGAATATGCAATACCTAATCTAGATAGAACAACTAGTGGCGGAATCTCTGCTAATGACATAAAACAGGAAAGTGCTTTTTTGAAAAAATGTATAAAAAAATACTCTGTTTGTATCATTGAAAATCCACCGAACAATAGTAAGTGGGTAAATAAAAGATTGATAGCCCCGGCATTTGATGAGAATTTTAATTCGGGGGATACTGATCTTGTATTTGGCATGCTCCAATATGTTGATAAAAAAACAGGGGCATCAGTATGTATAGTCGCAATTAATGAGCAAAGTCATGTTCTTCCTTGGTATGGCTCAAGCTGGGTGATTAACGGCGATAGTATCAAAGAATACGAAATTAGTAGTGAGCATTTTACCCCAAGAATGACTCCTCAAACATTATATCGAGCTCTTCTTAAAACACATGAGGAAGCGGTTATAAATAATAAGTATCGAAAACCTTTCGATACTCAACCATAAATGTAACGGCTTTTCAACCACGATCCAGTTCGTAGCCTGGGTGCCGCAATACTCTGAGCCATCAAAGTGGCACAGAGGGAAGAGCGGCAACCGGGACGGTGTACCCCTGAAGATCATTCAAAACGGAGCACTTGAAAAGCAAACCTAACCACAATTTTACTGCAGTAGCCGAATATGCGATACCTAATCTAGATAGAACCACTAGTGGCGGAATTTCTGCTAATGACATAAAAAAAGAGCGCGTTTTTTTTGAAAAAAATGTATTAAAAATACGCGGTGTGCGTAATTGGAAAACCGCCTAAGAATTACAAATGGACTAATGAAAAATTGATGATGCCATCGGCTAATGATAATGAAAAATTTAATTCCGAGTATATTCGACTTGTATTTGGCATGCTCCAATATGTTGATAAAAAAACAGGGGCATCAGTATGTATAGTCGCACTTAATGAGCAAAGTCACGTTCTTCCTTGGTATGGCTTCTTCCTTGGTATGGCTCAAGTTGGGTGATTAACGGCGATAGTATCAAAGAATACGAAATTAATAGTGAGCATTTTACTTTAGGCATGACTCCTCAAACATTATATCGAGCTCTTCTTAAAACACATGAGGAAGCGGTTATAAATAATGAGTATCGAAAACCGTTCGATACTCAACCATAAATGTAATGGCTTTTCAACCCTGTAGCGCCACTTTTGTGGTCTGCGTATTTTTTATAAAAAGCCAGATATTTATTTAATTTTAACAATCGCTTTTGTGTCATATCTAGATAGCAATTTTCAAGGATTAATGGAGTTAGCGTTCCGCCTTCTTCAGGGTAGACGGAAAATTCGCACTCGGTTTTGCGAAATGCAATCCAAGCTAATTCTGTTTGTTTTAATTTCTTGCGTCCAAGAGTGGATAAAATGTTGTAAAGATCCTGATATGTTTTGTTGAGGTTTTTATCTGCGAGATCATGTTCGACGTTAACACAAGTTCTCATGCCAACAGTTGATGAGTTATTGTTTATACACTCTTCTAGTCTATTTGCTAAACAAATATTTACAATTAGTAAACTATTTGTTAGAAATACCGTTACTGCCTTTTTATAGCTCATCATTGTGAAAAAATAAATAGTCAATATTGGAGCATTTTATCATTTTAGATTTCTAACATCCATTATTTCTTAGCCGTATATAGGCGTTATTTTAGCTCCATCCCCAACAACGGCTCCAAGTCCTAATTTAAAGCTAAATTCCAATTTTTTAAGCATGGCGCGCCATAAAACCACTTTGACGGTTTATTCCAGCAGTTTTTCCACTTAGGGTAGTGGTTGGCATTGTTTGCAAAATACAGTACTTCGCTGCCCTAACTGCATCAGTTGTAATGGGGAATGACAGACCATACAGGGCTTTCCTGCTCGACCATAAACATTGAGCTGTTGCGAGAAATATCCAGGCTTGCCCTCACTGTTTACAAAATCTTTTAATGTTGTACCACCTTTTGAAATAGCAAACTCCAAAATTTTCTTAATTGACGCAACCAGCTGGTTACATTGCTGTTCCGTGAGCAAGTATGCTTGTGTCGTTGGATGAATTTTTGCCAAAAACAACGCTTCAGCCGCGTAAATATTGCCAATACCCGCGATTATTTTACTATTCATGATGAACGACTTAATGGGAGTACGTCGTTTTAACGTTAGTTGCTTCAAATATTGACCGGTGAAATGAGCATCAAGAGGTTCTACGCCCATGGATTTCAATAACGGATGGTGTAGAGGATTTTCTTCTGTCCATAATATTGCACCAAAACGTCGGGGATCGTTGTAACGTAATATTGTATGATTCGAAAGGATAATGTCCATGTGATCATGAGATGTGGGCGATGTTGCTTGGTTTAAAATCCGTAAACTACCTGACATACCTAAATGAGTAATCAGCGCGCCGGCAGTGACATGTATTAACAAATACTTTCCGCGCCGTGATAAACCAATGATCTGTTTTCCATTTAAGCTGCGGTTTAAATTTGGTGGTATTGGCCAGCGTAATTGAGGATATCGAACAATGACATCTTGAATAATGGTATTTTCAAGATGAGGGGCTAAGCCACGCATGATAGTTTCAATTTCTGGTAATTCTGGCATGTAATAATGAACAATAAATGATTTGTTGGTATTGTAACCGGAATATTAGCCAGATGGAAACGAGCATGGCTTTGTTGCTTAACTACCCGCCCAATTTTATCTCACTAATTTCAGACGGATCGATAGCTTTGTGGCATTCCCAGCGATGTCATTTTGTTCAACGCACCACAAGCCAATTTATCTTCTTGTTTTTGCCTCGTTATATCCCTCGCATGCAATGCATCTCCAAATATTTTTTGGTAACGCTGAACGCCGAGTTCTGAATAATTTCGACGTCCATACTGCCTTATTTTTTGCCAGTTCATCCGGCCGAGC
>DIUW01000036.1 GCA_002423125.1 Legionellaceae bacterium UBA6148 | reverse complement strand
TTAAACTTTGGTGCTCTTGCCCTGGATAGATGTCATGATATCGGCTGAAAAACCGATGACCAAATCCAGTATCTTCATTTCCGATGGGTATAGTTATATGACATTGCTTTCGATGTAACATGGTTCATGTTAAGCTGCGTTTATGAGGTGTGTACATACCCATTATTGGAGAATTTTTATGAAGTTTATTGTCTTGAGTGTGTTGATGATGATCTCATGGGGAGCTTATGCTGAGGAACCCTTTCCTTTTGAATGCAAGGGAATGTCGATTCCGCAGGGGACAGTGACGTTGCCTGAAGGCGCTCCGGCGTTGATTTTGATTCATAATTTATCTGAAATGGACTTATGGGTTACACACCCGATTTCTGAGCCGAGTGGCGCTAGTGCTGGCTGGAGTACCCGCATACAGTCAAAGCATTGGTCTGCATTCGCTCAAGGCAGTAAGGCATTTACGTTGAGTTGTATTGAATCAAAACCAGGACATGAGCAACAGGTTCCTTGTTCCGGAGCATTAGCTGCGTGTCAATGGTTAGGTATGGAAAGCACGGATAAACAATCAGCACCGTTCTGGGCGGGAGAAAATATGTCTCTGCCTGAGCTATTATCACACCTAGAGCAGCGCGGATTTAAATTACCTGCGCCCAAAAAATGAATTTTTTTATATAGATGGTGAATTGTGAGTAAAAAATCGAAATCCTCTTCTTCGCAAAAAGATCCCTTCTTTGAAAGGGAAAGCGAAAAATATGCAGATCCTATCCCCAGCCGCGAGTTCATTATGCGGATTTTGGAAGATTTTGGTCGGCCCATGTCACGCACGCAGCTTATCGATGACTTGGATGTGGCGGACGAAGCAAAAGAAACGGCTTTGGGGTTTCGCCTGCGCGCCATGTTGCGCGATGGGCAATTAATGCAGGATAGGCGAGGTCGATATTGCCTTGTAAAGCATATTAATTTGCAACGGGGTACGATTCAAGGCCATCCTGATGGGTTTGGTTTTTTCATTCCCGATGCTGGCGGTGATGATATGATGTTGTCCGCCCGCGAAATGAAAGAGGTCATGCACGGTGACAAGGTTCTTGCTTATCAATCAGGTCTTGACCGACGAGGGCGCCCAGAAGGTAAAATTCATGAAGTGATTGAACACGCTAATGTGACGGTGGTCGGTCGATTTTTTTCAGAACACGGCGTGAATTTTGTTGTGCCTGACAGTAAGCGCTTGACCCAAGATATTTCCATTCCATCTGAATTAGTTATGGATGCGAAAAATGGACAAATGGTGCTCGTTGAGTTGTTGGCGTATCCAAGCAAACGAAGTCAGGCCATTGGTAAAATTTTGCATGTGGTAGGCGAGCACATGGCGCCAGGGATGGAAATCGAAGTTGCGATTCTTGCACATGGGATCCCGGTGAATTGGCCTGCCGATATTGTTAGTACGGTGGCAAGTATTCCACAACACGTTGAAAAGCATGATTTGAAAGGTCGAACAGACCTTCGCGATTTACCTTTTGTAACGATTGATGGTGAGGATGCCAAAGATTTTGATGACGCGGTCTATTGCAGCCCCAAAGCCAATGGCAGTTATCAACTTTTAGTTGCCATTGCTGATGTGAGTTATTACGTGCCACTGGGTTCATCACTCGATCAAGAAGCTGCGAAGCGAGGTAATTCAGTCTATTTTCCTGGGAGAGTTATTCCCATGCTTCCAGAGGCGCTTTCTAATGGGATCTGCTCATTGAATCCCAAGGTTGATCGATTGTGCATGGTTGCGGACATGGCAATCTCAAGTGAGGGGAAAATTACGCGCTCGCGTTTTTATCGAGCCGTTATTCATTCACAAGCTCGCTTGACCTATACGCAAGTTGGATCATGGATTGAAAAAGGCGCGGCTGATGCTGAATATGCTGCAATATGGCCAACAATAAACGATCTAAACGCCCTTTTTCGTATTTTGCAAAAAACACGAAAAGAACGCGGCGCTATGGATTTTGACAGTACCGAAACAAAGATAGAATTTGATGAAAATCGAAAAATTCAGCGCATTGTTCCGCTAGTCCGAAATGACGCGCATCGATTGATAGAAGAATGCATGTTAGCTGCCAACGTTGCTGTTGCACGGTTCTTAGAAAAAGAGAAAATACCGACACTTTATCGCGTACATATGCCGCCAGAAGAAGAAAAAGTCACGGGATTACGGCAGTTTCTTGGTGAGCTTGGATTGCTGCTAAGTGGTGGCAAAGTGCCTCGGCCTAAAGATTTTCAACGAACGCTTGCAGAAGTTGAAGGAAGACCCGATGCTCATTTAATCGAAACAGTGATGCTGCGTTCCTTGAAGCAAGCACAATATATCGAAGCAAATGCCGGACATTTTGGTTTGGCTTATACGGCATATACGCATTTTACTTCGCCAATTCGGCGTTATCCTGATTTGCTCATTCATCGCGCGATAGGTCATTTGGTTGATAATCAATTGGTTGATACGTTTGAATATAGCGAAGAAGAAATGAATCGTTTAGGCAAGCATTGTTCGACCACCGAACGCCGCGCCGATGATGCAACTCGAGATGTTGTTTCATGGCTTAAATGCGAGTTCATGCAAGATAAGCTTGGCCAGGTATTTTCCGGCCGAATTTCAGCCGTGACGAGCTTTGGTATTTTCGTTGAATTAGATGATGTCTATGCTGAGGGGCTAATACATGTGACCTCGCTCAAAAATGATTACTATCGATTTGATGCTGCAAAGCACCGATTAGTTGGTGAGCGTGGCGGCCAAGTTTATCGTTTGGGTGACAAAATGACAGTTTTGGTGGCGCGAGTTGACTTGGATGAGCGGAAAATTGATTTTGAACCGGCAGAACAAGATGTCTGAAAACGAACTATATGGTATTCATGCCGTTTCAGCGGCTCTGGCTAATCCCCATCGCACTATAAAAAAAATATATATCAATCAGGAGCGCACGGATAGTCGCCTTCAAACGTTATTGGACAAAGCATCAGCACGAGGTATTCCTCTCGAGCGATTGTCTGTATCTGTCCTGAATAAGCACTTCCCTGATTTATCGCATCAAGGTGTGATCGCCTGCGTTGGCAAATTACCTGAATACAGTGAATCGCACTTGCCACAACTACTCGAATCGAGTAAATCACCAGCATTGATTCTTATTCTTGATGGTGTGACCGACCCCCATAACTTAGGCGCTTGCCTACGCAGCGCAGATGCTGCCGGGGTTGATTTTGTGGTCATACCAAAAGACAAAAGCGCATCGATTACGCCAGTTGTGAGCAAAGTTGCATGTGGTGCAGCTGAGTCCGTTCCTGTTGTGCGCGTGACGAATTTGGCCCGAGCGATTGAGGCATTAAAAGAACACGGCGTTTGGATTTATGGTGCCGCGGGTGAGGCTGAGACATCGCTGTATTCTCTTGATACCAAAACATCCATCGCTTTAGTCATGGGCGCCGAGGGCAGGGGCCTTCGTCGCTTGACCCGCGATTTGTGTGATGGTTTGTTTTATTTGCCAATGCTGGGTGAAGTCTCAAGTTTAAATGTCTCTGTGGCGACCGGCGTGAGTTTGTATGAGATTGTACGACAACGAAAGCCCTAAATAATTAAACCGCAAAATGAGTAGTCGCCACAGCCATCCCAGTTTGAATTCACAAACGTGAGTTATTAGGAATCTTTTTGTGTTTGTTCATCGTCAAATACGCATTGCTCTTGTTGCTGGTGAAGTTTCTGGTGATTTTTTAGGAGCGGGGTTAATCGCTGCTTTAAAAAAACAATTAAAAAATGTTGAATTTTATGGCATTGGTGGCTCAAAAATGATAGCTGAAGGATTTCGAACCATGGTCCCTATGGAGCGATTATCTGTTATGGGTATCAGCGATGTATTGTGGCGTTATCCTGAGTTATATCAAATTCGACGGAGATTGATTTCGGAACTGCTAGCCAATCCACCCGATCTGTTTATTGGTATTGATTACCAACATTTTAATTTGTATGTTGAAACACAATTAAAACAAAATGGTGTAAAAACAATACAATATGTTAGCCCTAAAATATGGGCATGGCGTCAAAAGCGTGTGTTTAAAGTCAAGAAAGCCGTTGATTTAATGCTAACTATTTTTCCATTTGAAGATGTGTTTTATCGACATTATTCTGTACCTGTTCGTTTTGTTGGACATCCGCTGGCTGATGTTATTCCTCTTGAAAATAATGTGGCATTGAGTAAAAAGGCTTTGGGTATTAAACCAAATGAGATCGTTATTGCCATATTACCTGGTAGTCGCTTGAGTGAATTACGTCACATGGCTGCGATTTTTATTGACATCATCAATAAAATTAATGTGCATCGACCTGAAATACGATTTATTTTTCCAATGGTTAGTGGTGAGTTAAAAGCTTTTTTTGAGCATCATTATTCTATAAATGTAAGTAAAGCGAATGTTAAAGTGATGATTGGACAGGCTCGAGAAGTAATGGCTGCTGCGGATTTAGTCTTAGTGAAATCAGGTACGGCAACACTTGAAGCGATGTTGTTGAAGCGTCCGATGGTTGTTCTATTCAAGTGGGGAGTATTGAGTCACGCAATTATTGCACCGCAACTAAAAATCCCATTCGTATCGTTGCCCAATTTATTGGCAAACCAAGCGTTGGTCCCAGAATTTATTCAAGGAAAAATTTGTTTAGATGATGTCGTAAAAACTGTATTTGAACTATTGGATGATGTCATATTGAAAAAAAAGTTGCAGATAAAATTTGGAGAGATCCATCATCAACTGAGGCAGAATGCGAATGAAAAAGCAGCAAGTGCGGTGTTGGAATTGTTAGGCTGATTGAGTTTCGCATTTTCATAAGATGAGCACTTATTAATTATCAATATTTAGGAAATGTGCATGAACTAAGAGCGAAACTTGTGGATTAATGAGTGCTCTGGTTGTGTTTTTGAAGCGAGTAGCGAATATTCCAGTCAAGTAGAGCATAACGAGCCCGTTCTTGCTTGTCGTTTTTAGCATTGAATTTACAGTGTTTAATTGGTTTGGATGAAGTACAGACAAAACTGTTTGGGTTTCCAAGTTGCCACATGCCTTGTGTATCGCGTGCTTCGCCAGTAAAGAATAGAGCTATTGGTTGGGTATGCTTAAAATTATTGGCGCTGAGTAAATTTCGTCCGGAATTGATATATGGCCCATCTATGCCAACTAGTGGGAATAACGTAGTGAATATATCTTGGTGACTTGCGGGTTTGTCTAGTTGATTGCCACATTTAAGTTTATCGCCCCAAATAATAAATGGTACTTGATGTATCAAATATCGACGTTTTTCTTCGGCATACACACCAAAAGAGCGTACATTGTGATCACCAGTAGCGGCGATGATCGTGTCTTTCTTGTGATGCCCAGTTTGCATATCCTGTACAAAGCGCCCTAAAAGATCAGCGGCATAGTGATACGTATCTAAATTAGGAATAAGTGTGTCTGAATTTGTTTCGCCTTTCCAATGGGCCATGTTGCGTGACACGCGTTTATAGTTGACAGGCAGGTCATATGGTGGGTGATTTGTTGAGGTGAGCACAAACACAAATAATGGTTTTTTAGATGGCTTATTGAGTCGTGTTTTAAGGTATTTGAAGACATACTCATCCCAAACACCCCAGATGCCTAGAGTGGCTTGTGGGTAAATTTTTTTGAGCGAATTTGCATCGATAATTTCATCAAATCCTTGAATTTTCATGACCCGATTGAGATCACGCCAGCCCGATCGCACTGATGATACAAATAGTGTTTGGTAGCCTGCATCGTGCGCAATCGTTGCAATTGACCAAGGAATAGGCTTACGACCAATACGGCCTAAGGTTAAAGGTGTAATGGGTGAGGAAAATAAAAGAGCCTCTAGAGAAGGATGGGTTCCTGCATTAGCCGAATCAAAGTTAGAAAAGTGACACGCTTTATCAAGTGTTGGCGCTAAGTGTCCCAATACATCAAATTGTGGACTGTGATATAGCATGGGTTCTGCACTCCATGACTCCATTAAAAAAAACACTAGATTTTTTTTGACGGTGTTTTGGGGGCGTCGAGTATGATTGGTTAATGCCATTTTAATTTCTTCATCATTGTGACATGGTAATCCCAATTCTTTAGCAGCGTCACGAGCTGCGTTAAAACCCATGGCCTTTAGCCTTATGAGCGGGTCTTGCAAATTTTCTGATTGGCGACGATTGTCCCACGCGAATATTAGCGCAATGACGCCATTTGGAATCATGTCATTAAGAAACTGTGACGTAGTTACTGTGAGATTCTGACTTTCTAAGGGCATCGCGCGCAAGGTGCCCTTCCCTGCAAACAACAGGCTGCATAAAGCCATAAGAATGAATGTGCTGCGTATCCATGGGGAGTGGTGAATTAACGCGATATCTGGTTGGACATATGTTAAGAGGTATTGGTGCAATGACTTGCTGAACCATGTCAACGCGATGACGAATATAAGTGATGTAATGACGGGGAAGTCATGCCAGATGGTTTTGAGTACAGCCGATGTGTCATCTTCTATTAATCCAAATATTAGGGAATCAATTGGTGTTTTGTAAAAACTGAAATAATGCATATTGATCATGGAAAATAATATGAATATAAAAGTAAGTGTAGTTGTGATGTATCGATAGGTGGCGTGGTTTACCCAAGGGAAAACGCATAGTAGCAAGAACCCTGCCGTGGCACTTTCTTTTAAGTCAAATCGGAAACCTTGGAATAATGCAACTAGCACATCAACGGTTGGAACCGAATATCCAGCTGGCCAGGAATGGATGATTTGACCCGAGCGGAAGATCGACAAAACCAGCGTTAATGGGATAATGAGTAACCATGCACGGATAAGGCTCCGGAGGGTTTTATTGAGAAAAATAGCAACTAGTCGAATGATTTGAGGATGCATTAAAAGATTTGTTCACTATTCAATTTAAATCCCCATTATACCAGTAATAGCCTACACATGTTATTTCGAATGAGAGTGCTAAAATAATTGACACAAATTTTATCTATATTGATTTAAATTTGACCATTGACAAACATGATCTTCCCTTGTAGAGTGCTGGTCTCTGCAAGGATTGTCATTGCCGAGATGCAATTCGGAAATTCATAAAAAGTGACTATTTACTTCAATTGATGGACGGGATAGTGAATAATGAAATCGGTTTCTTTATTTGATAATAAGTGGATTGATTTCTTATTTTTAATAATACTCATTGGATTTATTAATTTTTCCATGCTGGGAGCTTACCCCTTATTCATTCCAGATGAGAGTCGTTATGCAGAAATTGCTCGAGAAATGTTGTCGACGCATCAATTTGTAATTCCTCATTTGAATGGAGTTATTTATCTTGAAAAGCCGCCGCTTTCTTATTGGATAAATGCTTTAGTTATGGCGCTATTTGGCAACAGCGAATGGGCTGTTCGTTCAATGGATGCTGTATTGGGCGATCTGACTTGTTTAATTATTTATTTTACGGCCCTGAAACTCTATAATCGACGTATTGCTATTCTTTCTGCCCTTATTTTGTCAAGTTGTCTATTGCATTTTATTTTAAGTCATCTTGTAACGACGGATATGCCCCTTACTTTTTTTTTGACAACGAGTTTATGTTGTTTTCTTTTATCGTTGCACCTGCCTGTAGGAATGTCACGTAATACATTATTCTGTCTTGCCTACTTGTTTTCTGGGCTAGCAATCATGACAAAAGGATTAATAGGAATAGTTCTCCCGGGACTAATTATTGGAGTTTGGATTGTACTGACTAGGCAGTGGCAAGTATTGAAAAAAATGCAATTATGGCTTGGCACTTTCATTGTTCTGAGTATTGCTCTTCCTTGGTTGATTGTTGTTCAGAAAGAAATTCCTGGGTTTTTACATTTCTATTTCATTGAGCAGCAGGTTGCTCGTTATGCAATGCCTATTGCCGATCGTGAAATGAGCGTTGTTATGTATTGTTTTGCGTTTTTTTTAGCTTTATTTCCTTGGGGAGTGTGGTTGCCTCAAAGTATCACCGCTATTTTCTTGAGTGATGGTTTAATTGCTATATTGCAAAAGATGCGTTGTCGATGGTCAACATTATGGGTTGAGTTTCAAAGTAAATCTTGTGATGTATATTTATTAATTTGGTCGCTGGCCATTTTTTTGTTTTTTTCTGCATCACATTCGATTTTAGTGCCCTATTTATTGCCGACATTACCTCCTATTTCAATATTAATTGCTCAATATTTTGATAAATATTGGCATGATAAATTAAACAAATCCCAACGAATTAGTGTTATATTGCTTGTTATTGTGCAATTAACAACTAGCATTGGCTGTATTTTATATCCTTCGTTTCATGATACTCAGATTATTTCAAACACATATCAATGGCTGTCATTTATTGAACTCATTGTTGCAATTTCAAGTGGAGTTATGATTTTTATTTCCGTTCGTCGTGGTTCAATGCGGCATGTTTTTATTGCTATATTGTTGCCTACCTATTTGTTTTTAATATTATTATTGCAACTTATTGCATCTGGGAATGAGCTATCTGTTAAGTCTCTTGCTGTAACAATTAAAACATTACTTAAAGATCACCCGAATGCATTGGTTGTCAATTATGGAAATTATGAACAAGATCTGCCTTATTATTTGGATCATTTAGTAACCATTGTTGATTGGCAAAATGAACTCTCGTTTGGATTCAATCATCAATCAGATGCTAAATATTTGTTAATTGATAAGATGGCTTTTAAAGATCGCTGGTTCAGTAATCAGCATTTATATGTGGTAATGCGTCAGCGGTATTATCAAGACTTTTGTAGTGATGCCAAGCAACAATGCCATCTGATTAAAGCAGTTGCCGGTGGAGTGTTGATTACAAATAAAAATCTTGCATAAGCAAACTGAATGTAATGTGAGTTTCAAAGAGGTATGGAATGGAAAATCTTTGTTTAAGTGTCGTTATTCCCGTTTATAATGAAGAGGATTCGTTAGAGAATTTGTATCGACGTTTGATGCCCGTGCTCGATGGTTTAAACCAATCATTTGAAGTCATTTTTATTAATGATGGTAGTCGTGATCGATCGACCGTACTATTAAAACAATTCTATCAGCAGCGGCCAGAGAATATTTGTGTGATTGAATTGAACCGAAATTATGGGCAACATATGGCCATCATGGCTGGATTTGAGAACTCTCACGGTGCTGTTGTGATGACCATGGATGCGGATTTACAAAATTATCCTGAAGATATTGGTCTATTACTGGATAAAATAACGGCAGGGCATGATGTTGTTGGTGGTTATCGTGAACATCGACAAGATAAGTTATGGCGTATCGGGCTTTCACGGTTACATAATTGGTTACGTACTGTATTTACACAAATCCAGATGAAAGATGAAGGATGTATGCTACGAGCCTATCGGCGCGATGTTGTCATGAGAATGATCAATTGTCAGGAATGTTCAACCTTTATTCCGGCATTGGCAGTGAGCTTTGCAGGAAACCCGACCGATGTTGCTGTGCGCCATGCCCCACGTGAAGGAGGGAAATCAAAATATAATTTTTATAAATTGCTGCGTTATAATTTTGATTTCTTTGCTAATTTTTCCAGAGCACCATTAGAATTTTTTACCATTACGGGATTTGTTGTGGCTCTATTAAGCATTGGCCTGTTTCTATACATAATGGTGCATCGAGTTTTATATGGACCAGAACTTGAAGGAGCATTTACATTATTTGCAATTTTATATTTTCTAATAGGTATCTTAATCATGGGGCTTGGTATTATTGGTGAATATATTGGGCGTATTCATGAAGATGTTCGTAAACGGCCTCGGTTTATTATTCGTGATATTCTTGCAAAATCAACGACTGGAGAGGTCCATATTCAATGATAACGAGCATATTGATCTTAGGCGTAAATGGTTTTATTGGTAGTAGTTTGAGTGAGCGAATATTAAATACCACTGATTGGCATATTTATGGGATGGATATTGATTCTTCGAAATTAGAATCATGTATACACCACGAACGATTTCATTTTGTTGAAGGGGATATTACCATTAACAAAGAATGGGTTCGTTATCATATAAAGAAATGTGATGTTATTTTACCCTTAGTTGCTATAGCGACACCCAGTGTTTACATCACCGACCCATTGCAGGTGTTTGAACTTGATTTTGAAGAAAATTTGGAAATTGTGCGTCAATGTGTTCGCTATAAAAAACATCTTATTTTTCCTTCTACATCAGAAGTCTATGGGATGAGTCAGGACCTTTCCTTTGATGAAAATGAATCAAATTTAGTTCTTGGGCCAATTCATAAGCAACGTTGGATCTATGCGTGTAGTAAGCAATTACTTGATCGATTGATTTATGCATACGGAGTACAGCAAGGTTTGAACTACACCTTGTTTCGACCATTTAATTGGATTGGAGCTAAGTTAGATAGCATTTTCACACAAAAAGAAGGATCTGCCCGTGTTCTTACGCAATTTATTAGTAATATACTCCATTCACAAACCATCCAACTTGTGGATGGTGGAGAGCAACGTCGATGTTTTACATATATTGATGATGGTATTGATGCACTCATCACGATTATTCAACGTCGAGAAAATGAGGCCAGTCGGCGAATATTTAATTTAGGTAATCCTTATAATGATTTATCTATTCGTGAGCTTGCAGAGCTACTTTTGCGACTTGTTTCCACATATCCTCAGTATCGCGAATTAGCGTCTAAAACTGAAATTATACATGTCTCTTCTGAGAAATATTATGGCATAGGCTATCAAGATATCTTAAGTCGAGTTCCTTCGATTGAGATGGCTCGACGTTATTTAGATTGGCAGCCTAAATATAATATGGAACAAGCCGTTCGCCGCACATTAGATTACCATCTTGCCAACCCCCATTATGAATTAACACAACAAGCATTATGTTCAGTCATTTAATGCCTACTTATTTTAATCAAATGCCGATCGCTTTTGAGCGAGGAGAAGGTGTTTGGCTTTGGGACACGCAGGGGCGGCGATACTTAGACGCATTAAGTGGCATAGCGGTATGTAATTTAGGGCATGTTCATCCTGCGGTGACGGAAGTTATTATTACTCAAGCAAGGAAGCTTCTCCATACCTCAAATACATTTCAGATTCCTCATCAAAAAAAATTGGCTGCGAAATTATGCAGTATTTCGGGTATGGAGCAAGTGTATTTTTGCAACTCAGGAGCGGAAGCCAATGAAACGGCGATAAAATTGACGCGAATGTTTGCACGTAAGAAAAAAGTTTCAAATCCGACGATAATAACATTGCAAAATTCATTTCATGGCCGGACGTTTGCTACGCTTTGTGCAACTGGTACGACACGGATTCAACAAGGATTTGAACCTTTAATGCCAGGATTTATTCATTTGCCTCTCAACGATATCGACGCATTAGAAAAAAAAATTCGCGAAGATAAGAATCTTACTGCAATATTATTTGAATGCGTGCAAGGAGATGGTGGTATCCAATTGGTGACATCGGAGTATATGCAAAAAATTAGACTTCTTTGCAATGAGCATAATTTACTGATGATTGTTGATGAAATACAAACCGGTATAGGGCGGACAGGGCAGTGGTTTGCTTATCAACACGACGGGGTTGAGCCTGATATTGTGACGAGTGCGAAGGCGCTTGGGAATGGGATTCCTATTGCTGCTTGTATGGCTCGAGGGGTGGCCTGTAATTTATTTGGGCCCGGCCAACACGGGTCAACTTTCGGAGGAAGTCCTTTTGCTTGTGCGGTTAGTCTTGCTGTTTTAGAAACGATAGAAAATGATAATCTCTTAATTCATACGCAGCGGATAGGAGAGTACTTAAAATTATGTTTAATGAGCACCTTTAGGGAACATCCCTTAGTGGTTGATATTCGTGGTAAAGGGTTGATGTTGGGGATTGAATTGACTTGTCAGGCGATAGAAAGTGTCAAAGTGGGGCTCAAACACGGATTATTATTTAATGTTGTGGCCAACAAGGTTATTCGTCTATTACCACCGCTCATTCTTTCTTATTCTGAAGCCGATGAGATTGTTTGTCGATTGCGTGCCACTATCGATGACATGTTGGAGATGCATGGATGATTAATCTAAAAAATCGTAAACCATAAGCGCATTGATGATACATGTATTTTACACTAGCCCAGATTACTATTCCTATTGCATAGAGGGATATCCATGGATCTAAAAGATAATCCCATAGATTAGTTGATTCATACCAGCCAATGGTCCATGTCGCAACGGCAAGTAATATGCTCCATGCGACTAGTTGTAATTTATTGCGGTATGCGATTATTGTGCCATATGCTAAAAGGATAAGAAAATAGGTATTTCCAAATCCTAAACGATAGGTATCGATATGTCCTACACCTAACGCAAATGGATAAAGCACTATTGCCCCACACGCCAAAATTAAGTAATTGAGGGTGGACGAGTGCGGTGGTTGCGAAAGGTCTTTGATTTTCAGATTGTGACGGATACTCAGATTATTGGATAAGAACAAAAGCAGAAATAGAACCGACGAGATACTCAAATCTCCTGTTATGCCTCGTAATATTGTTATTAATGAGGACGCTTTCCAAATTAGAATAGGTATTGTGGCGCAAACGATATGGCGTCGCCAATTGAGGTTGGTTACGGGCCTGATAAGATAACAGATGATTGCTATGGTCAATAAGATAACGCCAACCAATCCCGCTATGTCAGTTCCGCGTATCATAGGCACTCCGTTTAATGTGTTGATTTAACCATGCTTGTGTGAACACTCGATGTTTAATATTACGACGATTCCATGTATACGTTAAATGCAAATCACCCTTATGGGTAAGTATTAAATAGGGATAAGAAAATTCAAACGAACATCCTCCCTGTTTACATGTTTCTTGTTGAATTTGATCAACATGTTTGTTGTGATGATTGATTAGTAGGAGTTTAAAACGGGAATCGCTTGTTTTAAGCTGCTCGAGAATGTGTATGGGTTGTTGCGCTTCCGTAAGTTCTCGATTGTTACGCTGGTCCTCCAATCTATAAATCGATTTCCAAGTCAACCCATCATTGGAAATTGCGAGCGACAGCCTGTCTCGACCATCTTCAATATCATTGGTTACAGCAAGTAATAGGTGGTTGGAGAGTACTATTACCGCGAGTGCAGAATCTTGATTAGGGATATTCGTATCGAGCAGCGATGTCCAATGCTTACCTCCATCTGAAGTGCTCGTTACTTTTGCTCGGTGCGAAGAAGTTGCTTTGGCATTTCGCATTAATATTTGTGCCTCATTTGCGCTTTTTACGAGCACGACGGGTTGTAAGGTCGCCGTATTTCCAGTTGATAGACGTTGTTTATCAATGACGTTTCCTCGCTTACCAATATGGATCAGTTCGGTAAATTTATAAATAAATTCATGATATACCGGTAATCCTATCGAACCATCTTGATATAAAAACGGAGCCCCTTTAACTAAGGTACTGATATTTAAAAATGGCGAGGTGATCAAACGCTCCGGTTGAGACCAAGTTTTTCCATCGTCCACGGATTGAATTCGAGTAATTGAGCTTCCAGCCCATCCTCCCAGTGATATTGTGACATAGAATAATTGTAAATTTCCATTTGCAGCACGCACAGGAACAGCATTCCCGATAGTGCGAATAAATCGATGAAGTCCTTTTTGAGTTGCATCACGTGTTATAACCGTATGTTCCTTACCCCAACGATTACGTTTGATATTAAATACAGTGGTACGAATTTCTACATCTGAGGCGCATGCCTTGCTCCCCGAATACCAAAATGCACGGATATTGCCATTGTCTAATTCTATCAAGGATGATGAGTGTGTAATTGCACTAAAGCGGTTTGATACCAAAAACATGGTTTGGTTTAAGGGAGTGGCGGACGTACTCTGAATGTTGGATTGTCTGTGGTTTTTAAATGAGAAGGTTTTTTTATATTGATTCACCTTTAAAAAAGCAGCTGTAAAAATGAAAATAATAGCAATTATCCATATGATGTCCTTTCGGTTTGAATAGATCAACGGCATCCTTCCTCAATATAACGAGTTGTTTTTATCCCAGAGGATGCGATCAACCATTCTTTAAAAAATAAATTTTCATATATTTTACCATGTAAGATACGTTTAATTTGTTGAGGGCTGTGTCTTCCTTGCACGTCTATTCGTTGGTCTATTATGGTGCATTCTTCGCAATCTAATGTTGTTTGTTGTATGGGAACGTGAATAATGAACATTGGATAACGATGAGCAAGCTCTCTTGCTGAAAGTTCTAAATTATCGCGGTAGCTATGAATGATAGCGCCAGGTAACCAGAACCGATAAGCTTCATATCCAGCACGAAAATTACATGGAACTCCTATGTCCACTTTTTGTGTCTTCTTGATAGTGATTGCTGAATATACTCCTGCTGCTGTATCAAGAGGCTGTAAAAATGTAGTAACGACTAAATACGTCAATAATATGACAATATTGATTATGGATCGAGTTAATCTTGATAGGAACAAGCCAGTAAGAGCCAGTGCAGAAGTTACTACCACTAAAAACCAAAAAAAATAAGCGTAAAAATTATTTGAACTAATCGCACTTTGTTGTAAACAGAACTCCATGGCGCATAATAAAATTATTAATGCCAGAATCGCGAGAAAAGAGGGTATGAAATAATGATGGTGAATACGGTGCCAACCTAAACTACATAAAATTGCTAATGCTGGCATAGCATCTAATAGATATCGCGTTGATCGTTGACTCGGGATACAAAAAAATAGTAATAGTGTGATACACCAAAACCACAACATTTTTTCACTGTCGCTTATTCGTGATCGAAATCGTGCGGCATTGATCATTAAGCCTAAAACGGGGAAGGCGAGTAAGCCTGCATTAAATGGATAACCTAGTATCATTGTCCAGATGCTTGAGTCACCCCAGATTAACGTTTTAAAATAGCTCCCTTCTTGATCTTGCAATTTTCCGGCGTTCTCGCCAATAACAAATTCATTCCATATCGCTTGCGGGTTTGGGTCGAAGACAAACCATAGACTGAATAGTGTTAATGCTAATCCGCCCATCACGAATAATTTAATGATGTCGTGTTGTAAGAATAGTTTCCAATTATAGTGACGTTGATGTAAATACCACCACAATAGTCCACTGATTATCGGAACAATCAATATAAATGATTTAAATAATAGCCCTATACCAATTTCAATACCCAAAAGCCAAGGTAGGGATTGTGAGGTAAAGCTTTTTTCGGACCAATATAACAGAGTAAAAAAAGGTAAAAAAAGCCAGAGGGTTTCTGCTGGATTGACTAAGAATGGGCGCCCGTAGCGATAGGTGCTAAAAAAAGCTAAAAAAATGATAGATGCTTGAAAGCCCAACTTAAGTTTATGAGACAATCTAAATGTAAGCAGACCAACCAGAAAAGAAGATAGTAGTGTATAAAATACGCTTGGAAATCTTAGTCGCCATAATGTCCAGCTCGTTCCATGTGCTGTTGAATATATTCCTTGCCAGAATAATAATGGTGGTTTGGTGTTGCGCATATGGTGTAATTCTGAATTCAATGGCAATAAATGGCCACTTTCCGCAGTTAATTTTGTGATATGAGCGTAGACAAACTCGTCACCATTTTTAGGAATATTTTGGCCATCTAATCCATATAGATAAACAAAAATAGCAAGGGCAATCATAAGCATATAACAAGCGATATGCATAAATGATTGGCTATCATTGCTACTTTGAGGTGACGGATAAGATGCATCAAAAATAATCGATTTCATGCTGTAAGTTTCTCTAGTGCACGACTTAGAACGTGATCGACCTTGATTTGTTTGAGACATTGATTATCACCATCACAAGGCGAAGTACGGTGGTTGTATGCAGTGAAGCATGGCGAGCAAGCCATGTGGAGATATAAATAATCAGCTCTATCGGTATTTGAACCATATAACAGAGGTGTTTCTGGACCAAAAAAAGTCAAGACAGGAATTGGTGTTAAGGCTGCAAATTGACTGATACCCCCATCGTTGGCAATTAGCAAATGGGCCAGTTGGAACAAGGCTAATAAATGTCTCACTGATGAGTCATAACCGGTTAGATCGACGCATAGTTTATTATTGCAATATGTCACAATATGTTGTCCCAATAATTTATCTGAATTTTTGCCGATAATTCCTACGGCATAACCCTGCTTAAGTAACTGACTCGACAATTGGCAATAATTTTCTAATGGCCACGCACGTATTGGTAAGATGCCGCCGCTTGGAAAAATCAATACTAATTTTTTATTTTTTATCATCGGATAATCATCATAAAATTGAATAGATATTTTCTGTAATTCGTCATCAGAAAAATGCAATAATGGGGGAGAAGGGATTGGTTGAATCGAAAGCACTTTAGTCGTTGGTGTTGACGTGGATTCAATTGCATTAATTAATGCGATAAATTGTTGTGATAAATGACGATAGGGATTATATAGTACTGGATGAGTAATGACCGAGCCGCGATATAATCCCTTTTGGGTATGAGAATGAAATCCAACTTGAATCGGTGCTCCACTTAAACAAGAGAACAGAGCACTAACTCGTGAAAATAATTCGCAATCAATGATGATATCAAATTTTAGGTCACGTATTTTTTGCGTTTTTTTCATGCTGTCTAACATCAATAGAAATAAATTTTTATCATTTATTGTCAATACGTTTTCTCTAGGCATAACGTCCATCAAATCAAGTATTTGTCGATTTTTTTCGAACATTAATAGATATAATTGTGCGTTTGGGTAACGTTGCTTCAGTTCAAGAAACATGGGGTGAGCGAGTACCAAGCTTCCCATTTCTGATAATAAAATAATTAATATACGTTGGGGGCTGTTTCTTTTCTTTTTTTTATAAAATAATTGTTTTACTCGTTTAATAACTGACATTA
Organism: Legionellaceae bacterium UBA6148; assembly: GCA_002423125.1. GTDB lineage: Bacteria > Pseudomonadota > Gammaproteobacteria > Legionellales > Legionellaceae > UBA11403. The sequence goes on along the minus strand of DIUW01000036.1, from coordinate 21,201 downwards.
AAGCTAATAAGGTAACGCCAACATAACGATCCAAGGTCCTTTGTAATTTGATATTCAATTGAGTTTCCTATAATAGTTTATTCTGGTCATTATCAACACTAACCATGCTGAAATAGCGGCGAACCACGAAGTAAACATGCTATTAGGGTCATCGGGCAGACGCAAAACCAACCAGATACCAAGCAGTGCAAGCCCAATTAATAATGGGAGCTGATAGCGTGTGATGTAATGGGTTAAGTTATATCGGCTGGATAACCAAGCACCATTCAAGCCCGCTAGCCACCCTATGCTGGCGCCAGCTATAGTGTCAATAGGCCAATGTGCGCCAACAGCAATACGGGAAAAAGCAGCTAATGATGCACAACACAACAGTAAGATAGCTAGGCTTCTATAGCCTAGTGTGTTGCGTTGTGGTACTGAGCTGGCTAATATGGCTGCGATAATGGCAAAGACGGTGATTGAGTGCCCAGAGGGGAAACTTTGTTCTGAAAGCAAACGGCCAATAATGTGGAATTGATTTGAATCTAATAAGGATCCTGGGCGCGGTGAATGGAATAGTTTTTTTAATAGTGCTGAGCCTATTATCCCCGCAGAAGGAGCGGAGGCCAGGACTGCTGCAAAACAACTTGGCCGCCAAAGTACTAATGGCGTCATTATTAACAATATGACGTTAGTATCTCCCAGCATTGTCAAGCAAGACCAAAAGGGATCTATGTGCAGTTCTGCCGCCCAGTGATTGAGATTTAAAAACAAGAATAATAAGGCGTTATGGAGTTGTAAAATCACACTGAACAGTAGTATTACGAGTGCTGGCCATGACCAATTTAGCCAGCGGCCATGTGACCAGTCTTTGCAGGGGATATGATTGATAGCCCCTTTTTCAATAGCGCCTTGTGAATCGATAAGCGTAGATGAGGCATCAATAAACAATTTCATCATGATTTTTCCACAAGATCGGAGCCGCCTTGCCAGGCACGGCATAGCATAAAATTAAAATGAGCAATTTGACGACCGGCATGTTGAACAGGTTGCTGATCAAGCCAATCGCATTGTTTGAACTGATTTCTGGCGATGGGAAGATCATATCCCATGATGGACCAATCCACCAACAACATAGACTCTCCATGTTTTGGTGGTCCAAACCAGAGGTCAAATTGATCATGATGAGAAAAAATCACTTTGACAGGGAACGGTTGGGCGTACCATGCGATACGACTTGCCATTGACCAGTTCATAACCGCCAATGTTTTAATGTGATTTTTTTGTGCTAACTCGCGGGCATAGAGAGCCGCGTCTTTCCAGCCATACAAATCAGCGATTGGATTAATTGGTGCTCGATGTATCAACTCCCCTGGTCGACTGAATGCTTGTGCTCCAGACTCACTTCCAATCCCGCCAATTATCAAGATAACAGCTATTACCAAACATGATAAAATTTGGAATCCTCCCAAGCCGAGTAACCAACGGCGATGAGAATGCCAAAGTCGACCACAGCCAGTTGCTGCAGCTGGAATCAGCATAACCCAAGCAGGAGCTGTCCAGTGTGGTAATGCTCCCTCTTGGCCGGAAGCAAATAGAATGGCAAGTAAAAAGGGTATTCCAATGATTATATTGTAACTTAAGGGAGTTAATGTTTTCAGGGGGGCTGGGGACTGTTTTTGTAAGCTAACCCTGCGGGGCTTCGTCGGCTTGACTGCTAGTAAACCAATAGGCAGTAGAAAACCAAAGCAAATGCATTGTACTAGAATAAAACAAAAAATACGTTTTAGTTCCCAGGTTGCTCCTCCTGCGGCATGGTGAAGTTGATAACTAAATGATATCCATTCGTGAGTTGCATTCCAATATAATACTGGTGTTGTTAGTAGGATCGCGAGTAATAATGTTATCCAGGCCCCAGGATTGATTGCTAACCGCCAGCCTTTTGCAATCAAGAGTATCAAGAAGACCTCCAGCGCAAGGATAGCAGAAGTATATTTTGACAAGCCGGCTAGTCCTAGTAGCAATCCAAGGATACTCCACTGTTTGATTGATGTTTTGGTTGTTGTAACTAAGGACCAGACTGAGGCCATTATTAGGCAGCTGAGCAACATTAATAAGCTATCTGGCACTAAAGCAATGCCGAGTAAATTGAGTAGTGGACTGGCCAAGAACAGTAATAAGTCAATACGTAGACCAGAATGGGGGATTGCAATATTCCTGTTTGAAAATGATAGCCGCCATAGTGGAGATGCTGTAGGTGTAGATGCTGGGAAAAGACGTTGAGTCAATGTCATTATGGTTAAAGCAGTCAGGCCCCAACATAATAGCGAAGCTAAGCGCATTGTAAAGTCGTGAGAACTAAAGTGTTGGGCCGGCCATTGTATCCATCCGACTAATGGAGGGTGGTCAAAATAACTCCAGTCAAGATGACTTGCATATAAAGCATAATGAGCCTCGTCGACGGATAGGTTTATAAAACTAGCGAGCAGGCCATGTACTCCTAATATGACGAATAATAGTCGCATGGAGTGACGATCGGTCCTGACCATTTTAAATGCCTCAGGCCATGTCGGTTCACAAGTTGATTCTATTATCATTTAGTTAAAATACTCACGTATGATATCGCATTTATTCTCTAACATTTTTGATTAACTTGAAGCATTATTTATCTTATTTTACACTAATGTTTTATATGATTCTGTGAAAATTATTATGGAACAATTGGTATCATATTATTGTTTTTTTTGGTAAAAATCATATTAAATTTAAGTTTTGGAAAAAGAGAGTAATAATGCTAACAAAAGAGTTTTTATATTCATTATGATTATTGTAAATAACATTACCAAATATTATACAATTTACGGTAAACGCCATACGATCTTTGAAAATCTCTCGTTAACATTATATCCTGGGGATAAATTGGGATTGTTAGGACCTAATGGTGCGGGTAAATCCACATTGTTGCGTTTGCTGTGTGGTGTGGAGCTTCCAAATGAAGGAACAATTACTCGAACGAGTACTATTTCTTGGCCAGTTGGCTTAACGAATGGTTTTCTTCCCAAATTAACCGGACGAGAAAATATTAAATTTGTTTGTCGTTTATTTTCTTGCTCTAGAAATGACCAGCATCAAAAAATTAGCTTTGTTCAAGATTTTGCGGAGATTGGTTCGTATTTTGATGTGCCGGTGAGTTCATATAGTTCTGGAATGACTTCACGCCTCGCTTTTGGTATGTCGATGGCGTTTGATTTTGATTTTTATATGGTTGATGAAGTCCTTGGTGTTGGAGATTATTCCTTTAAACAAAAAAGTTTAGCGGTGTTTAATGAAAAAGCACACAATAAAGGGATGATTATTGTTTCTCACGATATTGCAACGATCAAAGAATATTGCAATCAGGCACTTTATCTGCATCATGGAAAGTTAATCCATTCCTACGATCTTGAAAAAATCATTGCGTTGTATCAAGGGACGCATTTGACGGTAGCCTCCGATTGAGCATATTAATCAATATGCTCCCTCACTAAAAGCAACACCATTTTTCCTAATAAAAAAATGACGGTCAATATAACCAGTAAGCTAATTAAATCATTGGGCAACTTAGGATAAGAGTAATCATCGGGTAAATTCGGTTTTGATAATTGTACGGGCGTGTTTTTCTTCAATGATAGACTCCAAAGCACATATGCTTGTTGATAGGCTTCATATTCAAGTTTTGCAAATTTGAGACTCAGTTTTTGTTGCTCTAATGTTTTATCTATTATTCGTTTATGCTGTTTATAATCGTGTATGCTTTGATGTAAGGTTGATTCTGCTTGAATGAGTTTTTCCCTGGATAGTTCGAGATTATGTTGCATGAGTTGAGATTGTTCAGTAGCGCTTTTATTGTTTACTGTTTTTAAAAAAAGCATGGCTTTGTCAAGAATGATGGTCAAAAACGTTCTTGCTTCTTCAGGAGAAAATGCTTTGACTGAAATGGCTAATTCTCCTGTAGTTGCATCTAATGATAAGGTTATTTTTTTTAAATAATAGTTTAGGAATGCTTTTTGATTCGGGTTGTTTTTCAGTCGAGAGAACCAATCAACTTGAGTGGATTGGTAGTGATGTTTGATATCAGTTGTTTTTTGTAACTCAGAGAGTAACTGTTCGGAACGAATGTATTGTTCTAAAAGAAAGATAGGTGCAAAGCTCGGCTCTTGTGTTTGTGGTTTGTTTTTACTGAATATGGATTTTAAGTCATTGCTGGGTGAGTAAGTCGTATAGTAATGAATGAAAATATGGGCCGTGCTTTCATAGACAGGGGTTTTAATGAGACAAAGATAAAAGGCAGCCAATATCCATGGCAATATAACTAAAATCAGAAATGTCGACCTTTTTTTTAATTGGTAAAGACCTTGCTGCATCACTTGATGTGGGGGCTTTATTAATGAGTCGACGGTTTGTGATTCCAATTTAGTGCTCCATAATTTCTATCATCATTTTTTTTCTTAAGGCGGTATATGATCCTAATCCCAGAGTAATCGATACGATAGCGCATTCAAATAAATAATACAGATCGCCGAATCTATCATAAGTTGATGCATTTGAAAAACACCCTCGGGAAATTTCAATAAATTGAAACAATGGATTGATTACAAAATAGTATCTCGCCTCTGAAGAAAGCATCTGAGCACTAAAAAATATACCAGAAAAAATATAAAGAACACGCAAGATCATTCTTACAAATTTAGCGAGAGGTTTAGAAAAAAAGCCAATACAGGCAATCTGTATTGCGAAGCCAGTTACAAAAATGAAATAGCAGGCTATTGCAGTGAACCAACGGAATGGATTTTGGATTTGCCAGTGGACATCAAAAATGAGTAGTGTGAACAAAGCCGTGCAAAATACTAACATCATGATTATGAATTCAGAAAAGACTAATGCGATAGCGGGATCTAATGGTTTTATTTGTTTAAAGGAGAGTAGGCCTCGATTGTCTACAATACTTGATAGGCATCCATAAACCGTATTGTAAGTGAATAGCCAGGGGATGACGCCTAACAACATAAACAGAGCGGGTGACATTCCGTTGTCAATTTGTTGGTTTCTGAATACGCGTATTGCTGTCCAGAGTAACACATGTCCTATTGGTTCGATAAAAATGAGGAGTAAATCTAAAAGGCGCTTATTGCTCGCCCTCATGATAAAGCGCATTTCAAGATTGCGAACGATTAGTGTGTAAATGGCGGCCCTCATGACTTGCCATGGTGTTCTAATTTGCATTCCTGTATTAATCATTTTTCATTATTGGTAATGAAGGGATTGGCAAAGAGTAGCAATTCACTGGTGAGTAGTCTATATGTTATGATCGGAAGTCCGTAAAGATTCGTAATCGATTTCATTACGACTCATTTTTTGGCAATCGTATATTTTTTTGATTTACGCTAGAGATAATTATGAAGGACTATATTTACACTCAGATACAAAATACCCAAACTCTTCTTGCTAGCATGTTGACCGATATTCAATTGATGTCAACATTGGAAGCAAGTGCAATGGCGTGTATTGATTGTTTGCTAGGAGGAAATAAGTTATTACTTGCAGGCAATGGCGGTAGTGCAGCAGAGGCTCAACATATCGCGGCAGAATTTGTGAATCGTTTTGCATTTGATAGGCGAGGATTGGCGGCTATGGCATTAACAACGGATTCTTCGATATTAACGTCCATCAGTAATGATTATGGATATGAGCAGATTTTTGCTCGGCAAGTTCAGGCTCATGGGCGATTTGGTGATGTATTGATTGCTTATTCGACCTCAGGTCAATCACCGAATATCCTTCGTGCTTTAGAAGCAGGGAGAGACTCTGGGATAATTTGTATTGGGATGACCGGTAATTGTGGTGGTCCAATGCGGCAATCGTGTGATTTTATTCTTGAGGTTCCTTCTGCGGATACGCCTAAAATTCAGGAAGCTCATATGGTTTTGGGTCATATCCTTTGTGGATTGGTGGAGCAAATGTTGTTTAACGATGACTTCTCGAAATATAAATTCGAACACTCTGATTTAAGTGGTGATTTTATTGTAAACCCTCTCCTTCTTGAAACTCGCGCTGCTGAGTTTTAAACCCCATTTTGCTCCTTGTATATCCATCGTGATATTGAGTATTTGGCCTGATGGAGAAAATGAATGGATCGTCCTGCTTTATTTCTTGATCGTGATGGTGTGATTAATATCGATTATGGTTATGTCAGCACAATCGATAAATTTGAATTTATCCCTGGAATTTTTAATCTTTGTCGTCAGGCAAAACAGCGTGGGTATTTGATTTGTGTAGTAACAAATCAATCGGGAATTGGGCGTGGCTATTATACAGAAAAGGATTTCTTTCAGTTGACCGACTGGATGTGTTCTCGATTCGCCAGTGAGCTTGCTCCTGTTGACAAAGTCTATTTTTGCCCAACACATCCAGATCATGGTATTGGGAAATATAAAGTAGAGTCATTATTTAGAAAGCCTGCACCAGGAATGATATTACAAGCTGTACAAGAGTTTGATATTGATTTGTCGCGTTCCGTTTTTGTGGGAGATAAACAAACGGATATTCAGGCAGGAGTTTGGGCGGGAGTAAGATATAATTTACTCTATAAGGATTTACTGTCTTCTGAGGTTGCATGGCCATGTGGTTGCAATGGCGTAAATGAATTTTCCGTGAATTCTGCAGACAGTCGTACTTTGACGGGTATTGTCAGCTCTCTTGAGCAAGTGATTGGTTTTTTATAATCGCTCACTGCTTTTGCGGGAATGAAAAATAAATCTCAAAAGCAAAGGCAGTGAACCGTTATATTATTTCTTAATCGACAAATTGATAACGAGCTCCGACGAGTACTGAATTCAACGATGGACCTTTAAAATTACTATCTATATTTAATTGCCCGGGTGTTGTGGTTGTTATATCAGTTAAAACAAAATTGGGTGTATCTCCAAACGCGTGCATATAAGCAAGCGATACGCCCCAATGAGTATTAAGGTTATATACTCCCCCCACTTTCAATTCTGGCAAAAAATCCAGTACGGTAGATTTCATTGACAAGTTAGTTACATAATTTGCGCCATCAAAAGAGTAATTTAACGGCGTTTTTGAGTTAAAGGAGTATCCTAGTCGCTCGAAAAGAACGCCAAACTTTGCAAATAACTCGTATTTATCTTTGATTTTATAAGTAGCTCCTAATAATAAATCCGGGCCACTAAATGTCACGCGAGAATCTGCGTCAGAATTAGAATTAGAAGATCGTCCAAAATAATTCCATGCGGCATCAAACGTAAAATTAATATTCGGTGTATGTGGGTACGCAAAACCACCTGCAAAGCGAGCACCTCCTGATACAAAATCATGCTTACTGAGCTGCGTCGTACTGTCTTTTATATACTCCGCACTTCCGGCATTAATCCAAACTGGGAAGCCTTCAACACTAACAAATGGTTTAATGTTATGATCAACCAACGATACATCACCCATAGTACCTGCATTTGAATTTGCCATGCTTAAAGAACATCCTAATGTAACACAAACTATCATGCTCTTGTTCATACTTCCTCCCTAAAATCAATTATAATCATTGGCCATTTTTTTTATTTTTATCTCTCATATGAACCCAGAGGTAATCACAATAAAGTAAATATACTAACGCAAGAAGACGCGCGCGAATAGTTTTTATATTAACTTATTTGTACAATGCTATTCTAAATTAAAAAAAATAAAACAACACCTTTTTCTTCAATGACTTTTGCTATTAAAGAAATCCAGTAAATTAAGGTCTTCCTGTTTTTCTGGGAGCAACGACGGTGCTCAGAATATTTGCTTACGCACCAACCATGAGCATAAATTGTTCTGTCACCTCTACTAAAAAGCACGAGAGTGTGTAAGATGATAAACAACGTTATTTGAACATTAATTGGATTAGACATGCAATGTAAGCGGGAGTCGCTGGAGTTTTTTCTGATTGTAATGACTGATGATTATACATTATTATATAAATTAACATCTCTCTTTAAGAGAGGCCTTTCTTAGATTATCTATTTGTGAGAAGTTTTGATGCTTGATTCGAGCTGGGAAAAAAAATCCCCTACACTCCTTGTAACCTGGCTTGGAACACTATTCCACAGGTTTCTTTCGTCCCATAAATCAAGGGTCATGACAAATCTTGATCTGGTTTATAAAGACGCAATAGATTTAAAAGACAAGCAGAGGCTCTGTGAGGCTTTTTTTTCTCATACAATAACCTCTATCGCGGAAGTATTACGCTTGTTCTTTTTTAGTAAAAAGCAGTTATATAAGCGAATTGAAGTACGAGGAATAGAGAATTTGATTACCGCGGCCAGTAGAGGGCGAGGGGTATTTTTGTTATCAGGTCATTTAGGAAGTTGGGAATATGCTTGGTCGTTGGCAACCTTGCAAACCCCAGAGTTTAAGGGAAAATATCATGCGGTACGCCAATCATTAAAAACACCCTATGTTCAAAAAATGCTTTTCTCACGCTTTAATAACTGCATTACCATCATTCATAAAGGTAATGCTATAAGAGATATAAAAAAAGCGATTGCCAAAAATAGCTTTGTTTGGATCGCAATAGACCAGCGCGCACCGGAAAAATCTCGCTCAAGTTGTGAAATTGAATTCCTCGGAGTAAAAACAACGGCATATAAAACTCTCGCCAGTTTAGCGCATCGTTGGCAAACCCCAGTTGTTCCTTGCATAACCTATCGAACAGAAAAAGGACGCCATATCGTTGAGTTTCATTCTGAACTTGAGTGGCAAGATCATCCAGATAAAAATACCGCGATAATTGAAAATACCAGAATCTATAGTAAAACCATTGAATCGTTCATTTTGCAACATCCTGAACAATGGATCTGGTCCTATAATCGTTGGAATAAGGATTTTAAAAACTATGCTTGATGGAAAAGTTATTGCAGCTCTTCACGTTAGTCTCGCGGGTCGTTTTTTATTTCGATTTTTACCCCTTCGAAAACAAGTCGTCATGAAAAATATTCAATTGGCATTTAACCATCTTTCTGAAAAAGAACAAACCCGGTTTGCCAAAGCATTTTATTCCCACTTAGCAAAATTGATAAAGGAATTTTTTTTAATTGGTTGGTATCAAAAAAAAGGAGAATACCAACATGTTGAATTACGTGGGGTTGAACACCTACTAGCTGCTCATCAAAAAGATAAAGGCGTCATTCTGCTCGTTGGACATCTAGGGAACTGGGAATTCGCCCCTATATTAGGCCTTCCTGCATTAAAATCCCTTCGCGAGCAATTTTGGATAGTGCGCCGTCCAATTCGAAATAAATGGCTAGAAAATATCTTTTTTCAACGATTACAAAATGCAGGCATCAAAGTTGTTAGCAGTTTACGGCTTATAAAGATGCTTCCATCAATTTTAGATAAAAAAGGGATTATTCTATATGCATTCGATCAGCATGCTGATGTCAAAACAAAACATGGTATTGCGGTCAATTTTTTTGGTTTAAAAGCAGGGACATATAAAAGTGTGGCGATTTTTGCGCATAAAAAGAAAGCTCCTATTATTCCAACGGCTTTTTATCGACTGCCCAATGGGAAGCATGTTCTTGAATTTTTTCCAGAGTTGGAGTGGCAACATTCTGAAAATATCAAACAAAGTGTTTATGAAAATACCCGTATTTATAATCAAGCAATGGAAACAATGATTCTTGCACATCCGGAGCAATGGTATTGGGTCCATCGTCGCTGGAAGTTCAGTGATCATTATCAAGGGTAGTCTGTGTTATTCGTGACTCGTTATATAACGAGTCACGAATAACAAAAAATCATCCTGCAAGACACTATTATTAAAAAGAAAACCCAAGGCTTATGATAATTTCATTCATAAACAAATTTTGATGTATCGTTCCTTTATAAACAGGAAGATTATAAAAATAAGAAAATGCAATTTTGTCAGTAAATTCTAAATAAATTGGTTTATAGGGAATAAATCTAAAACCCGCCTCCATTCCAGCGGTATAACCATTTAATTGCCACCATCCACTATTCGTACCTAACAAATGCCCCCAAGTTTTACTACCAGGATCATTGGGATGATCAAAAACAATCGTTGAAGTATGAGGTAACATAATGCCCGCACCTGCTTTCAGGATGCCGGCTGTGCTGAAGGTTTCGTTCACTTTTCCAAGTAGGGGAAAACGATAAACAGCATTGAGCATTAAGTGATTAGCGCCATTATGAAGAACCTCGGAAAACACATTTTCATAAAGCTTCAAATATTGATTAAAATGACGGCCATCAATTGTTCCTGTCGTCTGTACAATTTGACCTATTGCCGTATTATAACGTGTATGATCCAAATTTAACTCAAGTGCAACTGAGCGTGCTTCATTAACAAAACGACCAATACGAATATTATATTGCGGTACAAATAAATCGCGCGCGACAGGTGAACTAAACTCATCTATTCCACGTACCCGATGAAACGTAAGATTATTACCTAATGATGGCTGGACAACATGAATATTGGCATGACTCCAAAATTCCCTGTTGTATCCCCAGGAGGCGTACCATTCACCTTCTAAAAACAATCGTGTGAAGATGTTTTTCTTACTATTTAGAGAAGAAGAGGGGATTGAATTAAATGTTGAATTTGCATAAGCAATATTTACTACCAACATTAAAATCAACGTATAGAAAAAGCTTGGTTTTTTTAACATATTTTTAATAACCCACCTATCATATTCATTCGTCTGTTACATGATGATTTATTTTTTGGAGTTCTTAGTTTGTTTTTTCAAAAAAACTGCTTGACGCAACCAACTTTTAGATTCAATCGCAGGATGCCCTCCTACGCGAGCACCGGCATCAATATTATTAATGACCCTAGCGCCAAATAAAACCATGACACCATCACCGATACTGATACTATTTATTGCCCCTGCTTTCCCTGCAAATGTCACAAATTTCCCAATCACCGTACTCCCAGCAATTCCAACTTGTGCACATAGAACACTGCCTTTTCCTACCTTAACGTTATGACCAATCTGTACAAGATTGTCAATTCGGCAATAATCCTCGATAATGGTATTGCTAACCGAACCTCGATCAATACAACTGTTTGCACCAATAGAAACATCATCACCAATGATGACTTTTCCTAAATGCGGGATTTTATAATGCCCATCAGCATCACTTGCAAACCCAAAGCCATCTTGCCCTATCCGTGCTCCTGGATAAACACGCAATTTATTGCCAATTTCTGCATGGCAGATACTGACATTATTTTCAATAATACAGTCAGTCCCCATATGCACGCGATCACCAATATAACTATTCACACCAATTTTACAACGATCGCCAAGAATGACGTGCTCACCAATATACGCGCCATGTTCAATATGGCAGTCTTGGCCCAGAGCCGCAGTTTTTGCAATGTATGCTGTTGAACTACGGAAAGAAATGCATGATGACTCAGGATGAAATGCTTGCAGAATCAACGCATATGCTTTGTAGGGATTAGGATGAACCAATAGAGTCATATTGCTCGGCGCATGTTTTTCATAGCCTGGAGCAATAATGCAAGCGCCCGCTTGAGATTGTTTAAATGAAGTTAAATATTTTTTATGATGAAAAAAAGAAATTTCTGTGGGCTGGGCTTGTGTTAAGGAGGTAATGCCATAAATTTTTTTTCCTCGTGCATCTTCTTGATGAAGTATGCCCTCTGAAATGCGCTCAAGCTCCCCCATAGTGAAGACAATTGAAGTATCAATTAAGTCGTTTTGCATCGTGATAGACCTTTATCGATAGACGCCGCGTTTCGCGTGCTCGAGAAACAATAGCAGATGTTCAATATCTGAATTAAGCAGCACTGTTCGCTTAATTTCATCAATGACTTCAGCAACCGTCAAACCCGAACGATTAATAATTTTATATGCTTTTTGCAGCTGCATGCGAGCGGCTGAGGTATAGCCATTTCGTCGTAGACGAACGACATTTAGACCGTAAAGTTTGGATGGATTGCCATCAATGAGTGAGAAGGGTAATACATCTTTATTAAGAACACTGTGAGAACCAATCATCGATAATCGGCCTAATTTACAAAACTGATGAACTACACAATGAGCGCCAATGGTAACCCAATCTTCTATGATAGCGTGTCCCGCAATTCCTACAAAATTAACAATGATATTGTGATTCCCAATTAAAACATCATGAGCAAGATGAGAGCCAGTCATCAATAAATTATGATTTCCAACTCTGGTTTCGCCTCCCCCGCCGAGTGTTCCCCTATTAATCGTAACATATTCACGAATAATATTATTATCACCAATAGTTACAACGCTTTGTTCACCTATAAATTTTAAATCTTGCGGAATATTGCCGATGATTGCGCCCGTAAAAATTTGGTTGCGACATCCAATGGTCGTCCAGCCCTCAATCACAACATGAGAATGAATAACACAGTCATCGCCAATCGTGACATTTTCACCAATAATAGAATAGGGGCCAATATGAACGTTATTACCAATACACGCACCCTCTGCAACGATGGCAGTTGGATGGATTGCACTCGAAAAAGTCGCTAATATTTCGGAATAATGTGGAGGTAATGCACTAACCAACATAGTAAATTTCCTTTTCTTCTATTGATATTTTTTACAATCTTGACTATCGCTGAACGGGAAAACAACGGCGTCGGTATTGTAGCACCGCTGCGGTATTTGTCTATTTCTTTAAAAATTCATATATTGATTCATCAATCATCTTAACAATGTTATATTGATGATGGAGGGCAACCTTCTTCTTACGAAGGCACCATAGTTTTTTAAACTATGGTGCTGAATGCCTTTGCCATGTTCATCGTTACTTAAGCAAATAAATCGGCATCACAAAAATGCAAAATATAGTCAATTAATATGCAAACTATTCCTATACTCATGTATCACAATATTGGTATACCCCCTAAAAATGCAAAATTAAGCAATCTCTACGTGCATCCACGCGCGTTTTCAACTCAAATGTTGATGCTAAAACTTCTAGGATACCAATGCCTTTCCATGTCCGCGGCAATGCCCTATCTGCGTGGTGAAAAAACGGGTCGTGTCATGGCACTTACATTTGATGATGGATATGCGGATACTTTCGATATCGCTTTACCTATTCTCAAAAAACATGGGTTTAGCGCAACCAGCTATTTTGTTAGCCAGTTAATAGGGAAATATAACAAATGGGATGCCGCCGCATTAAAGATTAAAAAAAATTTAATGTCCATAGAACAAGTTGTTACATGGCATCGTTCAGGTATGGAAGTTGGGGCTCATTCTCAATTCCATCCACGTTTAACCAAATGCTCTCATAATAGACTTATTAGTGAAATAGCAGGAAGTAAAGATGATTTAGAATCAATCATCCAAGCAAAGGTCTCTCAGTTTTGTTATCCGTATGGTGACTATGATGATCACATTACTGAAATCATCCACCGAGAGGGATTTGATGCGGCGACCACAACGCAGCGTGGGCGAGCGCAAACAGGAGATGATCCTTATAAATTACGACGTGTTTTAATCAGCAAAAGAACCCTTCCACACCTGTTTATGTTAAAACTATTCAGTCGATACGAGGATAAACGCGGATGAGATTGCTTTTTGTAGGGACGGGCAATGGCGGAGGAGGGACCGAGAGCCACTTTATTACGTTGGCAAAAGCCATGAGTTCCCTCAATCATGATGTAGCTGTGGTAGTGCAATCTGGCACACCGATTCATAAAAGCTTAATAGAGTCCAATGTCATGCTGTATTTTGGATTTTTCCGCAATGCAACCGATCTTCGGGGATTCGTACCTGTGTGGAAGGCCATTAGTCAATTTAAACCTGATTGGATCATCGGTAGTTTTAGCAAAGAATACTGGCCACTGACACTGCTTTGTAAACTGCGCAAAATCAAACTGGCATTATTTAAACACATGGATTATCCACTTCGCTTTATGACGCATCACTTTATTCCTCGCCTGGCAGATCGCTTTATTGTTATCTCAAATTTTATGCTTCACAGTTTCATTAATAGAGGAATTTGTGCCGCTAGAATACAAATGCTATACAACCCGCTTGACATCAATTATTTCAAGGTCAGTTTGACGTTACGCCAATCACGTCGATCAGAGCTCGGATATTGTGATGATGATTGTGTAATTGGATTTGTTGGTGCGATGCATCCAGATAAAGGCATGTTGCCGCTTTGCGACGCACTTAATCAAGCGATAAAACAGAACCCAAGAGTCAAAGCAATTTGGCTTGGGGATGGCTTGGCCACGAATGATTTAAAAATTAAAATTCAAACGGGAGGATTTCCCGCGCATCACCAATGTTATCCATGGACGGATGATGTTCGCCCATATTTTGCAGTCATTGATATTTTAGCTGTTCCAACGCTCATAACGGAGAGCTTCGGCCGCGTATCTATCGAAGCTCAAGCGCTGGGTATTCCTGTACTTTGCAGCAATCTTGGCGGGCTTCCTGAAACATTGTTGCCCGATGTTACTGGAAAATTGTTACCTGTCGGGGACGTGACTGCCTGGCGTGATGCTATTCTAGATTTAACAAATGATGCTAGTCACTATTTAGAAATTAAAAACAATGGTCGGCAATGGGTTTCTAGTCAATTCGGTACAGAAGAAATCGCAAAAAAATTTACAGCGATACTTTCGCATGACCAAGTTTCATGAACAAAAATTTACCCTATGAACTAACCCATCAACATTGATTGCATTCTTTCCCACACTTTTTTGGGTTTCAAATGGTCCAAACAAACCGGGCGCATACTTGGTTTTCCTTGATAGACACAGTCTTTTTTGAAACAAGGAGAACATGGAAAATCTACCGTAAGGTTTTCTACGTGTAATCCAATCGCTCCTGTATAAGACACATCCGTTGAACCATAAAGAGAAAGTGTTGGTAAACCTAATGCAGCGGCTATCTGACCAAGTCCGGTATCAACAGAAATAACCCCTTGAGCATTGGCTAATACTTTGGTCATAAGCATAATTCCCGGCTCCGTAATCACATCAATCGTTGCGTTGCTTGAAAGAGCAATATGATTTGCCCTTGTGATTTCAGTTATGGATAAACCGCTTATTTTGATTTGATACCCAGCTTGAGCAACTAAATTGGCTAATTCAATCCAATATTCTTCGGGCCATAATTTACTATTCCAACTTGTTCCATGCAAAAAAACCAAATACGGATGCTGAGAACCACCGTCCTGAAAATCATACCGATTTAAACCAAAATCTGGAGGAGTTTCAGGCAAGGGATAGCCTAATGCTTGGCTGAATAGGTTACGCATACGTTTAACGGCGTGTTGAGATGTATCAATAGCATACTTATGATGATAACTATGGGAAATCAGTGCATCTGAAGCTGAATATTTGTCTAAACCCGCACGCGGACCGTTTGCAAAATAACTATAAAGAGCACTTTTTATAAGACCTTGCGCATCCAAAATAAGATCGTACGATTCCGTTGCTAAATTTTCTCGCCAAGCTCTCCATTCGGATCGTGTATTCGCGGAAAATAAATCATGCCTCCATCGCCTTAAGGCCACGGGGATAATTTTAGAAACACTCGAATGCCAACGCGGGATCTCTGTAAAAGCCTCTTCAACCAACCAATCAAATTGAATAGAGGGTATATAGCGCTTTGCATCCGTAAGCGCAGGTAATGTATGAATCAAGTCTCCCATGGAAGACGTTTTGACTAATAAGACTTTCATCGTCATTCAATACTCCATTGTGAAATAACGGATAATACACGCTCAGGCTTTAAATGAACCAAGCAGTGATAATGTCCAAAAGAACAAGTGCGCTTAAAACAAGGCTGACAATCCATATTGAGTTTTAGGATAGTTGCATTATCCGTGAGTGGCGGCGTAAATTCAGGACTCGTCGAACCATACAAGACGATAACAGGCTTGTTCAACGCTGCCGCAACATGCATTAAGCCCGAATCATTCGTTAATACCCCCGTCACTAAAGTTAACAAATCAATGGTCTCCGCAAGTCCGACTCGCCCGGCTAAATTATCGCAACGATTTTCAGTAAGTGTCATAATTTCCTCAGCAATCATGGCGTCATTTTTTGAACCGACTAACCAAATATCCCATCCTGCATTAAGCTGCTCATTTGCAACGTGGGCATAATATGTTGCTGGCCATTGTTTTGCCGGCCCAAATTCAGCACCAATGCACATCGCTAAAATCGGACGACCACGGCATATTGGCTGATGTTGCTGCAAAGAGGTTGCAATTGACTCCGCTGAAATCTTAAATTCAGGATAGGGGTAGGGTTTTGGTAATGGTTCATTCGGTTCTAATCCTAAAGCCATAAATCGCTCGATCATCAATGGATAACGAGTTTTATCCAAATGCCGCAAATCATTTAATGCGAAATAGCGATGCTCACCACGCCATCCCGTACGCTTTTTAATTCCTGCAAGCCAAGGCGATATAGCTGATTTGAATGTATTGGGTAGTAGAATGACTTGATCATACTGCTGTGGGCGTAATTGCTTGGCTAATTCATAATGCTTTAAAAATTCAAATTTAAGGTGTGTAAATGGTGCATTAAACGAACGATTAATCTCGGGCATCCGACTCAACAATGAAATAGTCCAAGCCGGTGCAACGACATCAATATTGCAATCATTTGCTCGCTGCTTCAATAATTTAAATAAGCTCTGAGCCATCACCATGTCCCCAACCCATGCAGGACCAACGATCAATATGTTTGAGTGCATTATTGTTTCAACCTATCATGAAGAAATCATTGGACTATTGAGTAGATAATGTTCAACCGCATCGGCAATGGTGGTAAACGACTGTGAATAACCAGCACGTTGTAGTTTTGATATGTCGGCTTTGGTAAAAATTTGATAAAATTGAAGCAAGGTTTCATCAATAGGTTGGTAACAAATGCTGCCATACCCCTCCTTTTCAATCAATAATCTGGCAATCTGGTTAAATGAAATATTTTCACCTCGCCCTAAATTAAAGATGCCACGTTGAGAGGGATTATCATAAAACCATAAAATAACAGCAATCACATCAGCCACATAAATAAAATCACGCTGTTGTTCGCCACGATGACAACCAGGAATTTGATCAAAAATCGTGATTCGCTTTTTTTTCTTAAGTTCATCGTAAAAATGTTGAATCACACTTTTCATTGTTCCTTTATGCCATTCATTAGGACCAAAAACATTAAAATAGCGTAGGCCAACAATTTGCGAAGAGACGGAATTTAGATGGCGTTGAACATAGCGGTCAAACATTAACTTTGAATAGGCATAAACATTAAGGGGTGTTTCATAGGCTGGATTTTCTTGGCAAATTGAGCTTGCACCATAAATAGCTGCGCTAGATGCGTAAATAAACGGAATCATCTCGCGAATAGAATAATCGAGTAATTGTTTAGAATATTCATAATTATTTTGCATTAAATAGCGACCATCGAGCTCTAATGTCGAAGTACAAGCACCTTGATGAAAAATCGCTTGAATTGAGCCGGCTTGCCATTCATTATGTACTATTTTTTGTAAAAACTGGTGTTTATCAACATAATCTAAAACATCGCAATCGACGATATTTCTAAATTTCAACCCATTGGTCAAATCATCAACGACAATAATATCCTTTATTCCACGGTGATTTAATGCCTTAATGAGGTTGCTTCCAATGAATCCAGCTCCCCCTGTTACTACAATCATTCATCATCTCCGGTACATTTATTCATATTCAGCACATGATCTAATTTTTGAAATTAATTCAGAACTCGAGTTGATTTTAGGAGGTCCGATATATCTTACTGATCCACCCGTGCCAAGCACATGATCGCTTCCTACGACTGATAATCCTTCATAATCAACACCTTTCACTAATATATTGGGTGAGATCAATTGGACAAGTTCTAACGGCGTTTCAGCAGAAAATGAAATCACCCAATCAACTGAGCGCAAACCCGCTAAAACAGCCATCCGTTCTGCTACCGATTGCACCGGTCGCCCAGGTCCTTTTAATTGACGAATCGATGTATCATCATTCACGGCAATCACTAAACGATCGCCTAATACTTTCGCTTCGTCTAAATAGCCAATGTGTCCCGAGTGCAATAAATCAAAACAGCCATTAGTCATCACGATCGTTTCCTGACGTAGCCGCGCGTTGTTTATTTCAATTAATACGTCTTCGATAGGCAGAATACCTTGTCGGATTGGTGGCTGAGGAAGAGCTTGCTGTAGTGCGGGGATTGTAATAACGGATGTGCCGAATTGCGTCACAGTTAATCCAGCGGCAACGTTTGCTAGATGCACTGCCGTTTCAAGACAATCTCCCGCCGCAACGCTTGCCGCTAACACCGAAATCACTGTATCACCTGCACCAGTGACATCGAGTGCTTTATTTGCCGTTGCGGGTAGATGAAGGGGCTCTTCATTCTCACGAATCAAACTCATTCCTTTCGTTCCGCGAGTAATTAAAATTGCTTTAAGATTCAATTGGCGAAGCGCTGCAAGCCCTTTTTGCTCAAGCTCATGGTCATTACGGCAAACACCAAAAACTTGCTCAAATTCATGTTGGTTAGGGGTAAGGCAATACGCATCTTGATATTTTTGATAATCAAGCCCTTTAGGATCGATGAAGATGGGGATTTGTCGTTGCATGGCTTGGCGAATAAGGGGGCGTGGGTCTTGCAAAGTCCCTTTACCATAATCTGAAAAAATGATGACATTGCAATCAACATACTGTTTTAGCGCATCTTCAACCGCATGCGAGATATTAACGCTTGTTAATTGCAATCTATCTTCTAAATCTAAACGAATCAATTGTTGATGACCACTAAATACTCGGGTTTTAACAATGGTTGAACCATGAGAGTCATATTGAATAGCGGTGGTATCAATATTCGCCGTTTTCATAAGGTGAATTAATCGCTGAGCAGCTTCATCTTTTCCTAATATGCCACCTAACCGGATATTTATCCCAAGTGACGCCATATTCATCGCAACATTGCCCGCGCCACCAGGAAATTCGGCGGTATCACCCATATTGACAACAGGAACAGGTGCTTCAGGAGAAATTCGACTGACGCTTCCAGACCAATAACGATCCAACATCAAATCACCAACAACAAAGGCGTTTACAGTTTTAAAAAAAGGTATTTGAATGCTCATCGTGTCATCTTGTTTTTTGTAGATAAAAATTATCTGAATAAATCACGGTCTTTCTCCGTCAAACGGGTCATCAACCCTATTACTACGATGATCATCTTATACACCAAGAATTAGATATCATACGATACAGCCGTACCTAATAAAATAACCCCAAATGAATCATTATAAATGCCAGAAGACAATAATCCATGCGTTATAGGAGTCAAGTAGTCATACTCCGCACGAACAGACCAATTTGAACTAAAAAAGTGTCGAACACCGAATCCTGTAAGCAAAACGGATTCACTTTGGTTAATATTTGTTTCAGAATCAAGTGCAGCATGAAATTCAGTTAATAACTTTCCACCACCCAGGGCAAAAATAAACTCATTTCTATCATTATTTACAGGAATAAGGGCTAATCCATTTACTCCAAGATAACGTCCACCAAAAGATCCTATTTGATTCAAAGCTAAAGCTTGGCCATTTACCCCAAGTAAGTGCTGAGGATTTAAATTAAAATATTTGAATTCAATTCCAATATTATGATAAATATATCCAAGTGCTGAGGCAAAACTAAAACGACCATCATTGGCTAAATTAAATAACGTATTAGAACTATAATTTGAAGTTGTCCTAAATTTATTATGAGCAATTGATAAAACGTCCGGCCCGTATGATATATCGATATCAACATCAAGAATAAGTCGATTTATCGGAATATGGTTCATCTGATTGTCTGATTGTTTAACCGAACTTGAATTGCCAGCTACGACTGCATCTATATTCAAATTCAACAAGACTAAGAACATTAAGCGGGCATAAATTTTTTTTGTAATAAATGACTTAATTTTAGTTCGACTTATAGAGAAAAAAGCAATGTAGCTCAAAGTAGACTGTAACATATTAAAATATTCTCCTCCTAAAAACGTCACATAGTAAAGCAAGAGAAAATAAAGTTAAATAAAATTCTGCTGGCCATTCCCAGTATTTTTTAAGCATTTTTGAAAAGTTTGAATAAGTCCTGAACTTATACCAAGAAAGGCCTATAATTTGTATAGGAAACGCCATTTTTAACTGAAGGACAGGTAAGCCACTGGTTTGACCAGTGAGACTCTCAAGGCCATGCCTTTAGATTTAGTGATGACAGTGCCAAAATAAGCCTGTGGACTTGACGGTATCACAGGAGTAAGTAAATGGCACTATCATCGTACGAGAGTTTAAGTCACTCTAAATGGGACTGCAAATTTCATGTAGTATTTGTACCAAAATACAGGGAAAAAGTTTTGTATGGACAGCCTCGTAGATTTCTTGGACCATTATTCCATGATTTAGCGAGTCAACGCAGTTGTAAAATTTGGGGGCATTATAGGTGTCACGGTGATTGCAAAACACGTGCGCAGCTATGATAAAGCGAAACAAATCGAATGCGAGGAGCATATTAAAACACTCGCCGATCGTAAGCGGGACGCGCGACAGCATCGAGGACAAGACAGGCTCACGATGACGATTGACTGCGCGCGCGAGTTTCTGACGATGGCTGCGGTTCGTGGATATCCATTGACATCAATAACCAACCAGCTGACGTCACTACTGGATGATTATGGTGCCAGTTTATTAGACTAATTATGTTGAAGCTATACCGTATGTTAAAGTTGCTTCGTACCCAGTAGTTTTAATCATACAATCCATTCACAAATATGGCATGATGTGTAATTCATAAATGGATCCCGGCCTGCGCCGGGACGACACTCATTGGAAAACGTATTTAAAAGACGTGGCACTAGTTATTTCAGAAGGGTCAATTGCTCAATGTTGGCCAGAAACCTTGTTTGTATGCATGTTTAATTTCGGAACTCATCAAGTACTCCTTTATGATTGAATGCACAAGGAGTATCATGGGTTGTTATCGGTGGAACAAAACCGCGGATATATGGCGCAGGATTAAATTGATCAGGTTTATCCTATATCAGTCTCCCTGATCTAAATTATTCCAAAATAGCCGATTTTAATT
>DIUW01000059.1 GCA_002423125.1 Legionellaceae bacterium UBA6148 | reverse complement strand
TTCCCGGGGTTATTGAGAAGTTACCGAATCCATTCTTAACCATTTGATTACATTATAAATTTTGCCGCGGGTTTTAGCTACAAATGGCGTACTGTGTTGTACAATGTCGTACCCAAATACGACGATCTCCCGAAGGATGATTTCTGTACTATTGTTGCTTGGTTGTTGATTGAAATCAAGCAGCAATTCGATCATCCACAACTAATGAGACAGAGACATGAGCTTTTGCTAACATATTGATTAACATATCAATGGTGAATTTATCAATCTTACCTTGAAGTAAGTCACTGACCCTTGGTTGATAAACGCCCATTAATTTAGCCGCAGCAGCTTGAGTCAGATTATTATCTTCAATATATTTCTCAATGGCACGCATTAATGCCGCTCTAATTTTTAGATTTTCAGCTTCTGCTTCATTAAATCCTAGATCATTAAAGATACTACCTTTGGTCACATGGTTACTCATTCTATATTCTCCTCATCTAGCCGATGGTATTTCTTTAAAACGTTTTTTTGCTAAATAAATGACACGATATTCATTTACGCAATGAATTCGGAGTTCTTTTACTCCTTTACCAATGGAATTCATTGGCTTCCAGTCTTGTGGTTCTTTGCCGCGTTGCAATTTATCTAAATTATAACCTGCCATCTGTTTTGCTGGTTTTGAAAAATCTAGTAAATCTTGATAGCTACTGCCTAACCATATTATTTCTTTCATACTAATATTATATAAAATTTTGTATAATAATGCAAATGGTACGGGTGCTCCATTTAATTCGAAGTGTGTTATAATTGAATCATGGACATATTATCTGAAACAAATCCGTTCACTTATTTCGGTGAATGCATCCTCAAGAAGGGATGTTATGGATTTCTTGTTTTTTATGAGTCACCGGTTTTTCAGTCGCATCAATCAACAACAGGATCGTTTGCCGCATGTCAATGTAGGATTAGGCATTCGAGCACCTCCAGCTCACTCAGCATCCCTGAAGAATCATTAAAAAATAAGCAGGCAATCGCAGCACGGATAGTTAACCCCCTGGATTTATGGATGGACATAAATCGCACAAAAAATATCATCTTGGCAATTGAGAATGGTCGGAATTCATGAAAGCGGGTTCGGTTGGGATTGAATGAATGGAGTTTGATTGATTGTGGCACTGATTTCTGTCGATATTTTAATCGCGATACTTATGAAAATCAGGGAATAGGGCATTTATACTTCCTATACTCGCACTACTCGATGTTCAATTTTTAACGATTGATCATGCGTTGATAACGCATCAAAGACTTTATCCCCTAATTCTCGTTGTTTCTTTTGAGTGTCCGTTTCAGGTAATCCAAAAAAAGTCCGTCGATATCCTGCCGATGAATATTGATTCATTATTGGGACAATAATGCCGACCGTTAAAAGCGTTAGCATTGTTCCAATGATTGTTCGGATATTTTTTGACAATTTGCAAAATCCTTGATGTAAATTTAAAGCTGGATTTTGGTTGAGCTTTTCTAGTCCGCTTGCCAAGGCCCTTAATTGCATGATTTTTTTGTCACGCATGAGTAATTCGTATTTTTCTGCAACAATCGTCCACTCTGTAAATATTTGATTCTTTTTCCAATTGGGTAATCGCATGATTTTAAAATGCAAGTCATTGTACAATTTTTGAATTGTTTTACACCGTTGCTCTGAAACTGTCACTATCGAATCCGAATGAATGGACAAATTTTTTAATTGATGAATAGCCAATTCCCAAGAGAGTTTTTCAAGAGGGATCGTTTGATCGCTTAAGGCTTCCGCCAATGCTTTCAAGCCAGGATCATTATCTCCACATACCTGGCCTAATTGCGCTAAACGTTTTCCATATTGACAGCGTGAATCAAGACTATCAGCAAGTGTGCTAAAGCGATGTTTATCATAATCAATGATGACAGGACGGTAATCCATTTTATTAATAAGAATATTCGGATTTAAAAGATCCGTATGTGCACAACCCGATTCATCCAGTACTTTTAAACCTTCGGCTAATTCAATCGCTATTTTGTAGATGATCGTAGTTTTTTCGGACAAATCAACAATTTTTATGCCATCGACAACGGAACCTAAATTATCACAGAAATAGTCAAAAGAATATCCCTCAACATATTCAAATAAACATCCCCATTGATTGGAGGCTTTAATATAGGCAAGTCCTGTTATTTTACTAATATTTTTATGGTGGGGAATAAGTCTAGTATCTACATAATATTGATATGCATGTTCAAATGAACAATGCATCGCTATCTCATCCAATGGCTTTACATATTTCATGCCGTCATTGGATCGGGGCTCATCAAACGTAAATATTTCATATTCTCGAATACACTCGTGATAAAGGTGTAATAATTTTAAAGCGCGTTTTGTTTCACCTTGAAAAATCAAGTGAACTTGTCCTGAGTGGCCGCTACCAATCAGGGTTTCTTCAGGAAAATTTTCTAAAGCAAAAAGGGGGGGGAATAATGCGTCATTTTCTTTAGCGAACTGAAATTGTCTAAAATTATTAATTACAATATCCTCTTGATTCGTTGCTTGCGGTAGAGCAATTGGCGTCAGAGTTGGTATCTTGTGTCGTTTGCATAAAAAATAATTGTCTATCGTCTCACATTCAAAATAGGAGTCTAAATAATGCGGAGAGACTCCTTCGCGGTTTATTTCCAACTGAATGATTTCATTTGTTTCAATTCGAAAGAGAACATCAAAAGGAATTTCAGTATCTGGTACTTCACGTTCTAACCAATGTACAGTTTTCTGTGATAAATTGGTTAGCTGTTCATTTTTAATAAATATTTTAACCATAGAAAAGAAATCCAATATGATATTTATAGATCATTTATTCTACATTGACATCAAGTAAATGTCAATGTAGCAATATAATCAACAAAACATCAAATGGAAAAATCCGGTCGATTTTGATATTACTGGGGTCGGGTCCAAGATTCCCAAGTTGCAGGAGCGATAATTGAAAAAATTGGTGAAACCACGCATTTTATATATCGAGTGAAATATGTGCTATTATTGTTATTATAGAGCGGTTTGTTAATAGGTTCTGTTGACAGTTGTTCCTTGTTCTATAGAGCCCGCGTGATAGAAATAAACCACGGTGGGTCGGTAACGAAGTTGGGACAATGAATTACTTCTAGTAATTAAGGGGTGAAATATGCCAAATGAAACCGATGCTAAAAATAACGGAGCTGAAATTGTCCGTATGATAAGCGAATTTCATAGCAAGACCCGCCGTATCGATGCACCGTATGGAGCGATTGCCGGATGGAAAAATCAGCTATGAATTAAAGACCCCCTACAAAAACGGGACAACGCATGTGGTATTCGAGCCACTGGATTTCATTGCCAGACTCGCGGCCTTGGTATCAAAACCACGGTTTCACTTGACCTGATTTCATGGCGTCTTTGCGCCGAACAGCCAATGTTGATGTGGTTATACCACCTCGTGTTAACGCTGTTGAGAGCGACAAATCGGCTCCGCAGCGCAATCGAAACATTCTTGAAATTGCAGAAAATGGCCGAATGCAATGGCAGAAAAATAAGGGATACGGTAGGCGAAATTATTCGGAACTGGGTGTTCAACGTTACCAACGAACCTTTGGCGATACAATGCATGCGCGTGACTTTTCTCGCCAAAAACAAGAGGCGATGATCGCCAGCGGGGCTCTCAATAAAATGACATCATTGGGAATGCCTCAAAGCCATCGATCCGCCTGAATTTTGCGAAAAAAGACGCTGCAGAGGGTTAAGAAACAAAGCCTTGCATAGGCCTTATCAAGTTTTTCTCTAGTGGTTTCTACATTAAACATCCATTTAATTGATGCTTTCGTACTAACCTCTTTGCGGTTAATTAGGCGTATCGTTCATTAATTAGCCAGACGTATTGACTGATTGGTCTCTCTATCGACATCAAAGCCGGGAGGCAAAGCACAGGTTTTGCGCTGCGTTGTCGGAAAGAACATAAATAATTGGCTAAGTTGTCTTGCGGAAGAGCCAGTTTCTTCTACAGGTGTGGTTGAACGCTCATAGACTGCCTTAAAGTCATCATAGGCGATAATAAGGGTTAGTTGTAAAGTGAGGATAAAAATAGGTGTATCTGGATATTTGAGATAGTGGCGAAGTGGATAAAGGATATCTATGCCTGCAAGTTGGTGTCTAAATGCTTCAGAGTTGAATACCCGTTTTTTGCCCGTTTCTTTATCATAAAAGACAGCGATAGAATTTTGAAGCAATGCGTTGTTAAAACTACTGGGAACAGCAGAGCTTCTTAAAAATGGAAGCGGAGAAGCATGTCTTCCCATCCAATAGTGAATTCCATAATCAAAACCGAGAACAGTACCAGGTAAAATTACTTCGGTGGTAGCATGATAAATTCTATTTTTGATAAGTATACTCTTGGTGTTGGGCCCTTGAAATTCTCTGGTTGTGGTACGATCTATGCCCAATGTATCTTCCAGCCTTTGTGGCGTAGTTAAATGCACAAGAAGACAGCCAAAATCAATAGTATTTTGTCCGTTTTGGCTGATCCCCTCATGATCTAAAGTGTATTCACTTTCGTCATTAAGTGGGGTCGTGTTCACGAGCTGTTCTCCACCATAGGGGAACAGCAGGGTGTTTGGAGGAATGGTCTCATTTGCAACCAAGATGAATCCAATTGGTAAAGGGTGCCGCTCTAATCTGAAGCGATTGTACAGTAAGGTCAATTTCGGATCTTCAAATACCATGCTGCGACCAGTCGCTTCAAAATAGATTGACTTTATCGCATCAAGATGTAGCTCGGCTTCAGTTGGATAAGGTTGTGTGTGGTCTAAAAACTTCATAATGACTCCTATTAAAGCAATTGGATTAAGTAGCTACGGCTCGATATTAGAAAAAATAGCAATGTATGTGACATTAAGCCTTTAATATTAGCATTTTTCATGCCTCAGTAGTTAGAAATTATCTTGTAATGAATCGCATATTGTACGCTATGCCATGTTAAAATACAATAAATTTTGCATCGTAGGATTAGCG
Organism: Legionellaceae bacterium UBA6148; assembly: GCA_002423125.1. Classification (GTDB taxonomy): domain Bacteria; phylum Pseudomonadota; class Gammaproteobacteria; order Legionellales; family Legionellaceae; genus UBA11403. The sequence continues at coordinate 3,625 of DIUW01000059.1, read as the reverse complement.
AGCGTTCCTGCGATGCATTGATTTTTCTATTGAGAGTTTGTGGGTAATGATACGTTTGAAGCGGGGCCAGAAGCAGTCGGTGCATTCGATGCAGGAGCAGCAAAACCTCCTTGTAAGATGCTGTTGTGGGTGCAACGGAAGGAGGCTTTGTTTCTTAACCCATTAATTAAGCAGATTGAGATCTTCAAACCGAACCACTGTTACTATGGAGGCCATTGAAATTTTAATCAAGTGATGCGATCATGCCCAATAAATATCCAGAAAAGAAAGGATGGAAAGTTTCCAAGCAAAAATTCAAAGTGGCGAACTGGTCTGAGTACAGTGAGTCTTTACGACGACGCGGTGATATCACTGTTTGGCTATCTGATGATGCGATATTTCAGTGGTATGAGGCAAACAGAGTCTACGATGGAACCGGCGCACCCATACTTTACACTGATTTTGCTATTGTCACTTGTCATGAAATACGGCTATCGGTCTGGTTTATATGGTAGCTTGCAATACGCAATGGAAAGCGAAGCAATCAACCTATGTCCAACCAGCTCCCGGTAACAAATGGGGGATTGGCGCACGCAGCTATGGAATACGCGCGTCATCAATCCGAAAAAACCTTATTGTATCAGGTTGTTGATGAGTATTATCCAAAATTTCTAGCTGCTCTGTCGGAATCAGACAAGTCTCTTCCCAAATATGTTCAAGATGAATTTGAGGCATACCTGAAATGCGGTCGGCTTGAGTATGGATTTTTGCGTGTGCAATGCGAAATCTGTCATCACGAACTATTGGTTGCGTTTAGTTGTAAACGCAGGGGCTTTTGCCCGAGCTGTGGTGCGAAGCGAATGGTAGAAAGTACAGTATTATTGGTTGATACTGTGCTGCCGCACCAACCTATTCGTCAATGGGTGCTGAGTGTTCCATTCCAATTGCGCTGGCTGTTCGCAGTAGGATTAGGCATTCGAGCACCTCCAGCTCACTCAGCATCCCTGAAGAATCATTAAAAAATAAGCAGGCAATCGCAGCACGGATAGTTAACGCCCTGGATTTATGGATGGACATAAATCGCACAAAAAATATCATCTTGGCAATTGAGAATGGTCGGAATTCATGAAAGCGGGTTCGGTTGGGATTGAATGAATGGAGTTTGATTGATTGTGACACTGATTTCTGTCGATATTTTAATCGCGATACTTATGAAAATCAGGGAATAGGGCATTTATACTTCCTATACTCCCAGCTGTAGTCGAGATGATGAATGATCTTTATAAAAATGAAATTTCGCTACTAAACAATTATTTTTTACCGAACTTTAAGCTTCTTGAAAAACGACGAGTGGATGCAACTATTATAAAAAAACATAGCAAACCAGCCACACCCTATCAACGACTAATGCAATCGGAACATATGGCCGAAGCTAGGAAACAGGAGCTAACCACCATATATAATCGACTCAATCCGTTTGAGTTAAAAAAAGCGATTCAAAAAAAACTAAACAAAATATTTACAATGATTCATCTTAATGGTGGTGAAGTAATGAGCTATAAATAAAAATACGGAACAGCTGGGGACAGCGATGACCGTGAGGATATTTGTGGGATAAGCCTAAGGGGGCTCATCGCCGCCCCCTTCACCCCGCTAGGATATTTGTAGAGGATATTTTATTAAACTTTGTCTCTGTTAGGTAACATCACTTATGAGGCAACGGATCACCCTTTGGGTAACATGTACTTATGAGGCAACAGGACAAAGAATTACTGCAGAAACTAAATTGACTTTAATGTATGTTTAATAGACAATGGAGGTTTTTTATAGGCGACTACTCAATGACATTTAAAGAACGTGAAACAACTATGCAATGGCTTGAATTTCCATTCATTTTTTGTCAAGCCGGATTACAACTAACAAAATTATTCATGAAGATATTGATGACCCTTTTGCTTCTTGAGGACAATAAGGAGGACCTGCCTCAGCCATTACAGAGCTATTCATTGCCAGAGCCCAAAGATTCTCACATGAAAATAACGGAGCACATGAAGCGCCCTCCAATGATGACTGTTGATCAAAGAAAAAAACGACGGGAAGAACAGGAGCAGGAGACGCTGGCGCAATGCAGTGGCCAACCATCAGCGTATAATTGCAGCGGACTACCTGCAGAAAAGGAGCTAATGAAGAGTATCACTATCGCTCAACGGAAAGAACATATACAGCAGACGCTAGCAAAGGTGAATAGGCCATCTGTTGAGAATGATTGCAACAGACCACCTGTCAAACAAGGTGGAGGAAAGAAAGTACGTTTCTTGATCCCCCCTTATGATATAAATGATGACTTTGCTCGTGCTATACGATTTTAAACGGATTTGAATCAATTAATGAGTTAAGTTTGTTTTTATTGCCTATAAAAATTTCTATAATTCATAGAGTAGCAACTTAATTTGGCGTACTCCAACAGCATATTTAAATCTCCTAACGATTAGTCTTTTTCATATAATATGCTATATTTTTGGTTAGCATGCGCTTTAAGTATCACTGCAAATTGTGAAAATACTAAGGGGGCAACTATGGGAATGACAAAAAATAAGCTTGTGGTTTGTTACGGTGAAGAGCGTATTGTTTTGATGTTTGCTCTTTGACTAAGAGCGAAGCGCATTCACCTTGCTTTTTCGTTAGGTACAAGTCATCGGATTCGTTGAGTAAAAAATAACGGCTCACGTGGCTGTTTTCAAAAAAATCCGCCCGCACTTTATCGGAAACGGTGATGTTGTTAACCCGAGAAGTAATAATTTCTTGAGGCGTTGGCAAGTAGATTCGGTGATCTTCCGCGCTTTTGATGAGGTCATGCCCTTTGTCGGTAAAATAGTGGATGAAGCGCTGTAACAAGTCGATGTTACTGGCATAAAAATTATTAATTTCGTGATTGTTCCGATCGGTAGCAAAAATATACAACAACGTGACGTCTTGCCTTTTAATGACAAAGGTAATCCCATGATCGATGTTAAAAAAATCACGGCCTTGTAGGTAGATGGGGTCTTTTGTATTCATTTCCGCCCAAAGAAAATAACCTTTCGGAAGCAAGTGCTCGATGTCAATCGCACCAATGGAGTTATATAGCGCATTACTGTAAAAATGATCAATCCATCCGGCATTGTTTGTTAGCAGCTCTCTGGAGCAATCTTTGTTATAAATTTTGATGAACTTGAAATAAGTAATACCAATCGATTTAAGCAGCGGATCGCATATTTTCTGCACAAGACAACTACTGGTTAATGCAAAATTTTTTTCAAGATTTATGCCATTCATAGTACAACCTTACAACAATAAAATGGCCTAGATCAAGGTCTCCGCGACAACGGATTCATAGTGCTTTAATAGGCCAGCTAACAATGTTTGAGGATTTGAGTCGATGGCCGGTATTTTCATCTGGTGTGGCGAAATAAATCCGTGCTCGGTGCAGTTACCAATAAAGGAAAACAGCCCATCGTAGTACGCATCGATATTCAGAAAACCGATCGGCTTGTCCAGCACCCCTATTTTGATCGCATTCCAAGTGTCAAACGCCTCCTCAAGAGTGCCTAGTCCGCCAGGCATCACAATGAAAGCATCTGATACTCGATCCTCAAGTTTTTTTAGT
>DIUW01000001.1 GCA_002423125.1 Legionellaceae bacterium UBA6148 | reverse complement strand
TAGCGACGGATTTTCGCTTATTGACTGTACGTGGTGGAGGCAATTGGATTAGGCCATCTTTCTGCATGCGCAGCATTGCCACACGGCAGGACATCTCCTTGAGACCACCATCCGCTTTATACCATGAGAGCATTTGGCAAACGTCTCGTGAAAGGTCGAGACGATGCTTTGATGGGTTGGTCTCAATCAACTCGATAATTTGTGCCAATTCCTCCGCACTAAAAATACGCCCATAGTAACGCTTCATGATGTATTATTGTTAGGTGGTTTTGATAACTCCTGCTTTCTGGATTCACTCATTGTCCATGGTAGGAACTCACCCAAATCATCGGGTGGTTTTCCCCCTTGCGCATTTTTGACGCCGAATTCTGCGAACATGAGCTACGACTTCAATTTCAATAATATCGGACTCTTCGTCAGCGAATAACGAATATTCTAAACCACACATCCCACAAGCCTTTTCACTCAGCGGGATTATTTCTGGGATGATGGGCAGATTAGGGCGAACGGTGCGGCCATGACTAGCACTTCCTTTTTGTTGGCCTCGAGGCCGTTTTAAACTTTTATCGGCTGTTTTTAAAATGAATACTTGACCGCTTCCTTTTTAATTTGACATATGTATCACCAGGTGCCATACTTAATCATGCAATTAAAAAAACATATTTCATCTCGAGTATTTAAGACGGCTTGGTTCACCAAGGCGGCCAAGAAGGCTCACATTAAGGATTTGGAGCTGTATGAAGCAATTCAATAGGTGGTTCAGGGGCAAGCAGTAGATTTGGGTGGCGGCGTTTTTAAAAAGCGATTAAATGAGAATAATCATCGCTCCATCATATTGGCATGGGGTGGGCATTATTGGGTGTATGAATTTATGTTTGCAAAAAATGATCTTGATAATATTGATAAACATGAACTGGCTGATTTTCGAATACTGGCAAAATCTTATTCGAAGTTGTCTGAAAAACAACTTGAACAACTATTAAAAGACCGATCGTTGGTGGAGATACATTATGAAAACAACGCATAAATACAAAAGCGAAGCCTTCGAAGCTATCCATTCTTCAGCTAGTGCTCTTCACAAAATTGGAGCAATCGATAAAACTACGATGCGTGATTTTGATGATTCATGCCTTATATCGACCCCTGAGATCGATCCAGTAGAAATAAAGCTCATTCGGGAAAAAAATCATGTTAGTCAACCGGTTTTTGCACGATATCTCAATACTAGTAAATCGACAGTTCAAAAGTGGGAAATTGGCGCAAAACGCCCAAGCGGAATGGCGCTAAAACTACTTTCAGTTGTTCAAAAACATGGAATACACATCCTTGATTAGTACGATAAAACTCAAAAAAGAGGTGTAACGTCTCACTCTAATTTACCCCCTTCGTCTCAAGTTAATTGACGTGAGACGAAATCGCCCATGATTATATGAATTCACCACGAGCGAAATGGATAAACTAATCCTGCTTCAGTATGCCGATCGTCTCCTTAATAATATCGTCGGGAAGATGATTGAGTTTTTTATCTGCCGCCAAACGTAACGCCGTTACTAAAATCCGATGTACCTGACGAGGATTTCCCTTAGAGGATAGCCTTAGTAGCTCAATGGCAGAATCGGATAGCAACTGATGAGCACAGCCTGCTTGCTCAAGCCCATGTGATAGAAACGCTTTAAAGGCATCCCTTTTTATGCAGGGGTCTGCAGGGGCAAGTCTATTGAGAAGAAATATTAGTTCAGTTAATCTGGCATTTTCCGCAGCTCAATATAGAAAGTATGGCAGCGCATTTTATGCCATTATCAATGTTTCAAAAATAATTCAAATAGATACCGCTTTAAAAGGCACCACAAATAATATTATAACTAGACTTGACCCCTAATTCTAATTTTATCAAGTAAATCTTAGAAAGATTGTTTCGTTAGGGGGGGGGGCGATTTCCCCCCCCCCATTTGATTTATATCTACCCATACTGAGCTCGCTGTAGCAAAACAATGATACGTGAATGCTCATAATATGATCATTTTCTTTTATCAACTTTCGATGCAGAGTGGTCTTTTTAGTATATAATCTTTAATCGAAAGTCAGGGCAACCGCATCTAAAATTTAGATACGGTTGCCCTGAAGAGAAAGTCTACTGATGGCATTTTTAATCACGTGCTTAATAGACTTTGGTCATGGTTAAAAAGGTAGAGGCGCATCTTGAGTGATAAAGAATACAAGCAATTATTTGAACAGAAAGTACTTAAAATATCAATAATTGTCACTATTATATTGGCTCTAACGGGTGTATTTTTTGGCTTATTGTCAGGATCGTTGGCTATTGTATTTGATGGGATGTTTGACATGGTTGATGCAGCCATGTCGATACTATCCTTCTTAGTCGCGCGTCTTTTAACCAGTGAAGGCAATCAACGATTTCAATATGGTTATTGGCATATTGAGCCCATGGTGATTTTCTTTAATGGTGGAATTCTTATTTTGCTATGCGCTTATGCATTCATTAACGCGATCGGCTCACTATTGGCGGGCGGTCGGGAATTAAATTTTAGTTTGGCGCTGATCTTTGCTGCATTAATGTCTGTGTTATCAATGGCAATGTTTGTTTATGTTAAGCACAAAAACATTAAAATTAAGTCAGAATTTTTGCGACTTGACACGCAGAGTTGGTTTATCTCTTCATTAATTTCAGCAGCGTTGGTGGCTGCTTTTTGTATAGGTACACTGATAGAAGGAACCCGTTATCACAATCTCACCCCCTATATTGACCCACTAATTGTCGCGATACTGACTTTTTGTTTGATTTTTGTACCAATTCCAGTAATACGTGACGCAATGTGTGATATGTTTATCATTGCTCCATTTGATCTTGACAAACGAGTCAGAGAATTTTTAGATGAGCTAACGGTACGAAATGGATTTAAGACCTACACAAGCTATGTCGCCAAGGTAGGACGAGCTCAATTTATTGAGATACATATCGTCGTTCCTCTTGATTATATCATTTCATGTGTTGGAACGTTGGACGCCATTCGTCACGAAATAGGGGCTGCGATTGGGGGAGAAGGGCCTCAGCGTTGGCTAACCATCGCATTTACAACCGAGGAGCATTGGATTTAATAGCGTCCAGCAGATTGATTTTTAGGTTAGTTTCTGTTATTATGGCTTTTTTTGTATAGATTATTGCCAAACGGAACATAGATTTTATAGAGACATGAATTTCGTTGTACAGCATTTAGTTTAGGCAATCACTTAACCATTACTGTGGATGAAGAGAGCCATGAATCCTTTCCAGAGCGCTTTTTTTATATTCGTGTTGATTGCCGTAGGGGCTTTTTTTTCGATATCAGAGATAGCATTAGCAGCAGCTCGTAGACTTAAGCTTGAGCAATTACTTAGAAATGGTGATCAACGCGCTCGAATGGTCCTTGATTTTCAAGTTCATCCCGGACATTTTTTTACTGCAGTACAAATCGGTATTAATTCAGTTTCCATACTAGCTGGTGTAGTGGGTGATCGTGCTTTTGAACATTTTTTTTCAACACTTTTCTTAGCATATCTCACACAAGAACGCGCTGAATTTATAGGTGCCGTAGGTTCTTTTTTACTCGTAACTTCATTATTTATTCTACTGGCTGATTTGATTCCCAAGCGAATTGGTATGTTAATGCCTGAGGAGATTTCACTTCGTGTGGTCATGCCGATCCGATTATGTGTGCGATTACTAAAGCCACTTATTTTGTTTTTCAGTGGGCTTGCAAATCTGTTTTTTTACTTACTTCGGTTACCTACAGCTCGTCCAGAGAACATTACAATTGAAGATATTGTCGCGTTCGCCAGTGCTGGCGCGCAAGCTGGTGTATTAGCAAAAGGGGAGCACCAGCTATTTGAAAATATGCTCGATCTCGAAGCACGCACAGCCCCATCAGCAATGACCGCACGAGAAAATATCGTTTGGCTTGATCGACAAGATACCTTAGATGTCATCAAAACAAAAATTTCTACGCATCCACACGCTAAATTTCCGATATGTGTTGGTAGCATTGATAAAGTAATAGGATATGTAGATTCAAAAGATATTCTCAGTTACATCCTTAATGGGGAAGAGTTTACGCCGCGTATAGACAATCTCTTGCGCAAAGTACTTATTCTGCCTGAGACCCTGACACTGGCGGATATTCTTGAACACTTTAAAGCAACGCGTGAGGATTTTGCTCTCATTCTCAATGAGTACGCCTTGATTGTTGGTCTTATAACATTGAATGATGTGACAGGAACACTGATGGGGGACATGGTAAGCCCTCAGATTGAGGAGCAAATTGTACAACGTGACGCTGACTCATGGTTGGTGGATGGTGTGACCACCGTTGGGGATGTAATGCGAGTGTTGGAAATCGAGTCTTTTCCTGACGATGATTATTACGAAACAATAGCCGGTTTCATGATGTTTGTGCTACGAAAAGTGCCACGACGAACGGATTTCATTATTCATGGTGGCTTTAAATTTGAAGTGGTTGATATTGACAATTATAAGATAGATCAGTTGTTGGTTAGCCGTGTAAAAGATTCTGTAGACAATGAGCAAACAATTTAGATAACATTTCAATCTGCAATGAGGTACTCAGTACAGAATTTGGCGATGGGCTGTAGGAGTTTATTGTTCGTAAATTTATCAGGATGGATTTTAGTGAGTAACTTTCGCGCTTGAGCATAGTGCTTTTTCCAGTACTCATAAATTAAATAATCACTTTGGGTTTGGGTATCCTGTAAATGATACGATTCGGTTGGTAAATGATTTAAAGATGAGCGTCGTAAACTCATCTCAAATGCAAGCACTTCTTCCGCTCTTTGTGCGTTATAAGCCGTATGTTCAGCCCATGCAATAGATCCAAGTGCTCGGATAGGTTCTTGAAAGCATCGATTAGCATGCAGGAGTTGGGGATGGTTCGTTAAAAACTCTGTTTTTAGAAGCCACGATCGCTCAAGTTGAATTAATTGAGCGTCCATATCCAACATGCTGTTATTAAGCATATCAATATCGCGACAATAAGTTGTTGTTGTTTTTCGAAGCGATTCTTCTAATGCATTTCTAAATGCATATAATGCAGCGCTAAACGATTCAATGCTTTGATGTGTTACTTTAAATGCATCTTTTGCGCTAATGTAAAAATAACAAGCATAGTATGCTGCTATTTTGCTCCAGATGTCAATTGTTTATCAACATTATTTGCCACTCATGTTGCTTAATATATTTGCTATTGCTGCGAATTTCGCTCACATTTGGACGTCCCGAAAATATCAACCCGTTGCGAGTCTTCATTCAGCGTGACATTCCTGCAATGACGCGGAACTCACTCCTATATACCCATTGGAAGTGAAGATACTGGGCCGGGTTAAAATTTCAGAGTTTGACAACCAATATGGAGATAAACTAATGAATATATCAATGCAAGAACAGCAGTTTTTCCAAGATTTTTCAGCTCTCTTAAAAAAGCATTCTGCTATGGACGGTAAATTTAGTCTTTGGAGAGTCCACCAACATCATGAGATAAAAGAAGATGAGCTTCTATACTTCGCGCGGTCATAATTTGTGGTTTTTTGACGACGTTATTTTTGTGCACATTTAACGTTTAAAACGCAGCGCAATAGCAGCTCTATTGTCAAGTTTTAAACGTTAAATGTGCGCGAAAAGAACAAGTCAAAAACCGCAAATTGTGACCGCGCGAAGTATAAATGAGGTTAGTGATTCAACTATGCGTACATCTACTGTCTCCGTCATTAAAAAAGAAACTCTTCCTGAAACAGCATTTGCATCACAGTAGATTGTTAAAGCAGATGGTTCTATTCAGCCAGTTGTATGGTGCTGTGATTAATGCTTTTATATTACATTGCAGTCATTCTTAGTTATTTATTGTATCAGGCGGCCATTGGCGGCCTGTTTTTTGTGCTCGCTAAAACTAATACCAATAACCCATTAATTTCGTCGGTCTTTTTAATGGTTGAGCCAATCATGATGCTTACATTGGGAATTTATACTGCAAAATTAGTTGATACTCTTCGGGTAAAAATTTCATCAAATTTCTATATGTTGTGTTCTTGAACAACTTTTTTAAGCTTTATTTGTTTATATTTTCTTCAATTAAAACATGCTGCCATTTCTTTCATCTTATTCTCTTATGCCCTGCTTACGATAGCCTTTATGGTTGAACGTATTTATCGTCAAAGATTAGCTCGAGACTTTTCTAAAAGTACCGGAATAAATCAAAGTCGAGGGAATGCAATAGCAAATATTGCTAATCGAGGAGCTCCTATTCTTTCGTCATTTCTTTTGCTCCTTTTTCCTGATGGTACGAGGTATACTGGGATTAGGAGTAATCATGAGTGCGGGATTACTCGGGCTTATTTTTCTGAAATATGTTTGCATGCCCGAGTGTGACATTGAACACACGTGATAGCTCCTCAAAATAATCAAGTGGCGGCTGGTCTGGATGTTTCATCTCTTCTATTCGTTTCACTCGATGTTCAAGTTTTTAAGTTTCGCTATATCAGCGTGGGACAAGCCAGTAAATCGACTAATTTTATCGTATGGCTCATCATCTTTTAACATATTAAGGGCTATTTCAATACTGCGCATATTTTTCCCTTCGGCCTTGCCTTCAGCGTATTTATCCATAATTAGTGTTTTTTCACGACTGACTTGATCCCAGTAGCTTTCATAAAGATAAAGCTCCCCTGGCGAATAAGCAGATTCTTCGGCAAATTCTAAGGCTTTGGCTATTTCGGGGACTTCAAGAAGATCGTTTGAAACCGTTATGGTTTTTTCATCAATTTCACGTAAGAACCGTAACCATAATAATCGAAGCTTTTTCTCTTCAGGCGATTGAATAGGAAATTTGGGTAATTCAATAAAAATAAGTTGCAAATGATCAATCACATCACTGTTGTCTTCATCACCTTTTTTTACCAATTGATAATGGTGATACCAATCCGGTGTTGTTTTTTCATAAATCTCAGCGACTATCCCCAATCCATACACTGGCTGAAGAAGCTTATATTCTTCGCCTTTCTCCAGTTGTTTTACGAACGCCTGGCTGGTTCCAAATAATAAGCGTTGTTTAAAATGATCTGTCCAATTCATTTGCATTTCAACGATAAAGATCCTCCCTTGCGCATCAGTGCATTTTACATCAGCAATGGTCCGTTTGAATTCAGGAATAACCGGAACCTGTTCATTTTGCAAATAGGTTAAGGAGACAATTGGGCCATCGGAGGGCAATGGAAGTAGGGCATTTAAAAAGCTGATTAATAGCGTCGGGTGCTCTCCAAATATTTTTTTAAACACTACATCGGCTTTTGGATCAAGGTATCGTGACATGATGTTTCATCTCTTCTATTTGTTTCACTCAATGATTATCCTGGAAAAAGCAGTTGAAGGCTACTACGATGGCCTATTGCACTGAAATGTAAGGTTTTCTTGGCCGTTTTTAAGTTCACCGTACGGGTGGTACGCTTTCACTTATAAACGGCCAAGAAAACCTTAAATTTCAGCACACTAGACCATCTCGCTACGCCTCCAACTGCTTTTTCCAGGATTATTTGGAAGTCTTTATTATACTATAAACGTATCAAAAAAGGGGCAAGTGTTCATTTGAAATGGTATGCAACGTATCTTTCCGATGGGTATATACGTACGTTCTGCGCACAAGACGCGAAACGCAGTTGTAGTGTCTTTCGTTTAAAGTTATATGCCTAAAGGGACTCTACCTAGCAGAACAAGAATTAAAAAGATAAGCAATATCAGTCCAATGAGACTCGTAGGACGATATCCCCAATCTCTGCTGTAACCCCATCTGGGTAAGCCACCAATCAGCATTAATATGAGAACAACAAGCAGTATTGTACCTAACATAATTTTCTCCTTAATGTATTTTACATTATATTATAGTACATATTTTAAGCTAATTTTTGCAAAGGTGATTTAATTTACGTGACCGGATGTTATTCCGGCCACGTTCCTAAGCTGGCGGTTTTTGTGTGGGGGTTGGTGGACCAATATCAGCCTCGACTTCTTTCTTATCTGAAAACAATCCAAAATACCCCAGTTTCTTTGCTTCATCTATTTTTTTATCAACAACAGCAATTTCGGCTAATGCATCAAATTCAGCATATTCAGCGGGATCTAGCTTCGCCAACTCTGCATTTTCAGGCTTTTGGAACTCCAAGATGTAATGTGTAATGATGGCAATCGCAAGCCCCACAGCGCACACTGCGGCAGCTATACCGAATGTAGCGAAGGTAAACGCAGAAAAGATGGCTAATGGAATGAGCACTTGGACAATGATCGATCGTACCATCGTCGACAAATGGTAATCTGCCAACTTTGCTTGGTAATCCGCTTGTGCGGATAGATCTTTATAACGCAAGAAGTCTACTTCGCTGAGATCGTGCTTAGCACCTTCCGTGAGAATGAGTTTGCATTCCGCCAATGCGTTCATTCGAGTATCACGTGTCTGAGAGACGTCAACGTATGCTCTGTAACCTGAATAGATAAGAGAAATGACAAATATCCCCCCTGATCCACCCATGGTCATTGTGACCGCTGACAATCCCAAGTTCACCCATGGGAAGACTATGGCCGCATAACAAAATATCAGTCCGACACCATTGATGACATCGGCAGTTACTTTTTCGTATTTGTATTGCCATTCAAATTCACATCGATCGTGCGCCAGCCGTAAACGTTCTATTTGTGATTGGACGGTTTCCATGTTTTCAGCCGTCTTTGATTCTTCTAATCGTAGAATTTCATCAGTGTAGACCTTAATGTCCTTTTCATGCTCAACTGTCGCTTCAGCGCGCGCCCACAGACAGAGCGATGCGTCACCAACCAGCAATAAGACCGTCAAGATATCGCCATAAGTTCCTAATTCCAATCCATGGGCTAAATGACGTCCCACTAGCCAGAAGAAGCATAGGAAGTTGGTAATGCCCCATATGAGGTCATTAATCAACGTGAATTTACGCATGGCCAATTGTTCTTTAAAACGGTTCCAACGCCCTTTTTCAAGGACGGTATTTTTTTCCTCTTCAGTCATCCATGGAGCAATATCGCCAGGGAATATGATGCTATGTTTGAGTACAAGCATGAAGTTGATTAAAAACCGAACGTAATACAGAAGCCAACCGATATAACCCAGCACGACTTGAGGATTCGTGGTTACACCAACTGCTTGCTGTTTATTATGAAAATCATCGGGAAGAAGACCGAGAGTCGTACGCAATAAATTCCCAGTCCATACCCAGTACAATCGCCATAGGTTTAGATCACTCATCCATTGCCTGAGATAGACCGTTTTACCCGCACTAAAACTACGAGCCCAAAATTCATCCAGCAACGCAATTTTTTGCCTATACCATTTTTTTAATCCAGCATCATGAGTTTTCTCTACCTTTTTTTGTGCTTCGAGCGCTTTGTTTTCCTGTATAAATGAGATATTCCGAATGAGATAAGAGCATTTTTCAATCTCGCTGAAATAGCCTGCCAAATGTTGCTTTCGGCCTTCATCTAAATCCGATTTATAACGGTCACATAGCCCATTGAAACTCAGCATTAATTCTTCTTTAAGTTCCTTTAGTCGTTTCGGGTTCGATCGCTGGATGAACTCAAACGTTGCAGGGTTTGTTGTTGCGATAAGATACGAATCGTTATGAATGAGAATACTTCGACGTGAATGTTTGGCTTCTAAAGATGATTTTTTAATGTATGCTTTAAATTCTTCTTGGGTGGTCGCCGTATGAGAGGTTGGTGAGCTTTCAAAAAATGCATGCAGCTTAACTCTTTGCTCGGTGGATAGTGAACCAACCGACGCGCTAGAGGTAGGTTTTGCCATAGTGCCACTCCCCAAGATCGTTGAGTATTAAGAAATCGATGGTATAAGTATGTCACAAAAAACCATAATGAGCAATAAATACACCATTTTAGCATGTCAATAAATCACCCTAAAACATAAGCAAATAATAGTCATGGTGTTTCACTCAATGACATGATATTATCCTACACCGCTTGAATATTATTATGAACATTATTGATAGGCGTGATACTATTATGACCCATCCTAACCGATACCGAGCATTATCAGCTGATAAACAACTATTTTTCTCTACTGTCAAAACAAGAGAGGATGTAGATGCGCTTGCTGATCAAAAAGATTATCGATTTTTAGCCAAACACATCACGTTAATTGAGCAAGAATTTAGTCACGTGCTATCTATATTAGATCATAATGATTTCGATCATGACGAGTATCGGTTATATTGTTACTATTGTTCTATTTTGCTGGTGAAATTTTATACAGTCTATGACAAAAAAGAAAAAGCCAGCGAATATGATGAGCGTTCTAAAGCCATTCTTGCGCAACACCCGTTCGAAAAAACAACGGCTAATCCAATCACTACAACAACAATACGATCCAAATTAGGGCAAAGCAATCTGTTGCGTCTACAGTACGCCTTTAGCAGGGGTTGTGTCCAGAAAGCCGCTGCGTTTGCTCAGGATTCCCAATGGCTTATTAAGCTTAATCAAATATTGGGTACCAATATCAACCTTGATAATATGATTACGATGTTGGACACGCCTACGAACCTACTGAATGCATTAAGCGTTGGTCTTTTTACAGCACGTTTTATCAACAATATTAGTATGGTTCTTAAACATACTTTTTCTCCAACCGATGCGGAAAATTCGTTAACAACATGGGAGCGATGTCGCCAAGAACTGTACAAGCGGTATTATCATATATTGAATGATTTGGCCTGGGGAGTGACTAATTTACTCTGTAATTATAATACTTATTTCAACATCTCCAATGCGGCTGCTTGCTGGTTAACTGCTGGATTTTTACTGTTTGATTTAACATTACTCATCATTGATCATCAAGTGAAGCGAGCAGAGTACTTGACGAAACAATCGCAGTACCTCGCCGAGAAAGAACACTACCGTCAATTGATGGGAGATGCATCCTGTTCGCATCAAGATCGGCTGAACTATTCGAAGCACTGCGATATGTTGGATAAACAAATCCGACAATTGAACATCGATTGGGAACACACCAATGCATCTTATCATTTTGGTATGGCAGCCGCTTCAGTATTCGCAGTGGGCTTTACGGCAGCATTTTTATTTGCAACCCCGGCTGTAGTTGTTGCAGGTTTTTTTGCGTGTCTACTTGCAACGGCAATGTACATCAGTAGTGATTTTTATGGGACGTACAAAGAAACATGCCATGCATTACGACTGGCTGAATTGGACAATATGGATACATCAAGTGCTTCAAATGAGGTGCAAATAGCACAACAGAACTTGATTAATAGTTTAGTTAAAAATACAACCATTCCATTATTTATTACGACAACATTCGCAGTTTGTTGGCCCGCCGCCGTTATATTTGCGGTAGCCTATTATGCGTATGATAATGACTTGCTTAATAAATTGCCGTTTGGAACTACAGAAACAACTAAACTTGATGCGGGTAATGCTGAGCTGTTAGAAGAACACTCTTTCTGCGTGTAGCCTCCTAAGACAGATCCATCGGATCAACATCAATGGTCCATTCAATGCCTTTGTCCCATTTATGCTGACTAATGGCATCACGCATCATGATTAATGTTTGTTCCCGTCGGTGTCGAGAAGGGGATTTGATCAATAACTGCATTCGGTGATGATCGGCTTTTCGAGCTAAAGGTGCCGGTGCAGGACCTAAAATGTCGATACCGCAGTGTTGCAATTGTTTTTTTATCGCATGTAGAAACTGCAGAACCTTTGGCATTGTTTTGCTTTGTGCACGAAGCATCGCTAAATGAGAGTAGGGTGGAAGCTGCGCATGTTGGCGGAGCTCTAATAGCGATTTTGCGAACGCTCCATAACCGTGTTGAACGAGTAAATTGAGCAATGGATGCTGAGGCAAATACGTTTGAATGAGCACATGACCGGCATGCTGCTCGCGGCCCGCTCGTCCTGCGACTTGAGTGAGTAATTGACCTAAACGTTCGATCGCTCGAAAATCTTGATTATAAAACCCATTATCCGCATCCAGCACGACGACCAGTGTGAGTAGGGGAAAATGGTGGCCTTTAGCGAGCATTTGGGTGCCGACAATTAATTGCGCTTCACCACTGTTAATTTTATCGAGACACTCATTTAAGGCGTTCTTTTTTTGGATTTCATCACGATCAATTCGCAATATATGAGTGGTGGGAAATTGTGCCGAGAGTGCGTTAAAAATTCGCTGTGTGCCTGCGCCAATGGGAACTAACTCTGAGCTTGAGCATTTTTTACAATGGCGTGGAATCGATTGAACCAAACCGCAATGATGACATACGAGTTTCTCTGAGGTTCGATGCACGGTCAAATGCGAATCACATGCACGACAATCAGCCATCCATCCGCATTGATGGCATAATAATACGGGTGAAAATCCACGGCGATTGATAAACACCAAGACTTGATGCTTTCGTTCCAAATGCTCACGAATCAGCGTAATGGTTTGCGGCGCCAGTCCTTCATCCAGAACTTGATTGCGAATATCCAACAGTTGATATCGCAATGGGACCTGGCTGACTGCTTTTTGAGTCAATTGCAATAACGTGTATTTCCCTTGGTTACAATTGTGCAGGCTTTCAAGGCTTGGTGTTGCAGATCCCAATACGATAGGGATATTAGCCGTATGTGCCCGCATAAGTGCGGTATCCCGCGCGGAATAGCGAACTCGGTCCATTTGTTTTAATGATGCGTCATGTTCTTCATCGATGACGATCAAACCTAAATCCGGCATGGGAGTAAATATTGCCCCCCGAGTGCCTATGACTAGCTTGACGGTGGATTCTTTTGCTCGTTGCCACGCACGACTGCGCTCGGTATCACTCAGATTTGAGTGAACCACTGCCATGGGTTCGTTAAAGCGATCACTAAATCGTGATAGCAGCTGAGGTGTTAGGCCAATTTCAGGCACAAGAATTAAAACTTGTTTACCATTGTTTAAAACGTTTGCAATGACTTGTAGATAAACTTCTGTTTTACCGCTTCCAGTCACTCCTTTGAGTAAGAAGCATCGGTAGGAGTGTAATGCTTGAGTTATTTTCAAAACCACGTCGGTTTGCTCAGGATTGAGCGGCAAGGGATCAGAGCAGGATCTAGAGGGAGCCGTGTCTGCGCGAGGTATTGTTTTGAGAATGCCTTGAGTAAGTAAATTTTTCAATTGAGCGGGAGTGAAGCCTGCGTCGATCACTTTTTCTTTTGATAGCGTAGGGCATGTTGTGAATAAATGAATTAATTCATGTTGACGCTTTGCGCGACTACTTAATTGTGCATGTGCATCCGCAGGGGTGAGAGAAAGTTGATAATCCGATTCTCTTAATGATGCATAAGCGCGTCCATCACGATAATATTTTGGTAAAGCAAGTAGAATCACTTCGGATAATGGAGCGTGATAATACTGGCTCACCCAGCGACACAGACGAAGTAAGTGGGGTGGTAAAATCGGTTCGTTGTCGATGATTTGAATAATGGGTTTTATAACAAACTTGGTATTTGAAGCCTCGCCGTGCCCAATGACAACACCCATTCGTTTTTTAGTTCCAAAAGGCACCCAAACTCGGATGCCTATCGCGAGATCAGCATCACCATAATAATCAAAATAGTCCTTGCGTGTATTGGGTATGCAAACATGAACAATAGGTTGTGGCGTAACGTGCATGAAACCGCTTGTGAGATTAAGGAAGTAGTTCATGCATTATACGAGTGTGCGGTTTGTAAATCAAAATCTTGTAACGGAATGATGCTTCAATGTATAGTCTCTATTTTATTTTGAGAGGGGGCACGATGAGGCAGCGTCTGGTGATGGGTAATTGGAAAATGAATGGTTGTTTCGAGCTAATTGATGGTTTACTTCGTTCGCTCATCCATGATCTCTCTGCACAACAACAAGCCCACTGCGTCGTGTTTCCTCCCTCTGTATATTTGCCAAAAGTACAAGAATTATTGTCCACTAGCGCTATCCGTTGGGGAGCACAAAATGTGTATCCAGCTTTGTCAGGAGCCTTCACCGGAGAGCTGTCTGCACCGATGTTACGTGAGTTTAATTGTCAGTATGTTTTAGTCGGACATTCCGAACGTCGGCAGTTATTTGGAGAAGATGAAAATTTTGTTGCGAAAAAATTCCACCACGCGAAAGAAAGTGATATGATACCAGTCCTTTGTGTAGGGGAGACTCTTGCAGAGAGAGAACAGGGCTTGACGGAAGCGGTGATTGCAAAGCAATTACATGCGGTGTCCCAGGGCTTAAGCGATGTGTTTAACCATTGTGTGATTGCTTATGAACCTGTTTGGGCCATTGGCACTGGAAAAACCGCATCTGCAGAGCAAGCTCAAGCAGTGCATGAATTTATACGCAATCAGATTGCGCAGTTAGAACCAGTTAATGCAGCACGTGTGCCGATTTTATATGGTGGCAGCGTCAATGAACACAATGCGCATTCGTTGTTTGCGATGCCTGATGTGGATGGCGGCCTTGTGGGTGGAGCATCTTTAAATGCTCAACAATTTGTGGAAATCGTAAAATGTATCAGTTAATATTAATAGTTCATGTGTTGATTGCGGCCTCAGTTGTAGGCTTGGTACTCATTCAGCACGGAAAGGGTGCGGATATTGGCGCGTCCTTTGGTTCAGGTGCATCCAATACGCTATTTGGTAGCCGTGGGACTGGTGGATTTTTATTTAAGTTCACTGGTGGCTTGGCGTTAGCGTTTTTTGTAACGAGCCTCTCGTTGTCTTCCTTGGTTGCAAGGCAGTATCAACAAACAAGTAGTATTCCTCAACAAACCAGTGCGCCGGAGAGCAGTATTCCAGTGCCGGTTGATAATGGACAACAATAAATTGCCGAAGTGGTGGAATT
The DNA here is from genome assembly GCA_002423125.1 of Legionellaceae bacterium UBA6148. Classification (GTDB taxonomy): domain Bacteria; phylum Pseudomonadota; class Gammaproteobacteria; order Legionellales; family Legionellaceae; genus UBA11403. Next base: position 20,687 of record DIUW01000001.1, on the reverse strand, counting down.
GGTAGACACGCCGTCTTGAGGGGGCGGTGGCGCAAGCTGTGCCGGTTCGAGTCCGGCCTTCGGTACCAATCTAAAGAGAATGCAACATGATGCTATCGGAATATTTCCCCGTTCTCATTTTTATTATCATTGGGTTAGCCCTCGGTCTTGCCATGTTGACGGCCGGTTCGCTGCTATCTACTCGGTCACCCGATGCAGAAAAAAATGCGCCTTACGAGTGTGGGTTTCCCGCATTTGAGAGTTCACGTATCCCTTTTGACGTGCGCTTTTATTTGGTCGCAATTTTATTCATCATTTTTGATTTAGAAACCGCTTTTTTCTTCCCGTGGGCGCTTGCATTGCGCCGGATTGGCTGGTTTGGCTTTGCTGCCATGATGATGTTTCTTGGGCTTCTTGTGATTGGATTTATATATGAGTGGAAGCGCGGTGCGCTTGAGTGGGAATAATCATGCTGTCATTGCTTTGTGACATCGCAATGACGAATCGTAGATAAAATAACACGTTAGGTAGTACTACACATTTAGAGACTTGCTATGGCATCTGAAGAATTTAAAAAAAATGGCTTTACTACAACCTCGGTTGAGAAATTAGTTGGCTGGGCTCAAAGTGGCTCCATGTGGCCAATGACCTTTGGTTTGGCGTGTTGCGCCGTTGAAATGATGCATGTGGGTGCTGCGCGATACGATTTGGATCGTTTTGGAATTATTTTTCGACCTAGTCCTCGGCAATCGGATGTGATGATTGTAGCTGGGACATTATGCAATAAAATGGCTCCTGCATTACGTAAAGTATATGATCAAATGGCAGAGCCTCGCTGGGTTATTTCAATGGGGTCTTGCGCAAACGGTGGCGGTTATTATCATTACTCATATTCTGTTGTGCGTGGGTGTGATCGTATTGTTCCCGTTGATGTATATGTCCCTGGTTGCCCCCCAACAGCAGAAGCATTGCTATATGGGATTATTCAATTACAGAATAAAATCCGGCGTAAGCGGATCATTCAGGCTTAAATGATATCATGAGAGACACGACTGCAATGACGAAAACTGAAACTTTAATCGAGCGGCTAAATGCTGAAGTAGCTGATTGCATTCAAACGTTGGTTGTTGCCAATAATGAAGTGACGATTGATTGCACGGTAGCACATTTAAAGCCCCTATTGCTTCAATTGCGTGATTACTCTGATTTTTTGTTTGATCAGCTGATTGATATATGTGCTGTGGATTATCTTTATTATGGCCAATACGATTGGGAAACTGAACCTGCAACAGAACTTGGATTTTCACGCGCAGTTGATGTGCGCGAATCATCAGCTACTGTTTGGGATAAACCTCGGTTTGCTGTTGTTTATCACTTACTATCAACTCAAAAAAACCATCGTATTCGGGTGAAAGTAGGGGTTGATGAATCGAATCTTGTCGTTCCTTCTATGCATGGTGTCTGGAAATCAGCGAATTGGTTTGAGCGAGAGGCGTATGATTTATTTGGCATATTATTTGATGGTCATCCCGATTTAAGACGTATCTTGACGGATTATGGGTTTATTGGTCACCCCTTTAGAAAAGATTTCCCATTGAGTGGTCATGTTGAAATGCGTTATGATGCGACGCTTCAAAAAGTTATTTATGAGCCTGTTGATATTGTACCTCGAATCTCTGTGCCTAAGGTGATTCGTCATGACAATCGTTATATTGAATCTCCTGAGAGCGCAAAATGATTGAATTACAAAATTACACATTGAATTTTGGCCCCCAGCATCCAGCGGCACACGGTGTATTGCGTCTTGTATTGGAATTGGAGGGTGAGACAATCGTTCGAGCTGATCCTCATATTGGCTTATTGCATCGCGGCACCGAAAAGTTGGTTGAGACGAAGCCTTATTTACAGAGTATTGGTTATATGGACCGACTCGATTATGTCTCAATGATGTGTAACGAACATGGTTATGTTCGCGCTATCGAAAAATTGCTTGGAGTAGAAGCACCCATTCGTGCACAGTATATTCGTACCATGTTTGACGAAGTGACTCGCATTTTAAATCACTTACTTTGGTTGGGTGCGATTGCATTGGACATTGGTGCAATGACCGTTTTTTTGTATTGTTTTCGTGAGCGAGAAGATTTATTCGATTGTTACGAAGCGGTTAGCGGTGCACGCATGCATGCGACGTATTATCGGCCAGGTGGTGTTTCACGAGATCTTCCTGATACAATGCCTCAATATAAAGCATCTCGATGGCATACTGATCGCGAAGTAGAAATAATGAATGAGACTCGTCAAGGAAGTTTATTGGACTTTCTATGGGCGTTCACGGAGCGATTTCCGCGTTGTATGGATGAGTATGAAACGTTATTGACGGACAATCGAATTTGGAAGCAGCGTACTGTTGATATCGGTGTTGTCTCTCCAGAAGATGCATTGCAATGGGGATTTACAGGTCCCATGCTTCGAGCATCAGGTGTCGCATGGGATCTGCGTAAAAAACAACCTTATGCTGCTTATGATAAAGTTGATTTTGATATTCCTGTAGGTAAAACCGGTGATTGCTACGACCGTTATTTAGTGCGTGTGGAAGAAATGCGCCAATCCAATCTGATTATCCGTCAGTGTATTGAATGGCTTCGTCATAATCCAGGGCCAATTAAACTGGATGACCAAAAGATTACTCCGCCAACACGTCGTGAAATGAAAACAGATATGGAAGCAATGATTCACCATTTTAAATTATTTACGGAAGGCTTCTCGCTTCCTGTTGGCGAAGTATATAGCGCAGTTGAAGCACCCAAAGGAGAGTTTGGTATTTATTTAGTATCTGATGGGGCTAATAAGCCATATCGAATGAAAATCAGAGCGCCAGGCTTTGCTCATTTAGCAAGCTTTGATGAAATGGTACGTGGACATATGTTGGCTGATGGTGTCGCAATTCTTGCGAGCCAGGATATTGTATTTGGTGAAATAGATAGGTAAGGGTTTACAATCATGTCGGAAAATTTAACTCAATTCGTTTCTGCAGAGCGTATGCAGGACATTGACCATTGGATTGCTAAATATCCTGTCGATCAAAAACAATCGGCAGTGATGGCGGCATTAATGATTGTTCAGGAAGAGCACGGCCATTTAACCCCTGAGTTGATGAATGCGATTGCACTATATTTAGAAATGCCAGCCATTGCAGTATATGAAGTGGCATCTTTTTATTCTATGTATGAACAAAAGCCTTGTGGCCGAAATATTGTGAATGTTTGTACCAATATTTCATGTAAATTACGCGATTGTGATGCTATCGTGCAGCATCTTGAGGATAAATTGGCGATTCGGTTAGGTGAAACGACCCCTGATGAGCGATTTACGTTGCGATCCGTCGAATGCCTCGGTGCTTGTGTCAATGCACCCATGATGCAAATTAATAAAGAGTATCATGAAAACCTGACCGTTGAGACGGTCGACGCGATTTTGGAGCAGTACCGATGAGCAGAGGATCTTATCATGGTTGAAACAAATCTAGTCTGTTTTCGAACGCTCCATTTGCCAGAGCCCTGGAAGCTTGCATCCTACGAATCGGTCGGTGGGTATAGCGTTTTGCGCCGTATTTTGCGTGATAAAACGCCACCTGAACACATTATTAATGAATTAAAAACATCGGCCCTAAGGGGACGAGGTGGCGCTGGCTTTCCTACCGGACTGAAGTGGAGCTTCATGAATCGTAATTCGCCGATTCAAAAATACGTGGTGTGTAATTCGGATGAAGGAGAGCCTGGGACTTGTAAAGACCGGGATATTTTAAGATACAATCCTCATCAACTGATAGAAGGCATGGCAATTGCTGGCTATGTCATGGGCGCGACGGTTGGTTATAATTATATCCGTGGCGAATTCTGGGAGCCTTTTGTTCGCACAGAAGCAGCACTTAAAGAAGCTTATGAAGCGGGTTTGTTGGGCAAAAATATTTTAGGCTCAGGCATCGATTTTGACTTATATAATCATTTAGGTGCGGGTGCTTATATTTGTGGTGAAGAAACAGCGTTATTAAATTCGCTGGAAGGTAAAAAAGGCCAACCTCGATTTAAACCACCGTTTCCTGCTAATTTTGGATTGTATGGCAAGCCGACGACAATAAATAATACGGAAACATTCGCCTCAGTTCCTGTTATCTTGGAGAAAGGTGGCGAGTGGTTTTTAAACCTCGGCAAACCGAATAATGGTGGAATGAAATGCTTTAGTGTCAGTGGGCATGTGAATAAGCCTGCCAACTTTGAAATTCCATTAGGCACTCCCTTCAAAACGCTTTTAGAAATGGCTGGGGGGATGTTGAATGGCCGTCGTTTGAAAGCGGTTATTCCAGGAGGATCATCCATGCCAGTATTACCTGGTGATGTGATGATGGGGCTCGATATGGACTATGACAGCATTCAGAAAGCGGGATCAGGTCTTGGTTCCGGTGCGGTTATCATTATGGATGAAACAACCTGTATGGTCGATGCACTCTACCGTCTGTCTGAATTTTACATGGACGAATCATGTGGTCAGTGCACGCCTTGCCGTGAGGGCACGGGCTGGTTAGTTCGTTTGCTCCATCGTATCAAATCCGGGCATGGTGAGCTTAGCGATGTAGATAAGCTTGTTCATGTCGCTGATATGATTGAAGGGCGTACTATTTGTGCGCTAGGAGAGGCCGCAGCATGGCCGGTGCAAAGTTTTGTGAAGCATTTCCGTCATGAATTTGAGTATTTTGTAAAACATAAACGCTCAATGACAGCAGGGTAACTTGGAGCATTTTTAGATCCTATCCAAATGCTCGTGATGACGTGTATGTAGCTACAGTTTTTTATTTTATTCTATATTAAAAAAGGTTCACCCATGGCCAATGTTGAAATCGATGGACAAACATTCGAAGCAGAAAACGGTAAAATGATCATCGAAGTTGCTGATGAAGCGGGGATTCATATTCCTCGATTTTGCTATCACAAAAAATTGTCGGTTGCTGCGAATTGCCGAATGTGTTTGGTTGAGATTGAAAATGGTCGAAAAACCGTGCCGGCTTGTGCTACGCCGATTACGAATGGGATGAAAATTTTTACTAAGTCAAAAGAAGCCATTCGTTCTCAACAAGCAGTTATGGAGTTTTTACTGATTAATCACCCGCTTGACTGCCCTATTTGCGATCAAGGTGGGGAATGTGAATTACAAGATGTGTCCATGGGTTATGGAAATGACGTTTCTGAATACACTGAAAGTAAACGAGCCGTTGAAGATGATAATTTTGGCCCTTTAATTGCAACCGAAATGACCCGCTGTATTCATTGCACCCGCTGCGTTCGTTTCGGCGATGAGATTGCAGGAGTGCGTGAGATCGGTGGTATCGGTCGCGGTGAAAACATGCAAATCAGTACGTATATTAAACACAGTCTAACATCAGAGGTGTCTGGAAATGTTATTGATTTGTGCCCAGTTGGAGCATTGACCTCCAAACCCTATCGCTTTACTGCGCGAGCATGGGAAATGACACAACATGAAAGTATTGCGCCTCATGACTGCCTAGGCTCGAATGTTTTATTACATGTGCGTCGTAATGAACTCATGCGTGTAGTGCCAAAAGAAAAAGAATCCATTAACGAAACGTGGTTATCTGATCGTGATCGCTTCAGTTATCAGGGAATGAATCATCCTGATCGTGCAGCGAAACCCATGATCAAGCGCAATGGGCAGTGGGAAGCCGTTGAATGGGAAACCGCACTGAAATTTGCAGCGGATGGATTGAGTCGTGTGATTAAGCAACATGGTCCCGAACAATTTGCAGCATTTGCTTCGGCTTCTTCTACTCTTGAAGAGTTGTATTTACTGCAAAAACTGATGCGTGAATTGGGTGTGAATAATCTTGACCATCGACTTCATCAAACTGATTTCCGAGATCAAGAAGGTCAACCCGTAATGCCCGAGAGCTCCTTGCCGTATGCCGATATTGAAGCGCAAGAATCAATTTTATTGTTTGGTTGCAATATTGATAGGGAAGTGCCATTGGCAGGTCTTCGTGTCCGTAAAGCGTTTGTGAATGGTGCAAAAATTTACGCAATGAATCCGGTGGATTATGATTATCATTTTGAACTTTCTGAGCGCAAAATAGTTGCTCCGCTGGATCTTCCTATGCAATTGGCCACGTTAGTGTTGGCTTTGGTGGAAGATTCCACGTATTTATCACATGATGTTCAAAAATTGGTCATTGGATTAGCGCCCGATGAGCAAACCCTCTCGATGGCAGCTGCTCTTCGCCGTCCGAATGCAGTGGTGATTACGGGTGCGTTATGTGAAAATCATCCTGAAGCCGCACTGCTTCGATTACTGATATCCGAAATTCAAACACTGAGTGGTGCGCGTGTAGTTCGATTCACGACCGGCGCTAATGCAGCAGGTGCATGGCTTGCGGGGATGATTCCGCATCGAACGCTTGCAGGGCAGGCGGTCGAAACCCCAGGTCTTGATGTGAATGCTGCACTTGATGCTAAGTTGAAAGGCTATTTGTTAATGGCGGTCGATCCTGGGTTTGACTTTGTGAATCCATTTAGAGCAAGGCAATCGATGTTGGGTGCTGAATTTGTTATTGTACTGTCCGCCTATTTTACTGAGGCAACACAGGATTATGCTGATGTTGTTCTGCCGATGGCTCCTTACTCTGAAACGTCAGGAACCTATATTAATGTTGACCACACATGGCAAACATTTAAAGGAGGCATTGTGCCTCGAGGCGAGTCTCGTCCAGCTTGGAAAATTTTACGTGTGTTAGGCAATTTGCTCCACTGCAAAGGATTTGATTTTGTTTCTACTCAAGCGGTGTTGGAAGAGATCAAGCCCATAGTCAATAGGATGCCTACGCGCAAATATATTCCTTTTTATTCTGAGTCACTTCCAGTGAATAAGCATGAGGTCACTCGGATTGGTGAATGGCCACTCTATCGTTCTGATGCGATTGTTCGCCATGCGACTGCTTTGCAGGAGTGTGCTGCAGCGGATGCTGCGGGCGTTCAGATTCATCCACAAACGGTTGCCCGATTGGGCTTAGGTGAAACAGCTACTGTATCTCAAGGTAATATTGAGATAACATTGCCGATTATTCAAAATGAACGGATGGCTATCGACGTGGTTTGGTTGCCCAATGCTATGGTTGAAACAACCGATCTCGGACATGCTTTTTCTGAAATAACGATTAAGTGTTAAAAAAGGTAACGACATGTTAGAAAATATCAGCCTCCTTCTTTGGGTGGTTATCAAAATTCTGGTTATTGTTTTTCCGTTGCTGATTTGTGTTGCCTATCTCACTTATGCAGAGCGGAAAGTGATTGGCTATATGCAGGTTCGTATTGGACCTAACCGGGTTGGTTTTAAAGGGTTACTGCAACCGTTTGCCGATTTAATTAAACTGATTCTTAAAGAAATTATCGTTCCAACGCGTTCGAATAAATATTTGTTTGTCATCGCACCTTTGTTTGCACTAGTGCCGTCACTGGTCGGCTGGGCAGTGATTCCATTTTCTGAAGGTATGGTTCTCGCGAATATTAATGCCGGAGTTTTATACTTATTCGCAATGAGCTCTCTCGGAGTCTATGGTGTTCTAATTGCTGGATGGGCGTCGAATTCAAAATATGCCATGCTTGGGGCGTTAAGAAGTGCTGCCCAAACTGTTTCATATGAAATTGCAATGGGTTTTGCGTTGGTTGGTATATTGCTTGCGGCGGGGAGTATGAATATTACGGATGTTGTGTTATCACAACATGGTGGGATACTTCATTGGTGGTTTGTTCCCTTATTCCCGCTGTTTATGATTTTTTGGATTGCCGGCGTAGCTGAAACAAATCGTGCTCCGTTTGATATGGCTGAAGGAGAATCAGAAATTGTAGCAGGGTTCCATGTTGAGTATTCGGGCATCGGTTTTGCTCTATTCTTCTTGTCTGAATATGCGAGCATGATTCTGATTTCAACGATGATTACGTTGTTGTTTATGGGTGGATGGCTTTCACCTTTTGAAAACATGTCATTTCTTGGGAGCGTGTTCTTTTTTGTTCCTGGCTTTGTCTGGTTGATGCTTAAAGTTTCTTTCTTTTTGTTTGTTTATCTTTGGGTGCGAGCTACTTTTCCACGATATCGTTATGATCAGTTGATGCGGCTTGGTTGGAAGGTGTTAATTCCTGTTACTATTGTGTGGGTCATTGTGACGGCTCTTATGGTTGTCATGCAAGTTAAACCATGGTTTTGATGAGTGAACAGATGAAAAAAGTATATCGATATATCAAGCATTATGTCCGCAGCTTTCTGCTGTTGGAATTGCTTGCTGGTTTAAGTGTGACTGGTAAATATTTTTTTAAGAAAAAAATTACCGTTCAGTTTCCAGAGGAACAAACGCCTATTTCTCCGCGTTTTCGAGGCGCTTTGGCATTGCGTCGATATCCAAATGGAGAGGAGCGTTGTATTGCATGCAAATTGTGTGAAGCCGTTTGCCCTGCACTAGCGATTACGATTGACTCTGAGGAGCGCGAAGACGGCTCACGTCGCACAACGCGTTACGATATCGATGTATTTAAGTGTATCAATTGCGGGTTATGCGAGGAATCTTGTCCAGTCGACTCCATCGTTGTTACTCCAATACAGCATTATCATATTAGTGAGCGAGGTCAAAATATTATGACAAAAGAAAAGTTGCTTGCTATTGGCGATATGATGGAAACAAAATTAGCTGCCGATCGGCTTGTCGATGAAAAATACCGTTAACGGGGTCTGCTATGCATGATTTATTAAATCAAGTTACTTTTTACTTTTTTGCAGTCGTTACTGTGTTTTCCGCTACAATGGTGATTACTCAGAATAACCCTGTCCGATGTGCTTTATTTTTAGTGCTGGCGTTTTTTACAAGCGCGGCACTCTGGCTGTTGCTTGCTGCCGAGTTTCTAGCGCTGATACTGGTGCTTGTCTACGTGGGTGCAGTAATGACGCTATTTTTATTTGTGATCATGATGTTGAACATCGACGTTGAAGTTTCGAAGACTCATGTTCTTCGATATTTACCATTTGGATTAATTTTGGTAGCGCTCCTTGTCAGTTTATTAATGATTGTTATTCCTCAAACGCAGTATATAAATGCGGTGGGAATAGTGCCGGGAGAAACACCCGCTGTCACGACAGCGGGTTTATTTGATAATAATCTCGTTACAACGAAATCGCAGTCGAATACAGAAGCTCTGGGTGAGGTTATATACACTGATTATGTATTTGCTTTTGAGATGGCAGCCGCTATTTTGTTAGTGGCGATAATCGCGGCAATTACGTTGGTCCACCGAGCGCCCATTCGATCTAAACGACAAGACATTGTCAGCCAGATTATGACGCGTCGAGAAGACCGAGTGACATTGGTAAAAAAATTAACGTAAGAAGGGTGGATATTTACTCTATGCCACCGATGCGCTGTGTATAAGCCCCGGAGTGTGGGTAAGAGATGCATTGCGAACACATTGAACGTATGAATAACAAATAAAAGTGAGAAAATTAGAAAATGATACCCGTTGCGCACTATACAATTCTAAGCGCCATTTTGTTTGGCTTAGGTTTGGTTGGCATTCTATTGAATCGTCGAAATGTTATTTTATTGCTTATTTGTATTGAACTGATGTTATTGGCGGTGAATACTAATTTTGTAGCCTTCTCACATTATTATAATGGATTGGCCGGTCAGGTGTTTGTTTTCTTTATATTAACCGTTGCAGCAGCGGAAGCCTCGATTGGCTTGGCGATAGTCGTGTTGCTTTATCGAAATCGAGGCAATATTAATGTCAACCAGATGAATCATTTGAAAGGGTAGTTATCGTGAATATTGTACAGTACTGTTTGATTGCGGTTTTAGCGCCCTTAGTTGGTTCGTTGATTGCTGGATTTTTTCGCCATGCGATTGGTCGAGTCGGCGCTCATTCAGTCACTATTGGTGGCTTAATGATATCATTTGGGCTATCTGCTTATCTAGCGTATGCAATTCTATCCGGCGTGGCTCCTATTGTTGATGAGAACCTATACATATGGGCGAGTGGAGGGTCTCAATTTCCCTATCTCTTTAACATCGGATTTTTGATTGATCCCTTGACTGTTGTCATGATGGTTATTGTCACTTTCGTATCACTTTTGGTACATGTTTATAGTATCGGATATATGGCTGATGATGATGGTTACCAACGGTTTTTTAGTTATATCTCGTTATTTACGTTTATGATGCTGATGCTCGTGACAGGGAATAATTTTTTACAATTGTTTTTTGGCTGGGAAGGTGTCGGATTGGTCTCGTATTTATTGATTGGTTTTTGGTATCAAAAAGAATCAGCACTTGAAGGTAGTCTTAAAGCGTTTCTTGTTAACCGAGTGGGTGACTTTGGTTTTGTTCTTGGGATTGCATTGGTTTTGGCCTATGCGGGAAGTTTGCATTATGCGACGGTATTTCAAAGTGCTACGGTCATGGCTAACCAAACGATCATGTTATTCAGTGGGCATTCTTGGTCGGTTGCTACTGTAATTTGTTTACTCTTATTTGTTGGTGCGATGGGGAAATCAGCGCAAGTTCCACTCCATGTGTGGCTGCCAGAATCCATGGAAGGTCCAACGCCTATTTCTGCTTTAATTCATGCTGCGACGATGGTGACCGCTGGTGTATTTATGGTGGCTCGAATTTCTCCTCTCATGGAATTGTCCCAAACGGCATTGACAGTGATTTTAGTCATCGGTGCAACGGGTGCTTTGTTTACTGGAATATTAGCACTTGTGATGAACGATATTAAACGAGTGATTGCTTACTCAACGCTTTCGCAGTTGGGGTATATGATGGTCGCTATGGGCGCCTCAGCGTATAGTGCAGGAATATTTCATTTGTTAACGCATGCTTGCTTCAAAGCCTTGCTTTTCCTTGGTGCAGGATCTGTGATTCTGGGCATGCATCATGAACAGGATATGCGTAAAATGGGTGGACTATGGCGTAAAATGCCAATCACTTATGTGACATTTTTTATTGGCTGTTTAGCTCTCTGTGCTATTCCTCCTTTTGCTGGATTTTTCTCGAAAGACACGATTATCGAAGTCGCTAAACTATCATCGATTCCGGGAAGCTCTTATGCTTACTTCTGTGTTTCAGTTGGGGCGGTAGTGACAGCTTTATATACCTTCCGGTCATTTTTTATGACGTTCCATGGAAAACCTCGAATGGATGAGCATACCCTGTCTCATGTTCACGAATCACCATGGGTCGTTTGGTTGCCGCTCGTGCTTCTCGCAATTCCGTCAGTGATTGTTGGTTATATTTTGTATATGCCGATGTTATACAATACGCCGAGTGTTTTGGAGCAATCTATCGTTGTACTGCCGAGCCACAATGTGTTGGCTGAGATGGCGCATGAAGTGGTCTCGCCATGGCACTCAATGCTGCACGCGGTTGATTCTTGGGTTTTCTGGGCAACTTTAGCGGGAATCCTCGTTGCTTGGGTTTGTTATATTGCGCTACCACAGATTCCTGGTATCCTCGCACGAGTATTCTCTTGGCCTTATCGAATTTTAGTGGATAAGTATGGTTTTGATACATTCAATAATTTTTTCTTTATAAAAGGATCAAAGAGCCTTGGTGAGAGTTTTTATCGAATTGGTGATCAGCGTATGATCGATGGTTTGATTGTGAATGGAACAGGGCACACTGTTCGATGGCTTGCGCTTCATATTCGTAAGATTCAAACAGGCTATCTTTACCAGTATATTGCCGTTATGTTATTTGGTTTATTTGGTTTTCTATGTTGGTTGTTGTTACGTTAACGATATTTAAGGTTAGGGCGCATGCATCATTTACTTAATTTATTGATAGGTCTACCCATTGTAAGCTCAGTATTTGTTTTACTGACTGGGGATGACAATAATCCGAATATTTCCCGTTATCTGTCTTTATTCACCGTGCTATTGACTCTAGTGCTGTGTATACCATTGCTAACAGGATTTAATCTTGACTCGTCCTCTATGCAATTTGTGGATGATATCGAATGGCTGCCAGCACTTGGGATTCATTACGCTATGGGCGTAGATGGATTATCGGTTCTGTTGATTGCGCTGAGTATTTTTACCAATCTAGTTGTTATTCTTGCCACATGGGAAAGCATAAAAAAACGAGTGGCACAGTATCAAGCGGCTTTTTTAATCATGCAAGGGTTGTTGGTCGGGGTTTTTTCAAGTCTGGATGCCATTGTATTTTATATTTTCTGGGAAGCAACACTCATTCCAATGTATTTAATCATCGGGATTTGGGGATCGGATAATCGAGTATATGCCGCTATTAAATTTTTCCTATACACCTTTTTAGGCTCCGTTTTGATGTTAGCATCGTTCTTGTATCTCGGTTATACAGCGGGCTCGTTTAGCATTGAAAGCTTCTATGCGGTTAAATTAACGATGACTGCGCAGACGTTGATTTTCATTGCCTTTTTTCTTGGATTTGCCATTAAAGTCCCGATGTTTCCAGTGCATACTTGGTTGCCTGATGCGCATACCGAAGCCCCCGCAGGAGGGTCGATTGTCCTTGCGGCTATTTTATTAAAGCTTGGAGCGTACGGCTTCATTCGATTTTCGTTGCCGATTGTGCCTGATGCCTGTCGACATTATGCACCGCTCATGATTGTACTGTCGCTTATAGCGGTTGTTTATGTGGGTTTAATCGCTGTGATTCAAAAAGACATGAAGCGCCTCATCGCATACTCTTCTATTTCGCATATGGGGTTCGTCACGCTGGGTTGTTTTGCTATTTTTGCAATCACTGCTAATGCAAGTCTTCAGACAGCAGGGTTAGTTTTGGAAGGCGCAATTGTTGTGATGATTTCGCATGCGTTTGTCTCCAGTGCAATGTTTGCGGGCGTAGGGTTCGTGTACGATCGCATGCACACTCGGCAAGTGAGTGATTTTGGTGGAATTGTGAATACCATGCCCGTGTTTGCGAGCTTTTTTATGTTGTTTGCCATGGCGAATGCCGGACTACCGGGAAGCTCGGGTTTTGTAGGTGAGTTCATGGTTATCTTGGGAAGTATTCAGGCTGGATTTTGGGTTGCATTTTGGGCGGCAACAACGCTCATTATTGGTGCAGCTTATACACTATGGATGTATAAACGGGTTATTTTCGGCGCTATTAAAAATCCTCGAGTTGCTGAGCTTAAGGATTTATCACCATTTGAAACCAGTGCTTATGTTCTATTGGCAGTGATGGTCATTGCCATGGGGGTATACCCTAAACCTATATTGGAATACGTTCACCAATCGGTTAGCCATACATTGGCTCAAGCTGATAAATCAAAATTATAAGGCACCAAACATGACTGGATTATTAGACAATATACACTTAGCTCTTCCTGAAATGGTGATTCTAGCAACAGCATGTCTTGCTTTGTTGGCTGAACTGTTTTTACGCCCTCGCATGCAGTCACCTATTGTATTGATGGTATCCGTCGTTGGCCTGGTGCTGGCCAGTATCATTAGTTACCTTTATTTGGGTCAATATTCTATTGTAATTTTGCATGGCCTGTTTGTCAGTGATGATATGGCACAGTTGATGAAATTGTTCATCCTGGTGAGCGTGATACTGTGTTTTGTTTATTCAAGTCATTACATGAAAGAGCGCCAGATTTCATCAGGTGATTTTTATGTTTTAGGCTTGTTTTCAACGCTTGGCATGATGACGCTTGTTTCGGCTCATTCTCTCTTAACCATTTATCTTGGTTTGGAATTACTTTCTCTTCCTTTGTATGCGATGGTTGCCATTCAACGGCGTCATGCGGATGGCTCGGAAGCTGCAATGAAGTATTTTGTTATGGGATCAATTGCATCAGCGATGTTGCTCTATGGCATGTCGTTATTGTACGGCGCAACGGGCAGCCTTGATTTATCAACAACTGCCAATGTTGTGGCTGTCAATTCACAGCAGCAAAGTAGTTTGATCGTATTCGCGTTAGTGTTTATGTTGGCAGGTATTGCGTTTAAGCTTGCCGCAGCACCGTTTCATATGTGGGCCCCAGATGTTTATGCCGGAGCCCCAACGTCGGTAACGCTGTTTTTAAGTGCTGCACCTAAAATTGCAGCAGTGGGCATGGCCTTGCGAATTTTGACGGTGTCTTTTGCTGGTGAGATTGCCCAATGGCAACAAATCATCATGGTATTAGCGTTGTTATCTGCAGGGGCGGGTAATTTGCTCGCAATTGCTCAAAATAATGTCAAGCGTCTGTTTGCCTATTCAGCTATTTCTCATATGGGTTACGCATTGTTTGGTGTACTGGCAGCAACGGCTGCGGGTTATGCCGCAGCATTGTATTACGTACTTATTTATGCGCTTATGTCGGTTGCTGCGTTTGGCTTCCTTGTGCTTCTGTCGCATGGTGGTGTTGAGATTGAGCAAGTAGATGATCTGAAAGGCTTGAACAAGCGTAGTCCATGGCTCGCGTTCATGATGATGATTGTGATGTTGTCCATGGCTGGCATTCCACCAACGGTTGGATTCTTTGCGAAGCTGCTGGTATTAAAAGCGTTAGTGGACGTTCAGATGACATGGGTTGCTATACTCGGTTTAGTATTCGCGGTCATTGGTGCGTTTTATTATTTACGCATTATCAAAGTTATGTATTTCGATGAAGCGGTATCCACAGCGGTTATTCAGATACCTAAAGGCACGAGTTTACTTTTTTCAGTTAATTGCTTAGCCTTACTCTATTATGGCGTTTTCCCTGGGGCATTAATTGCGTTATGCCTCAATGCGTTTTCGTAGTTGCTGAGTAATTTCCGCCCTTGCTGTATCGATCGTCGGTGTGGGGCGGTACTGATCGCCGTTGCTGTCTTTCTCTCATCCTCCAACTGCTTTTTCCAGGTTAAATCTTTATAAATCAATGGATACCGGGTTTCGCCGGTAATTCGACTAAAATAATAACAGATTGATTATTAAGTCAAAATTTTAAATTCAGTAAAGTTGAGTGATAAAAATCATGCAAATTTGGATGGATGGGGATGCTTGTCCCAAAGTGATTAAAGACGTTCTATTCCGCGCAGCGGTGCGAACTCGCTTACTTTTAATTGTTGTTTCGAATCATGCCGTGACTGTTCCTCCTTCTCAGTTTATTAAGCGTTGGCAGGTAGGGGCTGGGTTTGATGTAGCGGATAAATACATCACCGATACGATGCTACCCGGTGATTTAGTCATAACAGCCGATATTCCTCTTGCAGATGAGGTCGTCACGCGTGGAGGCATTGCACTCAATCCACGTGGAGAGATGTATACGTCGAATAACATTAAGCAATTGCTGGCTCGCAGAAATATGAATGAGGTACTGCGAGGTGCTCAGATGGTTCGAGGTGGGCCTGAAAAATTTAGTCCCAAAGAAATTCAGATTTTTGCCAATGTGTTGGATAGGTTATTAGCTCAGTATTTAAAATGAAACATAGGAATGACTATGAAAGTAGCGGTTTTTAGTACCAAAGCATTTGAAAAATCAATTTTTGAACAAGAGGTCAAGCACTATCAGCATGAACTCGTTTTTTTTGAATCGGCATTAAATGAAAAATCAGCTGCGTTGACCGAGGGCTTCGATGCAGTGTGTTGCTTTGTGACTGATAGCCTTAATGCGGCCACATTAGAGCGACTACATAAAAATGGCATTCTCCTGATTGCATTGCGATCGGCTGGATTTAATCATGTTGATGTGGCTGTTGCAGAAAAGTTAGGAATCTCGATTGTTCGTGTACCCAATTATTCGCCCTATGCTGTTGCGGAATATGCGGTTGGTTTGATCCTGACCTTAAATCGTAAAATTCACCGTGCTTATCAATGGGTTAGAGAGCATAATTTCTTACTGACGCATTTATTGGGATTTGATTTACATGGTAAGACTGTTGGTATTGTTGGTACAGGACGAATTGGTACTGCCTTTGCTCGAATTATGTATGGATTTGGTTGTCAGTTGTTGGCGCTTGATGTCGTTGAAAATTCTGCATGTCTGGCAATGGGAGTGACATATGTTTCATTTGATGAGTTGTGTCGTCAGTCGGATATCATTAGCTTGCATTGTCCTCTGACTGAAATAACACGACACATCTTGAATAAAGAATCAATCTCGAAAATGAAACCGGGTGTGATGATTATTAATACTGGTCGCGGTGGTTTAATTGACACTAAAGCGATGATCCAAGGTCTTAAAAAGGGGATAGTTGGTTATCTTGGATTGGATGTTTATGAAGAGGAGGAAAATTTATTTTTCCGTGATTTATCTGAAACCATTATTCATGATGAAACATTTTTACGTTTACAGACTTTTCCAAACGTTGTGATTACGAGTCATCAGGCATTTTTCACCAAAGAAGCCGTAGCCAATATTGCAAAAACCACCTTATCGAATATCAACTGTTTTGCAACGGATCCCGATCAGCTTGGGGATAATCGAGTCGCCTAAAACATTTACTCAGGCATTGTTTTTCATGCTCAATCAACCATTGTTTACGCGCAATACCACCGCCATATCCGCCCAGCTCACCATTACTATTAATGATCCGGTGACATGGGATAACAATAGCAATCTGATTCGCCCCATTCGCATTGGCAACTGCGCGACAAGCAGATGGACTACAAAGCGTCGTGGCCTGCTGAAGGTAACTTCGGGTTTCACCATATGGAATACGGCACAGTCCTTCCCAAACGCTTTTTTGGAAAGGACTGCCCAGTAAAAACAGGGGGGTCTTAAATATCTTCAGCGATCCATCAAACCAGGCTTTTAATTCCTGTTCAATCGATACGATCGGCGCGGTCACACCAGGAATAATAGCGGACTTTGTTCGTTGCCGCAGACGTTCAACTTCTCGCTCCAACCCGCGGCGGTCAACAAATTCCAAAAGATACAAGGCATCTTCAGATGCAATAGCAACCATGGGTCCAAGTGGCGTATCCAACCAAGATGCTTTTAAAACTTGGAGTTGATTTTTCATTGATGAAGGCGGTGCCCCCATGATTTTGGAAAACGCATCGCGAAAACCACTGCTGGATTCAAATCCAGCATTCAGTTGCACATCAATGATTGATTCACCATTACGAATCTGTTTGAAAGCCAGCCCCAAACGGCGCGCTCTGGCATATTCAACAAACGTCATGCCAAATCGTTTTTGAAATTGGCGACGAGCGGTGGATGCATCGATAGACAACGCATCAAAATCGCTGTCTTTCCATCGCTTGGAAGGATTTAATTCGACCGCTTCAACCAACATGCGCACAATATCAGATACCTGATTGGGGTGAGATAGAGGACGGCATCGCTTGCAGGGACGAAAGGAGGCGAGCAGAGCTTCCTGTGCGGTTTGATAGAACTCGCAATTTTCAAATTTGGGTTTTCTTGCAGGGCAAGTTGGTCGACAAAATACACCGGTGGTTTTAACCCCAACATAAAACACGCCCTCATAGTTGGTGTTTTTATCGAGTAATGCTTGGTAATAATCATTTTTTATCACATCAGTTAACATAGCGGTCTTCTTTAATGGCATCAAAATACGGATTGGCTGCATCGTCCACCCATGCGCAACGCTCTTTTAATAACAACCATCACATGGCAATACATCTAAGGGTTAATGCTGAGCTTGCCCCTGAAACCATAACGCGCGACAAGTTTTATGCATTAATAGCGCTAGGTGCTAACCCAAACGCACAAGATTATTTTGGCGAGACTTGTCTATATCAGATCATTGATCGTTTTAAGCCGTCTTTATCAGTAGCGCAAAAAGAACATCGAATTGCTTTGCTAAACTGGCTTATTGATGTAGGCGCTAATCCAGATATAGCAGATCGAAAGGGTGTTACACCACGCCTCTTAGTCACAAAAGAAAAAGGGTTGTCTTTTGATAATGGTATTTTCAGTAGTGATATCAGACCTCCACATCGGTATGGCTTTTATAATACACAAGCAACAGGGCCCCCCACTTTTCAAGGCCCCCCTTCACCGGCTTCTTTAGATTAAAAAAACGCTGCGCTGTTGTAACCGTATCTCCGGCGCAGCATAAACCAGCATGGTTTATAAGGTAATTCGCAAGGATAAATAGAAGCGACAATAAAGGCAATATAATAGCCGAAAATTTTGCCACGCCAAGGTTTTCCATTTCGCCAAACGGCACGAATTAAATTAAAATAGGGATTACTCATAACAGGCCTTGTTCCTCATTGCGCTTGATAAACCTGCATTAGTAAATTGAGCATATTCAAAATTAGCTTTATACTCGGAACCGCAGTTTTTGGATGGCATCTGTGATTGTCGTCCCGGAATTTAGTGCGACTTGGCGAGCCTGCGAGCTTTAGTCGCGCTTAATGTTCGGGATCCAGGGCCGGAATCGAACCGGCATGTAACTGATTGATTTTAATTAACTAAAATAATATGGACTCGAAGCTTACCCAAAATCTTACCCAACATTGTATATCCTACCATAAACGAAAGAATGCGAATAGATACGCACGAATATGAATTTTGTGCTACAATGTGGCTCATATATAGGAGAGATATAATGACTACTAATGCGGTGGTAAGAGCAAGAATTGATGAGCATATTAAAGAAGAGGCTTCAGCCGTGCTCGCATCGATGGGATTAACCGTATCTGATGCATTCCGTATGTTGTTAACACGTATAGCTAAAGAGCATGCATTACCTTTTGAACCCCTTATTCCAAATCAGAAAACTATCAATGCCATGAAGGAAGCACGTCGAGGGCAGTTAAAATCGTTTAAAACCGTTCAATCGCTCATGGATGATTTAAATAATGAGGACGATTGAATACACGACACAGTTCAGACGTGATTATAAGCGTGAAATAAAAGGCAAACATAAATCTGCCTTAAGTGGTATTTTTGTTGAAGTTATTGATGCGTTAGCGCGAGACAAATCGCTAGCAGCTAAGCATCGTGATCATGCATTATCTAATAATTGGCATGACCATCGTGATTGTCATATTAAGCCTGATTTGGTTTTAATTTATCGCAAACCACACGCGGAAACGTTACAGTTGGTTAGATTGGGCTCTCATAGTGAGTTGGGTCTATAAAATAATTGTTAACTTTTCCACTGAAAGCAATGATACTTGGTGATATTTATCTTCGGGTTATTAAAGAATAAGGATTAGCATGATAACTTTTCGAATTGCTAAAAATGAAGATTGTGAAGTAATGTATAACGTACATATCGACTAAATAAAATACTATTGCTCTGATTTTTAATCTCAAGAGTCTATTGCAGCTTGGATTGAACTAAAAAAACCTGAAGATTATGCCAACAATTCGTCAAATATATATATTGTCGCCCAAGAAAATGATGAAATAGTCGGTCTTGGACTATTAAATATAAACAAAAAAAGCATCGATAGTTTGTATTTAAAACCCCGGATGGGTAAACGTGGTATTGGTAAGAAACTACTTTTACAACTAGAAGATTTAGCACGAAAAAATAATATTAATGAACTAAAGTTGTCTGCGACCCTTAATTCCACCGCATTTTATCATCATATGGGTTATTTAGGAGATACATTAAGTTCACATAGGCTCTCATCAGGCATTGCTCTTGATTGTGTCGAAATGACAAAAAGATTAATGTAATTTTGATTCATTAATTACACTTCTATATGGTACCGACGCCTTGATAAAGGAAAATTCATTTTTCCACGTAATATCCAAGGTCATCTTGAGTTAACTCATGAGCATTTTAACTGGTTACTTGCGAGCAATAAATTCGTTCATTATCAGGGTGAAGACCCACCAATTTATCGTGATTTTTATTAAAAAAAACACAGTAAAATCATAGCGGTTATGGTATAATTCCATCATGAAAAAGACGATAGATTTACCAATATCAATTGAAGAAAAAGATGCCTTGATTCTCTCTCAGCAAGAAGAAATCGAGCGGCTTCATGCGCGTTATCGTCAAGTACTTGAGCAGTTTAAATTGGCGCAACAACGCAACTATGCACGCTCATCTGAAAGCAATGTGCTTCAGCTTGAGCTGCAATTTGATGAGGCTGACTCAGTCCCAACGGAAGAGCTTCCCAAAGAAGAAGAGAACACCATCACGGTAACCTATACGCGCAACAAACCCAAGCGCCGACCATTGCCTGACAACTTACCCCGCGAAGTGATTGAGCATGATGTTCCTGAGCACGAAAAACAATGTGCTTGTGGTTGTTTAAAACAACGTATTGGTGAAGAGGTTACTGAGCAATTAGAAGTTATTCCAGCTCAACTTAAAGTCATTCAACACGTTCGACCCAAGTATGCATGCAACCGTTGCGACGAAGGTGTAACCATTGCATCGATGCCGAAGTTGTTTCTACCTAAAAGCATGGCAGCACCCAGTCTTGTTGCTTATACAATAATCAGTAAATATCAAGACCATCTACCGTTGTATCGACAAGAGAAAATATGGCAACGAATGGGCATTGAAATAGCAAGAAATACGGTGTGTGGTTGGATAATGGCTGCTGCCGAAGTCTGCATGCCAATGCGAGATGCTTTGATGAGGTCATTAATCGCATCGGGCTATATACAGGCCGATGAAACACCACTTCAGGTGATGGATGAGCCCAATCGAAAAAATACGTCGCTAAGTTACATGTGGCTCTATCGAAGTGCAATACCCGATAAACC